>JACXWD010000017.1:2756-64166 GCA_014764515.1 Candidatus Polarisedimenticola svalbardensis | reverse complement strand
ATATCCTTGTCCAGGATGATCTTGCGCTTGACCTTGGGGTATATCGTCCCCATGGTCTCCAGATACATCCTCCGCCGTGTGACATCCGGCGCCCTGCGGTAGGCGTCCAGCAGAAAGTTGAACGCCGCCACGTCACCCTCGGCCCGGTTGACCCGGTCGGTGGCGTACCCTTCAGCCGCCTGCACCGTCCGCTTGGCTTCACCCTGGGCCTTGGGTATGACCTTGTTGAAGGCGGAGCGGGCCTCGTTGATGCGGCGCTCCTTCTCCTGCTGGGCCTGGTTGACTTCGTTGAACGACGGTTTGACCTCGTCCGGCGGGTTGACGTTCTGAAGCACGATCTGGTCGACCCGGATTCCGGTCTCGTACTGGTCACAAAGTTCCTGCAGCAGCAGCTCCGCCCGGTCGGCGATCTCCTGGCGACCGATGGTCAGGACCTCGTTGACGCTGCGGTCTCCGATGACCTGGCGCATCACCGCCTCGTTCATGTCACGGAACGTGTCTTCCATGTTCCGGACCTTGAACAGGAATTTGTACGGATCGGTGATCCGGAACTGGGCGGTCCACTCCACATCGGCAACGTTCAGGTCTCCGGTGAGCATGAGAGATTCGTCTTCCAGGTTGGCGACGGAGTACCGGGATCGAACTCCGGCGCTTTCGGTGCGGAAGCCGAACTCGGATTTCAGCTGGCGCTGGACCGCTACCTTGAACACCCGGTCCACCGGATACGGCAGCTTGAATTGAAGCCCAGGTTCCCGAACGCCGACATACTCACCGAACCGCAATATCACACCGACCTCTTCAGCGCCGACCTGAAACACGGTGCTTGCAGCCAGGGCGATCAGGATCAGTACCAGGATCCCTCCGGCGATACCGCGGATCGGGATGTTCGGTGGGTGGAAGTTCCTGACGTCGATGACGCGAGGCCCTTTGGAATCCATGAAGGTCTCCTCTATAAGGCATGATTGGAAAAGCCGATTATATCGGGGGCAATGCCCCCGTTCCACCGGACGTGAAGAACCTACCTACACCGGATCGATCCGATTTGTTCAGCCGGGTTGGTTATAAAAAAAGGGAATTTCCAACGATTCACTAAAAAGGACCTTTGAACGGCCACCATTTTGAAATCCAAAGAACGTAATCGACCCCTGACTTCCGGGAAACCGGGCCCTATATTGCGAGCAGGTAGCGAGGTGTTTTTTTTCCGGGGAAGGATCGGGGCCGAGCCATGAGCAAATTCGAAGTCCAATGTCCGGCGTGCCATGAGTTGTACCTGCTGGAACAGAACGCCGTCCCGGCAGGCGGAGGAGAAATACCCTGTCTCAATTGCGGGGGCCTCATTCCGGTATCGATTGCCGAGCCTGAAATTTCCGTACCGGAGCCGCCTGCGGCTACCGCAGCAGCCGAAGAAGTTATCTGCCCGCGCTGCCAGTTGCATTTCGTGCCCCGGGTGGCCCAGGTGCAGGACCCTTTATCAACGCGTCGAACCGTCCTGGTCGTCGAGGATATGGAGTACTTCCGGGAGATCGCCAAGGACGCCCTTGGGGAGCTCTATGAAGTCAAAACAGCGGACTCCGCAGCCGAAGCTCTTCGGATCCTTGGGCTTGGCGGCATCGATCTACTGGTGCTGGACCTGAGCCTGGAACACACCAAAGACGGTCTCGGGCTGCTGACCCAGCTCCAGCCGAAACCCTGCCCGATCCTGATCTTCACCGCCGAAGACGAAGCGGAGATGTACGGTGAACGCTGGGAGATGTTGCAACAGTACGGCGCAGACGACCTGGTCATGAAAGGGATGAACGTCGGGGAGATGCTGTTCAAGAAGGTAGGGGATCTGCTCGGCGTCGGTGCCGACAAACAAGCCCACGGCTAGTTTCGGGGACAGGCACGCAACCCGGGTTTTGTGCCTGTCCCCGAATTACCGAATTATTAGAAGCTGTAGGACAAGCCGACCGAGATCGAGGTCCCGCCCAGGTCGAGATTGCCCAGTCCCGCGAAATCAGAGCCCAGCTCTTCATCCACCCAGGTGTACTTGCCTTCGATCAACAGGCCGAGGTCAGGTGAGACCGGCAGTTCGACGCCTGCCAGGGCATGGGCCGTGAACGCCGCGCCACTGTCCCGGAAGCGGTCAAACACAACTTCATCCAGCTCGAAATCCACGAAGTCCCCGACTTCCTCGTACTCGAAGAAGTTCACGCCGATCCCGCCACCCAGGTAAAAGACCGGACGACGGACCATGACCTGGCCACGGCTGCCCCGGGCTCCGTACCGTCCCGCCGGCAGGAAGCGGACGTCCACCGACAGCGGCACCATGGAGAGGCTGGTGTCGTGGAAGATCCGGAAACCGTCCACGTCGGTGTAATCGCGGTAGGCGCTCAGAACCGTTTCGTTGTAGAAGTCGACGTTCAGGCCGACTTCCATGTTGTTGCTCACAGGGCTCAGGTAGGTGAACCCGACCATGGCGCCGTCGAAGTCTCCCACGTCGATGGTGAACACATCCTCGGTTTCCGCCCAGAAATCGCTGTCGCCCTCGGGGAAGAAGCCACCGAACTTGAACTGGAACGCACGCTCCCCCATGGGACCGGACGCCATGGCGGAACCGGTCGCCGCCAGGACGATCAGGATCGCCGGGATGATCAGGAATCTTGCTGAATATCTCATTTCCGCCTCCAAACCGGCCCGGGTTCAACCCTGCATGGCCGGGATTCTGTGTGGGATAGAAGAGATTGCAAGGGCCGGGCCAGACCGATCCATATCAACATTTCCCATAATACAGAGGTTTTCTGTGCCACGACCGGCCTCCACCACCGGCAGATGTCCTCTCCGGCGGACAACCGGGACCTCGCGACAGGTCAGTCTCCCCGGCGATCCGCAGGAACCGCCCGGGCCACATCCACCGCGGTCAGGTACCTCCCGAACGGGGCGGCGATCTGAGCCCCCTGGATATGGGGCAACAGCGCCGTCAGCATCTCCCGGGCGATTGCGATCCCTTCGTTTCGCGCCGTCTCCCCAGTCTCCGTCTTCTGCATCCGCCGCAGGATCGATTCCGGAACATGGACCCCCGGAACCTCGTTGTTCATGAACTCGGCGTTGCGATACGAGGCCAGGGGCCAGATCCCTGCCAGGATCGGCACATCCAGATGGGCGATTTTTTCCTTGAAGGCCAGGAACTGCTCCACATCGAACACCGGTTGGCTGATGGCGAACTCCGCACCGGCTTCAACTTTCCACTCCAGTCGCGAAATCTCCCGCCCCAGGTCCAGCACTCCAGGGTTGACGCCGACACCGAAGCAGAACGCCGTCGGTTCACCGATCAGGTTGCCCCCGACATCCACTCCATGGTTGAGACGCTGAACCATGTTGGTGAGGCCGATGGAATCCACATCGAAAACAGCGGTGGCATCGGGATAATCACCAAGCTTGGGTGGGTCGCCGGTGATGATCAGAACGTTCCTGAGGCCGAGCACATGAGCACCCAGAAGATCCGACTGCATTCCCAGGAGGTTGCGGTCCCGACAGCAGTAGTGGATCAGCGTCTCGACCCCCAACTCCCGCTCCAGCCTGACCGCCATGGCCATCGGACTGACCCTGGCCGAGGCCCTGGGGCCGTCCGGGATATTGATGACGTCGATACCGGCATCCCTGAGGCGCTCCCCTCCCTTGAGGCATTTGTCCAGCTCCACACCTCGTGGCGGCAGCATTTCCACGCTGATCGGGAACCTGCCTTCCGCCAGGCGGGCGGCAAACCTGGATCGCTTCGCCATGGGGACCGCTTTGGCCTGCTTGCCGGTGCGGTCTTCCGGCAACTCGATCCTGGGCGGCCGGGTTCGGGCCGCCATTGGAGCCGCCGCCCGCACCGCCCTGCGTATGGCGGCCAGGTGGTCCGGCGTCGTCCCGCAGCAACCGCCTACGATCCTGGCTCCAGCGGCGATGAAACGGGAGGCGAACGTCGCCATGTACTCCGGACTGCAGAGGTACAGGTTGCGATTTTCAACAATCCTGGGCTTGCCGGCGTTCGGCTGGGCGATCACCGGGAGATCCACTACGGCCGCCAGTTTCTCCACCGCGTCCATCATCGCCGCAGGACCGACGGAACAGTTCACACCGACGCCGTCAATCGGGAGGGCCGCCAGTTGGGGGCCGAACAGTTCCGGCGCTACACCTTCCAGGCTGGTGCCGTCGTCTTCAAGAGTAATCTGGGCCACGATCGGCAGCTTTGAAACCGACCTTACGCCCCGGATGGCAGCCTCGATCTCCGGCAGATCGAAGAACGTCTCCACCGAGAACATATCCACACCGCCCCGTTCCAGGGCCGCAGCCTGGGCGGCGAACATTTCGGCCGCTTCTTCAACGGCTGTCGGGCCCCATGGTTCGATCCTCACGCCCAGGGGTCCGATCGCCCCGGCCACCAGAACCGACTCGCCGGCCGCATTGCGGGCCAGGGCCGCCCCGGTCTCGTTGATCCGGTCCAGGCTTTCGCCAAGGCCATGCTTGCCCAACTTGACTGCGTTGGCTCCGAAGGTGTTGGTCTCCAGAACATCCACGCCGACGTCGACATAGCTGCGGTGTACATCTTCCACCAGGGAAGGGGCGGAAAGATTCAGCTCGTCGAAACAGCGATTGAGGAAAACCCCCAGGTCGTAGAGACGGGTTCCCATGGCGCCGTCAAACACCACCACCCTTTCACCGACCAGCTTGTTGAAGTCCCGGGCCATGTTTTCCTCCCTGCCGTCTCGGGCATTCTAGGCTCAACAGGAGTATTCCCAACAAAAAAAGGACGCGGTGCCTGACCGGGAGGCCAGACACCGCGTCCTGTCAAAACCTTGGCGCCCTAAAGGGAGGGCGTACTGCTACTCGAGAACCCGGACAACAACCCGGCGGTTCGCGGAACGACCGTCGGAACTGCCGTTGTCGGCCACAGGGTTGGATTCGCCGAATGCAATGACGCTGATGGCGTGCAGCGGAATGCCGCCCTTCTCGTTCATATAGCGACGCACAGCCTCGGCACGCTTGCCGGACAGCTCCATGTTGTAGTCATCGCTGCCGATGTTGTCGGTGTGTCCCTCGATCTCGACGTAGACCGCTTTGCCGTAGGCCTTGATCTTGCCGGCCAGGTCGTCCAGAAGACTTGCCGCGGCATCCGGAATTTCGGTCTGGTCAAAGGAGAACTTCACCCGATCGTCGGAGAGGGTCTCACTCCAGATCAGCTTTCCGTCGGCAGCCTTGGCGGCAGCGACCTTGGCCTCTTCCGCGGCGGTCATGGCATTGCTACCGATGGCGACTGCCTTTTCGGTCTTGCCGGAAAGTTCGGCCAGCCGGGTATCGGTTTCGGTTTTGAGGTCGGCAACACGCCGTTCGTTCTCTTCGATGCCCGATTCCAGGGTCGTCACTTTCTGGTTGTTCTCTTCGAGGTCGGCACGATAGAGCTTCTTCGTGATACAACCTGTGGAGGCCACCAGAGTCAGGGCGACGACTACGGCCAACAGGGCGATGGAGCGACTCTTCATGATCTGTATCTCCTTCCTGATCCCGGAAATCACCGGGAGGATTCCAACGTGGACAGGCGTACTCTACCCATAGGTCTGAACTGTTGCAACCTGTCTCTAATAAAGTCAAAAACGGGCCTGTCCTGGCTCCCTCAATGGCTTCGGGGATCAAGGCGCGTCGACCATCCGGGGGAAAGGGGGTGTCCCCGAAGGTCTAAGATAGATGCCCCAGGCCAAATCATGAGAGGAAACCGGACAGGCTCCTTCCACCCGGGAATCAATACAAAACCGGTGCCAGAATTTCGGGATCGTAATTCACCGTAAAACCGGTTTATTTCAATATTATTTTAACTATTTTCGGGCTGGGGCGGGCAATATCTGCCTTGTCCGTATCCGGACCGTGTATTTATTGCACACTCACCGGGCTGGATCAGGGCTCGGCGTAATAGCCCTTGCGGGTGCGAACGGAGTGATCCGGATCCTTGGTTGTCAGTAAAACCCGCCGGAAATGTCCGTCCCACTGCCTGCGGTTCGGGTAGTAACCGATCATGTACTGAAGGCGCAGCTCACCTTCAATTTCCGCTACCGCCTCTTTCAACTCCGCCGGGTCGTGAACTCCGAACAGGCGCCCTCCGGTCTCCCGGGAGAAGGTCGCCATGAGGCGCAGATTGATGGCCGTGGTGCCTTCGAGACGCAACTCCTTGCGCAGGCCTGTGAACCCCAGGGAGTAGATCGGCACGTTGACCTGCCGGGCCAGCCTGAGTGCCTCCCAGTTGGAAAGTTCGCTGGCGTTGTCTACCCCATCGGAGATCATGACAATCGCCTTCTTGCCCTTGATCTTCTCGTCCACCAGTTTGGGTGTGGCGGCCACCGCATCAAAGATCGCCGATTTGCCGTACCCGCGCTGGACGTCCAGCCGTGCCAGGAAGATTTCACGGTCCGAAGTGAACTCGGTGACCCAGGCAACCTGATCATCGGCAAAGCAGATCAGGGCGAAGCGGTCCTCCGGGCGCAATGCCTCGACGAAGTACCGGATCGCCTCCTTGGCAGCCTGAAGCTTGCCGATCTGCCGCATGCTGCCGGAGACGTCCAGCAGGAATGCGATGTGGATCGGCTCGGTGGTTTCCGAGGCGAAGAACTCGATCTCCTGAGGGATGGTGTCCTCGAGGAGCTGGAACTTTTCCTGGGTCAGGCCCCGCACCGTCCGGCCCCGCTTGTTGGTAACCGCCGCCGGCAGGAGAATCATCCGGACATTGGACTGCTCCACCTGATGCATCCTCAGGATCTTGTCCAGGGTTTCGTCATCGATGTCCTTGGGGATCCCTCCGGACCGGGTAAAACCCGGGACCAGCTCCTCGGCGGTTTTCGGCTCTTCCACAGCAGTTTGCTCTCCTGCCGATACCGGCAGGAAAACCACCATCATCATCAGGACTATCGGCGCCAGGATCCGGATCTTCTTCATCGCTCTCCCCAGGTTTTCGACAGCACCCTTTTAATTTGCAATCCCGGTGCCAGGGTGTCAACCGACAGCACCCGGCCGATCAAAAAAACGGGTGGGAGACCATGCTCCGGCCTGGCCGGAAGCCTTGGCGCTCTGCTCGAAGATGCTGAACCCGGAGGCCAGTACGGGGCTGGCGGCAGTCAAAATCAGGGTGGCGAGGATGAGAATTCGGCGGGTACTTGTTGATAACACTAGCTTTTTCAAAGCGTCTTACCCTCCTGCGCGATGCACCGACAGTTCGTCCACCAACCCAGAAACCCGGTGCGGCCAGGGCGACCGGATCATAACATGACCAAATACTGCGATTTACAACGATCCAGCCAATCTGCACCGATGCAGCACAAACCGTGGAAATCGCATATTTCGTGACCTGGCCACCTTGACTCAACCACTAGGTTCACCTATAAAAGTGCATTCTACAGTCTCGCAAGGGTCAAAATCAGGTCGTCCGGGGCTAGCTAGGTGCACCGGTGCGGCAGGTCTAGGGGCGGTCGTCTATGAAAACGAACAGAATCCCGGTGTACGCCATCCTCCTGCTATGCATGCTGGCCGGATCCGCGCAGTTCCTGCTGGCGCAGGCCCCTGCCGAAGAAGCGGGTAGTGACGAGGACAAGGGGCAATCGGCCGCCCGGCGGTTCGCGCTGTTCCTCGAGGCCGGTGGCGGCGCCATGTCAATGGATAATCTTGAAGCGAATATCCGGAACAACGGCACCTTCAATTCCACCAGCCTGATCTCGTTCAGCGATTTCACATACGGCCAGGCCACCATCGGATGGCAGTTGCCCCACGACAAGGGTCGCTTCGAGGCCACCTACAACGGCCACCGGGAAGACACGTACTCCATGACCGCCACCGGGCAGTGGGCCTCCCTGACTTCCGATTCGGACATCGGCAGCGCCGCCCTGCCCCTGGTTCCCTGGTGGACCATGGAAATCAGCAACGGCACTCTGCACTCTGAGATGTTCCTGCCGACCTGGTTCGCCGACGTAAACGACACCGACGGCGACAGCGAAGTGGATCCGAACGAAATCATCTACTCCGGATCGCCTGTGGTAGTCATCGACAATCCGGCTCAAACCGACATGCAGAACTCCGTTCAGACTTACGATGTGCAGTACCGGCGCTGGTTTGGCGGCAGGCGCTACGGAGGCACGTGGAGCGCCGGCATGCGGTACCTGGAATACGGCGGCAACGTTCCGGCAACGTTCTGGATCTCCAACGACAACAACCAGTTCGGCTGGACCAGCGGCGGATTCCAGAACCCGCTGATCTTCACCCAGGAAACCACCGGCGTCGGTCCCACCGCCTCCCTCGGATTTGAAATCAAGTATTTCCGGGATCGACTCCAGCTGTTCGGTGAGGCCCGTCTCTCCTTCCTGTTCCAGTCCATGCAGACCGACAGCGGTGGCTTCTTCACCCTGCTGCAGGATCCGGGTGGCGGCGGCTCCTCGCTGCTGTCGATTCCGGCGGAAGTGTCCTCCGAGTTCGACAAGGACGTGTGGAATGTCAGCGCCGAGGCGGGGGTGCGGGTACAACTGTTGTCCGGCCTGTTCTTCGAGGTGGCGTATACAACGAACGCCTACCACGATGTGGTGCTGCTGCCGACCCAGTTGACCATCCCGGACGTGCTGGCACGGATCGGGCAACCGGTAGGCGGGGTGTTCCGCTCCCAGGACCTGGTTTACGAAGGCGTAAAGTCCACCCTGAGCTTCCAGTTCTGATCTCTCAGGCTGCGCCGGTCTCCAGCCGCTCCAGCTGAGCCCAGAACCCGGGATTGGACTTGCACACACACTGGGCGTCCCTGATCGCCATACCCGGGAGTACCAGCCCCGCAACGGCGAAAGCCATGGCGATCCTGTGGTCGGCGTCGGTTCGGATCTCAGCCCCCTCCAGCCTTGCGCCGTGGCACTCCGGCAGCACCAGGTCGTCTCCACGGATCTCTACCGGCCGGCCCAGGCGGCCAAGGTTTTCGGCCAGAAGCTGAAGCCGGTCCGATTCCTTGTACCGCAGGATTCCGGCGGACCGGATTTCGCAATGCTCCCTGGAGAACAGCCCGAGGATCGCCAGCGTGGGCGCAAGGTCGGGGCAGGAGGAAACATCTTCCTCGAACCCTGCTGTCGGCCCCTGGCCGTCCACCGTTACCTCATCCTCTTCAACGGTCACTCTGTGACCGCATCGGATCAGCACCGGCAGCAGGGCAGCGTCGGGCTGGTGGGAGCCGGGCTCGAGGCCGCGCACCCGGACCGAGCCGCCGGCGACAGCCGCCGACGCCAGCAGGTAGGACGCCGACGACCAGTCTCCTTCAACGGTCCATGTCCTGCCGCTGTAACTCCCTTGCGGCACCCTCCATCGCAACGGGCCGTCCTGCACCACCCCGACTCCGAACCTGGACAGGATTGCCGCAGTCATCGCCACATAGGGAACCGAGACCGCATCCGTGGACAGGCTCAGGTCCAGACCGCCCTCCAGCCGGGAGCCTGTAAGCAGAAGGGCGCTTGCAAACTGACTGCTCCTGCCGGATTGAATCCGCAGCGAACCACCGCGGGCAGAATTCGGACCGGAGCCGATGGCCAGCGGCAACGCCGATCCGTCTGCGGCACGTTGGATCACGGCGCCACCGGCCTCCAGCACCTGGAGCAGCTCTTCCATCGGCCTTGAGGGCAGGCGGCCGACCCCGGTGAAAGCAACCGGCCGGTGGCAGAGACCGGCCAGTGCGGCCAGGAATCGCATCGACGTCCCCGACTCGCCGAGGTTGATCGTCCCGCCGCCCGGCAACATTCCGGCGGGGATCCCGTCCACCCACCAGCCGGACCGGCCCGCGCCGCATGGCACGCCTATCGCCTCAAGCCCGGCCAGGGTGACCCGGGTATCCATCGAATCCAGGGGGTTGATCAGCAGGGAACGGCCCTCTGCCAGAGCCGCGGTCACCAGTGCCCGGTGGGTTGCGCTTTTGGAGGGTGGGGCCTGAAAAACGCCTTTCAGGGCGGCCCGCACCGGTTGGATTTGTCGGTTTACCATCATTCCGGAGTGTATTATGGAATGGAGGGGTGTGTCGTGGTTGTTCTGATGACTGGAGCATGGGCTTCGGAATGGCTGCGACCGGGCTGACGGAGAATGAGGCACATATCAATTCGCCAGGTGGGAACACCCACCATCCTGACCCTTTTGGCGGTGATTTTCACCACCGGTCTCGTACTGGGCAAACCGCCTTCGGACCCGCTCCTGTTTGCGGCTGAAATGGCCGGAAAGGGAAACTGGCGCGAGGCGTTGTTCCGCTGGCGAAACGCCGAGAAAGCCGATCCCGGGAGCCCGATGATCCTCAACAACATCGCGGTCGCTCTCGAAGTGCGTGGCCGGTCCGATGAGGCCGGCGAACTGTACCAGCGTATCGCCGAACTGTCCGGCGAAACGCCGGGGATCGCCTACAACATCCGCGGCTACAACCGGTTCTGGAAAAAAGAACTCGCCGTCGCTCCCGGAGGCAAGAAGGAACGCAAGCGTCCCGGTACCTCCAAACGCTCGGTGGCTGTGGAGGTGCCGTTGCCGGTGCCGGCCCAGCTGGACGTTTCCGGCATGAGCAATATCCTGGTCGCCAGCTTCCTGCTTCAGGAAACCGACCTGCTGGATATCAATCGGGAAATCGTACGATTCCTGCGCAGTGAATTCCGGCGTAACACGGGACTCATCCCCCTGGACGTCTCGCCGGCGCCGCCGATCCCCGAACAAACCCTTGAGACTCTGGCTGCCAACCGCAAGTTCTGGCAGCACCTGGGGAACCGCCACGGCGCCGATCTGATTGTCTCCGGGCGGGTGTTTTACGATCGCCGCGAGAGTTCGGGATACGAAGAGGTAGATATCGTCAGCCCCGTTACCGGTCACAAGGTCCGCCAGACCCGATTTGTGGAAATGGAGGACTTCGACTTCAGCGTAGAACTTCTGTTCCTCAGCGGAAGCTCCGGAGAGTTGCTTTTTCAGGACACGGTGAAACGCAAGATGCGGTTCCAGGGATTGAACAACGACCCGATCACGGCATTCCACCAGTTGTCCGAAACGATTGTCGGGGACGTGCTTTCCATCGTCAGCCCTAGACGAAGGATCGAAACCCGGATCATTTACAAAGGCAGGCGCCCATGAAGAATATCAGTCGATCGATCGCAGCACTCCTCGCGGTTGCGTTTCTTTTCGCCGGCACACCGGTGTTCGCCCAGTATTTCGGGAAGAACAAAATCGCATACAACCAGTTCCAGTGGGAACGTTACGAGTCGCCTCATTTCGATATCTATTACTACCCCGAGGAAGAGCCTTTTCTTGAAGACATCATCTCCTATGCCGAGAGCAACTACCGGAAGATCAGCGCCGACCTGGATCACGAGTTGCGCGTACGCATTCCCCTGATCATCTACAAGACCCATCAGGAATTCCGCCAGACCAACATCACCCTGGCCGAACTGCCGGACGGGGTCGCCGCCTTCGCCGAACCGGTACAGAACCGCATGGTCATGCCGATCGACCTACCCCCGGACGAGCTTTACAACCTGATCGGCCACGAACTGGTCCACATTTTCCAGTACTCGATATTCTTCGAAGGAAGCCTGGGGCGGGCATTGCGTTCCAACGCCCCGACCTGGCTGATGGAGGGCATGGCCTCCTATCTGGCCGACGACGAGAACAACTTCGACCGCATGGTCATACGGGACGCGGTGGTCAACAACTTCCTGCCGCCGATCCAGGCGTTCTCGACCCAGTCATTCTATGCCTACAGGTACGGGCACGCCGCCTTCGATTTCATCGAGCAAGAGCACGGCAAGGAAGGGCTCAGGAACTTCATTTATGAGTACCGCAAGGTCCTGCTGGCCAACGCCATCGAAAAGGCGGTCAAGGATTCCTTCGGGTACGATCTGGAAGAGTTCAACAGGAAGTTCAATCGCTACCTGAGGAAGAAGTACTTCCCGGTGCTGCTGGAAAAGAAATCGCCCGACGACTACGGCACCCGTATCGGCCTGAAAAAGCGCGGGCGATCGATTTCCACCATCTCATCGGCGCTCTCACCTTCCGGGGAATTGATCGCCGCTTTCTCCTCGCCCAAGCCCGAGATGGACCTGGTGATCCTGTCCGCCTCCGACGGCAAGTTGATCCGGAACCTGACCAAGGGCTACACCAACAAGTACGAGCAACTGGAAATCGACGCCTTCAGCGGACGCCGTTCCCTGGCGTGGTCACCGGTAGGCGACGATGTGGCCGTGTTCGTGAAGAAAGAGGGGCGACGACGGCTGTTCGTGTTCAACGCCCTCACCGGCAAGGCACTGCACAACATCTCCATGGGCGAGATCTATCAGGCAGGTAGTCCTTCCTTTTCCCCGAACGGCAGCAAGGTCGCGTTTCAGGGCAACCTCAAGGGCGTGGTCGACCTGTTCGAATACGACTTCGCGTCCGGCGAATTCCGCAACCTGACCTCGGACGATTTCTTTGACGCCAACCCGTGGTACTCCTCCGACGGTGCAAGCCTGCTGTACAACCGCAGGATCGGCGAGCACTGGAAAATCCTGTCGGTGGATCTCAGCGATTCGTCCCGCAAGACCCAGATCACCTTCGGTCCTTACAGTGATCTCGGGCCGTCCTATTCCGTGGATAACCAGACGATCCACTTCTCCTCGGACCGGGACCCGAACGGGGTCTTCAACATTTACTCCATGGACCTGGCCACCGGACAGGTCCGGCAGCTCACCGACGTAGTCGGCGGTTGCCTGGAGCCTGTGGAACTGACGGATGAAGAAGACGAGCCCTACCTGGTATTCAACGCGTTCTTCACCGGCGCCTTCCAGCTGTACCGCATGCCGGTGCAGCAGCCGGAGGAGAACGTCATCGAGCCGCGGGATCCCGACGACGGGGCCGGCGACGACACTGCCGAAGCGGAGCAGTTCGAGCCGCCGATGCGCCTGGGCATGGACGCCGACCGCAAGCATCCGTTCAAAACGAGCTGGGATATCGAGACCCCAAGCGTCAGCGTCGGCGTCGCCAATGACGGCACGTTCCTCACCAACTCCTTTATCCGGTTCTCCGATCTCCTGGGAGATCAGCGCGTAATGGTCTCCCTGACGTCGGTTTCGGAATTCGCCAACTCGGTGGTGCAGTACACCAACTTAAAGAAGCGGTTCAACTGGGGCGCCGTGGCGTTCGACCAGAGGGACTACTTCCTGCTGGCGGACAACGCCGGCAATATCAGCCGGGATCAGATCCAGCGCACCAGCGGCGGCAACGTGTTCATCGAGTATCCATTCAGCCGGTTCTACCGGGTCGAGGGCAGCGTAGGCATCCTGGACGGCACACAGGACGATCTGGTCGGCACGTCTCCCGGAGGCATACCCCAGTTCTCGAGGACCGGCAGCACCCACGCCACTGCAAGGATCGGACTGGTAGGTGACACCACCAGGTACATGCAGTACGGGCCGGCGCAGGGCAAGAGGTTCTCCGTTTCCGCCTTGTACGGCGCTCACGTCTCCGGGGACACGGAAGGCGACATCCTGCAGTACAACCTGGATTTCAGGACGTACAAACAACTGACCCGGCGATCAACCCTGGCCTGGAGAGTCGGCAGCACGTACGGCGCCGGTGACCGGGTCAGCTTCCAGGCCTTCGGCGGCATCAACCAGTTACGGGGCTTCGAGTATCGCGAGTTCTTCGGCTCGAAAATCGCCTGGAGCAACCTGGAGCTGCGGTTCCCGTTGCTGGAGGCCTTGCCGTTCACATTCGGGAACCTGGGGCCGGTTCGTGGGTTCCTGTTCTTTGATGTAGGCGCCGCCTCCCTGCCCGACGACCTTTTTTACGACCCGGAGTACTTCCTGGGCTTCGGAGGTGTCCGCATCGATCCGGCCACTTCCGAGTCGGTGCCGTTCTCGTTCTGGGATGACGAAAACAACCGGTTACAGGACGGGCGGGCGTCCTACGGTTTCGGGTTGCAGGCGTACATCCTGGGGTTGCAGATGAACTGGAGCTGGGCGCGGCGGCTGGATTACACCCAGTATGAGCTCGATTTCGGCGGCGGCACCGTTCCGATCGGCATCAACAAGACCAAAGCGAACAAGGGCGGCACCCGCATGGATTTCTACATCGTTTTCGATTTCTGACCGGCAGTCCGCGACCCCATGTCCTGACGCACCGCGACGAAGGATGCCAGCAGGCTGACCAGTACGCCCGTCACCAGCAGCAGGATCGACTGGGAAGTTCCCAACGGGTTGCCGGCCAGCATGGAGACCAGCACCGCACCCTGTTCTCCGCTGTTGGAAAGAAATATCCGGCGCAGCAGTTCCACCAGCGCCAGAGCCGCGGCGCCGCTGAATAGACCCATGGCCAGTCCGGCCACCAGGAACGGCCCCCGGACGAATCCGGGGGTTGCCCCGACCAGGAGCATGATCTCTATCTCGTCCCTTCGGGCGAACACCGCCAGTCTCAGAACGCTGGCGACTACAAAAATCACCACCACCAGCACCGCCACTCCGACCAGGGTGCCACCGGCCCGCACCAGCGTCAGCAGAGCGTCCACCCGGTCCAGCCAGGCCCGGTCGTAACGCACTTCCTCCACTCCGGCCATTTCTCCGACACGGCTCGCCAGGCCGGCTGCGGCGCCACCGGCCGCCCTGTCCGGATCCAGGAATACCTGGAACGAAGCAGGCAGCGGATTGTCACGCAGGCTGTCAGCCAGATCCACGGTAGATCCGAACCATTCCTCGAACCGGGCCAGGGCACGTTCCTTATCCACGTAGTCGATCCGGGCCGCACCTGCGGCGGACTCCAACGATTCGCGGATCGATGCACGCTCCGCTTCGGTGATCTCCTCGAGGAGGTACACGTCCACCCGGACTTCGCTGCGCACCCCTTCCAGCCGGGCGCCGATATTGGACATCAGAAGGAGCGCGGCGCCGGAAACCAGCAGCACCACCAGCAGTGTGCCGAACGCCAGCAGGGTCACCGCCGGGCTGAAGCGGACCGACTCCCAGGCGTCGCGGAAGTAGTACCCGAGCCTGGCGCGAAGACGGCTCATGACTCCACTCCCGTTTCCACCACCCGGCCGTGTTCCAGACGAACGGTTCGTTTCTGCATGCGGTGCACCAGCTCCCGATCATGGGTGGCCACCACAACAGTGGTGCCTCGGGAGTTGATCTCACGGAACAGCTTCATGATCTCGTAGGACAGGTCGGGATCCAGGTTACCGGTCGGTTCATCCGCCAGCAGAAGCGCCGGCTCGCCGACGATCGCCCGGGCGATGGCGACGCGCTGCTGCTCACCGCCCGAAAGGGCATGGGGGTAGGTTCCCAGCCTGTGGTGCAAGCCGACTCCCCTGAGCGCCTCGTAGGCTCGACGCTTCTGCTCCTTGGGGGAGTAGCCGGCCACGTTGAGGACGTAGGCCACGTTTTCAAGGGCTGTTTTTCGCCGGATCAGCTTGAAGTCCTGGAAGACCACCCCGATGGACCGGCGCAGGGCCGGTATCCTGCCCGGAGGGAGCGCGCCGACGTTGCGTCCGCCAACGAGGATCTCTCCTTCCGAAGGCAGCTCATGACGAAGCATCAGTCGAAGCAGCGTTGTCTTCCCCGCTCCTGACGGCCCAACCAGAAAAACAAACTCGCCGGCGGCCACCGACAGATCCACATGGGCCAGGGCCACGGCGCCGCCCGGGTATTTCATTCCAACGTCGTAGAGGCGGATCACTTTCCGTCCCCGTAAAACAGCTTCTGGCGCATCACCATCTCCCGCAAAAGACCGGCCGGCCGGAACCGTTCGCCGTGGGCATCGGCCAGCCGGGCGAGCCGGTCCACGGTAACGGCAATTCCGTTGGAGTCGGCATAGCGCAGCAATCCACCACGGAACGGTGGGAACCCGGTGCCGGTCACCATGGCGATATCCAGGTCCACCGGCCGCTCCACCACGCCGTCTTCAAGACAGACCGCCGCCTCGTTGACCATGGCCAGCACCAGGCGCTCCTGGATCGTTTCCGGCGGCAGATCCCGGGGTTCACGGGCTCCGGACAGGCTGTACGCTTCCGGATCCGGCAACGTCCTCTTCCCGCGCCGGTATCGATAGAATCCACCACCTGCCCGTACGCCGCGCCGTTCGGAGAGAATCAACGATTCCAGGGCCCGGGTGGATCCTTCCGCCCGCTTGCCGTAGGCGGCTTGCAGCACCCGGGCCACATGCAGCACCGTATCCAGGCCGATCTCATCCATAAGCGCGAACGGCCCCAGCGGCATCCCGAACCGGGTCATGGCGGCATCCACCGCATCGATCCGGACCCCCTCCTCCAGGAGACGGATCGCTTCGCCCAGGTAGAACATCAGGATCCGGTTCACCAGGAATCCCGGACTGTCCTTCACTACAATCGGCAACTTGCCGAGCCGGAGCGCGAAATCCCGAACCGTGGCAACCGCATCGGCAGAGCTTTCGGGGCCAGCGATCACTTCCACCAGGGGCATGCGGTCCACCGGGTTGAAGAAATGAAGGCCGACGACCCGGTCCGGCCTGGCGGCGGCAGCGGCAATCTCGCCGATCGGGATGGAGGAGGTGTTGGATGCGAACACGGCGCGATCCGCCATGAGAGGCTCCAGCTCGGCCAGCACCTGCTGCTTTACCTCCAGGTCCTCCACCACTGCCTCCACCACCAGGTCACAGCGGGTGAACCCGGAGGTGTGAACGGTCGGGGCGATCCGGGCCATGCGCTCATCACGTTGTCCAGGGTCCAGTCGGCCTCGCCGCACTTTCCGATTCCAACCCTCCCGCGCCGTCCTCAATGCGGTCAGGATCGGGTCGAACCGGAGATCCTTGAGGCGGACCGGGATGTCCTGGTCCGCGATGAGGGCGGCGATGCCGCCTCCCATGATGCCGGCGCCGATCACACCGGCCTTGGCAACCTTGCGCGACGTACCGCCCGCGCTCCCTGACGGTTTGCGGAAGGCGGCCTGGCTCCGGAACAGCCACATCAGATTCCGTGCGGTTTCCCCCGGTATCAGTTCGCCGATGATCCGGGCCTCGATATCCAGTCCCTGTGGCAGCGGCAGGGAGACCGCAGCGTCCAGGGCTTCCAGGGCGCGGTACGGCGCCGGGTAATGCATCGGGTCGGCTTTGACGGTCAGTTTCCGCCGGGCCTCGTTCAGGACCCAGCGCCGCACCGGTGGAACGGTGGCGGCCGCCCAATCCAGCATCCGGGTGCCGGCAGACCTTCTGCCACGGATACCGGCCCGAGGCCGGTCCCCGCCGTCTGCAGCCTGGCGCAGCAGCGCCACCGCCCGGGCTTCAAGCCTTCCAGGCAGAACGATCTCGTCCACCAGGCCGGCACGCAGCGCCTGTCGAGAATTCAATCTGCGGCCGGCGACGATCATATCCACAGCCTTCGTGAATCCAACCAGCCGCGGGAGGCGCTGGGTTCCACCGAATCCGGGAATGATTCCGATGCGGACTTCCGGGAGGCCGATCAGGGTGGTCGGATGTTCTCCTGCCAGCCGGATGTCGCAGGCCAGGGCCAGTTCGGTGCCGCCTCCCATGCAACCGCCCTGGATGGCGCAGGCGGTAGGGATCGAGAGGTCGGCCAGCTTCTGGAATACCGTCTGCCCGAACCGGGCGCCTTCCGACGCCCTGTAAGCATCATCGATACCCGACAACGAATCGATATCCATCCCGGCCAGGAAATTCTCGGGCTTGGCGCTGCGGAACAGGACACCCTTCACCTGCTCTTCGACCCGAACCTGTTCCAGGATCGCCGACAGCCTTTTCAGCAGCTCTCCGTCCAGCAGATTCACCGGCCGTTCCGGCTGGTCGAATACAACGTGGAGAATCCCATCAGCCTCGAGATGGTCGCGAATGCCGGCAGTTGCGCTCATGAGCGCTCCAGAACCATGGCGGCGCCCTGGCCGCCGCCAACACAAAGGGTCGCCAGCCCCAGGACCTGATCCCGGCGGGCCATTTCGTGCAGCAGGGTCAGGACCAGCCGTCCTCCGGACGCGCCTACCGGATGGCCAAGAGCGATGGCCCCTCCATTGACGTTCAGGCGCGACGGATCGATATCGCCTACAGGCTCTCCGCCCAGGTGTCTGCGGCTGAATTCCCTGGAGCCGAAAGCCTTGAGGCAGGCCAGAACCTGTGCGGAAAACGCTTCGTTGATCTCAACCAGGCCGATCCGCGACAAAGACATGTTGCCGGCCTGGGCCAACGCACGAGGCGTGGCCAGCACCGGCCCCAGCCCCATGCGGGACGGATCACATCCTGCAAATCCCCAGGACCTGATGGTTCCCATGTTCTCGAGCATCCGCTCGGTGACGAAACGCCGTGAAGCCAGCACCAGGGCCACGGCGCCGTCTGTGATCTGGGACGCATTGCCGGCGGTCACCGTACCGTAACGGCGATCGAAGATCGGTTTCAGACCGGCCAGGGCCTCCATGGTCTGGGCATCCCGGATCCCGTTGTCACGGTCGGCCGCCGCGTTGTACCCGGGCGCCAGGGGGACCGGCAGGACCTCGTCGTCCATTTTCCCTTCGGCCCAGGCGGCAGCGGCCTGCTGGTGGGAGCGGAGGGCGAAATGATCCTGCTCCTCACGGCCGATCCCGAACTCGCGAGCCAGTTTCTCCGCGGTTTCACCCATATTGAGGCCGGAAACCGGATCGGTAAGGCCCTTGGGCAATGCAGGGTCGGGGACCAGATGTGAAGGGCGCAGTCGGCTGAACGCCGCGAGCCGGCCCAGGGCGGACCGGGAACGTCCGGCATCCACCCAGATCTTTTCGGCCTCCGGCTTGAGCAGGAGTGGCACCGAGGACATCGATTCCACCGCCACCACCACGATCAGGTCGGCATGGCCGGCGCGAATACGGTAGGCGGCGTCCACCAGGCACTGCAGCCCGGAAGCACAGTTGCGATTGACTGTGAAGGCCGGGACCCGATCGGGTATACCGGCTCGCAGCTGGATAACACGGGCGATGTTGCTGGAGTCGGCCGGCGTGGCGATGTTGCCGGCGATGAGTTCGTCTACCTCCGCCGGATCGATTTCGGCTCGCTCCACAACCTCTCGCGCAACGATCCGTCCCAGTTCGACCGGATGGATATGCCGGAACGAGGTCCACGACTTGATAAACGGCGTCCTCGCACCTGCCACCACCACCACATCGGAGGGAGCCGTCACGCGCCGCCACCCCGGGTTCGCTGCAGACCATAGGTCTCCAGCTTTTTGTACAGGTTGGAGCGGGGCGTCTTGATCGCCTTGGCGGTTGCGGCGACATTGCCGTCGTTCTCCCGGAGGCGGGCCTCCAGGAACGCCTTCTCTGCTGACTCCTTGAACTCCTGCAGGCTCAAGCCTTCCCCCGGGATCAGCATGGCGCCTGCAGGCGCGTCGGACCGGCTCCCGAGACCGGCCCCCAGGCCGGCAGGGATGTCCGTCGCCTCGATGGTCTCGCCGGGAGTCATGATCAACAGGCGCTCCACCGCGTTGCGCAATTCCCGGATATTCCCCTGCCACGGAAGGTTGCGAAGCAGTTCCAGGGCCTGGGGCGAAAACTGTTTGACCCGGGCGTTGTTCTCCTTGCAGAACGAATCTATGAACCAGATCGTCAGACCCTCGATATCATCTCGACGTTCCCTCAGGGGCGGGACGGTTATCGGGATGACGTTGAGCCGGAAGTACAGGTCTTCGCGGAACCGGCCGGCGCGGATCTCATCAGGCAGGTCCTTGTTCGTAGCGGCGATCACCCGGACATCCACAGTCAAAGATTTCGCGGCGCCTACCGGTTCGACCTCTCCGTCCTGCAGCACTCGCAGCACCTTGGATTGGGTCCTGAGGCTCATATCGCCGATCTCGTCGAGGAAAATAGTGCCGCCATCGGCCTGGACGAACTTGCCGACCTGGTCCTTCACTGCTCCCGTGAAGGATCCCTTCACGTGCCCGAACAGTTCGGATTCGATCAATTCCTCGGGAATGGCGGCGCAATTGACCCGGATGAACGGTTCCCGACTCCTTGTGCTGCCTCGGTGGACCGCACGTGCGGCCAGTTCCTTGCCGCTGCCGGATTCGCCGGTTATCAGAACTGCGGCCTTGGTCGGGGCGGCCCGGGAAATGGCGTCCTGGACCTGCTTCAAGGATGGCGAATCACCGACCATCCGGAACCGCTCCTCGCGGGAGTGGCGGAACTGTCGGTTCTCCTGCTGAAGCCGCAGCTGCTCCAGGGCGTTACGGATAACCAGAAGAACCCGATCCCTCTCCAGCGGCTTCTCCATGAAATCGAAGGCGCCAAGTCGTGTGGCCTCCACAGCCGTGCTGATGGTGCCGTGGCCGGAGATCATCACCACCGGCGCGCGGGTATCCTTTTTAACCAGTGTGGAGAGCACTTCCAGGCCGTCCATACGGGGCATTTTGATGTCCAGGAGGACCACGTCAGGATCGTAGGAAGCGGCCCGTTCCAGAGCCTCGGGGCCGGATGCGGCCTCCACCATTTCCATGCCCTCGTACTCCAGGATCATTCGGAGAGAAGAGCGGATATCCTCCTCGTCATCGACGACAAGGATCAGAGGCTTGGGCCGCGTCATCATATCCGGAGGATAGCACGTGTCAGAAACGGGGACAGCAACCGAAACCCTAGTTTCGGGGACACCCTTGAAAGGTAAGAGTGAGGCACCCGTGCCATGCAGTTCGGATCCGGCCTCTCAGCCCTATCCAACTTCTTATGATTAACCGTCCTGGAGTGTCGATTTGAAAACAGTTCCGCACCAGCGGGACTCTTTTTTAAATCGTCACTCCAGGACGGTTGCACAAGGGCGCTGAAATCGAAGTGGATGTGTCTACTTCAGCCGGGTGATCTCAATCAGCTGACGTCTACCCGGCCCCCCAAGGGTGTCCCCAAAACCCGGGTTTCGTGCCTGTCCCCGAAACTACTCGGTGTCGAGGAAGATGTACTTGCTGACGGCGGCGGCAGGGCTGGTGACTTCCAGCATTACCGGGCGGTCCCGGTCCAGGGTGCGCATGGCGTGGCGCCAGTCGCCCACATCCCGGATGCTGCGGTTGTTCACGGCGATCACGATCCACCCCGGCCGCAACCCTTTGTCCACAGCCTGGCTGCCGAATTCCACGTCGGTGACCGCGGCTCCCCGGAGTTCGGCGGAAACCTGGCGTCCCAATCGTCGGCGGACCTCGGCGGCGTCATAGGTTTCCACCGTGATACCCAGGCCGGTGGCCGTACCCTCTTCCAGGTCGCCTTCATCTTCTTCAAACTCCAGCGGAGCTGTTCTGAGGCTGGATCGGATCGCTTCACCCCGGTCCACCAGGCGGGCTTTCTTGATGAGGGTTTTGCCGTTCCGGATGATTTCAAGTTCCACGGTCTCACCAGGCATCCTGGACGCGATAACCCCTACCAGGCCGTTGTTGTTCCGGATCAATTTGCCGTCCACCGATCGGATGATGTCCCCTTTCTTGAGGCCGGCGATATCCGCAGGGCCTCCCGGTGTGACCACATCCAGGAGCACGCCGTAACGATCAGGCAGGTTGTAATACTTCTGGACCTCCGAATCGACGCCCCGGTCGTTCATGGTTACGCCCAGAAATCCGCGATGGACCTCGCCTCGGGCCATGAGCTGCTCCATGGCGCTCCTGGCTTGATCGATCTGGAGGGCGAACCCGATCCCTTCGGAACCCTCGCCGCGGCTGATGGCGGTGTTGATCCCGACCACCTGGCCGTTCAGATCCAGGAGCGGACCTCCGGAGTTTCCGAAATTGATCGCCGCATCGGTCTGGATGAACGCCGCCACCAGGTTATCGGTATTCGGCAACGCTACCCGCCGGTCCAGGCCCGAGACCACCCCGACGGTGACCGTGCGGTCGAACTCCTGGGGATTACCGATGGCAATGACCCATTCGCCGACCCGAAGATCGAAGGATTCGCCGAGATCGAGATACGGCAGCTTCAGATCACCTGCGTCGATCTTCAACACCGCAAGATCGATGGCCGGATCGGTGCCGACCACCTCTGCCGTGTACAGGCTGCCGTCGTCCAGCCGGATGGTCAGGATGTCCGCATCGGCCACCACATGGTTGTTACTTAAAATGTAGCCGTCGTCCGAGATCAGGAACCCGGAGCCGGAGGTGGTCTGACCGGGATGGAATCGCCGACGCGGCTCTTCCCCTTCCGGTGTCTCCCCTTCTTCTTCCTCGGATCGCGGGTACCAGTGCTCCAGCCAGCCGGGCTTGGAGCCTGATTCTCCACCCGGTTTTCGCTTGTTGGTGACGTTGACCACAGCCTGGGAGGCGGCCTCGGAGATGTCCGCGAAATCGATTCCGGCTGCATCGCCCCTGCCCGAGACCCGCGCCGTCACCGGCTCCGATCCGCTCTTGAGCGTATGGGCGCCGGCGGCGTACATGACCCGCGGCCGGTTCAGGAAGCCACCGGCGATCATCCCGAAGACAATACTGATACCGATAACCGCCAATAATGTGAAAAAGCTGTATGTTCGTCGCATATCCCGCAGACCTCCCAGCCGCACCACCTCATCAAGGCGGGGCCGGCCTCCCCCCTCTCCCTCTGTCATCGTCGTGTGGTAAGTGTAAGGCCAGAATGCGGATCAGGCACCCATCCCCGCCGGACTGGCTCCAGCCAGAGGCAGGAGATCGGTCAATGCGCCCCGTAATCTACGGATATCAACCGGCTTTTCCAGCACCAGATTAACGCCCAGATGACTGGCCTGAGAGCGGATTTCATCATTGAGGTAGGCGGATATCAGGATGCAGCGGCCCCGGAACTCCCGGCGCCGCAGCTCCGCCAGCAGAGTGATCCCGTCGATCCCCGGCATTCTGTAGTCCAGGAGCAGCAGGTCGGCTCCCTCGTAAAGGCCGCCGTCGGCCAGCACATCCCGGGGATCATCTACGGTGACGGTGGAATAACCGGCGCGGCCAAGCAACCTGCGATAGGTGGCCAGCACCGATGGATCGTCATCCACCACTAGTACCTTGTAGTTTCCGTTGGATAGAGGAGTCATGACGGTTCTGTATTACGCAAACCCTGTGCCTGCCGGAGCGCTGCAAATTCCCCGCAAAATACGCCGAATTTGGATCCATGAGCCCCGCAACCCTGCATCGACGACAATCTGACGCGTCAAATCGGCGGTTATCGGGGCCAGGTCTCAGTCTTCCAGCCTGCCCGCAAGCTTGTATTCCTTGAGTTTCCTTTGCAGGGTGCGGAGTCCGATCCCCAGCATATCCGCCGCCTTGGTCCGGTTCCCGCCGGTGGCCTCGATCGCCTGCAGGATCGCCCGGCGCTCGATCTCCTCCATGGTGATCCCGGCAGGTATCCCGGCCGCCGTCCCGTCCTGTGGACTTCCGGCCGCTTCCGCCGGCTGTTCCTCCTGCCCGACCGCCGCACCGGCCCGGTCCTCGGCCACCAGGATCTCCGGAGGCAGATCCCGGAGGCCTATGACTTCGCCGGGCGCGAGAACCACCATGCTTTCGATCACGTTCCGGAGTTCGCGAACGTTGCCTTCCCACGGGGCGCGCACCAGCGCCTTCATGGCATCCGCCGACAGCCGCATCCCCTCCCGACCGTTTTCCTGTGCAAAGCCCTGCAGGAAATGGTTGGCCAGGAGCGGGATATCGCCAGTCCGGTCCCGCAGCGGCGGGATCTTGATGGTGACCACTTTCAGGCGATAGTACAGATCGGAGCGAAAGCGGCTTTCCTGTACCGCCAGTTCCAGGTCCGCGTTGGTGGCGGCAAGAAGGCGGATGTCCACCCGGATCGTCTCGGTGCCGCCGACCCGCATGAACTCTCGCTGTTCCAGAACCCGCAGCAACTTGACCTGCATCTCAAGGGGCAGTTCACCAATCTCGTCCAGAAACAATGTGCCCTTGTGGGCCAACTCGAACTTGCCCAGCTTGCGGGCGGACGCGCCGGTGAACGAGCCCCGCTCATGGCCAAACAGTTCCGACTCCAGAATCTCCGCAGGGATGGCGGCGCAGTTGATCGGAAGGAACTTCTCATCCTTGCGCGGAGAATGCTCATGGATGGCGTTGGCCACCAGTTCCTTGCCGGTCCCCGACTCGCCGACGATCAGCACGTTGCTGCGGTGGGGCGCCACCAGTTCCATCTGCCGGAACATCGCCTCCATCGGCTTGGACCGGCCGACGATCTTCCCGAAAGTCTCTCCCAGCCTGGACTCCAGCTCGTTCACCCTGCTGGACAGCATTCGCTTTTCCACCAGGGCCGATGCCCGCTGGCGCAACTCGAACGTATTTACGGGCTTGGTCAGATAGTCATTGGCGCCTTGCTTCATGGCATCGACGGCGGTTTCCACCGTGGCGTGGGCCGTCACCATGAGGATCGCCACCTCCGGATCGATCTCCTTGGCAGCCTTGACCACGCCCAGACCGTCCATCCCGCCGGGTAGCATCAGGTCGGTGATGATCAGCATCACATCCCGGTTTTTTCGGAAGAATTCAAGCGCCGGCTCCGCCTCTTCGAAAGCGTCCACTTGAAAACCGATCCTGGTCAAGGCGCGTTTGAACGCCGCCCGATTGCCCTCGTGGTCCTCAATGATGATGATGTGACCGGACTCGCTCATGTGTTCCCCGAACCGCCGGTTGTTGCGATCATGGCTTCGAACTCTTCCGCGCTGATAATCGTGATGCCGAGCTGTTCCGCCTTTACCCGCTTGGATCCCGCCGCTTCGCCTGCCACCACGAAATCCGTTTTCCCGCTGACGCTGCCGGACACCCGGCCTCCCAGGCTCTCCACCAGGTCCCGGGCCTCGTGCCGGGTCCGCCCCGGCAGGCTCCCGGTAATAACCACCGTCTTGCCTGCGAACGGCGAGCCGGAAGCGGCAGTCGCGGCAACCTGTTCCACCGGATCCACACCGGCGGCGGCAAGTCGGGCGATCAGGTCCCGATTCTCCTCCCGGCTGAAGAACAGTACCACCTCGGCGGCGGTTTTCGGGCCGATTTCATCCAGCTCCTCGAGTGTCCCGACTTCGGCCTCCGCAAGGGCGGTCATCGACCCGATCGCCGACGCCAGAACCTTTGCCGCCCTCTCTCCCACATGGCGAACTCCCAATGCGAACAGGAGCCGGTGCAGCGACAGGGAGCGGGAGACTTCAAGTTGATCCAGAACGTTCCCCGCCGATGTCTCACCCATCCTCGGGAGCCCGGACAACTGCTCTTGCGAGAGGGAGTACAGGTCCGCCACGTCACGGACCATCCCGCTCTCGATCAACTGATCCACCAGCGCTTCACCCAGGCCCTGGACGTCCATGCCTTTCCGCGAAACATAATGCAGCAGCGCCTGTTTGCGCTGGGCCGGACAGATCAACTGGCCGGTACAACGGTGGGCCACCTCCTCTTCCTCGCGGACCACCGGCGAGCCGCAGGCGGGACATCGGTCCGGCATGGTGAACTTCCGGGTCCCTTTCGGCCGGCAGTCCCGATTGACCTTGATGACCTGGGGAATGATCTCTCCCGCCTTCTCGACCCAGACCGTGTCTCCGGCACGGATGTCCTTCCGGTCGATCTCATCCTGGTTGTGCAGCGTAGCCCGGGAAACGGTGGATCCGGCCAGGCTGACCGGCGCAAGCTCTGCAACCGGCGTCAACACGCCGGTCCGCCCGACCTGGACACTGATCCTGAGCACTGTCGTGGTGGCCTGCTCCGCCGGATATTTGTAAGCCACCGCCCAGCGCGGGAACTTCGACGTGCTGCCGGCATGCTCACGGTGTGACAGATCATCCACCTTCACCACCACACCGTCGATCTCATAGTCCAGGCCGGCCTTTTTTTCCGCCAGCTCATCCAGGTATTCGAGAACCTCCGAAAGGTCCAGCCCGGAGCGGTTCAAAGGGTTGGTCGAAAGGCCCAGTTCCCTCAGGATTTCCAGCCCTGCGCTATGGGTTTCAGGCATCACTCCGTCGTACTGGGCCATCTGGTAAAACACGCAGTCCAGCCGGCGGGCGGCTGTTATTTTCGAATCCAGCAGTCGGAGAGTTCCGGCAGCGGCGTTCCTCGGGTTGGCGAAGAGCGCTTCACCTGTCCGGCCTCGCCGGCGATTCAATTCCTCGAAAGCGCTGCGAGGAAAAAACACCTCGCCCCTGGCTTCCAGATGGTCGATGTTCCGGGTCAGCCGCAACGGGATTGAGCGGATGGTGCGCACGTTGGCGGTCACATCCTCCCCGGTCTCTCCGTCGCCCCGGGTTGCACCGATCGCCAGCACTCCGTCCCGGTAATGCACTGCGATGGACAGGCCGTCCACCTTCGGTTCGACGAAATAGGAAGGACTCGAGTCACCAAGCCGCTTGATCAGTCGCTTCTCCCACTCCCGCAGCTCATCTCCAGAGTACGCGTTGTCCAGGGAGAGCATGGGGATGGTGTGAGAAAACTGGTCTATGCCCTCCGCCGGCTCCCCGCCGACCCTGAGGGATGGCGAATCGGAGGTTGCCAGTTCCGGGTAGGCGGACTCCAGCTTCAGCAACTCCTGCTCCAGGGCATCGTATTCGCCGTCTGCGATCTCCGGATCGTTATCAACGTAGTACCGCTTGCGGTGCCGGGCGATTTCCGTCCGAAGCGCCTCTGCACGAGCCCTGGCCTTCGCGTCGGCTCTCATTCCTCCTGCGCTCCCCCGTCCCCAGCAAGCGAGGCCGGATGGTTCCGGGGGATCCGGATCCTGAACCGGGTGCCGCGACCCGGTTTGCTGTCCAGCTCGATGGTCCCGCCATGGCGCTCTACGATCTGCCTCGAGATCGGCAGCCCCAACCCGGTGCCGCCGCCCCTGCTGGAGAAAAACACCTCGAAGACCTTTGCCTGAACTTCCGGCGACATTCCGGGACCGTCGTCCTCGATCTCGAGCACGACCTCTCCGGAGGCACCGGGACGGGTCCGGACTATCACCTTGCCGCCGTTTTTGAGGATCTGCCGGGCGTTCACCAGCAGGTTCATTACCGCCTGTTTGAACTGGGTTTCATCCAGATCCGCTTCCGGGAGCATCGGCTCCAGGGCAAGCTCCATGACCACGCCACTCTGACGGAAGTCGGCCTCGAGGAAACGGGCCAACTCACGGACAACCTGATTCAGGTTCCGTTTCTCGAACTTTGGACGGGCGGGGCGGGCATACGCGAGGAAGTTGTTCACCAGTCCTTCCAGCCGTTCGATTTCGCTCTTGGTGGAGTCCAGGAGTTCCCCGTACTCCTCCCTTTCCAGACCCTGGGAGAGCTGGATCTCTTCCTCCAGCATCTGCAGGTTCATATTCATGGCGTTCAGCGGGTTACGGATCTCGTGGGCAAGTCCCGACGCCAGCAGGCCGACATAGGATCGCCGTTCGGCCGCCTGTCGGGATTGCTCCAGGCGCCTGTTCTTGCGGATCAGGTAGATGACGTAGAACAGGCCGACCACCAGGACAACGACCCCGCCCGACCCGGCCAGGAAGACTTTCCATCGCAGGGAGCGCCTGAGCTGAACCATGTCACGCTGGACCATACCCTGGGCAACGCCTACCCGGACTTCCCCCGCCTGTTGCATGCTGGCGGAGAGAAGCGGCACCCGGATCACCCTCTGTTCCAGTTTGTCCAGTTCCGGCGACGCGTACTGTTCACGGTTCACCAGCATCTGCAACGAACTGTCGCCGGCAGCAGCACTTTCCCGGTCCATCCACAACAACTGGGCCCCGTAGCGGTCCCGGATCTCGACGAAACCCAACACCAGGCGGCCCTCGAAACGCTCGGCGATGATCGCCTCAAGCACCGACAGTTTGTTCCGGAGGCGGTGGAAATCGATGCTCTCGTGATCCCGGCCCAGCGCCGCCACCGCCCTTGCGATCGCCGCCGCCTCTTCCTGGGCCGCACCGATCTTGCTGGACATGACGCGGAGATCCAGTTCCCGGAATGTGAGGTCCCCTGCCAGACCTGCAATAGCGGCCAGCAGCACACCAAAAAGTACGAAAGCGCGGATGGTTTCCCCGTCCACGGACGGGGAGAACACGGTTCTGATCGGGCCGGTTTTCAAAATCCGCTGCCTCCAGTTGGTATTCTACAGGGAGCCGTGTCCCGATGTCCTGCGGATCAGGAACCGCTGTACATGAACCGCATCGCTCCCGGCCAGGGGGATTCACCGGTTGACCTGACACCTAGATCATTGTACTTAAAAGACTTGAGTGGAACGGCCCAACAGTGAATCAAATTCATTATGGTGAAACGGCAGCCGATCCGACGATTTGCGCATGACCGGGAAACAGGCGTATAACAGGGCAGAAGGTTTCACGGTCCAGACACAAGACAGGGGGTTCAGAATGGGGTCCAGAGCGCTTTCGCAGCCGCAAAAAGGAAGCCCGAGGCTCGGCAGCTACTTGAAGCAGCTGAGGTCCGGTTACGGCTATTCCCTCCGCAGGGTCGAGGAAAAGGCCCGGGACGAAGGCGGAGAGATCGACAACTCCCAGCTTAGTCGTTATGAAAAAGGCGTTTGCTACCCATCCTTTGACAAACTTCGCGTTTTGGCAGGTGTTTTCAACGTCTCCATTCAGTCCTTTTCCGACGTGGTTGACCTGGAAGCGTTCGAAGACCTGAAACCTGAAACCGGCGAGCCGGACGACCTGATCCAGAACGGTCTCTCAGCCCTGGGCGCAGGGGATTCCGGCTTGGCTTTCGGTCTGTTCGAGCGGGCCGTGGAGTTGCTCGAAGAAGATGCCGGCTCCCATGAGAACCTGGAGAGGATCGCCCAGGCCAGGATCAATCTGGCCGCGGCCCTGGCCCGTCTAGGCAAAATTACACTGGCCGAGACCGAACTGCGCCGGGTCCTGAAAGTTGCTCCTACCCTGGATCCGATACTTCAGGCCCGTGCCCTGTTGGCCCTGTCCAACGTCCACGCTGAACAGGAAGACGTATTCCTGGCCGAGATCGAGGCGGAACGGGCCTACAGCCTGGCCCAGAACCGCAACGACGACATGCTGGCTGCCCGGGCGGTCCACAACCTCGGATTCATCCTGGCCCAGAACCGGAACTGGAACGGCGCCATCGGCCGCTACCGTGAAGCCCTGGAGCGCTATGAGCAACTGGGCGTCAGCCTGGAGCCGCTCAGGATTCGTATCAACATAGGCACCTGTTACGTCGCTCTCGGCAAGCACCGGGAAGGGATCCGAATCCTCCGGGATGCGTTGCAGGAATGCCAGAACGAAGGGAATATTCGCCTCAGAGCCCGAGCATGGACCAACCTTGGCGAGGCCTACCACAACATCGGCAACATCACCCGGGCCCGGCACTGCTTCCGCGAATCGGAAGCTATTTGCAACACGCCGGACCGGCAGTACTCGGACCTGTTGTTCGTCAACGCCTGGTACGAGTGGCAGATGGCTCGGGCGGACAGCAATCCGACCCGAACGAGGATCGCTTTCGGACGCCTGAAATCCCTGCGATCCACAATCGAAAAGAAATTCCCCGAGGTTGTCGAATTCGACAGCTTCATCGAGAGGGGGAAAAGCGATGCGTAACAGCGGAAAAATCCTCACCTTGGTCGTTTGTTTGACTCTGGCCGCCACGCTGGGCCTGAGCCTGGCAGGTCCCCGCGGAGATCGGGGACCTCATCGCTACGCGCCACGGAGCCTGGACCAGGAACCGGTCCTGGCAATTAACCCTGCAGACGGGACAATCCTGGCCGCCTGGGGCTATCGGGAAGGTGGGGAATACTCCATCGCCCTGGCCGTCAAGTCCGGCGACGTCTGGACGGAACCGGTGTTCATCGGCCGCGACGACGGCCTGGATCAGATCGATCCCGCGCTGGTCTTCGACAGCCATGGAGTCGCCTACCTGGCTTTCACCGAGTTGCCGCTGGGAGAGGTGCGGATCACCGCCATCGCCGGCGAACCGGACACGGCGCTGCTTCCCCGGACCATCGCAAGGGCCGGAGATCCCAAGGCCTCTCCGGCTCTCAGCGTGATCGCCGATCGGCTGGTAGTCGCGTTCAATGCAGGCAACGGTGTTGTCATCCGTGACATTCCGCTGTTCAATCCGGAAGTCTCAGCCTCGACCCAGGGCATTCAGGAGGGACCGGACGCCGTGGATCCTCTGGGCTGGTTCTGGATCGGAAACGGCAGGGATTCGGATGAAGGCGACTCCGGCGATCGCTGGCAGAGCGAGGACGGCCAGGACCCGGCCGCGACCGTGCCCCTGGGACTGCGCTGATCTGAGCGAAACCGAAGCGTAAGTACGCAGCAATCGATAGCTTTGTTTCCGGACCTGCTTTCGGTTTATATTCGCCTTATCACCGGATTATTATCCCCCTGAACGTAAAACAATTTACCTTGACAGGTTTCTGACGCTTCCTTATTATTCCAAGGTGGTCAAAAATGGAGTGAAGTGGACCCCAATGGGAATCTACAACCTCCAATTACGGGCGGCGACAGGGCACGGAAACCGGCGGTTATAGGCCTCCGATCATAACCGGTTTCGAGTTCCCTGCCAGTTCCCATCGGACCGGGCGGGCGGAATGCTTCGAGGTAATTTTCTAGCCAAGGTTGACGACAAGGGCAGGCTCAAACTCCCTTCCAAGTTCCGCTCGATTATCGAGCCGAGATTTGGTCGGGAATTCTTTGTCACAAGCCTGGACGGCGAATCGATCCGGATCTACCCCATGGAGATCTGGGTCGAAATCGAACAGAAGCTCTCCGCCTCTTCGGGGTTCAAACCGGCGATTGTCCGGTTCAAGAACAGGGTGAATTACTACGGCCAGGTAGCGAACATGGATTCCCAGGGGCGCGTTCTCCTGCACCCCCTGGTGCGGGACAAGGCAGACGTTAGCGGCGAGGTTGCCGTCCTGGGCCAGCAGAACTTCCTCGAGGTCTGGAACCACGGCGAACTGGAAAAGAAGCTGGAATCCGAACCGCTCACCGAAACCGATCTGGACAACCTGGCCGACCTCGGCATTTAGGAGTCGATTCGAATCGTGTCGACATCGATCCTTTGCAGTGGAGGCGCTGAGACGATCTTGACGTCCAAGATTAATCCGCACCGTCCCGTGCTCCTGACAGAGGTGCTGGAAGCCCTGCGCCCGAAGTCCGGCGATACGCTGGTGGACGCCACTCTTGGCGCCGGTGGCCACGCCGAAGCTCTCATGGAACTGGTGGGAGAGGATGGCCGCTTGATCGGCATCGACCGGGACCGGTCGGCTCTGGACATCGCCATCGAAAGACTCCGCCAGTATGGATCCCGCTTCGTGCCGGTCCACGGCTCCCACGAGAACCTGGTCGAAACGCTGCGGGCCCAGGGAACCTTCGCCGTCGACGGCATCCTGGCCGACCTGGGTGTTTCTTCCATGCAGCTCGACACGGCGGATCGTGGATTTTCCTTCCGGTTCGACGGCCCCCTGGACATGCGCATGGATCGGTCCGGCGGCATCACCGCCGCCGAACTGCTGGAAACCATTTCGCTGAACGATCTCACCCAGGACCTGCGGGTCTACGGCGAGGAGAAACTGGCCCGTCCCATAGCCAAGGCGATCGTGAAACGCAGGGAGACGCGCCCGATACGGACAACCCTGGATCTGGCCACTCTGGTATCGGATGTTGCCGGTCCCCGCGCCCGGCAGTACCGCATCCACCCGGCCACACGGACCTTTCAGGCCCTGCGCATCCGGGTCAACGGCGAAATTGAAGGGATCGAACGGTTCATCACCGACGCCGTTTCCATGCTGCGCAAAGGGGCCCGTATCGCCGTGATTTCATTCCATTCCCTTGAAGACCGGGCGGTCAAGCTGGCGATGCGCTCCCTGGCCAACCGCTGCACCTGTCCCAGGGACCTGCCGATCTGCGCATGCGGCAGGGAAAACTTCCTGAAAGTGATCACCGGCAGGCCTCTTACAGCCCGGGACGAGGAGGTTCATGAGAACCCCCGGGCACGAAGCGCCAAACTGCGCGTTGGGGAGAGGATCGGATGAGCCGGCAAGAACAGACTACCCGCAGATGGAAGAACGTCGATCTGCGTCTTGAGACCGACCCTCGCCGGAATGTGAAACTGGTTATGGTGCTGCTGGCCATCGCCGCAGCGCTGGCGCCCCTCGTGATGTACGTGGTGCAACAGAACCGCTACACCAAGACCAGGTACCAGATTCAGGAGGCCCAGAACGAGTTTGACCGTCTGGTCGAAGAGGAAGGCCGCTTCCTGATCGAGAAGGCCAGCATGCAGAACTTCCAACGGGTCGAGCGCGCCGCTCCGCGGATCGGGCTGCGACAGACGGAACCGGACAAGGTCGTCTGGGCTCGTACCGGCCAGGACCAGAGCGGTGAGCGCCTCGCCAAGGCGGACCAATGAACGGAGCGGAGGAAACAGGTCCGCAATGGAGACCGTAACCCGCAAGCGGGCGATTCTGATCGCCATGATGTTCGTGGCCCTGGCCTCGGGCGTGCTGTTCAAGCTCTACAGCATCCAGATCATCAGGAGCGAAGACTTCAGGATCCGCGCCCAGGATCAGCAGAACAAGACAACCACGGAGATCGGGCAACGAGGGTCGATCTACGACCGTAACGGCCACGAACTCGCCCTGAACATCGAGCACCACAAGCTGTACGTCTACCCGTCCCGGGTGGAGGATATCGAGGACACGGCCAGGAAGCTTTCTCCGATCATGGGTCTCGAGGCCGGGGAGATCGCCCGGCGTATCCGGAAGGCCGGCCGGCGCAAGGTGATCGCCACCACTCTCAGCTCGGTTCAGGCCGACCAGATCCGCAGCAGCGGTGTCATCGGACGGGGCTCCCCGGCGTTCGAACTGGAGAAACTGTCACGGCGATCGTATCCCGGCGGATCGTTGGCCGCCCATGTGGTCGGTTACGCCGGCTGGGACAGCGAGAGGCAGGTCGGCCGGGAAGGGGTCGAGCTCAAGCTGGATGAAATCCTTCAGGGTGAGCCGATCACCCGGTTCGAAGCCCGGGATGCGCTGGGTAAAGGGTTCGTCCTGCAGACGAATCCACAGGAGGATCCCCATCAGGATGTCTACCTCACCATCGACGCCGTGCTGCAGCACATCGTCGAGCGTGAACTGAAACAGGTCGTAAGGGAACAGCGCGCCGAAGCCGCATCTGCAGTCCTGATGGAGCCTGCCACCGGCAAGATCCTGGCCATGGCCAACTGGCCGACGGCGAACCTTGAGAGCTACAGCAAATACAGGTCGAACTCAAAACGCAACCGGACGGTGGTGGATCGCTATGAACCGGGTTCCACTTTCAAGATCTTCACTGCCGCCGCACTCCTGGACCAGGGACTGGTCCAGCCGGGCCAGCGGTACTACTGCGAAAACGGTGATTACCAGGTTCGCAACCAGACGTTCAGGGACCACAAGAAATTCGGAACCCTGTCATTCAGGGAAGTCCTGGAACACTCCAGCAACATCGGCACCATCAAAGCATCCGCAGCGCTGGATGGGGACCGGTTCATGGAGTACGTAAAAGCCCTGGGCTTCGGACGGAAAACAGGTGTCCTGCTGCCGGGCGAGACCAACGGCCGGTTACCGGTCATGAAAACAGCGCCTGAAGTGCACAAAGCCTCCCTCTCCATCGGGTACGGCATCGGCGTCACCCCGCTGCAACTGACCACCGCCGTGGCGGCGGTAGCGAACCAGGGCATCCTGGTGCCGCCCACCCTGGTGGAAGGGAGCCGTACGCCTGATGGCGACTGGCATGGGAGACCGGCCACCAAGCCGCGGCGGGTCATCAAGGCGGAGACGGCCCGCACCCTGACCAACCTGCTGGAAGGGGTGGTTCTGCGAGGGACCGGCCGCGCCGCCCGGGTGCCCGGGTACCGCATCGCCGGCAAAACCGGAACGACCCGGAAGTATGTCGAGGGTGCAGGCTACGACAGCCCGGGAGGGAAACAGTACTTCGCCTCTTTCGCCGGGTTCGGTCCGGTGCGCGATCCCCAACTGGCTCTCCTGGTCGTAGTGGACAACCCGAGAAACAAAAGCATCTACGGTGGCGAAATCGCCGCACCCGCCTTCAGCCGGATCATGTCCGACGCGTTCCGGCACCTGCGCATCCCTCCGGATCAGGAATCGATGGTGATGCTCGCCCCCGGCCCTGCCGGCGCAACCCCCGCCGCATTCCCCGGTGGGGAGGCCGGGCAATGATCCCGGCGCCGGCCATGCGGCTCTCGAACCTCCTTCGCGGCGCCGGCGTCACTCCCCTGACAGCTCCCGAGTGTGACCCTGTCATCCGGCAGGTCGGCCTGGACTCCCGTTCCGTCGGGCCGGACAGTCTGTTCTGCGCGCTCCGGGGGCTGCATTCGAACGGAGAGCAGTTCGTGCAGCAGGCAGTACGGCAGGGCGCCTCTGCCGTGCTGGCGGCATCGCCCCGCCCGGCGGACCTGGATCCGGCGGTGGCCTGGCTGCAGGTAGACGACCCGCGGATGCAGGTGGCGCCGCTGTCCCGAGAACTCTACGGCCGGCCTGATGAGGCCATGAAGCTGGTAGGCATTACCGGCACCAACGGCAAAACCACCACCGCCTACATGGTGGACGCCATCGTTCGGGCCGCCGGCCGAAACTCCGGCCGGGTCGGCACCATCGATTACGCCTGGAACGACGTGCAACGGCCTGCCCCACACACAACTCCCGAAGGGCCGGACCTCTTCGCCCTGCTGGCCGAGATGCGGGACGAAGGTGTGGAATGGGTCGCCATGGAGGTCTCCTCACACGCCCTCTGCATGGGGAGGGTGCGGTCAGCGCGGTTCGATGTTGCCGCGTTCCTGAACCTGCGCCGGGACCATCTGGATTTCCACCAGGATGTGGATTCCTACCTGGAAGCGAAGTCGCTGCTGTTCCGGTCCCTGGACCCTGACGACACGGCGATCCTGAATGCCGACGATCCGATGTCCGCCGCCGTGGCGGATCGAACATGTGCCCGGGTTCTGACATTCGGAAGGAATCCTGCAGCCGACATCCAGATACGGTCCGATTCCTCAACGGTCAGTGGATCCCGGGCGATCCTGGCGACCCCTTGGGGAGAGCTGCCGATTTTCACCCCCCTGGCCGGGCCGTTCAATCTTGAGAATGCCGCCGCTGCTGCTGCCTGCACCCTTGCAGGCGGCCTGAACCATGACGCGGTCCGGCAAGGGGTTGAAACGCTAGCCGCCGTTCCAGGCCGGATGGAACGTGTAGACCGTGGCGGTGAGTTCGCCGTGTTCGTGGATTACGCCCATACCGACGACGCCCTTTCGGCTCTGCTGGCCGCCGCCCGGAACCTGGCGTCAGGCCGGGTGCTGGTTGTGTTCGGTTGTGGCGGAGATCGTGACAGGGGCAAGCGAGCTGCCATGGGCGCCACCGCGGCCCGGATGGCCGACCTGCTGTTCCCCACATCGGACAACCCCAGGAACGAACAGCCTGAAGCGATCCTGGCCGAAGTGGAGGAAGGGATCGCCACCGTCCCCGGCGGGCCGACCCGCAGCTTCAGGGCCTTGGACCGGGAAGAGGCGATCCGCCTGGCTGTCGCTTCGGCCAGGCCTGGCGACGTGCTGGTGATCGCCGGCAAGGGGCATGAGACAACCCAGACCACCGCCGGCCGGACACAGCCGTTCGACGACCGTGAAGTGGCAAGGCGGATCCTGGGCGAGGCGCGCCACACCGGGAGGGATCATGCCGAGGCTTAGCATCGGACAGATCCTGGAAGCGACCGGCGGAACCCTGTTGCGAGGGGATCCGGAAACCACCGTGGATTCATTTGAGATCGACACCCGGCGGGTTCGGGAAGGCGGTCTCTTCTTTGCGCTCCAGGGAGAAAAGACCGACGGTCACAAGTTCCTGGATCAGGCTGCGGGCCGGTCCGCCGCCGCCGCCATCGTTTCCCGTGAAGTCCCGGATCACTCCAAGGCGCCGCCGGTCCTGGTTCAGGTGGAGGACGGCTTCACCGCTCTCACCGCATGCGGCCGGGCCGCACGGGATGCGATCCGGCAAACCACGGTGATCGCCGTCACCGGAAGCACCGGCAAGACCACCACCAAGGACCTCATCGCCGCCGGCCTGGCCGGGGGCCGCAAGGTCCACAAGACCGGTGGCAATTTCAACAACCACCTCGGCGTCCCCCTCACACTCCTGGCCTGCCCCGACGACGCGGACTTCGCCGTCGTGGAACTGGCCATGAGCGGCCCGGGGGAAATTGCAGACCTGGCCCGGCTCAGCAGGCCGGACTACGCCCTGGTTACCAACGTTTGTCCGGTTCACCTGGCTGCGTTCGAAAATCTTGACGATGTGGCAGCCGCCAAAGGCGAGCTGTTCGCCGTTCTTCCCGCGGACCGGACCTCGGTAGTCAACCTGGACGACCCTCATGTGCGATTGCAGTCCATGCGCCACTCCGGGCCCCGGGTGACCTACGGCCGGTCCGGGAAGGCGGAAGTGAGGCTGGAGCAACTGGAAGACCGCTTCCTTCCCGGCGCCGGCCTGACCGTCCGCTGCAACGATCTTGCCCATCGGTTCGATCTCAGGTTGGGCGGTGGACATTCGGCCCTCAATGCCGTGGCCGCCATGGCCACCATTCATGCGGTGGGGGAAGACATCGAAGCCGCCGGCAGAGCGATGGAGCGGTTCGAAGCAGGCCCGGGCCGGGGACAGCGCATCGAACTGCCCTATGGCGCCGTGGTCATCGACGACAGCTACAACAGCAACCCGACCGCCATGGCGTCGGTACTGGAAACGCTGAAAGCAACCCGGACCGAAGGACGGAAGATCCTGGTGCTGGGGGACATGCTGGAACTTGGACAGGAAGAGGACCGTTTCCACAGGGAGGCCGGGCAACAGGCCGCCTCCGCCGGAGTTGATCTTCTCATCGGGGTCGGCCAGCTGGTCCGGTGCAGCCTGCAGGCTGCCAGTAAAGCTGGTGTGGCGGAGACCCACCTGGCCTCCGACGCCGGCGCCGCCGCAAAGTACCTGTCGGGCAAGCTGCGCTCCGGCGACCTTGTGCTTGTGAAAGGATCCCGAGGCCTCCGCCTGGACCGGCTGGTCCAGCGGCTGGTGGAAAAACGGCAGGAGGCCAGCTGATGTTTTACCATCTGCTGGTACCGCTGACCGATTACCTGCACGCATTCAACGTGTTCCGGTACATCACCTTCCGGGCTTCCATGGCGACCCTGACAGCCTTGCTGGTCTCCCTGGTGCTCGGTCCCAGGCTGATCCGCCGCCTGCAGCAGTTCGAGGTCGGCCAGGAGATCCGGGAAGAAGGACCCAGTTCCCACCATGCCAAAAAGGGCACGCCAACCATGGGCGGCCTTTTGATCATAACCGCCGTGGTCCTGCCTACGGTTCTGTGGGCCGACCTCAGGAACCCGTACATCTGGATCGCCGTCGCCTCCATGTTCCTGTTCGGCGCCATCGGCTTCCTCGACGACTGGCTCAAGGTGGCCAGGAAACAGAACCTCGGCTTCACCGCCAGGCGGAAGTTCCTCCTGCAGGTACTGCTGGCCGCAGCGTTCGGACTGCTGCTGCTCTACATGGAATCCCGCGGACTGTACGACACCGGCCTGACCCTGCCGTTCATCAAGGGGATCGCTCCCCACCTGGGCTGGGGCTACGTCCTGTTCACTATCCTGGTCCTGACCGGGTCATCCAATGCAGTGAACCTGACCGACGGTCTGGATGGCCTGGCCATCGGGGCCTCCCTCATGGTGGCCGCCACCTTCACCGTCATTGCATACGCCGCCGGCCATGCCCTGGTAGCCGAATACCTGGGGATTCCCAACGTCAAGGAGGCCGGCGAACTGACCATCTTCTGCGGATCCATGGTCGGGGCCTGTCTCGGTTTCCTGTGGTTCAACTCCCATCCGGCGGAAATATTCATGGGCGATACAGGATCCATGGCCCTGGGCGGTTCGCTGGGTGCGGTGGCGATCCTCGTGAAACAGGAGTTCCTCCTGGTTATCGCCGGCGGCCTGTTCGTGCTGGAGGCGATGTCGGTCATCCTGCAGGTCGGGTCCTATAAAATACGCAAGCGCCGCATTTTCAAAATGTCCCCCCTCCACCACCATTTCGAGCTGGCCGGGTGGAGTGAAACCAAAGTCGTGATCCGTTTCTGGATCATCTCCATCATCTTCGGCCTGCTGGCCCTCGCTTCGCTGAAACTGAGATGAGGACGTTGATGACACCTGCCGGTTTCGCAGCCACGAACCCGGATCTGACCGGAAGGTCGGTGCTGGTCATCGGCCTCGGGCGCAGCGGACGGGCCGCCGCCAGGCTGGCCGCCTCCCGGTCCGCCCGTGTGACCTGCGCCGACAGCCGGGAACAGCTGCCTCGGGAGGCCCTGGATCTCGAGAACGAAGGCATCCGTGTACTGGCCGGCGGGCATCCGGTGGAGCTACTGGAACAGACCGGCGCCGAACTGCTGGTTGTCAGCCCCGGCGTCCCGCTGAACATCGACCTGATCCAGGCGGCGAAAGAGAGAGGGCTTCCGGTCTGGGGCGAGATCGAACTGGCGGCCCGGTTCACCTGCGGCAGGATCATCGGGATCACCGGATCCAACGGAAAAAGCACAGTCACCACCATGATCGGGAACATCTTACGCACTGCCGGCATACCGGGGGGAACCGGTGGAAACCTGGAAGTACCTCTGGCAGAACTTCTGGAGCAGGATAGCGAGGCTGCGGTCCATGCCGTCGAGCTCTCTTCATTCCAGCTGGAGTCTGTGGAGGCGCTGGACCCGGAGGTGGCCGTGGTGGTCAACCTCACGCCGGATCATCTGGACCGCTACGCCTCTTTCGATGACTACGGCCGGGCCAAAGCCAGGCTTCTGGAGGTCCAGTCCAGCGCCCGATTCAGCATACTCAACGCCGATGACCCCGAATCGCAACGGTTTCTGTCATCGGTGCAGGGCCGCCTGCACTTGTTCTCCCTGGAATCGTCTGTTGCGGCCGGTGCATTCGTCCGTGACGGCATGATCATTCTCCGCACCGGTTACGGTGAGGAAGCGATCCTGGAAGCGGAACGGTTGCCGCTGCCGGGACCGCACAACCTGGCCAACGGGCTGGCCGCCGCCCTGGCATGCCGGCTGGCAGGGTGCGACATCGCATCGATCGCACAGGGTCTCTTGAGCTACCGCCCGCTGGCCCACAGATTGCAGAAGGTCGATACCGTGGACGGCATCGATTTTTACAACGACTCCAAGGCGACCAACCTGGACGCGGTGGTGCAGGCGATCCGGTCTTTCCGGACCGGATCGGTGCACCTGATCCTCGGCGGCAAGGACAAAGGCGGCGAATGGTCCTCCCTGCTTCCTCTGTTGCAGGAGCGGGTCCGGTCGGTATTGCTGGTAGGCCAGGCTGCAGGTGTGATCTCCCGGACTCTCGGAAGCAGCGTCGCCCACCGGGAGTGCGTCACGGTACAGGCCGCCGTTCAGGCAGGATTCGAGGACGCCCGGGCCGGGGAGGTCGTGCTGCTCTCCCCCGGTTGCGCCTCCTTCGATCAGTACACCGGCTTCGAAGCCCGGGGCGACGATTTCATCGCTGCCGTGAACGGTCTCCACAGGCATGGAGGCAACCATGCCTAGGAAGATGACATACGACCGCTGGTTGTTCGTCACTCCCTGCATCCTGTTGCTGGGCGGCATGGCGATCCTGGGGAGCGCTTCGCTGTTCGTGGCGATGAAATACGACTTCAGCTCGTCGAACTATTACCTGTACCGGCAGATAGGCCACGCCGTGGTCGGTATCGGCCTGATGTTCGGAGCGATGATGCTCCCGTACCGCCGCCTGGCGGAGCAGAAGTTCGTTATCCCGATCCTGCTGATTTCGGTCATCAGCCTGGTGGCCGTGCTGTTTTTCGAGGATGTCAACGGGTCCAAGCGCTGGATCGATTTCGGAATAATCCGGTTGCAGCCTTCCGAGTTCGTGAAGATCGGCATCATCATCCTTCTCGCCAGCATCCTGTCTCGCAAGGAAGACCGGATCAACGAGTTGTCGGCGGTGGCCATCCCGGTGGCCATCCTGGTCGCCCCTATAGCCATCCTTGTGTACGTGGAGCCGGACCTGGGTACCGCCCTGATCATCGTGGCGACCACCACCCTGCTGCTGTTCGCCGCCGGTCTCAAGTACCGCTATATCGTGGTGGCGGCGATCGTAGGGGCCATTCCCCTGGCCGCCGCGATCCTCCTGAAGCCGTACCGCCTGCAGCGGGTGGTGGAATTCCTGTCTGGCAATTCGGTCGGCCAGGCCCTGCAGTCCCAGATCGCCATCGGCAGCGGCGGCCTCCACGGGGTCGGTCTGGGTCGCGGCCACCAGCAGGCCTTCTTCCTCCCGGAAGCGCACACCGATTTCATCTTCGCCGTAATCGGCGAACAGCTCGGCCTCCTGGGGACCCTGGCCGTTCTGGCCTCGTTCCTCATACTTCTGTGGCGCGGGCTGCGCACCACCCTCAGGGCCCCGGATCGGTTCGGCTTCTACCTGGCCCTGGGAATCACGTGCCTGCTGTCCCTGCAGGCATTCACCAATATGGCGGTCTGCGTCGGCCTGGTGCCGACTACCGGCCTGGCCCTTCCTTTCGTGAGTTACGGAGGATCCTCCCTGCTGGCGTCTCTGACGGCACTGGGTCTTCTGATCAACGTTTCACAGCATTCGAACTGATGATGAAGAAGTCGAGCTACAACATCGTGTTTGCAGGCGGAGGCACCGGCGGCCACCTGTACCCGGCCCTGGCCGTGGCGCATGAAATCAAGCGCAGGCACAGTTCCGCCTCGATCCGGTTCGTCGGCGCAGAGCGGGGGATCGAGACCCGCCTGGTTCCTGAAGCCGGCTTCCCGCTCAAGACCCTGCCTCTTCGAGGTATGAAGGGTGCCGGCCCGGCAGGGAAGATCAAGGCGGTTGTCGCCGCCGCCATGGCGGTGCTGACCTGCCTCGGATCGATGATCGGTTCCCGGCCCGATCTCGTCATCGGCGTCGGCGGCTATGCTTCCGGCCCGGCGGTGGTGGCGGCCCGGCTGTTGATGATCCGGACCATGATCCTGGAACAGAACCATTTCCCCGGCGCCACCAATCGCTGGCTGGCCGGTTTGGTTCACCGTATCTGCGTGCCGTCGGAAGCGGCCCGGATGCGTTTCGGCAATCGCGGCGAGATCACCGGCAACCCGGTTCGGACCGCCTTCACCGAAATCGGTGAGCCGCCCCTGGCCGAGCGGTTGTCGTTGCTGGTATTCGGCGGCAGCCGTGGCGCCCATTCCCTCAACAGCGCCATGGCCGACGCCGCCGCCGGCCTGGCCGCCCTGCCGGCGCCTCCGGCCATCGTCCACCAGACCGGAGAGGCCGATCTGGAATCGGTCCGGGAGGCCTACCGCAGCAACTATCCCCACGGGCTCGCAGAGGCATGCGCCTACCTGGACGACATGCCGTCCCGGCTGGCCCGGGCCGACTTCGTCATCAGCCGCGCCGGGGCAACCACCCTTGCGGAACTGGCAGCCGCCGGCAGGGGCGCTCTTCTGGTGCCGTACCCCCATGCCGCCGACGATCACCAGCGCCTCAACGCCCAGGCCGTGGTGGAGGCCGGAGCCGCCCGGATGATCGATGACCAGGATCTTTCCGGTGATCGGATCGCCGCGCTCATCGCCGAACTGGACGGCAACCGGATGGAAATGGGCCGCATGGGTCATGCCGCCCGAACCCTTGCAATCCCCGATGCCACCGGCCGGATCACTACCGTGGCGGAAGATCTTTTGGGAATCCGGGGAGGTGCCGATGTTTCGTAAGGCGCGACACCTGCACTTCGTCGGCATCGGCGGAACCGGCATGAGCGGCATCGCCGAAGTGCTGGTCAACCTGGGATACCCGGTCTCCGGCTCGGACCTGTCATCCAACCCTGCCACCCGCAGGTTGAAAAAGATGGGCGCCCGGATCCACAAGGGTCACCGGCTGTCGAACCTCAGGGAAGCGGATGTGGTGGTGATTTCCTCTGCGGTCCGGCCGGACAACCCTGAAGTGGTGGAAGCACGGCGGCTGAAGATCCCGGTAATCCCGAGAGCGGAGATGCTGGCCGAACTGATGCGGCTCAAAACCGGTATCGCGGTGGCGGGAGCCCACGGGAAAACCACCACCACAGCCCTGGTGGCGGAAGTCCTGGACAAAGGAAAACTGGACCCGACAGTGGTGATCGGAGGCCGGGTAGGCAAACTGCGATCCGGCGCCAAGCTCGGTAAAGGCGACCTGATGGTTGCCGAGGCGGACGAATCCGACGGTTCGTTCCTCAAGATGAAGCCGACCATCGCCATCGTCACCAACATCGACCGGGAGCATCTGGACCACTACGACGATCTCACCGACATCCAGGACACTTTCGTGGAGTTCCTGTCCCGGCTGCCGTTTTACGGTGTGGCGGTGGTCTGCCTGGACGACCCGAACGTACGGTCGATCCTGCCTCGGGTGGATCGCAAGGTGATCACCTACGGACTATCCAGCGAAGCGGACATCTCGGCAGTGGACGTGTCAATAGACCAGTTCGAATCGAGCTACACGGTTTCGGCTTTCGGCGAACAGGTGGGCCGTATCACCGTTGCCCTGCCGGGGAGGCACAGCGTTTACAACAGCCTGGCGGCGGTTGCGGTCGCCATGGAGCTGGAAATCCCGTTTCAGACTATCGCCCGTGCCTTGAAATCGTTCCGCGGTGTTGAGCGCAGGTTCCAGTTGCGGGGACGGTACAACGATGCCCTGGTTGTGGATGATTACGGCCACCACCCGACGGAGATCGAGGCCGTGCTGAACGGCGTCCGCGAAGGGTTCGGCGCACGGACCATTGTCGTATTCCAGCCTCACCGGTTCTCCCGGACCCAGGCCCTGCTGGAAGAGTTCGGCGGCGCGTTCCACCTGGCGGACATCGTGTTCGTCACCGACATCTACCCGGCAGGCGAAGAGCCGGTGTCGGGAGTGGACGGATCGCTGGTACAGGATGCCCTGGTCCGCCACGGTCACCCGGATGTGCGCTACGTTAAGGATCACGGTGCAATCATCAGGCAACTCCGGGAACTGCTGCAGCCGGGGGACGTGATGATCACCCTCGGGGCCGGCGATGTCTGGAAGATCGGCGACAGCCTGGCCAAGAGCGGGAAGAAGCAAGGGAGGCGGAAGCGATGAAAGGCAAAACCTTCCGCCATGTGGAGCAGGACCGTCGGTACTGGCGGCGGCGAGGCAACCTGAAGGTCCGCAAGGCCCGGCTGACCCGCAAATCGTTCCGCTGGACCGGCCTGCTGCTGTTCAACGGCCTGCTGCTCTGGGCCGGCTGGACCGCATGCAGCCGTACGTTCGAGGCGGCCTGCGAGGCGGCGGAGTTCCGCCTGGCCAACGTCGCCGTTGAGGGTGTGCACCAGACCCCCGAGGCGATGCTGACCGGCGAACTGCAGCCGTTCCTCAGCTCCAGCCTGTTGACACTGGACCTGGAGGCGGTGGCGCTGGCGGCCGAACGTCATCCCTGGGTGGAAGAGGCGGCGGTCAAGCGTGTCCTGCCCTGCGGCATCCGTATCCGCCTGAAGGAGCGTACTCCTGCAGCACTGTTCCGGGACGGCGACCGAACCATGGTGGTGGACCGCACCGGCTTCGTCCACGATGTCGCCGATCTTGAGCACCCGGGAGAATTTCAGGGTTTGCCGGTCCTGAAAGGGATCGCAGGCGCCGGGGACGAAGAGCGGACTCGACGGATCCGGCGCGGGCTCGACGCTCTGCAGTCCTTGCAGAGCCGGTACCCGGAATGGTCCTCACGTCTGGCCGCCCTGGATCTGGCGAAGGCAGACCGGATTACGGTCACCAGCGGCAATTCCGACGTCCGGCTCTTGCTGGACCCGGAAAACGTATTGATGAATTTCGAACATTTTCTGGCATTGAGGGAGCAGATCCACAACAGGATCGGCCCGGTGGATTACTTCGACCTGAGGTGGAAGGACCGCATCGCACTGATGCCCGGGCAATCATGAAGAAACGGGAGATGGATCGGTGAAGGCAAAAAACGGAACCCACGTTGTAGGACTTGACATCGGAACGACCAAGATCTCCTGCGTCGTCGCCGACGTGATGGAAGACGGGAGGATCCACATCATCGGCCTTGGGGAGACACCCTCCCGCGGGTTGCGGAAAGGTGTGGTGGTCAACCTCAACGCCACGGTGGAGGCGGTCAAGAACTGCCTGCAGCAGGCGGAGCTCATGGCCGGCATCGATATCGAGACCGCCGTCGTCGGGATCGCCGGCGGTCATATACGCTCGTTCAACAGCCGGGGCGTGGTGGCGGTATCGGGACGGGACCGCACCGTAACCCAGGAAGATATCGACAGGGTCATGGAGGCCGCCCGGGCGGTGAACATACCGAACGACCGGGAGATCCTCCACGTCCTGCCCCAGGAATACGTGCTGGACGACCAGGGCAGCATCAGCAGCCCGATGGGGATGACCGGTTCGCGGCTGGAGGCGAACGTCCACATCATTACCGCGGCCAGCACCTCGGTCCAGAACCTGGTGACCTGCGTCAACCGTGCCGGCGTGGAAGTGCAGGATACGGTACTGGAGCAGCTGGCCTCCTCCGAGTCGGTGCTCACAGATGATGAGAGGGAGCTCGGGGTGGCGCTGATCGATATCGGCGGCGGCACCACCGACCTTGCGATCTTCGAGCGGGGATCCAAATGGCACACCTCGGTTCTTCCGGTTGGCGGCGACCATTTCTCCAACGACCTTGCGGTCGGACTCAGGACACCGGTACCGGAGGCCGAAAAACTGAAAATCCGGTACGGCTGCGCCCTGTCCAGCCAGGTCCGGGAAGACGAGACCATCGAGGTTCCGACGGTAGGCGGCCGGAAGCCCAGGCTGCTGTCCCGACAGGTCATGGCGGAGATCCTTCAGCCCCGGGCCGAGGAGATCTTCAACCTGATTCTGAAGGAAGTCACCACTGCGGGCTTTGAAAGAGTTCTGAATGCCGGTATCGTGTTGACGGGAGGCGGGAGCCTGCTGCCCGGCATGGTGGAAGTGGCGGAGCAGGTGTTCGACCTGCCTGTCCGCCACGGCCTGCCCACCGGCGCCGACGGCCTGGTGGAGCCGGCTTCAGGTCCTGAGTTTGCTACCGTGATCGGGCTCGCCTTGTACGGAGCCCATCACGCATCTTCCACGACGGGAGCAAGGCTGCGGTTGCGGCCGGGGATCGTGGGAGCATTTAATGACCGGTTGCGGTCGTGGTTCTCGGAGGTGTTTTGATGGCCGGAAGGAAAAAGACTGTCAAGAAGGGACCACAGGGAGCATCGATGATCACATTCGATGAAGACCCGGGCAAGCGTAGCTCGTCCAAGCTGTCCTTCGAGGATGCATCCAAAACCGGGGCCACCATCAAGGTCATCGGCGTCGGGGGAGGCGGCGGCAACGCCGTCAACCGCATGATCCACGCCGACCTCCGGGGAGTGCAGTTCCTGGCCTCCAACACCGACTGCCAGGCCCTTGAGAGCAGCGAGGCGCCGGTGAAGATCCAGCTCGGGGCGAAACTGACCCGGGGTCTGGGCGCCGGGGCCAACCCGGAAATCGGACGCAACGCCGCCCTTGAGGACACCGAGAAGGTGGTGGAGGCGCTGGAAGGCGCCGACATGGTGTTCGTCACCACCGGACTGGGAGGCGGCACCGGCACCGGTGCGGCGCCGATCATCGCCAACCTGGCCCGGGAGGCCGGCGCCCTGGTGGTGGCGGTCGTCACCCTGCCGTTCGGCTTCGAAGGCAAGAGGCGGCGGGCCCAGGCCGATGAAGGACTGGCAGCCTTGCGGCAGGTGGTGGACACCGTCATCACCATCCCCAACGACAAATTGCTCCACACGGTTGAGAAGGGAACGCCGATTTCCGAAGCGTTCATCATGGCCGACGATATCCTGCGCCAGGCGGTTCAGGGTATCTCCGACCTGATCACCGTCTCCGGCGAGATCAACCTGGATTTCGCCGACGTCAAGGCGGTAATGGCCGGCATGGGCATGGCGCTCATGGGCACCGGTATCGCAGACGGCGAGCACCGGGCTGTGGACGCCGCCCAGCGAGCGATTTCGTCGCCGCTCCTCGAAGACGCGTCCATCCACGGCGCCCGGGGAGTACTCATCAATATCTGTGGTGGCGAGGACATGAGCCTGCACGAGGTGTCCGAGGCGGCGGAGATCATCCAGGAAGCGGCCGACCCCAACGCCAACATCATTTTCGGCACCGTCATCGATCGCAACCTCCAGGGCCTGATCAAGGTCACCGTAATCGCCACCGGTTTCCACGAGTCCGACGCCCAACGCCTGGACCAGGCCATGCCGCTTGAAGAGGCGGCGCCGCCGGCACATACTGCTCACGGAGCAGGTGGGTTCGAACGACCGGCTGCCCGGGACCGGGAACTGTTCATGCGACCGGAAACCCGGGATCTTCCCGATCTGGACCCTTCCGAAGACGGTCATATGCCGAATTTCGCCGATAGGAAGGACGACCTGGATGTGCCTTCATTCCTCAGGAAACAGATGGACTGAGGAGGATCCGATGCCGGTCCGAAAGATCCTGGTCATTGACGACGATCCGGAAACCTGTCGCATGCTGCGAACCAACTTCGCCGGCAAGCCGATGGAGTTCCACGCGTCACTGAGCGGTGAGGACGGAATCCGCAAGGCGACGGAGATTCAGCCCGACGTGATCCTCCTGGACCTCATCATGCCCGGCATCGACGGCATCGAGGCGGCCGACAGGCTCAAGAGCAACCCTCGCACCGCCCTGACGCCGGTGATCTTCCTGACCTCCTGCCGCTCCACCGAACACAAGGTCAAGGCGTTCAGCGCCGGGGCCGACGATTTCGTGACCAAACCGTTCGACTTCGACGAGGTCGAGGCGCGGATCGGTTCCCAGCTCGTGCGCCGGGACATGCTCCTGGGCATGAACTCCAAAATCGACCACCTCACCGGGAACAAGCTTGAGCTGGAGCATCAACTGACCCTGGACGACAAGACCGGGCTATGCAATTTCAGGGAGTTTCGCCGCAAGCTCCGGGAGGAGTGGATGCGGTCCGAACGGTACGGAGCGCCCCTGTCCCTGGTGATGTTCGACCTGGACGACTTCAAGAGGTTCAATGACACCTACGGCCACCCGGCAGGGGACGTCGCCCTCCAGGAGTTCGCAACCCTCATGACCGGCGGCGCCAGGGCTACCGATATGGTCGCCAGGTACGGAGGTGAGGAGTTCGCCATGATCCTCCCCCACACCGACATCGTCATGGCAACCCGGGTGGCGGACCGGATCCGGGCAGCGGTAGCCGAATTCCAGTTCAACTCAGGAGACGCTCCGGCAAAAATGACCGTCTCCGGCGGCGTAGCCGCCTACCCGACCAGCGGTGCGGTTGATTCGGTGGACAGCCTCGTCGAGCACGCGGATCGTGCGTTGTACCGGGCCAAGGAACTGGGCAAGAACCGTGTGGAAGGCGCCGCCGAAGCCGGCGGAGACCGGATCGACAGGGACCACGAGCGCAAGTACGGCAGCCGAACCTCGTCGACAGTGGCGGGGAAACCGTCGAAGGACTAGGACGCCCGTCCCCTGGCGCGGAACGCCAGAACGACCAGCCCCGCCATCGCCATCCATACCGGCCAGTCCCCTGCCCGATCATAGACCGTCACTCCCTCCGACAGCGGGACGTCACCTACGATGACCCTGGGCTCGAACAGGCCGGTCAGCTGGTCCACGGCGCCCCTGCGATCGTAGAACCCGGAGATGCCGGTATTGGCGGCACGGACATAGCCGGTGCGGTTCTCGATGGAACGCATCCGGAGGGCGTCCACCTGGTAACGCTGGAACTGGCTGCGGCCGAACCAGGCGTCGTTGGTGATGACCACCTGGAGATCGGCGCCGGCGTTCTGCAGATCCCGGGACAGGCTGGGGAACAACTGTTCATAGCAAACCACCACACCGACGTTCCAATCGTCAAACGGGAGCACCGTCGCCCCCGGACCGGGGGTGAACCCGCCGGCCACCCAGCGCCAGGCGCCGGACCGACCGTCCACGAACCGGCCGAACAGAGACTGGAACGGTGTCTGTTCGGTAAATGGGACCAGGAAGGTCTTGGCGGTCCATACCGGATTCAGTGTTCCGTCGGCCTCAACCGCCATGGCGGCGTTGTAGATGTCGTAGGTGTCCGGATCGGTGACCCGGTAGTATTCCACCCCGACCAGCAGCGGAGTCTGGATGTTCCGGGCCAGGGCCTGGACTTCCGGCATGGAGTAGGTCGACGGATCGTCCAGGAGATGCAACAGACGGTACGGTCTGCCGGTTTCCGGCCAGACCACCAGGTCCGCGCCCTGTTCCGCCGCCTGCAGGGTCTGGAGCCTCAGGGTTTCCCACTGCATGCCGTTGGTTGCAGGATCCCATTTTTCCGGCAGGGAGATGTTCGGCTGTGCGATTCCGACCCGGATCGTCTCGCTCCCGCCGGCGTAATGACGCCAGGCCCAGGTGTCGTACGCCCCCACCGTGAGAATCAGGACTGCCAGTGCCACGGCGACCTTTTTCCTCGGCCGGTCCGGATCGGCCAGCACCAGGTCGTACAGCAGGCCGTTCATGGCCAGCACGAATGCACCGACCCCATACAGGCCGGTAAGGTCGGCGAACTGCACCACGAACGGGAAGGAAGACAGGGAGTGCCCTACATGGTCGGCGATCATCCGGAGATCGCCGAAGGTCCGGACCCATTCGATCGGCAGCCATGCTGCAGGCAGGATCAGACCCCAGCTCAACCGGGTGCGCTCCCGGATCCAGCCGGCGATGGCCAGCGCCAGCGCCATCATCGCACCGAAGTACAGCGACATCGCCACGTACAACAGCCAGGCGACCCAGGAGATCTGCGCCATGGAATAGATCCAGTGCAGGGCCGCCATGGAGCCGAGAAACCCGAACGCCAGACCGACCTTGAGCCGCTCCCGGATCGTGGTTTCGCCACTCTGCTCGAAGCGGTGCAGCACCGGCAACAGGAAAATGAAATTGGGAGTCAGAAGAGGCGTCAGGTAGGACAGGTAGTACAGCAGGGCCGACGCCACCGGGTACTTCCATTGCACCCTGTCGTTTGCGCCGTTGCCGTTCAATGCCGCTCCTCCATGAGGCGCCTCGAGGAGGCGAACTTGAATGCTACCATGGGGCCTACGATGGGAACGAAACGGATCGTGTCATGAAAGCGATGGTACTGGCGGCAGGATGCGGTCGGCGGATGCAGCCCCTGACCTTCCAGGTGCCGAAGCCTGCGATCCCAGTGTTGGGACGCCCGCTGATCCAGCAGGTGTTGGCCGGACTCGGGGCTCAGGGTTGTCGCGAAGCGACAGTCAACCTTCATCACCTCCCCGGTTCCCTGGCGGCGCTGCTGACCGAAATGCCGGCTTACGGCCTGGAGAAGCTGCACCTCTCACTTGAAGAAGATCGCATCCTGGGAACCGGAGGCGGTATTCGAAACGCCGCCGGTTTCCTGAGAGGAGACGGAACCATTCTGGTCCGCAACTCCGATTTCCTGCTGGATATCGACCTGGACGAAGCGATGGAATTTCACCGCAGCTCCGGACGGCCGGTGACCCTGGTGCTGGCCGGCAGCCGCCAGGGGTACACACCGGTGCCGGTAGGGCGGGACAGCCGGATCCTCGGGTTCGGAAACCTCAGGGACTACGATCGGGCGGCAGTGGTGTCGGAAGGACTATTCACCGGTCTTCATCTTATAGAGGAAGAGGTCCTGGACCGCATCCCCGGCCCGGACCCGTGCGACATTGTGAGGGACGTCTATCTCCCGATGCTCGAGGACGGGGCGGTGGGCGCCTACACAACGGACCGCTTCTGGTGGGAGTTCGGCTCGCCTGAGCAGTACCTTGAAGGCTCCCTGAGACTGATCGACATGCCGCTCTCCGAAGCCAGGCGCTTCAGTTCCACCGACCCGGTGCGTGAACGACAGAGTGCCCGGATCGCGGTGGGGGCCGGAGCGGCTATCGCACCGGAGGCGATCCTTACGGGGCGGATCGCAATCGGCCTGGCGGCGGCGCTGGCCCGGGGCTGCCAGGTGGAGGACAGTCTGATCCTGCCTGAGGCCTGGATCGGCGCCGGCGCCTGCCTGACCCGGTGCATCATCGGACCCAAGGCAGAGATACCGGCAGGAACCGTATTGGACCGCAAACTGGTCTGCACGTACACCGACGGCCCTCCCATACCGCCGACCTGGGACCGACTCGGCGACCTGGTCCTCCGGCCTTTAGGTAATTAATACCTTTATGAATATCGATATTAATAATAAACATATCGTTCGATATATTGCCAATCATCAAACCGGCCAGGATGTTGTCCCGATCGCCGGCGACGCTTCCGGCCGCAGGTTCTTCCGGGTAGGGCCGGGAACAGGCTCTTCGCTGGTCATCATGGACTACGGGGGGCCGTTCGAGGATCCGACCGACGACATGATCCTGACACAGATTTTCCAGGATGCCGGCCTGCCGGTGGCCGACATAGTGCATATCGGTTACGAAGGCGGGTTTCTGGTGCTGGAAGACCTGGGTGAACGAACCCTGGAGGATCGACTGGCGGAGGCGCCGGGGGCAGCGCCGGAGCTGTACCATCGCGCCGTGGAACTGGCGATCCAGCTGGCCGGCGCCGGAACAGCCGCGCTCGCCAGGTCCCCCCGCGCCCTGTCTCCGGCTCTGGACGAGGAGCGGTTCAGGTTCGAGATGGAGTATTTCCTGGAACATTATTACTGTGGTTTCCTTGGCAACCGGACGGATGACACCCATTTCCAACCATTGAAAAGGTACGTTCTGGACCTTGCCATCCAGGCTGGGGCGGTGACGCCGGCGGTCCTTTGTCACCGGGACTTCCACTCAAGGAATCTTATCGTCGCCGAACATGGCCGGCTGTCCATGGTGGACATTCAAGACGGACGCCGTGGTCCTCTGGGATACGACCTGGCATCGCTGCTCTGGGACGCCTATGTGGATATCGATCACCCCACAAGGCAGGAGATGATCCGACGGTTTAAGGAAAAAACCGTTGCTGGTGACGATTTCCAGGACTCTCTTGAAGTCCTGGCGGTACAGCGCATGGTCAAGGCGCTGGGTACTTTCGGCTACCAGATCTCGGTCATGGGAAGAGAGCGCTACCGGTCTGCCATACCGAGAACAATCCGGAACATACGCGAATTAGCAGGAAACATTGCCGCATTGGACCCTGTCATCGACAAATCCGTCCCATAGATCGCCTATAACCGGCCGGACCTATACGAAATGAACGCTCTTGCCAGACTCCAGCACCAGCTCCGGTGTAGCAACACCCAGGGCGGTGTTCCGTGAACGTCCGCACGTTCCACGGATTCGGGCCGGGATCCTCCAAGGGTTGAACGTGAACCGGATCCTGCCCCCGTCAGCCGCCGGGGTGCCGTCTTCCAGACTGTTGCCGTGAGCCACCGCCAGGAACCTTTTTGGGGACAGGCGCAGGATTCTCAACTCGGAAACCAGGAAGCCGTGCTCAGGTCGGGTCTCTCCGGTTTCGGCCACGACCAGGTTCGAAAAGCTCCTCTGCGGTGGATCCCGGAACGATCGGCGCCAGCCATGCCCTTCTTCTCCCAGAGTGGCAAGGGAATGGGCCCCGTCGGCCAGTTTCAGGACCTGTGAACCCCTCCCGGTATCATCGAATTGTCCGCCGAAAGGCATCTCCAGGCGATGAGGGTCGTCGGTGAGACACCAGCCCCTGCCGACAGGCTCCCCTGTTCGTTCGCCTGCACCGTGGAACAGCGTGACCACCGCCTGGATCAGGGTGGCGGCCGCTTCAGGCAGGAATACCAGGGGAGCGCCCGGGGTCAGACCGGCCTCCTTGTGAAAAAAGGGGAAAGCCTGGAGTCTTTCAAGGACCGGCTCCACATCCGGAAGGCCGCCGGCCCGCTCTCCGACCAACAACCGGGGGCGGTGGAACAGTTCGCCCCCCCCTTCGGAAACCACCTGCAGTGCGGCCCAGGTTCTTGCACGGGAACGTCCTGCCCGGAGTCCCCGGGAGGTCAGGATCGCCTCTGCCGTCCTTCCGGACTCCACCCAGCCCTGTTTCACCCGGATCGGGGTGATCCTCCCTGCCGCAGCCTCCACCTGATCCACCGCATCGGCCAGCCAACTGGACAGTTCGGCTTCTCCCGGTCCTTCCTCTCGACCGGTATCGAGCCACGGCGACGACCCGGAACGTTCCCGGTCCGGCCCTGCCGGACCCAGGCCGGCGTCGACCGGGACAGGATCCTGATCCGCATTGCGAAGCGCTTTGAGGTAATGCCCGATGTCGCACAGGTTTGCTGTGGCGAACCCTGCCTTTCGATCCTGGTCCAGGAACCGGCGGACCGCCATTCCCGCTTCCGAGCTTCGCGCCAGCGTCTCTCCGCTATCCGATCCGGGCAACGCCACGCGAACCCGCTCCGTACAGCGCAGGAACAGTTCAAGGGCCTGGCCCACAGGAGTTCCGGGGCCGGATTCCATTAGATGTTGCAGGTGTTCCAGGAGTGAATCGGGATCACGGGAGGACAGGGTTGATCCGATATCGGAACTCATGGATCAGGCCCTCCCACTACCCTGGCCACGTTCCGCTACAACCCTTATCAGACACAGATGTATTTGAATTTTTTTCATTATAAAACCGTCGCAACCCCTAGTCTTACCGTCGGCGCGCCGACACTCACGGCCAGGGGTTGGTGGTCCTTCAAACAGGTGCCGAGACAGGTGTCGAACTGGAGGTCATTCGCCGGTTGGCCAAGGGTGGCAAGGGTTTCGGCCAGGGTTATGAACAGGACAAACGGTTCCAGCGGCTCTGCGATGCGCCCTCCTTCAATGCGGTCGGCATCGGACACCCGGAACATCGCCTCCCCGGAGGAAAGATCAACGGAGGCTGCCGCCATGCGACGGATATAGAGCCCGTCCCCGGTCTCCCCAATGAGGGACTCGGGGCCGTGATCGCCTGCAGCAATAAAGGTACAGCCCATCCTCGGCAAGGCCGACACCAGGTAGGACGATCGTCTGGCATGTCCGGTTCTGGTTTCGCCTGCAGCCCGGGCGGTGGTCCGGTTGTGGAGCGCGCCGGCCAATCTGCCGTCGGCCACCAGTGCCACGGCACGGCTGCGCTCCCCCTCGTCGTCCCTGCGCCAGGGGATACGGCCCCTCCTGGGGTCGTCAATGATCCTGATCTCCCGGGACCGTGTGCCGTCTCCCATACGGATCAGCGCGCTGAGCTCGCCGGATGCCCCCCGGGCCTCCAGGGCATGGCCGAACATTTCGTGAGCCAGGATACCGCCGACTCCGGGACCCATCACTACAGGGTGGCGGCCACGAGGCGCCGGCCTGGCGTCGAGCCTGGCCTCGGCCCGGCCCAGGGCTCCTGCCACCAGCCCTGCAGGGTCCAGAACCCGGCCTGGGCGCCATACCCAATCCACCGTCCCGGTGCCTTCCCGGCCGTTGCGGTGAAGATCAACCTCAAGGCGCAGCCGTTGGCCCTGGCGAAGTTCCACAACCTGGCCGGCGGACGGGGTTGCGACCCGAACTACCTGAGAATATTGAACATAGCGGCCTCGAACCCGGACCCTGGCGCCATCGTGCCCCAGGGGCACCCGGGACAGAAAGCTGTGCACCAGCCCACCGGCGGCCTCCGGCTCCGGCAGGTCGCCAACCGGACAGACGGAGGCATAGGCGACCGGCAGGCGCTCCCCCCGGATCAGGGATCGCACCGCATCCCCTACCCGATCCGGTGAAGGCCCCGAAAGATGGGCAGCAGCACCGGTTTCGCCTCCTGTTTCAAGAGCGATACCCCTGCTTTCGGAAGTGGCGGCGCGGACTACTCCACTGCGCCCGAACTCAACCCTGCGATCATGGACCTCCTCAAGAAAAATGAGCGGGTCGGGAAAGCGCTGCGCAAGGGCTTCGACGCCCCTTTCCATGGGGTCGGCGAACGGTTGGAGGTGTTCAACAGGTGAATGCGTCAAAGCTCAGGGCTTTCCGGAGGGTCGCTTGCAACCGACCGTTCTTTGGCTTATCTTCATGGCATGGACCTGGCGTGGTCCCTAAACTCGCCCAAAATGGGCAACGGGTCTCAAAAAAGATTGCAGGAACCACCGATGTCGGATTATACGATACTCCTCGTTGACTACGAGCCGCGCAGCATTCAACAACTTCAAGGTTGTCTGCTGGGCGCCGGGTTCCATGTCGAGGTGGTTCATGACGGTCTGGCGGCTCTGGAGAAATTCAAGGAACTTCGACCGAGCATGGTGCTTCTCGAGGCGATGCTTCCCAAAAAACACGGATTCGAAGTCTGCCAGGAACTGAAAGCGACACCTGAAGGCAAAAATACGCCGGTCGCCATCATCACCAGCGTCTACAAGGGCAGACGGTATCGCACCCAGGCCACCCACCTTTACGGCTGCGACGAGTACATCGAAAAGCCGGTTGAAGACACCACCCTGGTGGAGATCTGCCGCCGCCTTCTCAAGGTGGTGGCTCCGGTGGCGGTCCCGGCCGAAGAGGCGGAGGCGTCAACCGAGCCCAAGGCCTCCGAACCGGTGGGCCCCATCACGGAAGAGGATATCGACCAGACCCTGGAGAATCTTGCGTTCGGTACGCCCGACCAGAACTCCGCCGCCGGCTGACGCCACTGCGCCATGCCGAGAATCACAAAGATCTATACGAAGACCGGTGACGACGGCACGACACGCCTGGGCGGCGGCCAGCAGGTCGGCAAGGACGATCTGCGGATCGAAACCTACGGCACGGTAGACGAACTGAACTCTCACCTCGGCCTCGCCGTCGCAGCCGGCCTCCATCCCGATCTTACTTCAACGATTACACGCATCCAGAACGAACTGTTCAACCTTGGATCGGATCTCTGCATCCTGGAACAGGACAAGAAAAAGATGCCCGTTCCGGTCATCGAGCCGCGACACGTAGAAACCCTGGAACACGAGATCGACCGCTGTTCGGAAGAAACCGGTCCACTGACCAATTTCATCCTCCCAGGCGGCACCGCTGCCGCCGCTCACCTGCACGTCGCCCGAACCGTATGCCGCCGGGCGGAACGGCTCCTGGTCGCACTGGGTAAACGGGAAGAACTCAACCCGAATACGCTGCACTACCTCAACCGGCTCTCGGACCTCCTGTTCGCAATGGCCCGAAGCGAAAACCGGAAGAAGGACGTCCCGGACATCCTCTGGGACAGCCACGCTTAATTCGGGGACAGGCACGTAACTAGGGTTTCGGGGACACCCTTAAATTCGGGATCACCTGTGCCGTGGTGATCGAATACAGTCTCACTGCCCCATCCAACATCCTCTTATTATTAACCGTCTCGAAGTGGCGATTTGAAAACAGTCCCGCGCAAGCGGGACTCTTTTTTAAATCGTCACTTCAAGACGGTTGCACAAGGGCGCTGCAATCGAAGAGGAGGGGGCTGCTTAATGCGGGCAGCTCCAATCAGCTGACTTACGGCTGGCTTGAATTTTAAGGTGTCCCCGAAACTAGTCCCGGTTCATGAATGGTGTGACGGAACCTGCCTGGGCTGACTGATCCGAGGTCATGAACCGCAGGCAGTGGATCAGGACGTCCCGCATCTTCGACCGCTCGACGATACAGTCCAGCATGCCGTGCTCTATCAGGAATTCGCTGCGCTGGAATCCGCTGGGGAGTGTCTGCCGAATCGTCTGCTCGATGACCCTGGGACCGGCAAACCCGATCAACGCCCTTGGTTCGGCAATGTTCATGTCGCCCAACATGGCGTAGGACGCGGTCACACCACCTGTGGTCGGATCGGTAAGGATCGACAGGAACGGCACACCGGCATCGTCCAGCATCGCAAGTGCAGAGGATATCTTCGCCATCTGCATCAACGACAGGGCGCCCTCCTGCATCCTGGCGCCACCGGAACAGGAGATCACGATCAGCGGCGCACGTTCCCTCAAAGCGGCTTCGGCGCAACGGGTCACTTTCTCGCCGACGACCGACCCCATGCTGCCGCCCATAAACGCGTAATTCATGACCGCCATGATGACCGGCTGTCCGCCGATAGTGCCGCGGCAGGCGATCAGCGCGTCCTTTTCGCCGGTTTTCTTCTGGTAGTCCTTCAACCTCCCCTTGTACGGCTTGGTGTCCTTGAACTCCAGCGGATCCAGAGGAGAGATATCCTGGTCGAACTCGACGTACTTGCCGTCGTCCAGAAGAGCGGTCAAACGTTCCCTGGCGCTGACCCGGAAGTGGTAGTTGCACTTCGGACAAACGTTGGCGTTGAGAACGACCTCTTTTTTGTAGATGATTTCCCGGCAGCCGTCGCACTTGACCCACAGCCCTTCGGGCATCTGGAACCGCCTGTCCACAGCAGGCTGTTTCGGCGCTTTCTCTTTTTTGAACCAGGGCATATCGGGAACCAAGCTACCCCGCCGCCCAACTCCAGTCAAGGGATCGGGGAGTCCCGGGAGTCTGGTATTAGGTCCGGATTCGGCGCAATTTCCTCTAAAACAACGAACTTCTCCAGCGAGCCGATCTCTTCCAGGCGTCGCAGGGTTCGGGCTCCCGCTGCAGGTACGTCCCGGCGATCCATGATCAGCACCACAGCGTCATCCCGGTCCAGCCGTTCACTCAAGTGGACTACCCTGACTTTCTCCGGCACCTGATCCAGGTACCAGGTCAGACTCGGCAGATTCATGCCGACGACGACGAGTGGCCGACCAGCTTTCAGGGCCGGCACCGCCTCCAGCAGGGGCAGGGATGACCGGGAGCGGGCGTGAGAGGGAAGGAAGACGGTCATGATCAACAGGAGGAACAGCCCTGAAGCGGTGGCTGCTGCTCCGAACACATGTCGCGGCTTGTGCCTCAATACTCCGATGAACGCAATGATCGCTCCGACTATATAAACGCCGGCGCCGATCAACGCGGTTGTCCCTGCCTCGGCAGGCAGGTCCAACGCGGAAACAACAGCCAGCAGCGCCCCGAACCCGGCCATGGTTCCCGCCAGCAGCCCGGCGGCGAACCGTCGTTCGTGAGGCGCCTGCAACTCCTGCCCCAGTTCCCAGGTGACAAGGATCGCAACCAGCGGCGCCAGAGGAAGGATGTAGGTCGGAAGCTTGCCCTGGCCCAGAGAAAAGAACAGAAGCCCCGCCAACAGACCGGCCCCTGCGTACAGGCCGGTTCTGGCCTTCTTGCCTCGCCCCAGGAAAGCCACGCGGAAAAGTCCGACCGCAAGAGGGGCAACCCACGGCATGAACCCGACCAGCAGGACCCCTGCGTAATACCACGGCGGCTCAACATGATCGGTTCCATCGAAAAAACGATCCAGCACTTCACGTTGCAACAAGCCACCGGTTGAGCCGGCTCCCAGCCTTTTCAGGAATACAAGTCCCCACGGCAATGCCACGGCGCACAATCCTGCCAGAGCACGGAGCACCCCTGACAGGGACGGTACAACCGGCCGACCGGCAGCAGTCCTCCCGGCCACCATCACCAGCAACGGCAGGATCACCCCTACCGGACCCTTGGCCAGGAAAGCCAGGCCCAGCAGACAGCCAACCACCAGGGAGCGGTAACGCCCGACCTCCTCGGGCTCGGCGATATCCAGGGCGACTACCGCCAGGATGTGGACTGCAAGCAGTGCGTCCAGGGTGTTCAACCTGCCGATGCAGACCACCAGGACCGACGTCGTCATGATCAAGGCGGCCCAGACCGCCCCTTCCTCCCCGAACCGCCTGCGGGCGATCCAGCCGGTAATCCAGATCGCCAACAGGGTCGACAGTACGGAGGGAAGCCGCACCACCCACTCGGAGGTCCCTAAAAGCCGGAACAGCGGGAGGTGCAGCCAATGCAGCAACGGAGGCTTGGCCAGACGGGGCTGTTCCTCGAACGTCGGAACAACCAGGTCACCGGACCGCATCATCTCAAGGGAGGTTCTGGCGTAGCGGGCCTCATCCGGGTCCATGATCGGCACCGAGCCGACCCGGACCAGCAGCAGCAACGCTGCGGCGGCAAGGACCAGCCTGAAGACCCATCGATGGCTCATGAACGCTATCATAGGAACCGTCGCTCCTATTCACAACCGGAGAGATCCATGACCGCCGGCCCGATCAACCCAGTGCAGTGGCTGTACGATCTGCAACACAGCGGGCTCAAGCTGGGACTTGAAAACATCCGTCAGCTCCTTGAATGCATGGATCACCCGGAACAGGCGTTCATACCTGTGCTGATCGGCGGGACCAACGGCAAGGGTTCGGTTACCGCCATGATGGACGCCATACAGAGGGCCTGCGGCGTGCGAACCGGTATGTTCACATCGCCTCACCTGGTGCGTCTCAACGAGCGCATCCGGATCGACGGCCTGGACATCACAACGCCATTGCTGGAGCAACAACTCACGGCGGTAAGAAAGGTGATGGAGCAGGGCATGGCCGCCGGCCATATTTCCGTACAGCCGTCGTTCTTCGAAACCATCACCGCCGCGGCGATCCGGTCCATCCAGGAATCCGGCGTCACCATCGGTCTCCTTGAAATCGGCCTGGGCGGAAGGCTGGACGCCACCAACGCCGTGGATAACGCCGAACTTTCCATCATTGTTTCCATCGACTACGACCATACGAAAAGCCTGGGGCCGACCCTGACCGAAATCGCCGGTGAGAAGGGCGGCATCATCAAGGAAGGGAAACCGGTGATCTGCGGCGTCCGCCGCCAGGTGCCCCGCCAGGTGTTGCAGAAGATCGCAAGCGAGCGTTCCGCACCGTTTATCGATGTCCTTGAGGAATCCCGCCTCTCCACAGGTAACGATGGCCTGCCCTCTATCGAAACAGCCCGCGGCGACTATGAAGGCCTGCGGCTGTCGCTCCCCGGCGATCACCAGTGGCATAACGCCCGCTGCGCCATCGTCGCCCTCGAAAAGCTGGCAGACGTAGCCGGCTTCCAGCTGACGGCGGAGGGTGTGGCTCGTGGGCTGGCCGAAACCCGTTGGGCAGGAAGACTGGAGACCGTGCCCGGGAAACCTCCACTGCTGCTGGACGGCGCCCACAACCCGGCCGGTGTGGCGACCCTCACCCGGTACCTGAAGGAGCGGCACAACGATGTGAAACCGGTCCTGCTGTTCGGGGCGACCCGGGAAAAGGATCTGGATCAGGTGCTTGAGCCGCTGGCGGCTCATGTTTCCGGCCTGGTCGCCTCCCGGCCGGATATCAACCGGGCCATGGAGCCGGAACAGATCGTAAACTACGGCCGGGACCGGTTCGCCCCGGTGCTGCTCCGGCCGGACCCGGCAGATGCGCTCAAAGCGGCCCGGGATCTGGCCGGAACGGACGGCATGGTGCTGGTGGCCGGCTCCCTGTATCTTGTGGGCCGGATCATGGAACTGATTGAAAACGAGATCGATTGATGCTCAGGGACAGACTACTCATCGTGGAGTCGGAATTCCGCCTGGACCCGCTGCGGGCGGTGGAAGGACTGGACTGGACCGAAGTTTTCGGAACTCCCGGACCGGTGGAAGTGGAGATCGGGATCGGTAAGGGCCGCTTCCTCCTGGCTGCGGCAGAACTCCGCCCCGATATCCGGATGCTGGGGGTTGAGTGGGCGAATCATTACCTGAGAATCGCAGAATCCCGTGCCGTTCGCCGATCCCTTGAGAACGTCCGCTTTGCCAGGGTTGATGCCCGTGAACTGGTGCAGCAGGGTATCCCCGACGACTCGGTGGACTGCTACTACGTGTTCTATCCCGACCCATGGCCGAAAAAACGCCACAATAAAAGGCGTTTTTTTCAGCCCGGGACGGTCGATCATCTGGCCAGGACCCTGGTTCCAGGCGGTTGTGTGCATGCCGCCACCGACCACTCGGACTACTGGAGCGCCATCGAGCCGCTGATGGACGGCCGAGAAGAGTTCATCCGGCTGCCGGAATTCGGCGGCGACCGCTTCCCCCTTCCGGTGGACGAGCCGCTAACCAATTTCGAGGTCAAGTACCGGGTGGAGGGGCGAAACCGGTACCGGGGCTCCTGGAAGCTGCGGCCCTAGTTGAAATGGTTCGGACTGCCCGGTACACTACCCGATTCCTAACGCCCTCCGTACAGGGGAGTAGCTCAATTGGTCGAGCACCGGTCTCCAAAACCGGCGGTTGCAGGTTCGAGTCCTGTCTCCCCTGCCATTCCAGAGTCTTTTAAAAATGCAAAACGCACTGAAACTGTTCCTTACAGGTGATCCGGGCTGCGGCAAGACCACGGCGATCCGCAAACTGACGGAACGCCTGAAACCCCATCTGGCCATGACCGGTTTCACTACCGAGGAGTTCCGGAAAGACGGGCGACGGGCAGGGTTCCGGGGCGTTACCCTGGACGGGCAGCGGTTCGATCTGGCCCGGGTCGGCGTGGAGAGCCCATATCGCCTGGGCCCGTACGGGATCGTCCTTGAAGGGCTGGAGTCCATCGGAATACCGGCGCTGATCCCTGCTTCGCCGGATGTACTGATCGTGCTGGACGTGGTCAGCAAAATGGAATCGTTTTCCGAGCCGTTCCAGGAAGCGGTACTCGCTCTCCTTGAAGGGCCCAACCCGGTTCTGGGGACCGTGGCGCCTCACGGCGTCGGGTTCGTCAAAAGGGTCCGCCAGCACAAAAATGTAGAACTGGTCCGGTTGACTCGGAAATCGAGGGATGGAATGATCGGTGAAATCCTGCGACGGCTGGCCCGGGACGGGATTGGCGCAGGCCGGTAATCGTGGAGGTGGATCAATGAACTCTGGTCTCTATCTGGAGATGTTTCGGACCTTTCCCATGGGTCTGCTTCTACTCGACTCCAAGGGCGCCATCCTGGATGCCAATCAAGCTGCCCGGGATCTGCCGACCTGCGACGGCGACATCCTGGATGGCAAGGATTTCTTCGATGCGTTTGAAGGGCTGGAAGATCTTCAGGAGATCCGGGACCGGTTCATCATCGCGACCCGGGACGGGAAGATACGGGAATCATTCGACACCGGCCTCCGCGGCGACGGCAAAGGCAGGCTACCGGTTCAAATCAGGCTGGAAAGCTTCGACGGCGGAACCGGCGAGGCCATCCTTGTGATCTTCGAGGTCGTAGAGACCGGTGACGACAATCGCAACGCCGCCAAGCTGTTGCGGAACAGCGTCAAACAGCTGTCGGATATCCGCCATGACATCAACAACCCGTTGATGGGGATCTTCGGCCACGCCGAACTGCTGTCCGGTCGCGAGGACCTCCCGGATGGCGCGAGGAACAGCGTCGATACCATCATGGAGCAGTCCCGAAAGATCCGGGATCTGGTGCTGGAACTCGGAAGGGTCCGGGACAGCCTCAAAGATTAAATGGGGACATTGCACATTATATTTAAATACTTATGACCCCAATTCCGCGATCAAGTATTTAAATATAATGTGCAATGTCCCCATTTTTTAGCCGTATATCCAGCCTTCCTTGAGGATGCGATCCGCCTCGCCTGGATCCAGTTCTTCCGGCGCTCTGGTCACCTCTCCGGACAGCACAGCCGAGG
>JACXWD010000017.1:0-2656 GCA_014764515.1 Candidatus Polarisedimenticola svalbardensis | reverse complement strand
CCTGGATCCAGTTCTTCCGGCGCTCTGGTCACCTCTCCGGACAGCACAGCCGAGGCTGCCTGCCGCGCGGCCAGGACCGCCTTCAGAGCAGCAGCGCCGGAACGACACGCCCGGTAGGCGTCTTCGTCCAGGGTGACCGGCAACCGGGACAAACGGGACAACCGTTCCCGGATTCCGGAAGACCAGGCCTGGACCTTTCCTGCCGTCGTCTCGTCCAGGCCGACGTCCTGGAGCGGCGGCCGAACCTCGAAAAGCAAGCGCCCTTCGCCTGATTCGAAGGGACGGACGGCGTACCCGGCACGTTCTTCGGCCAGCATCCGCATGCCGTGGAAAGTCACCGAGCCGAGATCAGGCAGGTCGCGCCGCAGGGGTGAGCCGGCGGCCTGCTTTTCGTCGGTGTACCTCAACGTCTCGCCGTGGTCACGGTGAAACTCCTGAATTTTCTCCAGGAAATCGGGATAGCTCAGTTGCCCCACCAACCGCAGCAGGTCCCGCCAGCCGGACACCGGATAAGTTCCGTCATGGATCGCTTCAACAAACCGGAGCGGCATCCCGAACGGGAAACAGAGTCCGACCCCCTCCGACGCCATAAGAGTCTTGTCCGGCGACTGCAACAGGCCGGCCAGTCCGAAACGACCGGTCGCTTCCAGCCGGATCACCCTCAATCCCGGGTTCCCGGTGCCGGTCAGACGAACCGTGGCCAACCAGGTATGTTCACTGCGGTCGTGGAGGCCACCTCCGAGAACGGCGCCACAAAACATGCGTCCCGCTTCCTCGGGCTCCGCCTCGCCGCCATCCGCAAGGTCGCCGGCCACCGGACTCCAGCCGTCGGACACGGCGGCGGCGAACAGCTGCCGGAACAGCGCCACATCAGGCCCGGGCCATTCCGAATCGCAGCACAGGAAAACGCGCCGCGGCACCCTGTCCGGCACCAGCGGTTTGCTGAGGCGGTGTGCGGTTTCAAGGTCGATCCAGTACTGGCTGTCGCTATACGATTTGCGCAGGCCGATCACCCGGGACAGGCCCAGGAATGCACCGTGCTTCTTCTCACTGGCCTGCACTGCCGGATGGAAGACGGCTACCAGGTCCCCCAGGCGCAATCGCTTGGCAACCGTATCGAAAGCGAGCACATGGACCGGCATCCCGTCATGCCACAGGTTCGGGTATTTTGCCCTGGGATCGCTCCACTCCAGGACCCTCAGCATCCACCGTGAATGAAGGCGCGCCTTCTCCGTTGCCATATTTCTCTCCTTGCCCCGTACCCATCATTATATCGGGGACAGGCACCTAAACCCGGGATAAGGTGCCTGTCCCCGAAATAGCTGCGCTGCTACACTACAGATCCTGACCCACGGAAGGAGATCACCCGATGCGATTCCAGAATACCTATATCCCGTACGGAGCCTACTGGAGCACCCCGTTCGCCAAATGGCAAGGCAGCCTGGCCAATCTGAACTCCGTCCCGTTCGCCGCCACCGTGGCCCGGGATGCCATGGCGGCACGGAACATCGCCCCTTCCGACATCAACGGAATGGTTCTGGGCATGACGGTGCCCCAGCACCACTCCATGTACGGCGGCCCCTGGGCGGCCGCCATGCTGGGCGCCGAGCACGCCACCGGCACCATCGTCTCCCAGGCCTGCGCCACCGGCGCCCGGGTCCTTGCAACCGCAGGATCGGAAATCGAAACCACCGGGGATCACGTCATGCTGGCGATCACTGCAGATCGCTGCAGCAACGGCCCACACATCTACTACCCGAATCCGGCCGGTCCCGGCGGCACCGGCGCCAAGGAAGACTGGGTCATGGACAATTTCGGGCGTGACCCCTGGGCCGGGAACGCCATGATCCAGACTGCCGAAAACGTCGCCGGGGAAAATGGTATCTCAAGGGAAGATCAGGAAGAAGTCACGCTGATTCGCAATCGGCAGTACGAAGACGCCCTGGCTGACGACGCCGCGTTCCTGAAACGGTTCATGGTCTGGCCACTGGAGGTCAAGGACGCCAAGGGGCGCAAGGTCCTGGCCACCCTGGAAGGGGACGAGGGCATCTTCCCGACAACCAAGGAAGGGCTGGCCAAACTGCGGCCGGTGCTCCCCGGCGGCTCGGTGACCTTCGGCACCCAGACCCATCCGGCCGACGGCAACTGCGGGATGCTGCTGGCGAACAAGGAACGGGCCGGTTCTTTCTCAAAGGACAAGTCGATCCCGGTGCAGCTCATCTCGTACGGCCAGTGCCGGGCCAAGAAAGGGTTCATGGCTTTGGCCCCGGTGCCTGCCGCCCGAACCGCCCTGTCCGAAGCCGGCATCACCCTTGACGACGTCAAGGTCATCAAGACCCACAACCCGTTCGCAGTCAACGACGTGCACTTCGCCCGGGAACTCGGCCTTGCTTACGACCGCTTCAACAATTACGGCTCCTCCCTGGTCTACGGCCATCCCCAGGGCCCGACAGGAACCCGGCTGGTGATCGAAACCATCGAAGAGCTGGCGATGCTGGGAGGCGGTTACGGCCTGTTCTCCGGTTGCGCCGCAGGCGATACCGCCGCCTCGGTTGTGGTGAAGGTCGGCTGACACCATGAGTGCACCAGGTAACGAACGGACCATCGACGGACTGACCATGATCCTCCTGATGGTCTGCCTGGGGCTGATCGCCGG
>JACXWD010000134.1 GCA_014764515.1 Candidatus Polarisedimenticola svalbardensis | reverse complement strand
CCTACTCATAGCGGAAATACCTCGTGGCCAGCATGCCGAGGATCAAGGTGCCGGCCAGCAGCGCCGATACGTTCGCGATCACCGCCGTCGGTGGTGCGCCGAAACTGATCAGCTTGTGCATGCCGTCCATAGCCCACCCTGACGGCAGGTACAACGCCAGCTTCTGCATCCATTCCGGAACCACCTCGATCGGCCACCAGCACCCGCCCAGGGCTCCCAGCCCCATGGACACAACCACCCCCACACCGGATGCCTGCCCCTGGCTGCGCGCCAGGGAGCCCATCAGGATCGACAAGGTGGCGTTGAACGCGGCCCACGCCGCCAGGAGGCCACAAATCGTTGGAAAGTGTTCCCCCCATTCCATGTCGAACAGGTAGGTGCCCACTGCGAGGGCGAATCCGATCTGCACCAGGGCGAGGACGAGACGCGCCGCCCACTTGCCCAGGACCACGCTTGAGCGAGATATCGGCGCCGATGCGAGCCTCCGGAGCAGGCCCTCCTTGCGCTCCAATACGAACAGCACGGTGCCGGAGGTCAGCAGGACCAGCATGGTGAACATCACCATGTTCCCCGGAATCGCCTGGGAAAAACCGGAAGGGATCACTTTCCGCTCCCCTGCCAGGGTCACTTCCAGCACCAGGTTCCTGGTCCGATCGTTCAATTCTTCGAACGCTTGCGGTGACGGCTCCAGGCCGCCCTCTCCAGTCACAACAAGGTCGGCCAGAACCGAATAGACCGCCTTGGTTACCCGGATCCTGTCGTAATCTCCTGTGAGTGATTCGGAGTGCCCGACCATCCGGACCTGGACCTGCTCTCCCGCAAGAACCCTCTCGGTGAACCTGTCGGGAAGAACCAGCCGGCGACGGTACTGTTCGAACTCCAGGGGATCGTCGAGGACGTGAACCACGTAATCCTCATCCTCCAGGCGGCGGGTCAGTTGATCGGTCAGGAACCCGGCGCCATCGGCGGCGATCAATAGGGCGATATTGTCTTTCCGAACCGTGGAACTTCCGAACCCGCCGGTCACCGTTCCGATGAAGTAGAAGAACAGGATCGGCATGACGAAGGTCCAGATCAACGTTTCCTTGCGGCCCAGCATGAACCGCAGGTCCTTCCCGGCGATGAAGCGCGCTTCCCGGATCATGACGCCGCCTTGGCGAAGCTACTGCGCAAACGTGCCGACGCCATCCAGAGGGCGATCCCGGTCACGGCGGCAAATCCGGCGAAGGCTGAAAGGACGGTCCCTGCATCCGGCGCGCCGGCCTGAAGCATCTTCAGGATATGCAGGCCGTAACCGTTGGGCGTATATCGGCCGATGGCCGCAAGCCAGTCCGGCATCCCTTCAGGCGGAAAGAAACTGCCGCCCAGCATCATCATCGGGAACACGATCACGTTGTTGATCAACGAGGCGCCCCCTCTGCTGGTCGCCACCAGTTGGACCAGGCTGAACAGGGCGATGAGCAGGCCGGCAACCAGTACAAGCCACAGCAGGGCTGCCGGGTAGGTGGCCCACGGAAGATCGTACAACCAGGTACCCGCGGCAAGTGCCGCAGCGAGTATCCCCCCGAGCACCGTAACGCCTGCCAGCACCTTCCCCAGCAGGAATGCGCTCAGACGACCTGGAGTGGACACGATCCGGCTCAGGGTCCGCTCCTCCCGTTCCCGCCAAAGGCCGTCGCTGATGCCCTGGGCGCCGAAGAGCAGGAACATGAACAACATGCTCTGGAAATAAATACCGCCGAAACCGAAGGCCGGGGCCTCTTCATCTTTTTCTTCCATCTCCACCACCAGTTCTATGGCCGGCGGAAGGATGTATTCTTCAAGGCGCTGGATCGTCTCGTTGATTTCCACGCTGACCGAGGAGACGAGCAGATTGGTCGGCGGGTCGGCGAGATCGTTGGTGGACTCCATGATCTCCCGTACAGGCCCCCCGAGTACCTGCTGGAGGTAAAAGGTGCCGTCCACCAGTGTCTTCAGGATGCCTTCGACGATACCGGGGAGAATGCGCTGCGCCGGATTGGTGATCAGCCGCAGCGTGGTCGGATCATCATTCAACACCGCCTCGCTGAACCCTGCCGGGATGATGAGCAACGCCGTTCCGTCCCCTTTTGCGATCCTGCGTTCTCCCTCCTCCCGGGTCACCGGCTGAAGGTCGACCAGTTCGGCCAGTTCACCCTGGTTGAATGCGCCGCTGAGAAAACCGCTCAGGAGGCTACTGTCCTCGTCCACCAGCAGCACCCTGGCCTGTGGCTTGACGTCGCCGCCGGACCCGAACGCCAGGGTGAAGAGAATCAGAACGCCGAACGGGATGCCGGCCCACAACAGGATGCTGAACGGGTCCCGGGCACTGCGCCGCATGTCGTTCAGGAAGGTGATCCATGCCAGCCGCATGCTATTCCCTGAGTTCCTTGCCGGTCAGCTTGATGAACAGCGTCTCGAGACTCGGCCGGGTGACGGTGGTCTCACGGATGGTCGCCCCGGCTTTCTCCAGCGCCGAAAAAACCGCCGGTAACATCCCCGAGGCGTTCCTCATGGCCAGGGTGATCATGTCCTCCCCGGCCTGAACGATCTCCAGCCCCTCCATGGCATGGAGTGCGACGGTGACCTCGCCGTCAGGGAACTGCCCCGAAAGTCTCAGCAGGTCCCGCTCCCCCAGCATCGCCTGCAGTTCCGCCAGGGAGCCGGAGGCGATCAGGTTCCCGTGATCCACGATCGCCAGGTGGTCGCAAAGGGCTTCGGCCTCTTCCATGTAATGGGTTGTGTACAGGACGCAGGTGCCGGCGCCTGCCTGCTCCCGGACCATGTCCAGAAGCCGCACCCTGCTCTG
>JACXWD010000133.1 GCA_014764515.1 Candidatus Polarisedimenticola svalbardensis | reverse complement strand
CTATTGCCTTGTTATGTCTGGTCAGTCTTGTCGGTCTGGTCGGCTGCCAGGACAAAGCTCCAGAGGCAGAAACTCCGCTCTATTACGACGTCGGAGCGATCCACAAGACGGTATCGACTTCATCTCCCGAAGCCCAGCTCTGGTTCGACCGCGGTCTCGGGCTGGCCTACGGTTTCAACCACGAAGAGGCGGTGGTTTGCTTCGACAAGGCGGTTGAACTGGACCCGGACCTGGCCATGGCGTACTGGGGCAAGGCGTACGTCCTGGGGCCGAACTACAACAACATGGATATGGAGGAGGAGGCCAGTGCTGCCGCCCATGAGGCGGTGCAGCAGGCACTGGCAAAATCGGATGGCGTCAGCCAGGTGGAGAAGGACCTCATCGAGGCGCTGGCCACTCGATACGCCCTTCCGGCTCCCGAGGACCGCACCGAACTGAACAGTGCGTATGCCGACGCCATGCGGAAAGTCTGGGCGGCCCATCCAGAGGACGGTGATGTGGCCGCTCTCACCGGCGAAGCGGTCATGCTGCTCCGCCCGTGGGAACTGTGGACCCCTGAAGGGGAGATGGCCCCGGAAACACCGGAAGTCCGAGAGGTGCTGGAGGCCGGCCTGAAACTCCATCCGGATCATCCGGCCCTGTGTCATTTATACATCCACACCATGGAAGCCGGCCCTGATGCGGCCATGGCGGCTCCGGCGGCCGAGACTCTGGAGAAACTGACCCCGGGACTGGGGCACCTGATCCACATGCCCAGCCACATCTACACCTGGACCGGCCGCTACGACGACGTCATCCGGGTGAACCAGCGGGCCGTTGAAGTGGACAACGCTTTCGTGGAGCACGGCGGCCGGGTCAACTTCTACACTCTTTACCGCCTGCACAACTACCACTTCGTCGCCTACGGGGCGATGTTCGCCGGCCGCAAGGAACTGGCCATGACCACAGCGCGGCATCTGGTTACCGAGGTCCCGCCGGAACTGCTGGCCGGGTTCCCCGATTTCCTGGATATCTTCATGGGCACGCCGTACCACGTCATGGTCCGGTTCGGCATGTGGGAAGAGATCCTGGAAGAGCCGGCTCCTGAAGGCGATCTGTTCTCCGCCCGGGCGGTCTGGCGATATGCCCGGGGACTGGCGTTCGCATCACTGGGGAGAGTCGAAGAGGCGATCGCCGAGCAGGAGGCGTACCTTAAAGCCAGGGATGAAGTGCCGGAGACACGGCTGCTGTTCAACAACCCGGTTCATGAGATCCTGCAGGTGGCAACCCATGTACTGGCCGGTGAGGTTGAGTACCGCAAGGGGAACTACGACACCGCCTTCAATCATCTTCGCCAGGCGGTCAACCTGGACGAAACCCTGAACTACGACGAGCCCTGGGGATGGATGGAACCGGCCCGGCACCCGTTGGGGGCGTTGCTCAACGAACAGGGGCACTACGAAGAAGCGATCGAGGTCTATGAGGCGAACCTTGCGAAGTACCCGGAAAACGGATGGGCCCTCCACGGTCTGGCCGAGGCGCTGCGCGGTGTTGGTCGAACGGAAGACGCCGCCGCGGTGCAGGCCCGATTCAAAACGGCGTGGAGCGATTCCAAGCTCGACATCCCCGGATCCTGTTTCTGCCGGACGATTCCGGAGAAGGAGGCAGATTCATAGTTCGATCCGGCCTTGCCGGATTTCCGCCACCGTGTACCGCGGTGTGATGTGTTGCTGGCAGTTCCAGTCATAGGCCTGAACATTGAATACGATCAGGCGCTCGATGACCGCATCGTAGTCGGGGTCCGTTACCTTTTTAAGTAACTCCTCGTTCTCACCGGCGTCGAGTATCTCCGATTCCGCCCATATTTTGAGCCTTGTTCTGGACGGGTAGTCCATGAGGAACAGGGACGCCTTCCTGGTCGCGTTGATATTGCCGACGCTGATGTACTGCAGGTTCCCGCGATAGTCGGCCATGGCCAGGGTGGTGTCGTCGATGACCTTGAGGAACCCGATCGGTCCCCCCCGGAACTGGGCATACGGCCAGCCGTTCTCACCGACCGTGGCCAGATAGAAGCTGTCGCGGGACGAAATGAACTCTTTTTCCTTCCCGGTAAGCACATATCGGTCACCGGATGCCTCCATGCGGGCGTAAGCCGACCGGGATCCGTGGCGCTCCTGAACGTCTTTAACGCTTTTGGTAAAGGCGAATTTAGTGAAGTTCCGGTTCATCAATATTTCCTCTCATATCAGTCTGCTCCAGGGGGTGTGTTGACAGGATCCGATAAGACCTCTACCTTACCCCCAGGTCCCCGGTCGCAATCAATCGTACAGAAACGAGTTTTTGCAGGTCCGTACCGGCGCCTGAAGTGCGCCTATTGGACATCGATCCTGACCCGCTGTTGGAGTCACGGACCGGGAGCCTGGTTATACGCTCTCCATTTGAGAGCAGGGAGTTAGAGAAATGGGTAACAGATTGTACGTTGGAAACCTTCCCTTCAGCGCGGACGAGTCCGCTGTGAAGTCACTGTTCGAACAGAACGACCGCGCGGTCACGGAGGTCAAACTGATCACCGACCGGGATACCGGACGTCCCCGCGGCTTCGGATTCGTCGAGATGGCCAACGGTGAAGACGCCGACAAGGCGATCAGCGACCTGAACGGCTACCAGATGGACGGCCGTGCGCTGACCGTGAACGAAGCCCGCGAGCGCAGCGAAGGCGGCGGCGGCGGCGGCGGCGGCGGCGGACGACGCTTCTAGTCGATCACGACCAGAGCTGAACGATACGAGGGGCGCCCAACCGGGCGCCCCTTTTATTTTCACTCGGCGTAGTGTGCTTTTACTGGATCGTCCCGTAAT
>JACXWD010000132.1 GCA_014764515.1 Candidatus Polarisedimenticola svalbardensis | reverse complement strand
TAGCTGGCGGATCTACTGCCCGCCCCATCGGTGCATCCCCATCCAGGGAACCGTGAGGCCGCGAAGTGTTGTAATAGTTCTTGTACTGCTGAAGGATGCGCCCGAGGTGTGCTTCGACCAGCGCCTGCTCCGCTCCAGGAGTAGTCCCGGCCCCAGCCGCCGGACCCTCGCTGGGATTGGAAGCTGGACTTGACAGGTCGTTCCATATCAGAATCAACGCAGACGACGTTTTCGGGAGGGACAACCGTCAGGAGTTGCCGGCTCCCTTGCAGTCGACAGCAAGTAGGTAGCCGCCCCAGGATTGGGGACCGAGACCGCTCCATGTGAGAACACAACGATCATGATCCGCGTCCAGTGTGAAGTCGATGTCGTAAAAAGTGTTGATCTGGTATTCGTCACTCAGATTCCGGAGAGGCGCAGTCGGATTGCCGTCCAGGTCGAATTCCGCCAGATGCCAGGAATAGTAGGTGCCCGGGCGTTCTATGACGTAAAGGACGTAGAGACGGTCTTTGTGGGCGAGAGCCTGCAGAGGGCGGTCGATCATCCAGTCCGACTGCCTCCCCGCCTCATTCAGTCCGGTTCCGGCGAGTACCACCGGGTCTGAGACGGTTCCGTCCCGATACCGCTTCTTCATCAGGATATCCGATTCAGGCAGTCCTTCCGAGTACAGGATCAGCTGAACGCCATCCTCGGCTGCGGCGGCCACGTGTTGAACGTGGTTCGCATTATTCTGGATCAGCACCACGTCACCCTGAGGAACGCCCCGTGAATTCAGTTCCCGAAGACGAACGCCGATGTTGTAGTGATTCCATACGGCGAGGAACCGGTTGCCGTCACGGACAAGGTCCATACTCTTTGTGTATAGAGCAGGCCCCACGGCCGGGATCGTGGAAGCGGCCAGCGGAAGCCGAAGGGTACGTGGGGTGCCGGTGGAAGTCAGGGGTTGAACCCAGTTATGAAAAAAACCTCGCCACTCGGGGTAGGCCAGAACCGGCCCGGAAGGCCCTGAAGCAAGCTGCACCGGGTACAACTCGTCGCTCTCGATCAGTAGGGAGGGAGGATCCAGAAAACTTCCCTCCTTGTCTATGTGAACAGCCCAGGCTTCCGCAGCGCCCATTTGGGCGACGAACAGAAAACCGTCATGGACCTGAATGAGGTGGCCGGTTGTGTAGAAAGCGCCGCCGAGGAAGGCATCCGGCAGGGTGAAGCGAAGCTGTTCTCCGATCGACCGCCCTTGCCGGTCCATCCGGCCGAATCGATACGCCTCGTTCATCCAGTCGTACCAGGCCACGGCGTAGCCGTCTTTGGTGATGGCGTGTACCGGTCGTTCAGCATAAACAGCGTCTTCGGCGATCAGGAAAGGGCCTTCGTCGGCGACAGCCCACGAAACGGCCGTGATGAGACAGAGGAGGATGCAAGAGAGTCGTCGAGTTCCGGCGTGATTCATCTGAGCCCCCAGTTGAAAGCGTCCCCTGACCGCGATTGTGTTCACAGATATACGGCACCTATTTAAAGGCCGCAATCTGTATGCGGACACCCCATAAAGCAGTCGCACCTTTCGGTGATGATCTGCTTGACGAGTATCAGGTAAATGCCAAGTCCACCTAGGGTGATTTGGCTGTATATATACCGCAGAATCCATGAAGAGAGGAGGAGGCGATGTATGATTCTGTACGGTGCGTTCTCATGCTGATGCTCGTGACTCTGTGCATCGCGGCTGCGGCGGTTGCCGGCCAAACCGACTTGGCCGTGGAATCGGCCGATCTGACCCTGTGGAACGCCCATTACGTCAAGGCCGTCGGTGATCTGAACGGTGATGGCCGGGCGGACTTGCTGTTGGATGTAGGCTGGTCGCGCTGGGGGGTGTTCTTCGGCCGTCCGCTGGCAGGTGGGCCGATCACGGTCGACCTCTTGGCCGAACCGCCGGATGTCACGTTGTTCGACTACGAGGGGTTCCTGAACGCGGACATTGCCGACGTGACCGGGGACAAGATCGACGATCTGCTTCTGCTCACCGACGACGGTTCGGGTGGCGGCGTTCTGCATCTGATCGAGGGTAGGGAGGAATGGCCTGCGGAGATCCGGTTTCCGTTTAACGGGACGATGCTGACGATTTCAGGTCTTGCGGGATCGTGGTACGGGCCTGAAGTCGCCACCGGGGACGTGGATGGGAACGGCGTCGCCGATATCCTCATCGGTGCTCCTGGAGCGAAGTGCCCGCGAGTGGGTGGACTGGTTGGAGGAGGCGCGGTGTTTGCGATCTGGAAGCTGCCGGCTCGCCACACGGTGGTTTCCGATCCCTATGCCTTCGCCGACGGGATGTTCTGTCACCCTTGCTTCAGTTCGGGAGCCTCCGATCTGGAGTGTCCGCAGTTCGGAGCGGTCCTCGAGGCCGGGGATTTCGACGGCGACGGCCATGACGACCTGGTAGTAGGCTCGCCGTTCAGGGGGGTGAAGGAATCGCACCAGGGTTTCGCCCACGTCTTCCTGTCCAAGCGGCACGGTCGGCCGTTTCCGCACCGCACCGATGTAGGGTACGGCACTGTCGGTGACATGCTGTTCGTGGGTGCGAGTGAGGAGTTCCACACACCGAGGAGCCTTGTCGCCGGCGACCTGAATCACGACGGTTACGACGATCTGGCGATCCTCACCACCGACAGCTACCGCCCGGACACCGGAGTAACACGGCGGTACGGGGGCGATCTCAGGCTGTTTCTCGGTGGCCCGGGCCGTTTCGACGGATCCGTGGTCGAGTTCGACTCTGAACTCGGCGACTGGAACCTGTTCGGGAATCCGGAGCCGAGGCTCGACAAGGCCGCCATGGGAGATGTGGATGGAGACGGCATAACGGACCTGCTG
>JACXWD010000016.1 GCA_014764515.1 Candidatus Polarisedimenticola svalbardensis | reverse complement strand
GGATGCCGCCTGCTTCTGTGATCATGTATTGATCCTTGTACGGGAGCAGGAACCCGCCGTCTTGATCGAGAGAGGCCCTGGCCTCGTCATAGTCGGTGAACCAGCGATTCAGGAAGATATCCATCCTGGGGGCGTACATGATCGGGTTGTTCACCGGGATCTCCCAACTTCTTGAGGTAGCGTATTTCTCTTGGACTCGGGAGGCTTGGGCCAGGTTACTTCCGGTTCTCTTAGCAGTAGCACCACCGGTTTCCCGTCAGGCCCGGTACAGGACGTTTCCTTGCCAACTTTCTGATAGCCGGGAAAGGTCGCTCCCGCGAAATAGGTGGTGAACGTGTTCAGGTGGTCGAAGGAGACGATGCCATCCACGTCGGCGGCGAGGATTCTGGGCTCTTTGTTCTTCTCGAACAGGTGGACGAGAGCCCCGGGCAGCGGTCCCTGCTGGTCAACAACCCTGACTTCCAAGCCGCACCGGGTATCTTCCTCCAGCGTCATCAAGAGCATCATTGCCAAGAGAAGTTCGGTCATGGCTGCCTCGGATTCGCCGAAGCAGGCCTGTGCATTCGGCCAAGGACCGGATCATTCATCCGGACTACTCAGCTCTCGAACTGCCCGGTGTTCAGCATCACCAGCGTGCAGGCCTGCACGACCGCAATGCCGCGATTCGTAAGTTCGGTCGCGACGCCCTCATCCTCGGTTCCCGGGTTCATGATGACCCGATGGGGGTGAAGGTTGATCAGGTCGTCCAGCTGTTTCCGAAGGAGTTCAGGCCGAACATAGATGGTCACCGTGTCTACCTGTACGTCCAGCTCGGACAGGTCGCTGAACACCTTCCGATCCAGGATGCTCTTCTCTTTGGGATGGACCGGGATCGGTGTGTGCCCGTTTTGCTGCAGGAGAAGCATCGCCTTGTGAGAGTAACGGTCCGGTTTGCTGCTGGCGCCGAGGACTGCGACGGTTTCCTTCATGGCTGTCTCCCTAGCGGTATTGTTCAGTCCGTCACCTCATATTGTAGCAGTCTGCCTCGCTAAACCAGGTAGGCCACTGCGAACCCGACCTGGGCGAACATCATCATCAGGTACATGTGGGTCCAGGACGGATGATTCTCCACCTTGGCCAGATCCTCGGGGTTTTTGAGGAGCAGGTGCACGGTGTAAGCGCCCCACAGGGCCAGGGCGATTCCCAGGATCGTCAGCAGGACGGTGTTGCCGGTTAGGATGGTGCGATCCGGGTGGAACGGATCCGGGAGCCAGGCTCCCACCGGGATCAACAGCCAGGGCAGGATGAAGAACGGCGAGATCATCTTCGCCGCCTTGCCGACGCCGTAAACGATCGGCAGTGTGCGGCAGCCTGCGGCCTCGTCGCCTCTCATGTCCGAGAAATCCTTGGTCGTTGCGGCGCCCAGAAGGAACAGCATGAAAATCGAGCCGATAAACCACGGTTCGACATGGAACACCGAAGCGACCATGGACCACCCGGCGACCTTCAGTAGGCAGCCTCGGGGGATTGCGATAGTCAGGTTGGCGCCGAAGGTGTTCGCCTTGGTCCGGCCCAGCTGGGGCATGCTGTACACCAGTGTCAGCAGCATCCCGGCGATGTAGATGAAAAAGCACTGGTGCATCGAGAGAGGTGCGAAAAATTTCTCCGAGACGCTCACTGCCGGGAATATCACAACCAGCCAGGTCGGGAGCACGGCAAAGAGATAGATCACCACCGTGAACCAGCCGGCATTCCGGATGGAGATCGCCCCTGTGCACAGCGCCCGATTCGGCTTGTTCAGCCGGTCGTTCTCAAGGTCGTAGATCTGGTTCAGTGTATTGGATGCGGCGTTCAAAAGGGCTGCACAGGCGGATCCGAGGAGGATTGTCCACAGGATGCCTGGCGTCCATTGCCGCGGCAGGCCGGCCAGGACATGCGGGTTGCTGGCGGAACCCCAGGCGGTGATGGCGCCGGAGACCACACCCAGCAGGGGGGGAAGAAGGGTGAACGGCCGCGTAAAACGGACGTACTTTCTTACGGCTCCCATCTCAGGATTTCTTGCCGACGGCGACCCGGGCCGGGCGAAGAACCCGCTCCCCCAGGACATATCCGGCGCGGTAGGTGCGAGTGACCTTGCCGTCCATGGCCTCGTCTTCTACCGGTTCCACTCCGATCGCCTCGGCCAGGTTCGGATCGAACGGCTCGCCGGCAGGGTCGATCCGCTCCACGCCATGTTTCATCAGCGTGGCCAGGAAACGGTCCCGAACCAGCTTCACGCCGGTTGCCAGTTCCCTGGCCTCCGGGACATCGGCGACATGGGACAACGCCAGATCCAGCTCATCCATCCCTTCAAGCAACTCTTCCACAACACCGCCGAACTGCAGGTCCACTTTGCGGTCGATATCGTTCTGCAGCCTGGAGCGGAACTGCTCCTGTTCCGATTTTACTTTCTTGAAGGCGGCGATGTATTCCTGCAGCTGGGCTTCGGCCTGTTCCGCACGTTGGCGGTATTCATCGATGATCGTGGGCCGTGTGTCCGGGACCTCCGGTTCGGAATCGTCATCCTCCGACTCGTCCCTGGCCCAGTGCCGCCGGTCCTCCACCTTGATGGCAGGTTCTTCTTCATCCCCGTTCAGGTCCGAGCCGAGATCCGGCTCATCTCCCGGCTGCGGTTGTCGTTCCCCGATGCTCATAGCTGCTTGCACTCCTAGCGGACGGGCCGGATCGCCGGCCGCCACGGATCATTATGATGATTTCCGATTATTCTTCCAGGCTGATTTCGAGGCGACTGCCGGCTCCGTTGGCTTTTTTCGGCAGGGAGATCTCCAGCACACCGGCCCGGTAGGCCGCTTTGATTGCCGCCGGATCTGCGGACGGCGGCAGGTAGATCGCCAGAGAGAACGGGCCGTGGCGTCGTTCGACCCTCAGGAAGCTGTCCGGATGGTTGCGGCTCGGCGCAATCCGTACCCCTTCTACGCGCAATACACCCTTTTCCACATGAATCTTGAGCTCGGCGGCGGCTACACCGGGGATATCCGCCAGCAGCAGATAGCGGTCCGGCTCCTCCACAAGGTCTACAGGCGGTTTCCAGCCGTGGACCTCGTCCGCGCTGCCGACCGGCCCGAGGGTCCGGGCAGAGGTCTCGTCGAACAGACGGTTCATCTGTTCCTGGAGCCGGGCCAGGTCTCTTAGTGGATCGATCTTCCGGATCGCCATTACATACCTCTGCCGCCGGCGTGGCGGAAGAATTGCGAGGGCCTATTTTAATCCTTATACGGTGCAATCGCCTGTCACACACGGAGTTTAGGCCGGGTGTCCCACCGGGTTTTCCGTGATGGCGGCAGTTTCCGCCTGTTCGAGGACGATCTCGCCGTCCAGCAAGGCGACCCGGACCGTATCGCCTGCGGCAAAGCGTCCCTCCAGCAGTTCCAGCGCCAACCGGTCTTCGATCCTGCGCTGCAGCGTACGCTTCAGAGGGCGGGCTCCGAATGCAGGGTCGTAACCCTCATCCGCCAGATGCCTTGCGGCCTGTTCCGTGACCACCAGGCCGATGCCTTTCCCGGCCAGGACCTTCTGCAGTCTCTGAATCTGGATGCCCAGGATCTGTTGCAGGTCGTCCCGGGACAGGGACCGGAAGATGATGGTGTCATCCACCCGGTTCAGGAACTCTGGCCGGAATGCCTGTTTCAATGCGAGGTGCACCCGGTCTTCCAGTTCTTTCGGGTCACCGCCGGCGGCGTCCAGGATCGCATCCGAGGCCAGGTTGGAGGTCATGATCAGGATGACGTTCCTGAAGTCCACCGTCCGACCCTTGCTGTCGGTCAGCCTGCCCTCATCCAGGACCTGCAGCAGCACGTTGAAAACGTCAGGGTGGGCCTTCTCGATCTCGTCCAGGAGGACTACGGCGTAAGGCCGTCGCCGCACCGCTTCGGTCAGTTGGCCGCCTTCATCGTGACCGATATAGCCGGGAGGGGCGCCGATCATGCGGGCGACCGCGTGGCGTTCCATGTATTCGGACATGTCCAGGCGGATCATCGCCTTGTCGTCGTCGAACAGATTGGCCGCCAGGGTCCGCGCCAGTTCGGTTTTACCCACACCGGTGGGCCCCATGAACAGGAACGATCCGATAGGCCGGTCCGGGTCCTTCAGCCCTGCCCTGGCCCTGCGGACAGCGGTCGCCGTCGCGGTTACCGCCGCATCCTGGCCGATGACCCGTTCATGAAGTTTGTCCTCCAGGCTCACCAGTTTCAGGGCTTCGCCTTCCAGCAGTTTGGATAGCGGCACACCGGTCCATTGGGAGACGATCCGTGCGATGTTCTCCTCGGTAACCTCCTCGTGGAGCATGGCGCCGTCCTTTTGCAGCCTGGCCAGCTCGGTGTTGCGCTCCTGCAGTTCACTTTCAAGGGCCGGTATGGTGCCGTACTGCAGCCTGGCGGCCTGTTCAAGTGCTGCGGCCCTCTCGGCCCGTTCCAGCTCCATGCGTGTGTTTTCGATATTCTCCTTGAGTTCCCGGATCGCCGCGATGGTCTCTTTCTCGGCAGACCAGCGGCTCTTCATGCCGGAGAGCTGTTCACGGAGGTTGGCCAGCTCTTCCTCGATCCTGTCCAGGCGGTCTCTGGAGGCTGCGTCCTTCTCCCGTTTCAGGGCCTGGCGTTCGATCTCGAGCTGGGTGACCCGACGCTCGGCTTCATCTACTTCCGCCGGCACCGAGTCGATGACCAGTCGAAGTTCCGCCGCCGACTCGTCAATGAGGTCGATCGCCTTGTCCGGGAGAAAACGGTCGCTGATGTAGCGTTGGGACAACGTAACCGCCGCCACCAGTGCGGCGTCCTGAATGCGAACACCATGGTGCACCTCGTAGCGCTCCTTCAACCCCCGCAGTATCGAGATCGCATCCTCAATCGAGGGCTCACCGACCCGAACCGGCTGAAACCTTCGTTCCAGGGCGGCGTCCTTTTCGATATGCTTGCGGTATTCGTTCAGGGTGGTGGCGCCGATGCAGCGCAGTTCGCCCCTGGCAAGCGCCGGTTTCAACAGGTTGGCGGCATCCACAGCTCCCTCGGCGGCCCCTGCACCGATCAGGGTGTGAAGCTCGTCGATGAACAGTATGATCCGGCCGTTGGAATCTTCGATTTCCCGGAGCACCGCCTTCAGTCGATCTTCGAATTCGCCCCGGTACTTGGAGCCGGCGATCAGCGCTCCCAGGTCCAGCGCCAGAAGCTTTCTATCCTTGAGCGGCTCCGGTACGTCACCGTCTGCTATGCGACCGGCCAGACCCTCGGCGATTGCGGTCTTTCCCACCCCCGGTTCTCCGATGAGGACAGGGTTGTTCTTGCGACGCCGGCTCAGGACCTGCATGGTCCGGCGGATCTCTTCGTCCCTGCCGATCACCGGGTCGATCTTGCCCGCCCTCGCCATCTCCGTCAGGTCCCGGGTGAACTTCTTCAACGCCTGGACCTTGTCTTCGGGGTTCTCATCGGTGACCCGGCTGGTGCCGCGCACTTCCCTGAGAGCCTGAAGCAGCCCATCGGAAGTAGCTCCGAAACGTTGAAGAATTTCCGCCCCCTCGCCACCACCCCGGGATATGGCCAGAAGCAGGTGCTCGGTTGAGACGTACTCATCCTGGAACTCACCGGAGATTTTCTCTGCAGCATCCAGCAGTTCGATCAGCGAACGGGAGGCCTGGACCGCTGTCTGGCCCTTGACCCTGGATCCGGCATCGAGCCGTTCCTGAACGGCGGTGGCAACAGCCCGCGGGTCGGCTCCGAGCCTGTTCAGAACCGGGCCTACGATCCCTTCCTCCTGGGCCACGAGGGCATTGAGAAGGTGCAGCGGCCGGATCTCCGAATATCCGGATGATTCCGCCACTGTGCGAGAATTCTCCAGGGCTTCCCTGGCCTTCAGCGTGAATTTTTCTGCCTGCATGGCTGTCCTCCCGTCGACGCGCTGTGGCGCACCGGCACCCTGTTTATTGGGATCGGGAGGCTGGAATGTCAAGCAGGGGAGCGGTTTGGAGAGGTCAGCGCAACCCGGCCATACGATGTCGGTCGCCACCGCCGTCTTTCGGTCGGCCCTGGACGTGGCACTGACCGCAGACACGCCCCTCGATGGAGCGATCCCAGCGCAGCAGGTATTTGTTCGGCCCGTTGTGGACGAAATGGCAGGTGGTGCAGGCGACGACGTCGTCCGACGGGTCCTCGGTGCCGTTAATATCGGCCAACGGGAGAACCGGGAGGTAGGATTCATGGACCACCACGGCGGTGAGGCCGATCGGGTGCCGGGAGTAGGCCAGAGCCGTGCCGTTGAACCGGCTCATGTCCTCATGGCATCCGACGCAAAACCTACTGACCTGGTCCACCCTCGCGTTGGCGGAGAGAATGGCCGGCCCTTGTTTGTCTCGAAGGGCAGTCGAATGTCCGTCGCCTCCATGGGGGTCGTGGCAGGTCAGGCAATCCAGTCTTTCCTGGACGATTTTTCCGCCCTGGGGCAGCCTGGCCTTATACATCGCCGCAGGCATGACATGGCCGCTGAGGAATTCGTCCTGGTAGGAAGCCGGCGTGGTCCCTGTCGTTTCGGACAGGCCGATATTTTCGTGACAGCCGAGACAGGTGGCGGCCCCGGGCCGGCTGTCATCTCCCGTATTTCCGGGTTCATGACATGCGACACAACTGCCATGATCACCGCTGAACCATTGTCGGCCCGGTCTGGGGAAATCTTCTTCAGCCGCCACCGGGATGGCCACCAGCGTGAGTGCCAGTATCAGGACGGTGATTTTCAGCGGTAGGTGCATCTGAAGTCTCCGGTTGTGTTGTCCTCCTTACTCAATATGAGTTATGTAATTCTAAATACAATAGAAATTTATGTTATTTATGTATCTATAATAACAAAAATGAAATCGATGTTGGACGCTGGCTCGGATAGGGCTGTCCGAACTGACCTGACGAGGACTGACCGAAGTCGGCACCCAGGCGGGCCGGCACCGGCCGTGCGATCCCTTCGTCCTGCTTCGCCAGGGCGAAACGCTAAGTTACATGTTTTCTAGGTGATCGCAGAGGGTCTGTGTCAAGGCTTCCAGGTTGGTGGGAACAGTAGGGTTATTATTACCGCGGGATATCGAAAAACGACGGGATGAGGGGAGGATGCAGATGATGAAGCGGAACCATGTGACTGCAGTCATGATCATTTTGGCGGTTTGTATGACCATTCAGTTCGTAGTGGCTGAGGATGGTGCTGCCGAGATGCGTTTCCAGGTTTCAGGTGAGGGATCGGTTAGTGACGCGGAGACCGGACTGCACTGGACGACGAAGGACAACCAGGAGGATATCGATTGGCACAAGGCGACCACCTACTGCCATGAACTCGTGCTCGATAGGTCTTCCAACTGGCGTCTGCCGACTATCGAAGAACTCGAGGCTATTTTCGACGAGAGAGGGTACCGGGGACCATTGAGTGTGAAGATATCGCGTTCAAGCTCGTGGAGTTCGACCAGAGATGGCTCCTCATCCGCTCTCTACTTCGACTTCAATTACGGATCACAGGGCACTTCTGTCCTCGAATTGTCGGGCGACCTGCGAGCGCTGTGCGTTCGCGACTCGGATGAAAAGGCTGAATGACCAAACAGCTATTCCGCCTGGCGCCTCTTCTTTGGCTTCTTCTCTTCGGCACGGTTGTCCTCGCCGAACAGGTCCTCATCCTGGACAGCCACTCCGATGCGGCCCAGGCCCGGGTCGACCTGGTGCTGGCCGCCACCACAACCATCGATGCGGCCTACTTCATCTACGAGGACGATTATTCGGGCCTGGCCGGGCTGTACCTGTTACGGGAAGCGGCGCGCCGCGGTGTCCAGGTCCGTCTGCTGGTGGACTCACAGTGGAACAAGGTGTCCGGTTCCATCATTTTCCACCTCGCCGAGGAAGGTGTGGAGGTTCGCCTCTATCACCGCTTCAGTCTCTGCAAGCCGTTCTGGTGGACAAGGCGCATGCACGACAAGCTGGTGGTTGTGGACCGGGAGCACCTGATTGCCGGAGGGAGAAATATAGAAGACCCGTATTTCGGGCTGGACCCGGAACTGAATTATGTGGATCGGGACATTTACGTTCAGGGGGCGGTGGCCGGGGAGGCTTCGGACTATTTCGAGGCGCTGTGGAACAGTGGCCATGTGGAGGACCCGCCGTCGCTGGTATTAACAAGGGAGTGGCTGGAGCAGGCGGCCCTGTCGGTGGACAAGGGAGGCGGGTATCTGGACAGGTCACCGATTGTCTCCATGGAAACCAATGGCCGGCTTCTGGCCTCAACCATCCAGGTCGGTTCGGCCCGCTTTCTACGCGATGAGGTCACGCCGATCCGCAAACGCCCGGGCATCCGCAAGGACCTGGTGGAACTGCTGGCCGGCGCCGAGAGTTCGGTTTTCATCGAAACGCCCTACCTGGTCGTAACCCGGCGGATGAGGAAACTTTTTCGTGAACTCCTGGATCGAGGGGTCCGGGTCCGCCTGTTGACCAACTCGCTGCAGTCTACCGACAACGTCTGGCCCCAGGCAGGTTATGTAGGTAAAAAGAAGGAACTGGTCCGGATGGGGATCGAGTTGTGGGAGTACACCGGGCCGGAGAGCATGCACGCCAAGTCGGCGGTAATCGACGGAGAGACTATCGTCATCGGCAGCTACAACCTGGACCCCAGGTCCGAACGACTCAACACGGAGATCGCCATTGCAATAGAGGACCCTTTCCTTGCCGCCGACCTGGTCAGTTCGATGGACGATCACCTGACCAGCGCCTGGCGGATCGATGGCAACGGTCGGCCTGAGGGGTACCAGGAGCGATACCCCGGCGTCGGGTTCTGGAAGAGGGTCAAGGTCCGCCTGGTGCGTTTGATCCTGCCGTTTGTTCGCGGGCAACTGTAGCGACTTGACCGTATACATCGGTTGACATCAACGAGGCGTTACGGGAAGCTTGCCGGACTGGGCTGTTCAAGGGGAGGATCGCCATGTCGTTCGCCCTCACGACCCGTGACCGGGTTCTGAAGGATTATCAGGACATATTCACACCGGAGGTTCTTGCGGCCCTCTCGGCGCTGGCCCCGCTGAACCTGGAACGGCGAGGCCTGATGGCGGCAAGGCTCGAACGCCGTAAAAATCGCGCCGAATCGAGTCAACGTATCGACTTTCTGGATCGTGAGGCCTTGATTCTAGGTACCGCCATCCGGGTTCAGGATGCTCGCGACGGGAATTTCGATGGAGCCGACATCCCGGACGACCTGCAGCGCCAATGGATCCAGGGAACCGGCCCGGCAACCAAACCCCGGTCCTCGACAGCCAGCGGCTTGCGGAATGTGGCCTACGCGCTTCTGTCCGGCGCCGACGGCTGGATGTTCGATGGAGAGGATGCGCTGGGCCAGGTCGATACCATGTCCCTGGACAACCACCGCAATCTCAAACTGGCTATTGCCCGCGACCCGGTTTTCCTCGAAGTCGCCGGGCAGGTGGCGGGGGAGATGAACGCCTGGTCCGAAGCGTTCTTCGGACGCGCCATTGTTGAGGACTGGCGCACCCAGCTTGAATTTACTACCCGGATCTTCAGGGCTCGAGGCCTGCATCTGGACGACCGGCATGTCCGAGAAGCCGACGGATCGGGGTTCTCGGCCTCCATCGTCGACCTGGCGCTCTACGTGGTCAACAACCACGGGCCATTGCAGGCGGCCGGTTCATCCATCGTGCTGTACCTGCCGAAGATTCAGACGGCAGGGGAGGCGGCGCTCTGGAACAAGATGATCACGCTGCTTGAGGAGCATTTGGGCCTGCCGTGCGGCGCCGTCAAGGTGTACGTACTCGTGGAGCAGATCGAGGCGTCGTTCCAGTTGATGGAAATACGCGCAGCTTTGGGCCGGCACTTCGTCGGGTACAACACGGGGCGCTGGGACTACATCAACAGCGTCGCCGACGCCCTGGCCTGGGACCCGGGTTTCGTCAATCCGAATATCGACGCCATCGGGATGACCTATGCATACATGCGGCACTACGAAGATCGTGTTCGCCGGGCCGTGAATACCCCGGATCGTAACGGCAACTGTGCCCTGTGGCAGGGAGGGATGGAGCCGAACATCCCCGTCGGCTCGGCGGCTGGAGTTAAATCAGGAATGCAGAAGGCGACGGCCGGCGCCCAGCGGGAGCAGCGCGAGGGCGCCAGCGGCAAATGGGTGGCGCACTGGAAGATGGTCCATATCGTCCGGCCGGTCTGGGAGAAAATCGGCGAAGACAATCAGCTCGGCCGGCGGTTCGAGCCGCTGACATACGGCCCGGACGAGGCGGCGGGTCTGATGCTGCTTGAAGATGCGCCGCGCACCATCCGGGGCGCCAGGGATCTCCTGAGCGTCGCACTCCAGTATGGAAACGCGTTCCTCCGGGGTTTCCAGGCGGCAGCCCTCAAGCCGGCGGATTTCTTCGGCGATGACGACGTGCTGTACCTCATGGAGGACATGGCTACCGGCGAGATCCGGGTCAGCATCCTCTGGGAGTGGCTCCACAAGAGTGCGCCGTTCACCGCCGCCGATACCGAAACCGGGGTGAGTGCCGGTGATCTCTTTACCGGCGATCTGTTCGAACGCCTCCTCGATGAGGAATATGCGAAGCTGAAGATTGCCGATTCCCGGGACGTCCACGATGATTCCAAGGCGACCACACTGCCGATCGCCCGCGCCATTCTCAGCGCTCTGGTAGCAAGCGAGGTCAAGGCGCCGTGGTACATCGACCTGCTGAACGTCAACCTTAATCTGGACGATCTGGCTGAAGCCGAACGGCGCATCACAGACTATTTCGCCGCCTTTTCAAAGGACGGCACGCGTATTACCGAAAACCTGGACTTTGAAGAATAGGAACAGGAGCAGCACCATGGATTCTTTCGAGCAGCAAGTGGCACAAACCGAGGAGTGGTTCGCCAGCCCCCGGTTTCGAGGCATCGTCCGCCTGTTCACGGCCCGGCAGGTAGCCGAGCAACGGGGCACTATCGGTAATGATCACCAGGTGGCCCGGGAGGCGGCTATAGGGTTCCATGATCGCCTGCGGGAGCTGTTCGAGGCTCGCGAGAGCATTACCACCTTCGGGCCGTATTCCCCTGGCCAGGCGGTCACCATGAAGCGGCTGGGGCTTGAGGGTATCTACCTCGGTGGCTGGGCGACATCGGCCAAGGGCTCATCCGGGGAAGCGCCGGGGCCTGATCTCGCCAGCTATCCGCTAAGCCAGGTGCCCAACGAAGCGGCGGTCCTGGTTCGCGCCCTGCTTACCGCCGACCGCAATCAGCACTACCTCCGTTCCCGGATGAGCGAAGCGGAACGGAAGGCGGCTCCGGTTCACGATTTCCGTCCGTTCATCATCGCCGATGCCGATACCGGGCATGGGGGCGACCCTCACGTGCGCAACCTGATCCGCCGTTTTGTAGAAGCCGGGGTGCCCGGCTATCACATCGAGGACCAGCGGCCCGGCACCAAGAAGTGCGGTCATCAGGGCGGCAAGGTTCTTGTGTCTTCAGGCGAGCAGATCAAACGGTTGAACGCGGCCCGGTTCCAGCTCGATGTCATGAACGTCGGCGGCATCATCGTCGCACGTACCGATGCCGAGGCGGCGACGCTTCTCGAGGACCGCAGTGACGAACGCGATCAGCCGTTCGTCCTCGGTGCGACCAGCGTTCAGGTGCCTCCGTACAAGGCGGCGTACCTGGCGCTGATCCGCTATTTCAATGGACTCGGCGTCACGGAGCTCAACGGCCACCTGCTGTACCAGCTTGCCGACAGCGAATACCAGGCGGCGGAGACGTGGTTGGAGCGCAAGGGGATCACGAAGCTGGCGGACGATGCAGCGCGTGCCTATCTCGATTCCGGCGAGGTCCGGGTTGACTCCCGGTTCGATGCCGTCGCCGGCCGCCTCCTGGAATGCTGGGAAGAAGACGCAGGCCTTGAGACCTACGGTGACGCGGTAGCCGAAGTGCTGGAGTTCCGCGCCTCCGAAGGCGAAGTCGCCGGGATGAGCGTGGAGGAATGGCGGGAGTTCGCCGCGACGGCGTCCCTGCAGGCTTCCAAGGACAAAGCGCGTTCTCTGGGGATACAGATCATCTGGGACTGCGATCGCGCCCAGACGCCGGAAGGGTACTACCAGATGCGCGGCGGAATCCCGTGCGCCATCGCCAAGTCGCTGGCCGCCGCACCGTTCTGCGATATTCTCTGGATGGAGACGAAGTCGGCGGACCTGGCTGACGCCCGCAAATTCGCCGAGGCGATCCATGCCGTGTATCCGGACCAGATGCTGGCCTACAACCTTTCGCCTTCATTCAACTGGGACAGCACCGGCATGAGCGACGACGACATGCGTCGCTTCCCTGAGGAATTGGGCAAGATGGGATTCGTATTCAATTTCATCACCTACGGCGGCCATCAAATCGACGGACTTGCGGCAGAAGAATTCACCACCGCGTTGCAGCAGGACGGTATGCTGGCGCTGGCCCGGCTTCAGCGGAAGTTCCGTCTCGTCGAATCACCTTACAAGACGCCCCAGACCCTGGTGGGCGGCCCCCGCCTGGACGGCGCCCTGGTCGCATCTTCGGGGCGCACCGCGACAACGAAGGCGATGGGGAAAGGTTCGACCCAGCACCAGCACCTCATCCAGACCGAGGTTCCGAAAAAGCTGCTGGAGGGCTGGCTGGCGCTCTGGAGCAAGCACAATGAGTTGCCGCAGGACCTCAGGGTCGATCTGCGGCCCCACCGGGCAGGCTCGGAACTGCTGGAACTCGGCATTCTCGACGCGGTCGGCGAGAAGCTGGCCAACGTGGTATTTGCGCCGATCCAGGACCGCAAGGGCCGGAACATCATGTCGGTGCGGGATCAGAACACTTTCGAACCGCTTCTACGCAAGAAGCGTTTGATGACCCTTATCCATCTTTACCTGGTGCATCGCTACAAGGTCGATTCTGTGCATTACGTCAGCCCGACGGACGATAATCGCTACCAGACCTCGAAGATGCAGTCCCACGGCATCTATACCGACGTCAATACCGAGGTCGGTCAGATCATCGTGGCCGAGGTGCACCACCCGCGCATTGAAGAACTGCTGGAGCCGGATCGCGAAGCTCTGGGCCGTCTGATCCGCAAGGAAGGCTGAGCCCGAATTTACTTCGGGTCGAAGCGGCAGCGGACCAGAAGGCCTGGAGTGTGCTCGCCTTCGAACCGCACCAGGGTGAGGTGGTCCGACTGCAGCAGCTCGAACAGGTTGCCCGAGATGGTTCCTCGCAGGCGGCCTGCTGCTTCACTCCCGGCAATGCCCAGAGCCTGGGGTGAGGAGAGCGAGAAATCTCCGCTTGACGCGTCCTGGGTGTGGGCGCCGAGAACCGAAAGAACCATGGCCCCACCGGCCGCCGCCTCGAATCCCTGCTTTTCCGTCAGCTCCGGCGGCCCTTCAAGGTGCACAGTATCCAGGCTGGTCGGCACCGGTGTGGGGGAACTGCCGAACCGCCGTGCATATTTCAGGTTCAGTACCGGTTGGACCAATCGACCGTTTTCGATGAAGTGACAGCGGTTGGCCGGAACCCCTTCTGCGGTGAAGCGGTACGACCCGGATTTCATCGGCACCAGAGGGTCCAGGCGGAGGTTCAGGTCGGTCCGCAGGACCGGATCTTGCGAGCCGAATTGCTCCTTCCGGAAAAAACCCTCGCCGTTCACCACGCCGGACCCTTCCAGGTTACCGAGCAAGGTTCCCAGCACAAAGTTCTCCACCACGTTCGGGTGCAGCAGGACCGGCATGACGCCGGCCTGCGGTGGGTCTCCCGGTAGGGACAGCCTCGATGCCAGGTCGCTGAGCCGTTCCAGCCGGGCCTCAAACTCTTGATCGGTGTCCATGGCCCGGGCGCCGAAGCCGTCACCGATCTCGCCGTTCAGGGTGGCGTGCCATCCGAAGGAAGTCCCGCGGCCGCCCAGATCCAGCCCCCTGGAAGTCCGGAGCCTGGCGGTAGCCTCCGATCCGCCGAACGAGCCGGACCATGTCCTGAATCTACCGCTCTCTACGACCTGGCGGATCGCCGCCAGTCGCCCGGCCAGAGGCTCCACCTCGCCGCCGGCCAGACGGGCTACCCCGCCGTCGTGAAGGTCGACTTCAGGGAAGTCCCCCGGTCCCTGCACCTGGTCCGAATCCGGATCTTCAAAGGAGACGGCTCGGGCCTGGGCCAGGGCGGAGTCGGCGTCCTGGTCCAGTTGCCTGCGCTCCAGGCTCCCCCGGCTGATGCGGCCGTCGGACCAGACCAGGAGGTACCGGGCTCCGCATCCTTCGCTCACCGTCAAGGGGGCGTGGACCACCCCGGTCTGGCGGTCCTTGGTGCCCAGGGACAATCGCCGGGATTCGGACTGATACACCGACCAGTCCCGGATAGATTGGCCATCGCACCGGAACGCCTGCAGCTTCTCAATGAACCGGTCCAGCACCGTCAACCACCTCCCAGCCGCACGGTGGGATGGTCGTCCAGGACCAGGAAGCGATGGCTGCCGCCGCTGGACGGCACCGACTGGCCCCACTTGCCGCAATACCCCAGGGCGTCCAGTTCCAGTGGGCCGAACGCTTCCCGGATCGAATGGAGAGCGCCGAACATGGAACCGGAGAAGATCGCCGGTTTGAAAAACTCCACGCCGCCTTCACTCAGTCTGTAAATCGCCTTGCAGTTGAACACGAAATCACCGCTGGACGTGTTGACTTGCCCGCCACTGTAGCCGGAAAGGAAACTGACAACCGGATGGCGGCGGAACACACCGGCATTCGCAAGCAGGTCGCGGACCTGCTCCGGGCCGTAATCTTCAAAACGTCCGGGAGCCGGCAGGGGATCGTCCACCTCGATCCGGATATTGGTCATTCTGGGGACCGGACCATTGCGGAACGATTCGGCCCGGCCGGCGCCGGAGAGTGCAACACCTCCAGGACCTGCGGACCACGGGTCGGACAGCCCGCCGGCGAGACGGCCGTGGTCCACGATCACCGTCCGTTCACGTCGGACGCCGTTGGCGGAGAACGGCTGCCAGGCGTGGTCGTTTTCCACCGGTTCGTCCACGATGGTGACATGGTCGGCGCCGACCTTCCGTCCATGTTCGAACCTGCCGTCTTTTGCCAGCACCGAGGAACGGTAGCCGTCGGCCTCGGCGGCATGGCCGAACGCCTCGTGGGCCAGCCCCTTGGCCAGGGCGTAGTCGATCACCACCGGGTAGCTCCCCGCCGGGTGGGCCGGAGCATCCGGAAGCGCCAGGGCCAGCCTGGCGGCAGCCTTGGCCCTGGCCATGAAACGGACCAGGTACTCATCGTCCCAGGCACAACCGGGACTGGGGGAGTGCAGGGAGGCCCCGACGGTGTTCCGACCTTCTCCGCCATTGCTGGAGGCGATCATGGTCAGCCCGCATCGGGGCATGGCAAACAGAACGTCGGTGCCGTCGGACCGGAACACCCGCCAGCAATCAAGGTCGGTGCGGTACGACAGTTTGATCCCGGCTCCGGGAACGGCGCCGCGAAGCTCCCGTTCCAGTTCGATCAGGCGGCGTCCTGCCCGAGGCAGGTCGATACTGTCGAACTCCGGCACGACATCTGGAATGGCACGGGCGTTCAACGGTGTCAGCGGGCAGATCTCCGCCGGCTCCAAAGCGAGCCTGTCCGCTCTGCCGACAGCCCCTGCCAAGTGGTCCAGGAGGGTGGTCGCCGGCTGCGGCAGAAAATCGTCCCGGCTCCCAAGGATCGTGTGCCCCCGGGAGGTGAACAGCTGGATTCCATGGCCGGTTGAACTGCTGGCGGTGGCCGATTCCACACTGCCGTTTCGCACAAGGGTCTGGCAGGCAAAGCGGGCCTGGGCCCGCCATATCAGGGAGACGCCGGCCCGCTCCGCCCGGCGGATCAGTTCGGCGGCAAGACCGGTGAGAGGTTCCAGTTCACGGATCATGGTTTCTGACAGTAGCGGCTCCCGGGAGGGAACACAAGCGCAGGAGCCCTGTGTATACTTCTGGGATGAAATACGTGGTCATATTGCCTGATGGCGCCTCCGACGAACCGCTGGAACAGCTGAACGGTCGCACCCCGCTTGAAGCGGCCGATATCCCCAACGCCGACTGGGTATCCAGGAACGGTGCGCTGGGGCGGCTGGTCACAATCCCTGAAGGGTTCACGCCAGCTACCGACGTCGGAACCTTGTCGTTGTTCGGGTACGATCCTGCCAGGTATTATTCCGGCCGCGCGCCTCTGGAGGCTGCAGCCCAGGGCCTGGATTGCAGCGACGACGGGATCATCTTCCGGTGCAATTTCGTGACCGTTCTCGATGGCTGCATGACCGACTTTACCGCCGGGCATATAGCCCAGGAAGAATCGGACCGGCTTATAGCCGACCTGAACTCTCTTTTCGCCGATGACAAAATGACCTTCCACGCAGGTGTTTCCTACCGCAACCTGTTGATCATGGAGAATTGCGACGGCGCGGACCTGGTCTGCCAGCCGCCCCACGACATACCGGACCAACCTGTGGCCCAACACCGCCCGCGGGGCGGTGCGGCGGAGCGCATCGAATCGGTCATGACCCGGGCTGCCCGATTGATGGAAGGCCATGAAATCAATCGTGTTCGGCGAAGCAAGGGGATCAACCCGGTCACCGGCATCTGGCTGTGGGGGCAGGGGCGGCCTACCGAACTGGTCCCGTTCCAGGAACTCTACGGCTGCAGGGGAGCGGTCATTACCGGCGTCGACATCATTCGCGGGCTCGCTGTTTCCATGGGGATGAAGCTGATCGACGTGCCTGGCGCTACCGGGTACATAGACACCAATTACCAAGGCAAGGGCGAGGCGGCGCTGGCGGCGCTGGATGAGTACGACATGGTGGTCGTGCACGTGGAGGCTGCCGACGAAGCCGGCCATATGGGTGACGCCGACGAAAAGGTACTGGCGCTGGAGCGTATCGACCGGCATATTACCGGGCCGCTCCTCGATGCTGTTCGCCGGCATGACGAGTGGAGAATCCTCGTCGCCGCAGACCACCCGACACCGGTCTCGACGAAGGCCCACTCTTCGGTTCCGCCGCAGTTTTGTTACGCCGGCTCCGGCATCGAGGCCGCCGCCGGCCTGCCGTTTTCCGAACCGGCGGCCGAGGCTGCAGGCCTGTTCGTCAACCCCGGCCATTCCATGATCCGGCGGTTCATGCACCGGTAGTGCCCGAGTACTACCTCAGCGTGTTCAAGGCCTGATCGAGATCGGCGATGGTGTCGTCCGGGTGTTCACCTCCCACACAGAGGCGGACCATGTTCGGCGGGATGTTGGCCAACTGGCGCCCGGCCTCGCCCTGTTGCTGATGGGTTGAGATCGCCGGGATGGTGGCGACGCTCTTGATGCGTCCCAGGTCGGTGGCTCGCCATATCCTCTGCAGGTTGTCGAAGAACTTGCGCGTCGGTTCGGGCCCTCCCTTGATGCAGAAGCTCATCAGGTGCCCGTACCGGTTTACAGGTTTTCCATACTGCGTGTCATGCTCGGCATCGACCAGCCACATATACCTGGATGCCAGGTCGTGCAGCGGGTGGTTGGGAAGACCGAGGTACTGCACGCTTTCCACCGCCGGGTGCTTCTCGAGGAACTCGGCCACCTCCATGGTGCTCCGGCTCATCATGTCGATCTTGCTGCGAAGGGTCCGCATGTCGTTGAGGCTCATGATCGCCTGCATCGGATGCAGGTTGGGACCGTAATCACGGTTGGGGAGGTACTTGACGTAGATCGAGAAGTTGTTCTTCAGATCGTCATTGTCGATGTTGGTGATCAATCCCTTGCGCGCGATGACCGCTCCGCAGATGCCGAAACCACTGGAAGTCAGGGTCTTGGTCACAGACTGGACGACAATATCGGCGCCGTGGCAGATCGGTCGGAGGAGGGCGGGGGTGGCCACGGTGGAGTCAACGATCAGTGGAAGATTGTGAGAGTGGGCCAGGTCGGCGACGGCCTTGATGTCAAAGAACCCCAGCCCGGGGTTGCTCGGCAACTCGCCGTAGAGGAAGCGGGTATTCTTGTCGATCTTGGAGGCCCACTCGTCGATATTCGTCGCATCCTTGATCCAGCGGCACTCAATGTCCCGTTCCTCCGTCATGCGCACGTTGAACTGCTGGAAGGTTCCGCCGTAGCACTGCGCGGTGGCCAGGAAATTCCTGGGCTCCAGCTTGTTGTGGAACTTGTGTACGAGGAATGGTTGGATTGCGGTCATGATTGCCGCCATCCCCGACGAAGTTGAGCAACACTCCGTCACACCATCGAAGCCGTACCCTTCGAGAAGAGCCAGGGCCCACTCGTAGTAATACGTCGACGGGTTGGCGATCCTGGAATAGCACCATGTGGGGATGCGGTACTCCAGCGCCGCCGCCATCTCGTCGGAGTCCCTGTAGGCCTGGGACGTACTCATGAATACCGGTTCGATGATGGCGCCCTGGTAATCCTCGATAGCATCCTGGACCGAGTAGAGGCCATGGACCGCAATCGTGTCGAACTTCCATTTCTTCACGACGTCACGGATGTACCTGTCCCGTTCGGCCAGGTACTTGTTGTTGACCTCAACGTACTTGCGCATCCCAGGGGTCATGGTCCCGTCGCTCATGGTGTTCCTCCAGTTGCTTGCCGAACGGCCCAAGTATACCTAAGTAGGCTGCCCGGGACCATGCCGGCAGGGGGTTGCAAGCCGGTGTCCGTGAGCGTACTCTCTGAGTCATTCTCCAAACCCGGAAACGCGCGATATGAACGATCAATTTAAATATTACAGCACCAACCGAACGGTCCCCGTCGCCACACTGCCCGAAGCTCTCCTGCAGGGCCAGGCCGGGGACAAAGGCCTGTTTCTGCCCGAGAACTACCCGGCCATTTCGCCGGATGAGATCGCGTCCTGGGCAGGACTCAGCTACCCGGAGATCGCCGGCAACGTCCTCCGCAGGTTCACGTCCGGCGTTTTCGAAGATAGCGACCTCAGGGCGATGTGCGAAGACGCCTACGGCTACGAAGTGCCTCTTGAACAAGTCACCGGCCGGCGACATATCATGCGCCTCGACCAGGGGCCGACCGCTTCGTTCAAGGATTTCGCCGCACGCATGATGGCCCGCTGGATGGGCCGTCTGATGGAGAGCCAGGAAGGGGAGCTGGTTATCCTGACTGCAACTTCGGGAGATACCGGAAGCGCCGTCGCCCATGCCTACAGCGGCCTGGACCGCGTGCACGTTGTCGTGCTTTTTCCGATCCAGGAGGTCTCGCCGCGGCAGCGTATGCAGATGACCACGATCGGCGGGAATGTAACCACCATCGGCATGGAAGGGCAGTTCGACGATTGCCAGGCGCTGGTCAAGAGAGCGTTCTCCGACCCGGACCTGTCGGCGGTCAGGCTGACATCGGCCAACTCAATCAACATTGGGCGACTGCTGCCCCAAACCGTCTATTACTTCTATGCGTACTCGAAGCTGGCGGACGCCGCCCGGCGGGAACCGATCGTGTTCTCCATCCCTTCCGGAAACTTCGGCGACATGATGGGCGCGGTCATCGCAAGGCGCATCGGGCTCCCCAGCGAACGACTGGTGATAGCCACCAACGCCAACGACGAGGTGCCCGTATTTCTCGAGACCGGGCGCTATGCGAAAATATCCCCATCCCGGGTGTGTATCTCCAACGCCATGAACGTCGGGCATCCGTCCAACCTGGCGCGGCTGGTCGATGTCTATGGCGGCCGGATGGACGAGACCGGTAAGCTTTGTGAGCCGCCGGACATGGACCTAATGCGGAAACACCTCTATGCCGTAAGCATCTCGGACGAGGAAACCAGGGCGACGATCCGCGGTGCCTACGAGAAATACGGCATCATCCTCGAACCCCATGGCGCCGTCGGGTGGGCGGGCCTTGAACGGTACCTCGAGGAAAACCAGGTTCCGGAAGACAGGCTGTCCGTTTCCCTCGAGACCGCCCATCCCGCGAAATTCCCGGAGGAGGTCGAAGCGCTCACCGGGGTCAACCCTGAACCGCCTCCGAGCCTGGTGGGGCTGGAAGATCGCCTGGAGGAATACCCGGTCATGAAAACCGACTATGAACCCCTCCGGGACCTGTTGCTGGATCGCTACTCGACGCGCTGAACCGCTCAGTCAGGCTGGTTGGTCGGGCGCATGAGGATGTCGTTGATCTCGACGTGGGATGGGGTGGACAGCAGGTAGAGCACCGCATCCGCCACATCCTCCGGTTCGAGCTGCCGGTATTCGGGCCTGTTTTCCTTCGCCTTCGCCTTACCGAGCATTCTGTCCATAAACTCGGTATCCGTGTTCGCCGGACTGACCGAGGAGATGCGGATCGGGCTTCCTGCCTGGCGGAGTTCCTGGCGCAGCCCTTCGGTCATGGCGCGTACGGCATGTTTTGTCGCGGCGTACATGCCGGTATCTCCCTGAACCCGATAGGCCGACATCGAGGATACGTGAACAATGTGGCCTGCAACGTTCCTGCGCTGCATGCTTGTGATCGCTTCCCTGGTAACGATGGCCAGCGCCAGGGCGTTGACTTCGAGCATCTCTCTGAAATCCTCGTCCTTGCCGCTTGAAAGAGGGGCTGCACGCCCGAGCCCGGCGCTGTTGACGAGAATGTCGACCCCGTTCCATTTGCGGGATACAGCGTCGAATGCAGACTTGATCCCGGATTCGTCCCGCAGATCGACCGCGAGGGGAAAGGCTTCACCCCCAAGCTCTTCGATGGTTGCCTTGAGGGCGGTGAGGGAGTCGAGACGTCTGCCGACGATTGCGAGGCGTGCTCCCTTTTTTGCCAGCGCCAGGCAGACGGCCCGGCCGATTCCGGACGAAGCGCCGGTGACCAGGGCGACTCGGTTTTTCAACTCATGCTGCTCACTCATTTCATCGGCATCTTTTCACAGGATCCTGAAGATTGAAAGGAAGCAGTGCGGTCACGCGGTACGATTTGCGTGGCTGATTCGTAAGGACCATGACTCAGCTCGAACACAGGCTCTACCGAATCGTGTAATATCGGCGTTCGCCACCCGGACCTGAAGGAGAACTGCATGGGCGACCCGGAAAACACCCCGATCGAGGCAAAGCCCCACCCGTTACGGGAGATCGTCCGGCCGTTCGTAGATGCTGCCCGTGCTCCCCGTGTTCTGTGGGGCAATAACCTGCAGTACCTCCTTGAAGGCTTCCTGTACTGGGGCTTTCTTAACTATCTTGTTATTTACGGCGTCGAGAACATCGGTCTCAACGAGCTCCATGCCGGATGGGTGGTCACCCTCCTTGCCATGGGAATCACTTTTTCCCAGTTCCTGCTGGGGGGCCTGGTGGACCGCTGGGGTGCTCGTCGCGGTCTGCTGATTGCGCTGACGGTTCTCCTCTTGGGCCGGATCATTCTCTCGTCTGCCGGATCGCTTGGCCTGTCAACAGCGGGTACGTTCTCTCCGGCCCTCCTGACCCTGTTGACCGGAGTCGTTATCGTCTTGCTGGGCTACGGTCTGTACGAGCCGGCCGCTTATACTCTCGTCCGCCAGGTGACCACGCCGAAGACCGCAGCCATGGGCTATGCCATGTTGTACGCCCTCATGAACCTGGGGGGCGCTTTGCTCATGTTCCTGGGTCCAGCCCGCCGCGCAATCGGAATCAACGGCCTGTACTGGGTGTTCACAGCTCTGACCCTGTTCACACTGCTGATTACGGCAGCCATCCTGACCCGCAAGACCATGAGTGATGCGATCGCTTCCGCCAAGCTGGCCAGGGGTGATGCACCGGTAGAGCCGGACGACGTCGAGAAACCGGATCAACCGACCGGCCCACCGCTCTCCTTGCCGAAGAAGGTGCTCCGGTATTTACGGGAACACCCGATGGCGGATCTCAGGTTTTCGTTCTTCATTTTCGTGTTGATGCCGGTGCAGACCCTTTTTGCTCATAATTATTTGACAATGCCTCTGTACGTCAAACGGGGTTACGAAGGGACATGGTTGGGCGACAACTTTGAGGTTGCCGTCAATATCAACCCATTCCTGATCTTCCTCCTCGTGCCGATCGTGGCGGCGTTGACCTACAAGACCAATATCTACCGGCTGATGGTGGTCGGTACTGCGATCATGGCGGCCCCGACTTTCCTGCTGGCGTTCGGTCCTAGTGTGCCGATGCTGGGCGCCTATCTCCTCATAATGAGCTTCGGGGAGGCGATCTGGCAGCCCCGCTTCCTGCAGTACGCAGCTGAGATCGCCCCGGAAGGGAAGACCGGTGCGTACCTGGGTGTAGCCCGGCTGCCCTGGTTCATGACCAAGATGATCACCGGGCTGTACGCCGGATGGTTCCTGATGCGCTATTGCCCCGATGACGGCGTGCTGGACACCGGGACCATGTGGTTCTGGCACGGGGTCGTCGCCATCATCACTCCGATCCTGCTCATCCTCGCCACCCGCTGGATGAAGAAGAGCTTCAGTACCTGATCGTCCCGGGATCGTGACCGAAAGGAGTTGGACCATGAGGCACGGCAATTATTCAGCAATTCCAATCACCCTGATCGCAGCCTTCTTTTTGATGGCGGCGGCGTGCTGTTCGCCGCGTGAGGAGGCCGAGCGAAACAAGGAAGTCGTTGAGCAGGTCGCCGCGGCGATCATGGCCTACGACTACGATACGTTGGACCGGTACATGGCCGAGGATTACAAACGGCACTGCCAGGCGACACCCGACGCCAAAGTGGAGTCCCTGGAGGATTTCAAGAACCTGATGCGCGGCTACGAGAATGCGTTCCCCGATGCCGAAATGAAACTGGAATTCCTCGTCGCCGAGGGAGACCTGGTCGCCATTTGGGGTAAGTACCTGGGCACCCATACCGGTCCGATGGGAGATATCCCCGCCACAGGGCAGAAGGTCGATTCCGATTTCGGCGGCGTCCATCGCCTGGTGGACGGCAAGATCGTGGAGACCTGGGTCACGTGGGATAACGTCACCATGCTGCAGCAACTGGGACTGTTCCCGACTCCAGAAGAGATGGCCGCAGGAAGTTCACCGGATACGTTAGAATCGGACCCCTGAGTTTCCGGGAGTTGAGTGCGCCATGGCCAAGTCGATGCGGAAAGGTATGGAGGAGATCGAGGAACAGTCCCTCGCGCCCTACGCCTGCCGATCCGCCGACGCCACCCGCCGGTTTCCGGTAGGGGAGGATGGCCGGGCGTTCGACTATCGGACGGCATTTCAGCGCGACCGGGACCGGATCGTGTACAGCCGCGCCTTCCGCCGGCTGCGGCAGAAAGCACAGGCCGGTTTTCTTCCGGAGTACGAGGATCATCGCCGCAATCGTCTGACCCACACTCTGGAAGTCGTCCAGCTGGCACGTACCGTTTCCCGATCCCTTGGTCTGAATGAAGACCTCACCGAGGCGATCGCCCTGGGCCACGACCTGGGGCAGCCGCCATTCGGACCGGCGGGGGAGCGGGCGCTGGACGACCTGATGTCCGGCCGCCTGGACGGCCGTGGAGGCCCGGGCCTCGGAGACCTGGGAGGGTTCGGCCGTCCCTGGCAGTCCCTGCGGGTTGTGGATCTCCTGGAGAAGCGCTACGACCACCCGGGACTGAACCTGACCGACCAGGTCCGGGAGGGCATCTACAAATCAGGCTGTTCTTCCAGGCTGCCTGAAGCTCCTCCCGATCAGGTGCAGCACTCCGATCCACCGTTCCTGGAAGCCCAGACGGTTTTGTGCGCCGACCGGGTCGCCGGCGCCGTCAGCGATCTGGACGATGCGCTGCAATCCGGTACTGTTGATATCGCCCAGGTGGAGAGGCTCCCGGTGGTCCGGGAACTGCGCCGCAAACTGGGGGATCGCTACCGCACCCGGGCCGGCCGGTTCATCAAGGCCAACGCCATCCACCGCGGCCTGACCCACCTGCTGGTGACGACCACAATCCTGAACAGCCGCAAGCGGCTCACATCCCGGTCGGACAGACTCCTGGCAGGGGAGCTGGCCGGGACCGAGATCGGCATGTCCGGCGCGGCGGAGCGGCTTCTGGCCGACCTGGAAAGGTTCCTCTCCGTCAGGGTCCACAGGGGGTTCGGCCCGGACCGGGTGGACGGGCGGGGCCGCAGGGTGTTGCTGGGGCTGTTCGCCGCGTATCATGGGGACCCGGGTCTCCTGGAGGACCATGTCCTGTTCCGTTTCCGAACCCTGACGGGAAGGCCGTATCTCCGGGATTTGTCTCGGGACGAAACGGCGGCGGAAACGGCCGGGCATTACCGGGGAGATCCCAGGTTCGCCAGGGTGCTGTCCGATTACCTGGCGGGAATGACCGACGCCTACGCCATGATGGAACATGCCCGGCTCATGGAGATGGGAGCTGTCCCGATCCCCAGCGTCGAGCAACTCCGCAGGGAGGAAGACCGTTGAAGATCGCAATTGGTGCGGACCACGCAGGATTCGAAGTCAAGGACCGGCTGGCGGAGCTGCTTCGCAGCTGGGGGCACACCGTGCTGGACGCCGGCACCGATGGTTCGGATTCGGTGGACTACCCGGACTACGCCGAGGAGGTAGCCGGAAGGGTCGGGTCCGGGGAGGCTGACTACGGCCTGCTGGTGTGCGGCAGCGGGATCGGCATGAGCATCGCCGCCAACAAGGTGGCCGGTGTCCGGGCCGCGCTCTGTTTCTGTGAGACCACGGCGCGGCTCAGCCGGCAGCACAACGATGCCAACGTTCTTTGCGTCGGCGCGCGCATTACCGGCTACAGCGTTCTGGAGGAGCTGGTTCGAGTCTTTTTCGAAACGACCTTTGAAGGCGGGCGCCACCAGCGCCGGGTCGATAAGATGAACGATCTTGATTGAAAAACAGGAGATGGAAGCATGAGCAGCGGGAACCGGATGGAACGGCCCCTTCGCCAGGTAGACCCGGAGGTCGCAGAGGCGATCGACCGCGAGGTCAATCGGCAGGCCACCGGGCTGGAACTGATCGCTTCGGAAAACTTCGTCAGTGAAGCGGTGCTGGAAGCGATGGGTTCGGTATTTACCAACAAGTATGCCGAAGGGTACCCAGGCAGACGGTATTACGGCGGCTGTGAATTTTCCGACGATGTGGAACGTCTGGCGATCCGGCGGGCCAAGGAACTGTTCGAAGCCGAGCATGCCAACGTCCAGGCGCATTCCGGCAGCCAGGCCAACCAGGGCGTCTACTTCACCCTGCTCTCCCCCGGCGACACCGTCATGGGCATGGACCTGTCCCACGGCGGTCACCTGACCCACGGCCATCCCCTGAACATTTCAGGAAAGCTGTTCAACTTCGTCGCCTACGGCGTTTCGGAGGAAGACGAACGCCTGGACTACGATGGTCTGGAAAAGCTGGCCGTGGAACATCGGCCGAAGCTGATCGTATGCGGCGCCTCGGCGTATACGCGGGTTATCGATTTCGAGCGTATCGCAGCTATCGCCGCCAAGGTCGAAGCGAAGACCATGGCGGATATCGCCCACATTGCCGGCCCGATCGCAGCCGGCCTCCACCCCAGCCCGGTACCCCATTGCGATTTCGTGACCTCTACGACCCACAAGACCCTGAGAGGGCCTCGGGGCGGCCTGATTCTCTGCAAGAAGAAGTACCGAAAGGATCTGAACCGAACCGTGTTCCCCGGGCTGCAGGGCGGCCCGTTCGTTCACATCATTGCGGCCAAGGCTGTGGCGTTCCAGGAGGCGTTGCAGCCGGAATACCGGGAATACATGAGGCGGATCCTGGACAACGCCAAGGTCCTTTCCGAGCGGCTGGCAGGTCACGGATATCGCATCGTCTCCGGTGGAACCGACAACCATATGCTGATGGTGGACGTGTTTTCCAAGGGCATCACCGGCAAGGCGGCGGAAGAAGCGCTGGAAGAGGCGGGGATCACCACCAACAAGAACACGATCCCGTTCGACAAGAACCCTCCGATGGTGGCCAGTGGCCTCAGGGTCGGAACGCCGGCGGTAACCACCCGTGGCATGGGTGAAACCGAAATGCAGGCGATCGCCGATCTGATCGCCAGGGCGCTGGACTCCCGTGAAGACCCGGCCTCCCTGGCGGCGATCCGTGGCGAGGTTGCCGAGCTGGCGGGACGGTTCCCCCTGTATCCGTCGCGGCAGGCGGCCTCCCTCTCCGAATGAGTTCGGCCGGCGGTTCGTTTTTCGCGCCGCACGGCCTGTTCTCTCAATTGCGGGAAAGGTTCGAGCACCGCGCCGGGCAGGAGGCGATGTCGGAGGCGGTAGGCCGCACCCTGGAAGGTGGCGTCCTCATGGTGGAGGCCGGCACCGGCACCGGCAAGACACTGGCCTATCTCGTGCCCGCCATCGAATCAGGCCGGCGGGTAATCATCTCCACCGGCACCAAGAACCTCCAGGACCAGATATTCGGCAAGGATCTGCCTTTCCTGGCGGAGGAAGCCGGCATGGAGTTCGACGCCACCTTGATGAAGGGCCGGCAGAATTATCTGTGCCGCTACCGCTTCGCCGAATTCGACGCCCAGCCGCTCCTTGAGGTGCGGGACGAGGCGCGCTGGATCGACACCATACGGGACTGGAGCCTGGAAACCGAAACCGGCGACCGGGCCGAAATCGGTGAACTCCCCGACCGTTTGCGCCTGTGGAACGACATCAACGCCAAAGCCGAAACCTGCACCGGACGCAAATGTCCCGAATATGAAGAGTGCTGGCTTACGAAGATGAAACGGGCGGCGGGACGTTCCTCCATTGTGGTAGTCAACCATCATCTGTTCTTCGCCGATCTCGCCCTGCGCTCCGCCTTCGGATCGGTTCTCCCGGACTACGACACCGTCGTCTTCGACGAAGCCCACCTTCTGGAGGATGTGGTCACTCTCTACTTTGGCGAACAGGTTTCCGCCGGTATGTTGGAAGACCTGGCCCGGGAGACGGAAACCCTGGCCAGGCAGCAGGGTGGGCCTCGTAAAGGTGGAGGCGGAGCTGCCACGTTAAGGGCGGCTGCGGCAGATTTCTTCGATCCGGTCCGTGATCTTCTCCGCAACCAGGTCGGCCGCTTGCGGTTCCAGCCTGCCGACCGGGGAGGGCCAGATATTGAGCCGGAATGGGAGGTGCTGTCGGCCGCGCTTGATGAAGTCGGCAGGTCGGCGCCGGGGGATGATGCCGGAGAGATGATCCGGGATCGGATCGCCGCCCTCCAGGAAGCTGCCGGCACGGTTCTGGTCCGTACCGATCAGGACTTTGTATACGGAATGGAACAGCGGGGAAGGAATAACGTCATCCTGTCGGCGGCGCCGATCGAGGTGTCGTCCATCCTCCGCGAAAAGCTGTTCGAGCCGTTGACTGCGGCAGTGCTGACGTCGGCGACCCTGACGGTGGATCGTTCGTTCGACTTCTTCAAGAGCCGGCTCGGCCTTGACGGCGCCGACAGCCTGACCGTGGAATCGTCCTTCGATCACACCAGCCAGGGGCTGTTGTACCTGCCGACCCGGATGCCGGAGCCGCGGGAAGCCGGTTTTACCGCCCGTGCCCTGGAGGAGATCGAGCAGCTGCTTGAAATCACTACCGGCCGGGCGTTCCTGCTGTTCACTTCCTACGCCATGATGGACCGGGTCCGGGACGGACTGGAGCTGGAAGGGCGCTGGAACCTGTTCGTCCAGGGAGACGGCAGCAAGGTCGCCCTGGTGGAGGAGTTTCGGAACACCGAGGATGCGGTCCTCCTGGGAACCACCTCGTTCTGGCAGGGAGTGGACGTTCCCGGAGAAGCGCTCTCACTGGTGGTGATCGACAAGCTCCCATTCGGCGTTCCCGGGGACCCGCTGGTGTCCGCCCGGATCGATCGCATCAAGGAACACGGCGGCAATCCGTTCCGGGAGTATCAGACTCCCATGGCTGTGCTGGAACTGAAGCAGGGCCTGGGGCGCCTGATCCGGAGCCGGTCGGACCGGGGCCTCCTGGCGGTGCTGGATCCACGGTTGACGACCAGGTCCTACGGCAAGACATTCCTGCGTTCCCTTCCGCCCTGGCCGGTCGTGCGCGAAATCGAACGCTGCCGGGAGTTCTTCCATGGGTGAGTTCTCCGGCGAACTGGCCTGCCTCCTGGCGGCAGGAATGTGGGCGGTTGCCGTGGCGATCTTCCGTCGGCCGATCCAGCAGTTCGGCGCTCCGGCGGTGAACCTGGTGAAGTCGGTTGTGGCCACCGTGCTCCTCGGCCTGACGGTTCTGGCCACCGGGCAGGGCAACGCCCTTGCAGCAGCGGGAGCAGGGCCGCTGGGGCTCATCGCCGCGTCCGGCCTGATCGGTTTGACCCTGGGAGATACGGCACTGTTCGCAGCAGTCGGCCGCATCGGGCCGTACCGCACCATGCTGTTCCAGACTCTGGCCCCGGTGTTCACGGCGGTGTTCGCCGTGTTCTGGCTGGATACGATCCCCACCGGCCGGGAACTGCTGGGGGCGGCTGTTATCCTGACCGGCGTGATGATGGTGATTACGCCGGCTCGCGGGACGGTGTCGAAGCCGGCAGTGGGAGGAGGCTCCCTGAAAGCCGGTTACCTGTTCGGCATCCTGTCGGCCCTTGGCCAGGGCGTCGGCATCGTTCTGGCCAAGGACGGCATGGAGACGATCCCGATTGTCCCGGCGACGTTCATCCGACTGGTGTTTGCGGCGATCGGACTGGTGATCCTCACCCTGGCCAGCGGTCGTTTGAACCGCGTGCTGCAGGCGATGCGTGACAGGAAATCCCTGGCCCGTATGACCGGGGCCAGTTTCCTGGGAACCTACCTGGCTATGATGTGCATGATGGCCGGAGTCTGGCTGGCGCCGCCGGCGGTTTCGGCAACATTGCTGTCCACCACACCGGTGTTCAGCCTGTTCATCGATGCCCGATCCAACCGGGAATCGATTGCGCCACGGAAGATCCTCGGCACCATCATCGCCGTTCTGGGCGTGGCGTTGCTGTCGGGGATCGGCGCCACCTGAGTCTCCGCAGCCATCTCCACAACCCAACCGGCACAGTCCAGAATAACTATGGGAACAGTAGGGAAGGAGATCTATGATCACCTTCCGACGATGGAGTCGGTCGAGGTCGTATGGAGTCGTAACCGGATCTGAACCGGGCGGCAAAAACGCACCTGAGTCTGCCGCCCGCCTGTCAGATCACGTGACGAGGTGGAGCCGGCATGTTTATCCTGGAGCCAGACGGATTCGAGAAGATACTGGATTCCCTTCGCGAGAAGGGTTACCGGATCACAGGTCCCAAACTGCGTGATGGAGCGATCGTGCTGGACACCATCGACTCCGCAGCAAGCCTGCCCCGGGGTGTCCGGGATCATCAAGGGCCGGGGCGGTACCGCCTCGAGGAGACCGGCGACGACAGCTGGTTCTCGTACACACTCGGTTCCGATTCCTGGAAGAAGCTGTTTTTCCATCCGATCAAGCCGCTGTTCAAAACGACACGGGACGGAGGACTTCTCCAGATCGAACCGGAGCCACCCCGGGAAGGTCTCAAGGCGCTCATCGGAGTGCGGCCATGCGAGCTGCAGGCCCTGGCCATTCAGGACAAGGTTCTGGCGGAAGGGGAGTTCGTTGACCGGCATTACGTGGCGAGCCGGAAGGGCACTTTCATCGTTGCAGTCAACTGTACTGTTCCGGGTGGAACCTGTTTCTGCGTCTCCATGGGAACCGGGCCCGTGGCCGACAGAGGGTACGACATCTCCCTGACCGAGCTCGGTTCGAACGGCGCCACCCGGTTCGTGGCCAGGGCCGGTTCACCCCACGGGGAGGAACTGCTGGCGGCGGCATCCAGCGGCAAGGCAGGAGAGAGCGACCTACAGCTGGAGGCCGAATTGCTGGAGGCCGCCGCAGGGAACATGGGCCGTTCCCTGGATGTGGAGGGGCTGGCCGCCGCCCTGGCCGAGTCCGGCGATCATCCTCGATGGGAGGAGGTGGCCGAGCGTTGCCAGGCCTGCACCAATTGCACCATGGCTTGTCCGACCTGTTACTGCCATACCGTTGAGGACAGCACCGATCTGACCGGTTCCGTGGCGGACCGGACAAGAGTGTGGGACTCCTGTTTCACGGCGGATCATTCCTATCTCCACGGCGGCAGTGTCCGGGAAACCCGTGGCGCGCGCTACCGCCAGTGGCTCACCCACAAGCTGTCGTCATGGCACGATCAGTTCGGGGGCTCCGGTTGCACCGGATGCGGCCGCTGCATCACCTGGTGCCCGGTCGGTATCGATATAACGGAAGAAGCTCAGGCGGTCCGCGGGACCGCCAGGGGGTGAGGATCATGGGCGATACACTTGAAACCCTGAAATCGGATCTGTTTGCGGCGCCGTTCTGCGAGGGACTCGAGGACACTCATCTCGAAGTTCTGCTGGCGTGCGCCCACGAGGAACGCATGCCCAAGGGGCGATTCCTGTTCCACGAGGGAGCTGCAGCCGATTACTTCTACATCATCGTCTCCGGCAGGGTCGGGCTGGAACTGAACTGCCCCAATCGGGGTGGCCTGAGCATCCAGACATGCGACGCCGGTGACGTCGTCGGATCGTCCTGGCTGATCCCGCCCTGTATCTGGCGGTTCGACGCCAGGGTGCTTGAGGAGTGCCGTCTCGTCTCCATGGATGCAGCCGTACTCCGAGAGCACTGCAAGGCCGATCCGACCTTCGGTTACGCCATGGTGGAGCGGATCGCCCAGGTCAAGGCCGAACGGCTGGACGCCGCCCGTCTGCAACTGCTGGACCTGTACGGCAACCCGGAGGAGGGCAGACATGTCGCCAGAACCCGGATCGATTAACTTGACCGACCGGATACGAGGCGGCGTGGATCCGATGGTTCCCCGGATCTACAACGTGGAGCGGATCCGGCGAAACAACCATGACACGTTCACCATGGAACTGAATCCGGCGGACGGCGGCAACCCCGAGCCGTTCTCCGCAGGACAGTTCAACATGCTGTACATCTTCGGCGTTGGCGAGATCCCGGTATCCATCAGCGGCGACCCGGTTCAGGACGGACCGCTGATGCATACGATCCGCGAGGTCGGAACCGTCACCCGGGCGATGGCCCGTCTCAAGCCGGGAGACTCCATCGGAGTTCGCGGGCCGTTCGGGTCCCACTGGCCGGTGGAATTGGCGGTGGGCACCGACGTGGTCATCGTGGCAGGCGGGATCGGCCTGGCTCCGTTGCGTCCGGTCATTTACCAGGTGACGGGCAATCGCAGTCGTTACGGCCGCATGGTTCTCCTGTACGGAGCCAGGGCTCCCAAGGAGATCCTGTACCAGCGCCAGCTCAAGGCGTGGGGCGGCTCATTCGACATGGACGTCCACGTGACGGTGGATCGTGGGGAGCGAGGCTGGAACGGCGAAATCGGTGTGGTCACCGGCCTGATCCGGCGTGCGCCCCTGGACCGTAGCGGCGCAATCGCCCTGATCTGCGGACCGGAAATCATGATGCGGTTCTCAGCCCAGGAACTGCTCCGTCGGGGTATGGACAAAGACCGTATCTACGTTTCAATGGAGCGGAACATGAAATGCGGGGTCGGCCTGTGCGGTCACTGTCAGTACGGCGCCAAGATCATCTGCAAGGACGGACCGGTTTACCGCTATGACGATATCGAGTCGCTGCTCGGCAGAAGGGAGGTCTGATATGCCTCTGCGGACCACGAAGCCGAAGCTTGCAGTCTGGAAATTCTCATCCTGTGACGGCTGCCAACTCAGCCTGCTCGACTGCGAGGACGAACTCCTTGCGGTGGCCGGGGCGATCGAAATCGCCAACTTCCCTGAAGCCTCCCGGGCCGTAGTGCGGGGACCTTACAACGTATCCCTGGTGGAAGGTTCGATTACCACGCCTGAGGAAGCGGAGCGGATTCACAAGATCCGGCGGAACTCAAGGATCGTGGTCGCCATCGGCGCCTGCGCCACTTCAGGCGGCCTCCAGGCCTTGCGAAATTTCCAGGATGTGGACGAGCTGTCCCGGCTGGTCTACGCCCATCCGGAATATATCGAGAGCCTGAACAATTCCACGCCGATCGGTGACCACATTTTCGTGGATCACGAGCTTCGCGGCTGCCCGGTGGACAAGGCCCACCTGGTCGAGGTTCTCAGCGCCTTCCTCAACGGCCGCAAGCCGAACCTGCCGAACCACGCCGTCTGTGTCGAATGCAAGCGGGCCGGAGTGGTCTGCGTCATGGCGGCCCACGGCACACCCTGTTTGGGTCCGGTGACCCAGGCCGGCTGCGACGCCCTGTGCCCCCGGTATAACCGTGGCTGCTTTGGTTGTTTCGGTCCCCGCGAGAACCCGAATACGGCCCACCTGGCGACCTGGTACCTGGACCAGTGCGGTCAGACGCCGGAAGAAGTGATCCGGCTGTTCCGGGGCATCAACGCCAACGCGGACCCGTTCCGCAGAGAGAGCCTGCGTCATGAAAGCTAAGATCGCCGAGAAAAAAACCACCATGTCCCGCACCATCCGCGCCGACTACCTGGCTCGTGTTGAAGGTGAAGGGGCAATGTACATCCGTCTCAAGGGCGACGAGGTCCGGGAGGTTAAATTGAAGATATTCGAACCTCCCAGATTCTTCGAGGGGTTCCTCCGTGGCCGCAGCTATCTGGAGGCGCCGGACATGACCGCCAGGATCTGCGGCATCTGCCCGGTGGCGTACCAGATGAGCAGCGTTCACGCCATGGAGCAGATCGCCGGTGTCACCGTGGACGGACCGATCCGGGATCTGCGCCGCCTGCTTTATTGCGGGGAATGGATCGAGAGCCATGCACTGCATATCTTCATGCTGCACCTGCCCGATTTTCTGGGATACGAGTCCGCGATCCACATGGCTCCGGACTTCAAGGCCGAAGTCGAAATGGCTTTGACGTTGAAGAAATACGGCAATGAGCTCATGGCCCTGGTCGGCGGTCGTGAGATCCACCCGATCAACGTGAGGGTCGGGGGATTCTACAAGGCGCCGGCAAGGGACGAGGTTCGCGGATTCCGGGACAAGCTGATCTGGGGCATGGAGGCGTCGCGCAAGGCGGTTGCCCTGGTCGCCGGCCTGGAGTTTCCGGACTTCGAGCAGGACTACGAGTTCGTTGCGATGCGCCATCCGGACGAATACCCGCTGACCGAGGGCAGGCTTGTCTCCAGTCGAGGCCTGGATATCGACCTGTCCGAGTTCGAGAACGAGTTCGAGGAACAGCAGGTGGAACACTCCAACGCCTTGCACTGTGTCCACCGGGAGCGGGGCAACTACTTCGTCGGACCCTTGGCGCGTTATGCGCTGAACTATGACCGGTTGTCGCCGGCTGCCCGGGAGCTGGCGGTGAAAGGGGGCCTGGACCCGGTGGTCCGGAATCCGTTCAAAAGCATTATCGTGAGAGCGGTGGAGATGTTCTGGGCGTACGAAGAGGCATTGCGGATTGTGGATTCGTATGAGCCTCCGGAGAAGCCGTTTGTGGAGACGCCGCCTCGCCGAGGCACCGGATTCGGGTGCAGTGAAGCTCCCCGGGGGATCTGCTGGCACCGCTACTCCATCGACGACGACGGGTTGATCATCGACGCCAAGATCGTTCCGCCCACATCACAGAACCAGCGCACCATCGAGAGTGACCTCAGGGAGTATGTGAAGGGCCGCACGTCGCTGTCGGACGACAAGCTGCAGTGGCAGTGTGAGCAGGCGGTCCGGAATTACGATCCGTGCATCTCTTGCGCCACACATTTCCTCAAGCTGACGGTGGATCGGGGTTGAGCGTACTGGTCATCGGCGCCGGCAATGACTGCCGGCAGGACGACGGTTTCGGGATCGCCGTCGCCCGTGCATTGGCGTCCCGGAGCCTGGATGGTGTGGAGGTCCTCGAACTCAGCGGCGAAGGCGGGTCGATCCTGGCGGCACTGGAGGGCCGGGAGCAGGTCTACCTGGTGGATGCCGTTCATTCCGGGGCCGATCCGGGTGAATTGCACCGCCTGGACGCAGGTTCCGAAACGATTCCCTGCTCCTTCTTCCACTACTCCAGTCACGATTTCGCCGTGGCGGAAGCGCTGGAAATGGCCAGGATCCTGGACCGTCTCCCACCTGTGGTGGTGGTCTTCGGCGTTGAAGGGGAACGGTTCGACCACGGCATCGGCTTGAGCACAGCGATCCAGGAGCGGGTGGAAGAGGTAGCCGACTGCATACAGGGGGAGATCAGCGCTTCGGCTTGCAGATGAATCCGGCGCTCTTCTTCCCGTTCATTCCGACCAGAAGCGGCTCTTCGAACCTGAGATGGCGGACCGAATCGGTCTCGTCCACCGCCGGTGTGGAAGACAGCCAGTCCCAGTCGATGTAGCCGTCTCCCGCATCCGGATTGACGGTGAAGTAGCCGACATTGCAGGAACTGAGGTTCTGGAAGAAGTGGGTGCCCTGGGAAGGGGTGACCTTGAAATCCTTGAATCCGGCCTCCACGATCACACGGACCCCGGAAATTTCGTCCCAGGCCACCGGGATGCCCAGCCACGGATCGGCGGAGCCCCATCGTCCGACACCGATCAGAATGTAGGGGCGGTCTTCCTTCACCAGCATGCTGTTGAGTTGACCCACTCTGCGGGCGGCGGGAAGACTCTTGGAGCGATCGAAGCGGTGGTAGTCCACCACCACCAGATCCCGTATGCCTTCCACCAGGCCATGGCCCAGGACACTGGTGCTCTGGCATACCTGGTCGCTTCTGGGGATGGAGTCCACGTCCACCTCCTCGACTTCCGGCGCCAGCGCCAGGGGGCGAATCTGGAGGAAGCCGAACTCCCGGGAACCACCATCCACGGTATTCATGTTCACGGCGAACTCGATTTCCACCGGGCTGCTGGTTCCTTTTTTGCCTATCTCCAGAAGGTAGTCCAGGATCTCCGCCAGGGGGAACAGCTGGTGCTTGAGGATCGGCGCGAAGGTGACCATGCGCATCCCCGGCCGGGATGTCCCATCGTAAACTACGTCATTTTCCGCCGACCATGTAGACCCTACGGACGCCAGGGTGCCGTCCTTCTCGGCCTGTTCCAGGCCGAATTTGGCAAGCCGTATGTTCGTTTCCGGGCCGCCCTCGGACAGGGCCGGGACGCCGGAAATGGAGATGTGGTCCTCCTCCAGTTCCAGGGCCCAGAACGTTTTCTGGCTGTGTTCCAGAAGGTCTTCCGTTGTGGCGAACTGCATGAGATGTTTCGGGTAGCGCGGTGAAAACCGCACGCAGTTTTCTCCCGAGACCACCGTCTCGCCCAGGCCGAGAGCGACAGCCGCCACGCCGTCTTCGGTAGTGCACGGTTCCGCCGGGTAGTAATTGTGGGAGCGGGCCACACCGGAAAAGTGCGGGTAGAACCGGGAGCCGTGATGGTCGCCGATGATGCGCTGGATCGCCACCGCCATTTTCTCTTCCTCAAGACGGTACGGCGTAGCCTTGATGTACCGCTTGGTATGGATGGAGTAGGTCGAAGCGTACACACGCTTGATGGCCGACACGAGTTGCTCAAGGCGATGGTTCAGGTCGGTTCCCCGGTTGGGCAACATGTAGGTTTCGTACACCCCGGCGAACGGCTGGTACTGGGAGTCTTCCAGGAGGCTGGAGGACCGTACCGCCAGCGGATAGTCGGCGGCCTTCAGGTAGGTGGCCAGGTCCAGCAGGGTGTCCTCGGGGAACGGCGAGCGATGGAACGTCTCCATGATTTCGTCCTGGTCGTCGCAGGAGATGGCGAAGTCTCTCAGGTTATTGCGATCCAGGAAGGTGTCGAAGACGTCGCTGCCGAGAACCACCGTGTCCGGCACCGTGATGGTGACCCCCGGGAACCGGTCGGCAGCCTTGAACTCGGCCAGCAGGTGGTTGATGAACGCCAGGCCCCGGGCCTTGCCGCCCAGGGATCCGCCGCCGATGCGGTAGAACTGAGCGCTGGCGTCGTAGTTCTCCCTCTTGAAATCCACCACGACGCCCTGGTTCCGTTCCCGGCGGTAGACATCGATGACACCGGCCAGGTAGTCCCGCATGGCGCCTACCGACGGGAAGTCGCTGATCCTCACGGCGCGCAGTTGCTCAGCCAGCGCGAACTCCGTCCTGACCTTCAGCCAGCGCGAGAAGTGGTTGTGCTCGCCGTGGAACACCATGCTGTCGTCGGGAGCTTCCCGTATCTGTTGGGCCAGGCTGCGCAGGTTACCGGCCCTGCCGATCTCCCTGCCGTCCGGCATGCGGAAGCTGAAATCGCCGAAGCCGAGATCATGCTGCAGCGTCCGGCGCAGTTGATTCAGCATCAGGGGTGACCCCTTGAGCAGGAACGAGGATCCGACCTCGTCGGCCAGTTCCTGGTTTTTCGTCAGGGAGGATTGCAGGATCACCGGGACGTCCTCGCGGATGGAGCGGACATGCCGGGCCAGATCGCCCCCGGCCGTATGCGACAGCTTGCCGTTACGGGGAAACTCGATGTCGGAAATCACTCCCAGGATGTCATCCGGGTAACGGTCAAAAAACGAGACTGCCTCTTCGTAGGTGGAGCACAGCAGGATCTTGGGGCGGGCCCTGATCCTGCGGATCTTGTGGGCCAGGTTCAGGCCGTCGGGGATCAGGTCCCGGGCGTGGTTCATCAGCTCGGTGAACAGCATCGGCAGGAAGGCCGAGTAGTACCGGACGTTGTCCTCTACCACGATGATGGCCGGGACACCGATCTCGCCGGTGTCGTGGGACAGGTTCAGCCGGTCCTCGACGTACTTGACGATGCCCAGCAGGATCTTGGCGTTCCCTTGCCACAGGAACGCCCGCTCCAGATCGGACGTGTCGTTGGCCGCCATGAACTGGGTCAGTTCCCGGTTGTCGTAGGCCAGCAGGATGACCGGGATGTTCAGGCGCAGTTCTTTTACACGCCGCGCCAGTTCCAGGCTGTCCATATCGCCGACCTGCAGGCTGGTAATGATCAGGTTGAACCGGGGGTTCGCCCGGGCCAGCTGCAGAGCCTCCCGGCCGGTGGACACCTGGGTCACACCGGGGGTGTGCCTCAGGTTCATGTCCAGGAATTCGCTCATGATCAGGTCGCTGAGCTTGCCGTCCTCCGAGAGGGTGAAGGAGTCGTACAGGCTGGAGACCAGCAGGATTTCATGAACATGATGGGGCATGAGTTGCCCGGCCCCATGGACCTCGACGGCTTCCAGGGATCGTCGCGGGCGTTGTGCTCGGCCTTCGGGCATCGGTCCTCCCGGCAATCGGGGATCAAAAAAAGGCGGCAGGCCGGCCCACGCCGTTCCTGCCGCCCTATTCTACAGGGGTTCTGTCGATCGTACGATCAGACGACGCCCTGATCGGTCATGGCGTCGGCAACCTTCAGGAACCCGGCGATGTTGGCACCGGCCACGTAGTTGCCCTTCATGCCGAACCGTTCGGCGGTTGTCACGCAGTTCTGGTGGATGTCGGTCATGATCCGTTTCAGGTGGCCGTCCACCTCTTCCCGGGACCAGGACATGCGGAGGCTGTTCTGGGACATCTCCAGTCCGGAGACCGCCACGCCGCCGGCGTTGGCAGCCTTGCCGGGGCCGTACAGGATGCCCTTGTCCAGGAACTGGTCCACGCCGTCCTGGGTGGTCGGCATGTTGGCGCCCTCGGAAAACACGAACACACCGCCGGCCAGCAGGTTCTTGGCGTCCACGGCGTTGACTTCGTTCTGGGTGGCGCTGGGGAAGGCGCAGTCGGCCTTGTGGGCCCAGAGCGGGTTGTGGTCCAGGCTGCGGTCGACCTCGGTGTAGGTCGCCGATTTGAACTGGCCGCTGTACTCGGACATCCGTCCGCGGCGCACGTTTTTGAGATCCATGACCCAGGCCAGTTTTTCGGCGTCGATCCCTTCGGGATCGTAAATGTAACCGCCGGAGTCGGACAGGGTGACGACCTTGCCGCCGAGCTCATTGATTTTCTCGGTGGCGTACTGGGCTACGTTTCCGGAGCCGGACACCAGGCAGGTCTTGCCCTGCAGCGAGTCGCTGCGGGTCTTCAGCATTTCGGCTGCAAAGTACACGGCGCCGTAGCCGGTGGCCTCGGGCCGGATCAGGGAGCCGCCCCAGTTCAGGCCTTTGCCGGTGAGCACGCCGGTGAACTCGTTCCGCAGCCGTTTGTACTGGCCGAACAGGAAGCCGATCTCACGGCCGCCGACGCCGATGTCGCCGGCGGGGACGTCGGTGTTTGGGCCGATGTGGCGCTGGAGCTCAGTCATGAAGCTCTGGCAGAAACGCATCACTTCCTGATCGCTCTTGCCTTTCGGGTCGAAGTCGGAGCCGCCCTTGCCGCCGCCCATGGGGAGGGTGGTGAGAGCGTTCTTGAACACCTGCTCGAAGGCCAGGAACTTCAGGATGCCCAGGTTCACCGAGGGGTGGAACCGCAGGCCGCCCTTGTATGGACCGATGGCGCTGTTCATCTCGATGCGGAAGCCGCGGTTGATCTGAACTTCGCCCTGGTCATTGACCCACGGCACCCGGAACATGAGAACCCGCTCCGGCTCAATGATCCGTTCCAGGATCTTGTTGGAGCGGTACTCGGGGTGCCGATCCAGGACGACCTGAACCGATCCGGCCACTTCCTCGACGGCCTGGTGGAACTCGGGCTGGGCCTCGTTCTTGGCCGTAACATCTGCCATCAGGGACTTCACAAAATCGCTCATTGAGGGAATCCTCCTGCTCGTGCGGAGCACGTGGGATGAATCTGAATCGTGAGGGGCAGGATAGCCAAAATTTGAGAAAAATGCCGTACCGGATTAGGGCCTATTTCGGTCCGTTGCCCGAGGTGTTCGGGGTGGCCTTGGGCGGCTTGGCATCCAGCAGGATGGCGATCCATTTCAGGTCCCGGGTGTTCTCCAGCATGATCTTCACAATCATGGTCAGGGGGACCGAAAGGAGCATGCCGACCGGGCCCCACATCCACCCCCAGAACAGCAGGGAGATGAACACCACCAGGGTGGAAAGGCCGAGCCGCCTCCCCATGAAATACGGCTCCACGAAGTTCCCCAGGCCGACGTTGATCGCCACGAACAGCAGGGCGACCGCCAGGGCGCGACCGGGGCCGAACTGGACCAGGGCCAGCAGCACCGGCGGGATCGCCGCCAGGATCGAGCCCAGGTTCGGGATGTAGTTCAGCATGAAGGCCAGGAGGCCCCACAGAACCGCGTAGTCGACCCCCAACAGGGCCAGGCCGACTGCCACCACCGCTCCGGTGAACAGGCTGATCAGGGTCTTGATGGACAGGTAGCGCTGGACCTCGGTCCGGATGCGGTCGTAACGTTCCGAGCCGGCGACGCCGCCGAATGCCGCCTGCAGCTTGTCCGGCACCCCTGTGGCCTCGAACAGGGTGAACACGACCAGGAGCAGCACCAGGAGGACCTGGGACAGAACGCCGGTGATCCCCTTGAGGGCGACGCCGACCATGTCGAACGCCATCCCCGGATCGAACAGGTCGGCTACCAGTTCCCTGGAGAGTTCGATCCCCATGCCGTCCAGCCAGGTCAGGAGCTGCTGGAACAGGGTGTCCAGCCGGGCCTTGTAGACCGGCGCCGACTCCCGGAAACCGGCGAAGGAGCCTCCGACCAGGGTGACGATCCCGGCGATCACCCCGACCTCCACGAATACGGTGGCGATTACCGCCAGCGGGGTGGACACCTTCCAGCGCTGCAGCCGGTTCAGGAGGGGGAGGGACACCATCGCCAGAAAGAACCCGGTGAGTATCGGCAGGATCAGGTCGCTGGCCATTTTCAGACCTGCAATGAGGACGACGACGCTGGCGGCCCCGAAAAGGAAACGGATCCCACGATTTTCCGTCTGTTTCTGTTCCATGGCCACATTCTAATGTGAACGGCAGGAAATCCCGAGAAAATTCAATATCCGTACATTGTCCTAAGAGCCTAGGTCAAAGTTCTTGACCCGTCGCATTTATTGTCCTATATTGTCCTATGACATCATGACAATCATGGAGACGGCCATGGAACTGAACCTCGATCCAACCAGCCCGGTGCCGCTGTACCTCCAGATGGTGGAACAGGTCCGGAACCTGATCGCCATCGGATCGCTGAGGCCGGGAGACCGGCTGCCGCCGGTTCGTGACCTGGCGGCCAGGGCCCGGGTAAACCGCAACACCGCCGCCCGTGCAGTCCAGAGACTGGAGCAGGACGGCCTGGTGCAGGCCCGGGTCGGCCAGGGCACCTACATCCTGGACAGACCGGGGCAGATTGACCCCCAGGTCCGGGACCAGGCGGTTGACGACCTCATGGACCGGGTGGTCCGGGAGGCGGCCACCCTGGGAGTTCCACTTGAAGAACTGGGATGGAGATTTTCCCGCAGGGTTGAAGCGTTCCGAACAATCAGGCTAGAAGGAGGTGCCTCATGAGCGGGCAGGTACTGACTTTCCGCAAGGTTTCCCGCCGGTTCGGCAGCACGGTTGCGCTGGACGGCCTGGATCTGAACGTGGAGCCGGGTACGGTGCTGGGCCTGATCGGGCGCAACGGCGCCGGCAAGTCCACATCCCTGAGGCTGGCCCTGGGTCATCTCCATCCTGACGCCGGCGACATCCGCGTGCTGGGTCACGATCCGGTGACCGAGGGGATCAAGGTTCGGGAGCAGGTCGGACTGATGTCGGAAGAGGCCAGCCTGTACGGCTGGATGACGGTGCGGGAAATCATGACCTTCGCCGCCGGCCTTCATCCCAACTGGGATCCGGCCTTCGCCGAGTCGTTCCGGAAACGGCTGGACCTGGATCCGAAAAGAAAGATCAAGGATCTCTCCCGGGGCAACAAGGCCAAGGTCTCCCTGGTGCTGGCGGTTGCAGTAAGGCCGCGCCTGCTCCTCCTGGACGATCCTACTTCCGGACTGGACCCGCTGGTCCGCCGGGAGGTTCTGGAAGGGGTCCTGGAATCGGTGCCGGCGGAAGGTGGGGCGGTGGTGTACGCCTCCCACCTGATCCACGACGTGGAGCGGATCGCCGACCAGGTCACGGTCCTGGACGAAGGGAAATCGATCCTGGAAGGGGACCTTGAAAAGATCAAGGCAAGAGTCCGCCGGGTGAGGGCTGTTTTCGAGAACGAGCCCCCGGAACAGCTCACTCTCCCGGGGCTGGTTTCCGTGGAACGGGAAAACCGCACGCTCCTGGTGGTGGCCGACGGCGCCAACGGGGAGCTGGAGCAGGCGCTGCAGAACGCAGGCGCCGTGAACGTCACCGTGGAACCGCTTCCTCTGGAAGAGATCCTGGTGGCATGCCTCAAGGGCAGTGGCCTCACGGAGGATGACGATCATGCATAGTCCGTTCAAGGCGATTTTCCGCAAGGAATGGAAGCAGTCCTCGGTCCTGCGCCGTGTGGCGATCCTTCTGACGGTCCTTCTGCCGCCGTTCGTCATGATGGTGGCCGAATCGGCCAGCCGGGGCTGGGTCCCGATGTTCTCCATCAAATCCTACGACGTCACCCAGCTGTTCATGGATGCGGTGCCGATGATCCTGGTCCTGGGTTGGGCGTTCTTCGCCGCACTGTTCACCGCCCAGGCGTTCGCCGGGGACCGCTCCACAGGAAACGAATCGTTCCTCCTGGAGCGGCCGGTACTCAGGTCCCTGACCTGGAGGGCCCGGCTGGCGGCGGTTACGGCCAACGGCCTGATCGTTCTGTTAGGAGGCTGGCTGATCTGGCTCGGGTACTTCCTGTACCTGGGCGATCCGATCGAGGGAACCTATCTGAAACTGTCCGGCCTGCTTCTGGGGGTTGGTCTGGCCGTTATGCTTGCATCGATCTGCGGCGGTATGGCCGCCACGGCGTTCCTGGACTCACCGATGATCGGTGTCCTGGGCGGCCTTCTTCTTGCGGCCCTGCCGGCTGGGGCGGCTGTATTCCTGGGTGGCCTGTCACCCTACGCCGTCCTGTTCCGCATTGATTACGACACGTTCCCGTCGCCGCTGATCACCCTGAGCCGGCTTCCGGTGGGGATGATCCTGCCGGTGCTGCTGTACCCGGTCTACGTCGCCGTCTCATGGTTCGCTCTCTGTCGCGGTGAACCGGCCGGCCGTGGGAGCCGGGCCCGTGGCGCCAAGGTCCTGGTTCCTTCCATCTTCGGCGTGCTGGTCCTGTTCCTGATCATGGCGCCGCTGGCTGTCCGGGCCAACGTCAACGCCTATATGGACAACGGACGCATCTACCCTTCGCCTGATTCCAGTCGCACCATCCTTACCGGCGGCTACATGGCTTCCGGGGGCTGGCTGGTGGATACGGAGACCGGGGAGAAACTAAGGTTCTTCGGAGTGCCGACCGACATGGTCACATGGAGCGCCGACGGGAGGTTCGTAGCGGCTGTCACTCACGGAAACTCGATCCGCTGGAGCAGCTCCTGGGCGCCCAGGATCGATCTCGTGGAGGCTGAAACCGGAGAGACCATGGCCTCCCTGCCGCTGTCGGAGAATGAATGGATCCGTGATCTGGTCTGGATCGGTGAGGAACTGATAATCGTCACCATCGACCACGTGGCCTGGGAATGGGACCAGAAGCCCGATAAGGCAGGAGAGATGGTCCGATTTTTCATGCTGAAGCGAGGCATGAAGGAAGGGTCCGGTTATTTGCAGCAGCTGAGCCATGACCTTCCGATTCCCGGCCCGGGCTGGTACGACTGGAGGATCTACACACCGGCAGCCGGGGTAGAGGAGATCGTACTCGCCATCGCCAAGGATCCGATCGGACTTAACTACGACAAGGCAAGTGATGTGGACAGGGACCGCTCGGTCATCCTCCACAAGGTCCGCCTTGAAGGGAACCGGTTGGCATCCGTGCCGACCGTTGAAGTTCCCCATGGTTTGTCCGGCGGCAATTACACGCTGTCCCGCTCCGGGCGCTACTTCTGGACTGTCGTTCCCAAGGTTGGGCCGGAACAAGTTCGGGGGCTCCTGCTGTTCGATCTGGTTCGTGGGGAGGAAGTCGACCTAGGTAGCCGCATCGGAGTGTTCTGGCCGAACTGGATGGCAGGGGACGAACTGGTCTGGGTGCAGCGAGATAAGTCGGATCATGTACAGCTTCACTCCTGGAGGCCGGAGGCTGGCCTGAACGTCGTATTCGATGGAGGTTCCGATCGCCTTGGCCTGGATACATCTCCGAATGGGCAGACAGCGCTGATCACCGGCTACGAAAGGTTGGACGATCCTGAAGTACCACATGGCCCGGGCAAGCGTACCGGCACCTGGTTGTATGAGGCCGGGTCCGGGCGGGTCGTCCCGATGGAGACCGAATACGCTGGCTATATCAGCGGCCGGTTCTATACCAACTGGGCCGATCCGGACACCCTTCTCCGGAGCGGGGAGGACGGGATGTACTTCGAGTCGGTCCGGGAGCCGGGAAAAACAGTCGAAATCCGATGATATCGGCCTTCGAGGCAGGAACCGTTCCGCCTTTCTAGAAACGCCTGAAAATGCAAGAATCTCATCCGTGACCGATTCCGGCGGCCGGCATCTCCGTTTATGACGGCGGTGAAGGCTGTCCCGCGAGGTGCACGAGATGAGAGGTTGGATCATTGGACTGCTTCTGTTGGCGCTGGCGGCGGCTCCGGTTACCGGGGCCGGCGGTGAGGCTCTCGAACCGCTGACCCTGGAAGAGGCGATTCAGATCGCCATGGAAGGGAACCGGCAGTTGGATATCGCCTCCGCCTCGGCGGACGCGGCGGAACAGTCCTCCGTGGAGGCTCGATCCCACCTTGTTCCCCGGGTGGATCTGATCGAGGACTTCTCCTGGACCACCAACCCGGTCTACGTCTTCGGAAACCTCCTGGGACAGGAATCGTTCACCGCCGCCAATTTCGATATCGGTTTCCTGAACCAGCCCGACTCCCTGACCAATTTCCGGACCCAGGTCATGGTCAGCCAGCCGGTGTACACCGGCGGCAAGATCCGGAGCGGAGTGGATGCGGCCAGAGCCGGTCGTGATGCCGCCGAGTCGGATCGTGAACGGACACGGCAGCAGGTGGTTCACCAGGTGCTGGATGCCTATACCGGCGCAGTGCTGGCGGAGCGATACCGGGAGGTGGCCGGGGAGTCGCTCAAGACCTCGCAGGCCCACGAAAAGCTGGTAGCCGATATGTACCAGGCCGGGCTGGTGGTGGAGTCGGACCTGCTGCAGGTCCAGGTCCGTAGAACCGAGATCGAGGAGATGGTCATCCGCGCCGAGAGCGCGGCGGCGGTTTCCATGGCCGGGCTCAACATGGTCATGGGCGAGCCGATGGGCAAGGTCTACGCCCTGTCCGCCCTGTGTGACTCCGGCGCCTGCAAAGTCGAAGATGAGGAGGCCCTGGAGGTTCTGGTAAATGAAGCCAGGGCCGGCCGGCCGGACCTGAAGGCATCGGCCCTCAAGGCGGAGGCAGCCTCCCTGATGATCAGGGAAGCCCGCTCCGGCGGCCGGCCGGAGGTCGGGGTCAGCGGGATCTACGAGGCCAACGCCGAGGACTTCATCGGAGCCGACGGCACCAACTGGTCGGTGATGGCCCACGCCCGCCTGCGGCTGTTCGGAGGGAAGGAGGTCCGGGCGAAAGTTGCTCGCTCCGAGGCCGAACACCGCATGGCCCTGTCCGCGTCCGAGCTCATGGGCCAGTCGGTGGAACTTGAAGTGCGCACCGCGTTCCACGAGCTGAAGGCGGCCCGGAAGCGGATCGAGCAGGCCGGCATGGCGGTCGGCCTGGCCGGCGCAAGCCTGGTCATGGTCGAGGACCGCTACAGGGAAGGGTTGACCACACTGGTGGAACTGATGGAGGCGGAGACGGCGCTGACCTCCGCACGGACCCGTGAAGTGCAGGCCAGGAGGGATCTCCTCCTAGCGGACGCCACGCTGAAGCTGGCGATCGGAAGGTTGTGATGATGACGACGAAGATCACGAACGCGGCGCTGCTTCTGACGGCGCTCATTGGAGTGGCCGGCTGCGGTGGGGGCCACGATGCGGCTGCCGTCGCCAACGGCCCGGATGTCACCGTCGAGGCTGCGGTTTCCGTCGCAGAGGCCGGCCCGGTACAGTCCCGCTTCGAGGTCACCGGTTCGGCCGAACCGTGGAGGAAGGTCGCCCCCGGCACCAAGCTCATGGGCCGGATCGCCGAGGTCCCGGTCAGGGAAGGGGACCGGGTCCGGAAAGGACAGTTGCTCGCCCGCCTGGACGCTCGCGATCTGAACGCTGCAGTGGAACAGGCCCGAGCCGCGCTGGCCATGGCGGAGGCAAGCCATGAGAACGCCAGGGTGCATCACGAGCGGCTGGTCGATCTGCACTCTCGAGGCTCGGTCACCGACAAGAACCTGGAAGACGGCACTGCCGGCGCCCGGGTGGCGAAGGCAGGCGTTGAGCAGGCCCGGGCCAACCTGTCTGCAGCCGAGGTCATGCTGGATTACGCCGTTATTCGCAGCCCTGTCGCAGGCTGGATCACCTCCCGGTCGGTGGAGGCCGGAAACATGGCAACGCCTGGCGCGCCGATGTTCGTAGTGGAAGACCTGTCCCGGATCAAAGTCACCATGCAGGTTCCCGAAGGAGACGTTGTCGGGATAACGGCAGGGGATCCGGTGGAAGTCAGGATCGATGTCCTGGATCTCGATCTGGAAGCGGTGGTGGACCGGGTGGTGCCTACAGGCGATCCGGCCAGCCGGACCTACCAGGTCCAGGTGGTTGTAGACAACGGTTCCGGGGAGATCAAATCCGGGATGTTCGTCCGGACGAAGTTCCAGGGTGAAAGCCGTGATGCCCTGCTGGTTCCCGCATCGGCCGTAGTGAACCGTGGCCAGCTCACCGGCATCTTTGCGGTCGCCGAGAACGGCATGGCCCGCCTGCGCTGGGTGCGCACCGGCAGGCTTGACGCCAACGCCGGAAGCATCGAGATACTGTCCGGTCTGTCCGAAGGCGAACGGTACGTGCCGGAGCCGCCGGCCAGGCTGGTGGACGGCGCCAGGGTGCAGGAGCGATAGCGATGACCTCCTCCATGGGACCGGCCGGTCGGATCGCCCATTTCTTCATCGAGTCCAAGCTCACCCCTCTGATCGTCGTTGCCGCGATGATCCTGGGAGTGTTCGCCGTAATGAACACCCCGCGGGAGGAAGAACCGCAGATCGTGGTTCCCATGGTCGACCTGTTTGTCGGGATGCCCGGCGCATCGCCTGAGGAAGTGGAGAGCCGGATCACCATCCCCCTCGAGAAGAAGATGTGGGAGATCCCGGGGGTCGAGTACGTCTACTCCGCCTCCATGCCCGGTCTGAGCATGATCACCGTCCGGTTCCTGGTTGGAGAGGACCAGGAACGATCCCTGGTGAAGCTGTACGACAAAATCGCCGGCAACATGAACCAGATGCCGGCCGGGGCGACTCTGCCCCTTGTGAAACTACGTACCATCGACGATGTCCCGGTGCTGGCCCTGACCTTGTGGGGCCAGAACTACGACTCTTTCCAACTCCGGCAGATCGCTGCGGAACTGGCGAAGGAGATCGCCAAGCTGGAAGACGTTTCCGACATCCGGCTGACCGGCGGGCAGCGCAGGCAGGTGCAGGTTCTCCTGGACCCAGGCCGGATGGCGGCGTTCGGTGTCGATCCGGCGGCTGTGGCGTTCGCTCTTACCGTCCAGAACGCAACCATGCCGGCCGGTTCGCTTGAAGAAGGGAACCGGGAGCTGTTGGTGGAGACCGGCGCATTCCTCACCGATGTGGAATCGGTGCGGAATATCGTGGTCGGCGTCCATGGCGGCAGGCCGGTTTACCTGACCGATGTAGCCCAGGTGCGTGACGGCCCGGAAGAGGCGACGACTTATGTGATGTTCATGCCGGGGCCGGCTGCCGGCGCCCGGGGAATCGAGGTCCAGCCGGGACAGGACCTGATGACTTCGGCGGTGACCATCGCCGTCTCAAAGCGCAAGGGCTCCGACGCCGAAAAAGTAGTACGGCGGGCGATGCAACGGGTGGAGGACCTGCAGGAGCGGCTGATCCCCTCCGATGTGCAGGTCACCGTCACAAGGGACTACGGTGCGACTTCCTCGGAAAAGGCCAGGGAACTGTTGACCCACCTGATCCTTGCTATCCTGACGGTGACACTGGTCATCGCCCTGTTCCTCGGGTGGCGAGGCGGCCTGGTGGTGTTCGTCTCGGTGCCGGTCACCTTCGCCCTGACCCTGTTCGTCTACTACCTGTTCGATTTCACCCTGAACCGGGTGACTCTGTTCGCCCTGATATTCGTCACCGGCATCGTGGTTGACGATTCCATTATCGTTGTGGAGAACATCGTCCGGCACTTCGCCATGAAGAAACGGCCCGCCCTGGACGCAGCGGTGTTCGCCGTCAGCGAAGTCGGGAACCCGACGATCCTGGCCACCTTCACCGTCATCGCCGCGGTGCTTCCGCTGGCGTTTGTGAGGGGGCTGATGGGGCCGTACATGCTGCCGATGCCGATCGGCGCATCCCTTGCGATGATGTTCTCCCTGGGGATCGCCCTCTCCGCCGCGCCGTGGCTGGCCTACCGCCTGTTGAAAGGCGGCCACGCTCACGGTCAGGAAGCGGAAGACGACGCCCTGCAAAAGACGTGGATCTACCGCATCTATCACAGGATTCTCGTACCGATGGTGGTTGCGCCCTGGAAGGGACTGTTGTTCCTTGGCGCCGTGACCGTACTGCTGGTGCTGTCGATCCTGATGGTCCCCGCAAAGATGGTTACCGTGAAGATGCTGCCGTTCGACAACAAGAGTGAGCTGCAGATCGTCATTGACATGCCTGAAGGGACCGCCCTGGAACGGACGACCGCCGTAGCCCAGGAGATCGGCGAGTACCTTCGAACAGTGCCGGAAGTGACCGATCTCCAGATCTACGCCGGGGCTTCGGCGCCGTACAATTTCAACGGCCTGGTGCGGCACTACGATCTGCGGCAGGGAGCCAACGTGGCCGACCTTCAGGTCAACCTGCTGCCGAAGCATGACCGGGAGGATCAGAGCCACCCGATCGCGAAACGTATCCGGCCGGGGATTGTGGAGATCGGCGACCGTTACGGCGCAGCGGTCAAGGTCCTGGAGATCCCGCCAGGTCCGCCTGTGCTTTCCACCCTGGTGGCGGAAGTGTACGGCCCGGATCAGGACAGCCGGATCGGCACCGCCCGGGAGATCCTGAACATTTTCAAGTCGACTGAAGGTGTGGTCGATGTGGACTGGTTCGTGGAGGAAAGACAGCCGAAGACCGTGTTCGAGGTCGACCGTGAGAAGGCGGCGCTCCACGGTGTGGCGGCGGCGCAGGTAGCCAGAACCCTCCGCCTGGCCCTGGCAGGGGAGCAGGTCGGTGTGCTCCATGACCCTGCCGCCACCGAGCCGGTGTCTATCCAGCTCCGGATGCCCCGGGCCGAGCGCTCATCGGTAGACCGGCTTCAGACGGTGCGGGTTGTCTCCATGAATGGCGCCCTGGTCCCTCTCTCCGAACTGGTATCGGTTCGTAAGACCGAACAGCAGGTCAGCCGCCATCGCAAGAATCTCCGTCCGGTGGTCTACGTAACCGGTGATGTGGCCGGTACTGAGGAAAGCCCGGTATACGCCATCATGGCCCTGGCCGAAAAAATCGAAGAGCTGAAGAGTCCTGCAGGAACCACGGTGGAGCAGTACTACACCGATGCGCCTCCTACCGACGAAGACGTCGCCATGAAGTGGGACGGGGAGTGGCACATCACCTACGAGGTTTTCCGTGACATGGGCGCTGCCTTCGGCGTGGTCATGATCCTGATCTACATGCTGATCATCGCCTGGTTCAAGTCGTTCAAGGTTCCGCTGGTCATGATGATCTCCATCCCACTGTCCCTGGTCGGCGTTCTCCCGGGGCACTGGTTGTTCGGCGCGTTCTTTACCGCAACCTCCATGATCGGGTTTATCGCCCTGGCGGGAATTATGGTGCGGAACGCCGTGTTGTTGATTGACTTCGTACATCTCTCCCTGGCCGAAGGGAAAAGCCTGGGAGAGGCGGTGGTGGAAGCAGGGGCGGTGCGGTTCCGTCCGATCCTGCTAACCGCCGGTACGGTAGTGGCCGGGGCGGTGGTGATACTGTTCGACCCGATCTTTCAGGGCCTGGCCATCGCCCTGATGGGAGGGGCGATCGCCTCCACCGTGTTGACCCTGGTGGTGGTGCCGCTGGTCTACTACATCGTGGAGCGAGGCAACCATGAGGCGCCGCTGCCGGCGGAATGGCTGACAAAAAAGGAAGGCAAGAATTGAACGATTTTCTTCTGATAGTGGGGCTGGTGGCCGGTTACTTCGCGTTGCAGCGCTGGATCCTGCCCCGCATGGGTGTTCAGACGTGAATGGCGGCGCCCCATGAAGTCCCCGTGCGGGACGACGAACCTGATCCTCCTGAAGAGACCGGAATACCCCGGGCCTGACCCTTGTTGTAAGGTCTCCGGATACGAAAGGAGATTCGCAGCAATGAGAACCCGCAGAGGTCCTGGCCCCATCACCATCCTGGTCCTCCTGCTGGCCGTCCTGCCTGTGTCGGCCCAGGGCCGGGGCACGGTAGAGGCCACCATCGAAGGCGATCCCCTGATCCGCCTCCTGCCGAAAGACGGCATCCCGGCCATCGACGATCCCGAGATGATCCCGGCGGCGGAGGCCGGCTCGATCATGAAGGACGACGAGCCTGTGATCGGGATTTTCGACGGCACCAACGCAAGAGCCTACCCGACCTGGTACCTGGATGGTCACGAGATCGTCAACGACCGCATCGGCCAGTTGCCGGTTGCGGCCACCTGGTGACCGCTTGCATCTACGGGCGTCGTGTACGTCCGCGAAATCGAAGGCAAGGAAACCACGTTCGGAGTCAGCGGCGCCCTATGGCGGGACGCGTTGATCTTCTTTGATCGGGATACGGAGAGTTACTGGAGCCAGATTGACGGCCGCTCCCTTACCGGCGACCACAAGGGCAAGCGCCTCGTCAAGTACCCCTCGGTGCAGACCAGTTGGGGTGAATGGAAGAAGATGCATCCGGATACCCTGGTGCTGAAGCCGGATACCCGCTCCAGAACGGGCAGCCCTTACGCGCACTATTTTGAGGATCCGGACAAGATGGGCGTGCTGGGAACGAAGAATCCGGACAAACGCCTGCCGGGCAAAACTCTTGTCCTGGGGATCGAGGCCGGGAGTTCGTATGCGGCGGTTCCCCTCCGCCGTCTGGAGAAAAAGGGCGTTCTGGAACTGGATGCCGATGGGCCTGTAGTGGCGATCCGATCACCGGGAGGCGATGGATTCGCCTACAGGCCGGTTGCGGACGGCATGCGGCTGCACTTCACCCTGGAAGATGGCCAACTGATCGACCGGGAAACCGGCAGTCGCTGGGATCCCGCCGCCGGCAAGGCGGTTGCCGGGCTGATGGAGGGGGAGACTCTCCCCAGACTGGACGCCCGGAAAATATTCTGGTTTGTCTGGGCCGGATTCCATCCTGAAACGGTGGTGGTGAAATAGTCCGGGGCTGATCGTGTTACGATCCTCGCCCCATGGTCGGATCGCAAAAACCCAGGACCTTGTACCTCGTTGACGGCACCGCGCAGGTGTTCCGGGCCTTTTTCGCTATCCGGGGGCTGTCCAACGCAGATGGGTTGCCTACCAACGCGGTGTACGGCTTCGCCGCCATGCTGCTGAAACTGATCCGTGAAGAGGAGCCGGACTATCTGGCCGTTGCTTTCGACCTTCCCGGAAAGACGTTTCGCCACCATCGCTTCCCGGACTACAAGGCCAACCGCCCCGAACCTCCGGAAGACCTCAACCGCCAGTTCCCCTATGCCCGAGACGTCTGCCGGGTGCTGAACATCCCGATCCTGGAAGAGGAGCTGTTCGAGGCCGACGACCTGATCGCCACCGCGGCGCGGGTGGGGTCCGAAGCAGGTCTCCAGGTGGTAATCGTCGCGTCGGACAAGGACATGATGCAGTTGGTGGATGAGCAGGTCACTTTCCTGAACCCGGGGAAGAACAAGCGCCTTGACCCTGGCGGCGTGGAAGAGACGTTCGGTGTGCCGCCGGAACGGGTGCGGGACGTTCAGGGCCTCATGGGAGATACGGTGGACAACATCCCCGGCGTTCCCGGTGTGGGGGAGAAGACCGCCCTCCACATGGTCCGGACGTACGGGTCGCTGTCCCAGGTGCTTGATCGAGCCGAACGGTTCGTGACCGCATGGGATGCCAGGGACCGGGTTGTGGAAGCGATCGACCGTGGTCTCAAAGGTGAAACGGTGGAACCGGAAACCGCCGCGTTGTGCTGCTCGGCGCTGGATCATCTGTTGGAACTGGAGCCGGAAGGTGACATGCGGGATCGCCTGGTCGCGGCCCGGGCTGCGGCGGAAGCGGTGGCGAAGCTTCCCGGGCAAACGCTGACTACCGATACGAAGAAGGCGGCCCGGGAGGCGAAGAAGACGTTGAAGGCGCTGGATCCGAAGAGCGCCCGGCGGCAATGGTATGCAACCTGGGAGAACCGGGAACTGGCCCTCCTGTGTATGGAACTCGCCACGCTGGATACCGACGCCCCGATGGCGGTGGGGCTGGAAGAAATGGTGAAGGCGGAGCCGGACCGCAAGCAGGCGGCAGCCCTGTTCCGGGGACTGGGGTTCAAGACCCTGACGGAGAAATTCTCCGACCCGGAACCGGAACCGGCGGCGTCCGAGACGCCTGTTGTTTCCGAGCCGGAACCGGTGCCGCAACCGGCGGATGAAGGACAGTCGCAGGCGGCTTACAAGACGGTGCTGACCGTGGAACGACTGCAGGAAGCTGTGGCCGCCTGTGCTGGGGCCGGCGCCTTCGCCGTGGACACCGAGACCGACGGCGTCGATCCGATGCGCGCCCGCCTGGTCGGCATCAGCCTGTCGTGCAGGTCTGGATCGGGTTGGTACATCCCCACCGGCCACGATTACCTGGGGGCGCCGGAGCAGCTCTCACTTGAAACTCTGGCGGAGCATCTGGGCCCGCTGCTGGCGGACCCCTCGGTAGGCAAGTATGGCCAGAACCTGAAATACGACCTGCATCTCCTGCGCCGCCACGGCCTGCCGGTCCACGGCTGGCGGCTGGATACGATGGTCGGAGCGTTCATCCTGGATCCGGGCCGGCTGACTTACAAGATGGATGCACTGTCCGAAGAGTTCCTGGCGTACACGCCGATATCGTTTGCCGAGGTGGCGGGCGAGGGCCGTCACCGTAAAACCCTGAACCAGGTCCAGGTGGAAACAGTGAGCCGCTATGCGGCGGAAGACGCCGACATCACTTTCCGGCTGGCCGCCGTGTTGACGGAAAGGCTGGAGCGGGCCGGCCTCACAGGTCTTTACCACGATCTGGACGGGCCGCTGCTGGTGATCCTGGCGGAGATGGAGGCTCGTGGCATCCGGATAGACCGGGACCAGCTGGACGACATGTCCATCGAGATCAGTACCGCCCTCGACCTGTTGCGCAAGGCGATCCATGAGGCGGCAGGCGAGCCGTTCAATATCGATTCGCCCAAGCAACTCCGGGTGATCCTCTACGAAAAGCTCGGGCTGGCCACAAAGCGGAAAACAGCCAAGGGCGGACTGGCTTCCACCGATGCCCAGGCCCTCCTGGACCTTAAGGATACCGATCCGATTGCCGCCCTGTTGCTGGAGTACCGGGAGCTGACCAAGCTCAAGGGCACCTATGTCGATGCCCTCCCGCGGCTGATCCACCCTGAGACCGGCCGGGTGCACACCTCCTATCACCCGACTGGAGCCGCCACCGGACGGTTGTCGTCTTCGGATCCGAACCTTCAGAACATTCCGGCCCGCACCCCCACCGGCCTGCGGATCCGGCAGGCGTTCGTGCCCCAGGAAGGCTCGATCTTCCTCGCATCGGACTACTCCCAGGTGGAATTGCGGGTTCTGGCCCATCTATGCGATGACCCGGAGCTGATCGCCGCCTTCAACGCCGGGGAGGATATCCACAGCCACACCGCCTCCAAGGTGTTCAGTGTATTGCCCGGCATGGTGACCCCCGAGATGCGCAGGCGAGCCAAGGCTGTCAATTTCGGGATTCTCTACGGAATGTCCGAGTCCCGCCTGGCCCGGGAGCAGGGCATGAGCCGCACGGAAGCCAAAGAGTTCATCAAGACCTATTTCCAGCGCTTCGGCAGGGTCCGTGAATATATCGACCAGGTCCGAGAGACCGCCCTGACCGAAGGGGCGGTCCGCACCCTGTTCGGCCGTGTGCGGTATTTCCCCGTGCTTCGGGAGAAGGCCGGCAGAGGGATCAAGGAACAGGCACTCCGGGCGGCGGTGAACACCACGATCCAGGGAACCGCAGCAGATTTAATGAAAATGGCCATGATCCGCGTGCATGCCGCTCTCAGCCGGGCGGACCTTGCCAGCCGGATGCTCCTGCAGGTGCATGATGAGCTGCTTCTGGAAGTGCCGCAGGATGAGATCGCGCCGGTTTCCCTCCTGGTCCGGACCGAAATGGAAGGGGTGCACAGCCTCAAGGTCCGGCTGGCGGTGGATCAGAAAACAGGTTCCAACTGGAAGGAAGTGACCTGAGTCCGCCGAACGGCTACAATGCGCCCGACATGACGGAACAAACCATACCAACAGGCCCCAGAATTCTCATTGTCGATGATGAGGTCTCCGTCCGGGAGATCCTGGCCGACGGTCTCAAGGTGTACGGGTTCGAAACCGTGACCGCAGGTGGGGCCGCAGCCGCACTGAAACTGTTCCACGCCGGTTCGTTCGATCTGGTCCTTTCGGATATCGAGATGCCGGAAATGACCGGCATCCAGCTACTGAAGGAACTCAAGGCCGGCGACCGGGAAATCGACGTCGTCATGGTCACCGGCGTGATCGATACGGATACTGCCGTGAACGCGATCCGGGATGGCGCCAGTGACTACGTCACCAAACCGTTCAATCTGGAAGAAGTCAGGATCGTCGTCCAGCGCACCCTGGAAAAGCGCAGGCTGATCCGGGAAAACAGGGCGTACCAGCAAGGCCTGGAGCAGCTGGTCCAGGAGCGAACTGCAGCTCTTAGAGAGACGACGGACGAGGTCGAACGGCTGTACGTTGAGCTTCAGGAGTCGTACGAAAGCACCTTGCAGGCGATGGTGACCGCTCTCGATTTCCGGGACAACGAGACCCAGGGCCATTCCCTGAGGGTGGTGGAATACACCATCCGGATCTCCCGGTCCATGGGGATCGTGGAGCCGGAACTGGGGTGGATCCGGCGTGGCGCCCTGCTGCACGATGTCGGAAAAATCGGAGTGCCGGACGCAATCCTGCGCAAGCCCGGGAAGCTGGACGACGACGAGTGGCTGGAGATGCGCAAACATCCGGAACACGGCTACCAGATGTTGCGCCACATCCGATTCCTCGCTCCGGCCCTGGACATCGTTCTCTGCCACCAGGAGCGTTTCGACGGATCCGGCTACCCGCGGGGGCTGAAGGAGGGGGACATCCCGCTGGGCGCCCGGATTTTCGCGGTGGTGGATTGTTTCGACGCCATGACCTCGAACCGCCCCTACCGTGCTGCACTGCCGATCGAGAAAGCCAGCGACGAAATTCGCAGGTATTCCGGGAGCCAGTTCGATCCGACGGTCGCTGCAGCGTTTCTGGAGGTTCCGGTCGGAGTCTGGAAGCAGATCCGCGAGGACGTCCACCGGGAAGTTTCCGCCATGGCCGCCGGACGCCGACTCGGGACGGTCTGATCGCCCTACTGTTCCGCTTCCCTGATGTCGATGGACAGGATGCGATCCTCCGGGATCAGCAACATCGCCACCCCCAGCAGGTTTTCCGTTATCGTTCCGAAACGGACATTCCTGGCGTCCAGCCGACGCTGGGGGGCCAGGGTGATGAAGAACTGGCTGCCGGCGCCTGTCTCCACCCCCTGTTTCATCCCGACGGCGCCGGCGTGGAACGGACCGTTGGATATTTCCGGGAGCAGCGTGTATCCAGGATCGCCCAGGCCGTCGTGCCAGGGATCGCCTCCTTGAATGATGAAGTTGGGAGCCAGGCGGTGGAAGGTGAGGCCGTCATAAAACCCGTTTTCCGCCAGTTGGGCGAAGTTCCAGCTGGTCCGTAGCGCCCGGTCCGTGTCCAGCCGTATTGTGAAACTGCCTGGGGCAAACCCTGCACGCTTCACCGTAACCACCGCGTCCCAATTCTTCTCCGCCCAACGCAGCATCCGGACATAATCCTGAAGGGGCCGGGTTGCGGCAGGCCCCGGTTCCCGATCCGGCGATGCACCGTACAACTCGGCCAGGATCCGGATCGCCCTGGCCCGGAAGCGGTAATCGTCGTGGCCGGCGGCTTTGACAAGAATCGCCCTCCCGGAAGGGTCCGGCTCCGCTTCTCCAACAGCATCCAGAACCGCCAGCCGGGGGAAGGCCTGGGTGTCTTCCTGGCCCCGGTCCCAGAGGTCGTCCAGCAGGGCGAACGCCTCGGCTGTTTGCCTGGGATTCCGGCGCAGGCCGCTGCGTCGGGACTTGACCCGCTCACCGGCGGCCTGGGCCAGGGCAAAGCGGATATCCGGGTGGTTCTCCGACAGGGAGTCGCCCAAAACCGCGGACAGGTCTCCCTGACGGTGTCCGGCGGCCTGAATCGCTGCACCGCGTACCGACGGGATGTTGTCTTTCAACAGGCCGTCAATGAACGGGTCATTGACCGCCAGTGGGTAGATCCCTGCGGTTCGCGCCGCTTCCTCCCGCAGCCTGGGGTCCGTGGACCGCCAGAGCTGGATCGGCAACATCTGGGCGGCCAGTGCCGGTCCGGCTCTTCGCAGGGAATGGATCGCTGCGATCCGGATCGGTACCGGTCCCTCGTTGATCGATATCTCCGTCAGGGCCTTGATCACCGACGGGTCCCCGTTCAGGGCCATGCCCTCCAGAGCGGCCTGAACCACGTGAAAATCCTTGTCCGCCGCACCGTCCAGAAGCTGGATCGGCGGCCCACCCGGATACGCAATGGACATGAGGGCCTCGATCCGGACCAGCCGTTCCACGTCGGTGATCAGGCGCTTGAGAACCCCCTCCTCCGATCCGTTCCTGGGTAGGCGCAATCCGCGGGCAACTTCGAGGCGGATCGCCGGGTCCTGGGCCTGGGCCTGGTCCTGAATCTTCCTGCGGGCCAGGGCGTTGGCAGGGGAATCAACCGACTTCCGGCCGATCCGGGCCAGGGCGTAAGCTGCTGCGCGACGCACCGGCCTGCTCTCGTTTTCCAGCATCCCGGCCAGTCTCTGCACCACCTCCTCTGATGGCTGGAGGGTTGCTGCCGACAGGCAGGCCTGTTCGGCAACCTGGGGATCCGGATCGCCGATCAGAGCAAGCAGTACCGGCCGGCGCCGGTCCCCGGGGACCAGGCTCAGCGCCAGGGCGAGGTTGGCCCGTACACGAGGCGACTCGTCCCCGGCCAGTTTGAGCATTCGGTCCAGTACGCCACCGTCACGGGAAAGACCGAGGGCCAGTACCGCTTCGGCCCGGACGCCATGGGACGGATCATCCAGAAGGGCGCCGGCAAGCCGGATCGCCTCAACGCCTCCGATTCTCCCAAGAGCGCGAGCAGCCTCTTCCCGGACCTGCATGTCGGCGGAGGAACAGGCGGAGCGGAGCGGTTCGTCCAACTCCCCCTGGTCTTCGGCCATTAGTATCTTTGCCCGGAGTTCCAGGGGGAGTTCCGGCGATTCCGCCCCAGGCGCCGGAACCGGATCCACATCCTGTTTCAGGCAGGCGGTTGTGGCGAGCATCAGGACGATGATCAGGGTCAAAAACTGAAATTTGGACAGCTGGGGCATAAACCCTCCAGAGCAAGTGCCGGATCAATATATATCGAGCCGGGTCCGGTTGCACCGCAGGTTCGTTCAGTTGACGCACCATAGGCAGGCTGTTACCGTCCAGATATGCCTGTTCGCCCCGAGGCGCGGCGCAACAAGGCCTGGAGTGACCCGATGCAGACTGTTTGGAACTGGAGACCAAGGCCGGTAGCGGTGACGATCGCCGTACTGCTGCTGATCCTGCTCACCTCGACAGTGTCTGCCGGCGACAGGGCCCATAAGCCGGCCCCGGTGGATCCGGCCCTCCGGGAGGTCCTGGACCGCTTCGACCGTGTGCAGGATTCGATCCGTACCCTGAGCGCCGAGTTCACTTGGACCACCGACAGCACCCTCCTGAAGACCCCGATGGTGTCGGAGGGGAACTTCTACCTCACCAAGCCTCGTGCGATCCGCTGGGATTTCACCAGCCCGGAACCGATGGAGTTCGTGATCGCCCACGACGAATACATCGGGTACTTCCCAAAGCGCAAGAAGGCGGAAAAACGGAACTTCAAACGCTGGAGTGAGCGGGTGTTCCGGTACTTCGGACTGGGGCAGGGTTCGGAAGAACTGTCCAGGGTCTACACCATCAGCCTGGGCGACCCGGGGGACCTGGCCGGCAAGGCCGATCTGCTGGTACTGGTTCCGAAAAAACACAGGGCCAGGAAGAAAATCAAGGACCTGCGGATCTGGGTAGGCAAGGATTCCTGTCTCCCGGTGAAAGTGGTCTCCACCGACCCGTCCGGCGGCCGCCGGATCATCGAGTTCCGCAACACCTTGGTGAACCCAGAACTGGCCGGTTCCCTCTACGAGGTCAAGCTGCCGGCCGACGTGACGGTGACAGACGGGTTCAGTGGTCTGGGCGGATCCAGCGCCGACGGCGGGAGCCGTCCGGCCGAGTAAGTCATGGATCGTAGCGTCGGCCTGGTTCTCGACCCGGTATTCGAACGGCACGACACCGGCGACGGTCACCCGGAGTCGCCCCAGCGACTGACCTCCCTCTGCTCACACCTTGAAAGCTGCGGCCTGGCCGGCCGTTGCCACCTGCTGGACCCGGTTGCCGTCGATCCGGCAACCCTGGCCCTGGCCCACGATGCCGCTTACCTGAAACATGTGGACCAGGCCTGCGCATCCGGTGTTGTCTCGCTGGATGCGGATACGGCCGTGTGCCGGGTGAGCCCGGAAATCGCACGGATGGCGGCCGGTTCGGTGGTGGCGTTGTCCAGCCAGGTGGCCGACGGCAACCTGGATGCCGGATTCGCCGCGGTCCGGCCCCCGGGCCATCACGCCGAACGGGACCGGGCCATGGGGTTCTGCATCTACAACAACGTGGCGGTGGCGGCGGCGTCCCTGCTGGAGAGGCCGGACGTGAACAGGGTCCTGGTGGTGGACTGGGACGTCCATCACGGCAACGGCACCCAGCACACTTTCGAGTCCGATGACCGGGTGTTCTACTTTTCGGTGCATCAATCGCCTCTCTACCCGGGCACCGGCGCCGCAACGGAGACCGGAACAGGCCGGGGCGTCGGTTGCACATTGAACAGGCCCCTCCCGCCCGGGTCCGGAGACGGCCCTTTCCTGGACGCCCTCGAGAACGGTCTCGCTCCGGCGGCAGACATGTTCTCACCGGACTTCGTGCTGATCTCCGCCGGTTTCGACGCCCATATCGCCGATCCACTGGCCGGGATGAACGTCAGCACGGAAGGGTTCGGACGGGCAACGGAAATCGTCCTCTCCATTGCTGCAAGGAATGGGGGAGGGAGGCTGGTCTCCATGCTGGAAGGGGGGTACGACCTGCAGGCGATGCCCCAGGCCGTTGCCGCTCACCTTGAGGCGCTGCTGCGAGACTAGAGTTCGACGAACTCCAGGTTGTGCAGCTTCGGCACCAGGCCGGCCTCGGCCCCTTCATGCAGCAGACGTTCGATCGCCTTCCGGCCCCGGTCGCCGTAGTCCCGGGTCAGGTCATTGACGTACATGCCTACGAAGCGGTCGGCCATGCCTTTGTCCAGGCCGCGGCCGTAGTCCATGGCGTACTCCAGTGCCTCTTCCCGGTTGTCCAGGCCGTAGACGATGCTGTCCCGGATGATACGGGTCAGGGTCTTGACCGCCTCGTCTCCCAGGTTTTTGCGGACCACGTTGCCGCCCAGGGGGAGGGGCAGGCCTTCGGTGCGGTCAGCCCACCACAGGCCCAGGTCCACGATCTTTTCCAGTCCTTCGGCGGCGTAGGTCAGCTGGCCTTCGTGGATGACCAGGCCGGCGTCGGCATCGCCGTTCCGAACCGTTTCGAGGATGCGGTCGAAAGGCACGACCTTGAAATCGAAGCTTCCGCCAACGTACAGCTGCATGGCCAGGAACGCCGAGGTCATGGTGCCGGGTATGGCGATGGTCTTGCCTCCCAGCTTCGACTCGTCCATCGGTTCCCTGGCTACCACGATCGGGCCGTAGCCGTCGCCCATGCTGGCGCCGCAGGGCATCAGGGCATACGAGTCGGCCAGATGGGCATAGGCGTGGATGCTGACGGCGGACACTTCCAGCTCCCCTTTGACCGCACGCTTGTTCAGCGATTCGATGTCTTCCAGCACCTGCTGGATACGGTAGCCGGCCAGATCGATCTTCTCCGACGCGATGCCGTAATACATAAAGGCGTCGTCCGGATCCGGACTGTGGCCTACCTTTGCTGCCTTGATCAATTCACTCACGTTTGCCTCCTGGGAACGGTGGGGGATTATAGCGGACCCCGCGTTTCGCCACAGGGGAAAAATCCTGTAAAATGTAAAACACTTCACCACGGAGATACCGATGCGAATTAGAATTGCATTTGCCGCAATGACGACACTTTTCCTGATTATCGCCCTGTTCCCGATGCCCGGGGTGTCCGCCCCCAAGATCGAGGGACCGGACAAGATGGTTGTTCAGCACATCCTGATCGGGTTCAAGAGGTCCATCTCCGGCAAGAAGATCACCCGGACCAAGAGGGAGGCCCAGCTGCTGGCGGAATCGCTCATGAAACGGATCGAGGAAGGCGAAGATTTCGACGCACTGGTCAAGGAGTTCACGGATGATCAGTACCCGGGCTACATCGCCATGGCCAACCGCGGCGTGGATCCGATGGGCGGGATGTCCCGGAGCGACATGGTGGACGGTTTCGGCGACGTCTCCTTCAGCCTGGAAGTCGGCGAGGTCGGCATGGCCCCCTGGCACGGCCGCAAGAGTCCGTTCGGCTGGCATATCATCAAGAGGCTGGAGTAGCGGTGCCGGCCCAGGCGCTGACCGAGCGGATAATCGGGTGGCGCCGGTCCCTGCACAAGATTCCGGAACTGGGATTCCAGGAGCACCAGACCTCGGCGTTCGTCGAGTCCCGGCTGCGTGAGATCGGTCTGACCGAGATCCGCACCGGCGTCGCCAGAACCGGAGTGGTCGCCACCATTCGGGCAGGCGCAGGCGGCAACGACGGAGCCGTGCTGCTGCGGGCCGACATGGACGCCCTCCCTGTCCAGGAAGTCGAGGGTCGTGAGTACGGCTCGGAGACTCCGGGGAAGATGCATGCCTGCGGCCACGACGGTCATATGGCGATGCTCCTGGGAGCGGCCACCCTCCTCCACGAAAGAAAAGACAGCCTCAAACAGGATGTGGTTCTCTGTTTCCAGCCGGCGGAGGAAGGGGCTGGTGGCGGAAGAGAGATGGTCGAGGGCGGTGAGCTGGACCTGACCGGTGTTTCACGTGCTTTCGCCATCCACCTGTGGTCGCTGTATCCGGCAGGCACGGTCCATACCCGTCCCGGCCCGATCATGGCGGCCCAGGACGAATTCACCGCCTGGTTCCGGGGGAGAGGAGGCCACGGCGCCGCTCCCCACAATGCCCGGGACCCGATCGTGGCCGCATCCCTGGGTGTGGTCGCCCTGCAAACCGTGGTTTCAAGATTCGTCGATCCCCTCAGTCCGGCAGTGGCCACCGTCGGCTCCATGCACGGCGGCAGCGCCTGCAACATCATCCCTGAAGTTACCGAGCTGATCGGAACCCTGAGGTCCTTCGACCCGGACGTTCGTCTTCTGCTGCGGCACCGGGTGGAGGAAGCGTTCGCCGGCGCCGCGCGTTCGGCAGGCTGCGAACTGGAGTTCGAAGTCCGTCCCGGGTACCCGGCGGTTGTGAATGACGCCGAATCGGCGACTATCGCCGGGTCGGTGGCCGGCCGGTTGTTCGGAAAAGAGAAGGTGTTTGAAACTCCGCCCCTGGCCGCATCGGAGGACTTCGCCTACTTCCTGCAGAAGGTTCCCGGCGCATTCATCCTCCTGGGAGCCGGCAACGAGGAACGTGGCATCACCGCACCCCACCACTCACCGCAGTTCGACATCGACGAATCGGCCCTGCCTAAGGGAGCCGAACTTCTGGCGGCACTGGCGATGGAATAAGAACAGGAGAGGATCGGTCATGAGAACAAGGCGTGTCTTGCTCCTGCTGGTTCTGGTTCTTTCTCTGGCAGCTCCCTTGCCGGCACAGGAGAGCCCGGTGGCGACCTTCTCCATCGTCGCCCGGGATGGAGAAGCCGGAGAAGTCGGCATAGCGGTCGCTTCCAAATTCTTCAGCGTAGGTTCGGTGGTGCCATGGGCCCGTGCCTCCTCAGGCGCGGTGGCGACCCAGTCGTTCGCCAACACCAGCTTCGGTCCACGGGGGCTCGACCTGCTGGACACAGGCGCCACACCGGAGCAGATCGTGAAGATCCTGCTCCAGACCGATGCCCAGCCGGACCGCAGGCAGTTCGGTATCGTCTCGGCTGACGGATCTTCCGCCACCTATACCGGCGAGAACTGCCAGGCCTGGGCCGGCGGCAGGCATGGCCCGGACTACGCAGTCCAGGGCAACATCCTCACCGGCGAGGCGGTGGTCCTGGCCATGGAGAAGGCGTTCCTGGAAACCGAGGGAACCCTGGCGGATCGGATGTACGCCGCCCTCCATGCAGGGGACGCCGAAGGGGGCGACGCCCGGGGCCGGCAGTCAGCGGCGCTGATCGTCGTCCGTGAGGGAGGAGGCTACGGCGGGTTCAATGACCGGGCCATCGACATCCGGGTGGACGATCACAAGGAACCGTTCAAGGAGCTGGGCCGGCTCCTGAACTACGCCCAGATGAACGCTTCATGGAACCAGGCCTGGACCCTGTTTACACAGAAAAAGCCCCAGGCCGCCCTCCCTCATATGGAAAGGACGGCCAGGATCGCACCGGAGGATGACGGGGTTTTGTACGATCTGGCGGTGATCCGCCTGGCGGCAGGGGACCGGAACGGCGCCCGAAAAGCCCTTGAGAAAGCCATTACCCTCAATCCGAAGCTGAAACAGCAGGCGGAGGAGGACAAGGACCTGGAAGGGCTGGCCGACTAGGATGCTGCTACGATCTAGTGCGATTCAGAAAAACATGATAGACAGGTCTCTGTAACCCGAAACCAAAAAAGGAAATACCATGGCGGAAGCAAAAGGTCTGAATAAGCCCGTAAAACTGAAAAGCGATCTGGCGGCGTTCCTGGGCAAGTCCGAACTTCCCAGAACCGAGATCACCAAGAAGCTTTGGGATTACATCAAGGAAAACAAACTTCAGACCAAAACCGAAAACGGGAAAGCGGAGAACGCAGGCAAGTACATCGTCGCCGACGCCAAGCTGCTGTCGATCTTCAAGAACACGAAATCCACCAGCAAATCAGGCAAGCTCACCGACCTCACCAACCTCAAGGAAGGCGAGACCATCAACATGATGCAGATGGCCGCCGTTGTCGGCGCCAACGTAGAATAGGACGAACACCAAGCATTCCGAGCAATTGCCCGGGCTTCGGCCTGACCAAGGTTTGCAGGTGAGTGCAGATGAATATTGACACCATCGATCGCAGGATAGCGACGTTCATGGGCCGGTGGGGGACGCTCGCCCTGCGTCTTTCGTTCGGGGTCATCTTCATCTGGTTCGGGATCCTCAAGCCGTTCGGCCTGTCGTCGGCAGAACCTCTCATCATGGCAACGGTGCCCTGGCTGCCGTTGTTCGATGGTGGGACCTGGGTCGGCATCATCGGATGGTGGGAAGTTCTGATCGGCGTCGCCTTCCTCTTTCGAAAAACGGTCCGGATCGCCATTGCTTTGCTGGCGATGCAGATGGTCGGGACCTTCATGCCTCTGGTGTTCCTTCCGGAGGTCACATTCCAGGCCGGTCATTTCCCGTATGGGCCCACAATGGAAGGGCAGTACATCATCAAGAACCTGATGATCATATCTGCAGCCCTGGTGGTCGGAGGGACGGTTCGTAATAACAGTGACGACAGTCATTCGTAATGCCGGCTCGACTCCGCCAATTCATATCCTACCTGTTCGGTAAACGCTCCGAGCTGCAGCAGCTGGACCTCAAGGATCGGGATGGCTCGTTCTTGGCCTATGAAGGGAACGGCAGGGTTGCAGCCCTGCAGCATGTGTTCGGCCCGAATGACGGCATTGCCGTGGAGGTGGAGGAGTACCGCTTCAGGAGACCCGGGAGGATCCTCAAGGCGCTGCACAAGCTCCGGCGAATGAACGGTCTCGAGGCATAAAAAAACGCCCGGTGTTGCCACCGGGCGTTTTCAGTAACGAGCGTTCTGTCGGTTGGCTTAGAAGCCGCCCATGCCACCCATGCCACCCATGCCGCCCATGTCCGGGGCGCCACCACCGGCTGACGGCGGGTTCTCGTCGGGGATCTCGCTGATCAGCGCCTCGGTAGTCAGCATGAGGCCGGCGATCGAAGAGGCGTTCTGAAGTGCGGAACGCACGACCTTGGTCGGATCGATGATGCCGGCCTTGATCATGTCGCTGTACTTCATGTTCTGGGCGTCGAAGCCGTGGTTGGCGTCGTCCAGTTCCTTGACCGCGTTCACGATCACCGAGCCTTCTTCGCCGGCGTTGTTGGCGATCTGGCGGATCGGCTCTTCGAGAGCCCGGGCCAGCATCCGGATGCCGGTTGCCACGTCTTCGTTCTTTTCCTTCTTCGACAGGGCGATCACGGTTTTGGCCGCTCGAAGCAGGGCCACGCCGCCGCCGGGGACGATGCCCTCTTCCACAGCCGCCTTGGTAGCGTGCATGGCGTCTTCAACGCGGGCTTTCTTTTCCTTCATTTCGGACTCGGTGGCTGCGCCGACCTTGATGACGGCAACGCCGCCCACCAGCTTGGCCAGGCGTTCCTGCAGCTTCTCCCGGTCGTAGTCGGAGCTGGACTCTTCGACCTGGTTGCGGATCTGCCGCACACGGCCTTCGATTTCCTTGGCTTTGCCGCCGCCCTCGACGATGGTGGTGTTCTCTTTGTCGATCACCAGCTTCTTGGCCCGGCCCAGATCCTGGAGCTTGATGCTCTCCAGCTTGATGCCCAGGTCTTCGGTGATGCAGCGGCCACCGGTGAGGATGGCGATATCTTCCAGCATCGCCTTGCGACGGTCGCCGAAGCCAGGGGCCTTCACGGCGGCCACGTGCAAGGTGCCGCGGAGCTTGTTGACAACCAGAGTGGCCAGCGCTTCGCCTTCGATGTCTTCGGCCAGGATCAGGAGCGGCTTGCCGGTCTTGGCGATCTGCTCCAGGATCGGGAGAAGGTCCTTCATGGAGGAGATCTTCTTCTCGTGGATCAGGATGTAGGCGTCTTCAAGGGAAACTTCCATCCGCTCGGCGTCGGTGACGAAGTAAGGCGACAGATAGCCGCGATCGAACTGCATGCCCTCGACCACGTCCAGAGAGGTGTCGAGACCCTTGGCCTCTTCCACCGTGATGACGCCGTCCTTGCCGACCTTCTCCATCGCCTGGGCGATGATCTGGCCGATGGTGGTGTCGCTGTTGGCGGAGATGCTGCCGACCTGGGCGATCATCTTGTTGCCCTTGAC
>JACXWD010000131.1 GCA_014764515.1 Candidatus Polarisedimenticola svalbardensis | reverse complement strand
CATGCCATGACGATCCAGGCCGATGACTCCCATCCGGCATTCAGCAACCGGATCAAAAAACTGAAACAGTTCCGAAGTGAACTGAACCGCTCCGTTGAACTGTTCTCCATAGGAACGGAAGCACTGCAGGCCGGCAATACCACAGACGCCATCGAGGCGCTCCGCCTGTTCGTGGCAACCTTCCCCAACAGTCTCAGCGGGAGAGTCAACCTGGGTGCGGCCTACCTGGCCCAGGTGCGATCCAGATCCGGCACACCTGCGAATCTGGCGGAAGTCCTGCCGATCCTTCCCGACCCCGGCGTTACCCTGCGAGGTGTCGTGGATATCGTCGATCTGCAGTCAGCCGAAGACAATTTCCGGCACGCCCTGAACTTCCATGAGGACAACACATGGGCTGCTGCCGGCCTGGCGCTGGTGTACGCTCGTCAGGAGCGGTACGAAGAAAGCCGCCGGCTGCTGGCCGATATCCTGATCCGGGAACCGGACAATCAATATGTTCAGATCTGTCTCGGGAACATCGAGTTCCTGGAAGGGAGACATCCCTCCGCCATGGCGGCCTACAGCCGGGTGCTGGAACAACGGCCGGCATGGCCGGAGGCGACGAAAAACCTGGCTCTGGCTTCCGAGGAGGCCGGTGAACTGGAAAAGGCCCGGGACCTTTGGAACAAGCTGGCCGATCACAAGCTGTTCGGATCGGAAGCGAGACTGCATCTCATGGCGATGGAGGAACCGGAGCCCTGAATCAGCTCCCGGTATCGGGGCGCAGCACGATGATGAACGGGGCCCAGTACGCCGGGTGGAAGCGCTGGGCAGCCATGCTCCTCTGAGCAACGCTTAATGCGGTAACCGGATCGTTCCCCTGGCTCATGGAGCGATGGAAAAGCGCCATCAGTTCGGTGCTTGCCGTATCTTCCACACTCCACAGACTGGCGACTACGCCCTTGGCACCGGCTCGCAGGAACGCCCATCCCAGGCCGACGACACCTTCGCCGGGGATCAACTCCCCTTCTCCGGTTTGACAGGCTGACAGCACCACCAGTGGAGAAGCCTGCAGATCGAGATCAAGGATCTGCTTCAGCCCGATCCGATCGCCCCCGGAGAGGTACACGGCACAGCCGTTGGGGTCGGCGGTGGAGGCAACGGCATGTGTCGCGAAATGAAGCGTCCTGAAACTACCAAGGGGTTGCTCCAGCATGTTCGCGGATGTCAGATCCGAGCGATCCAGCCTGCTCTGTTCTCCGTTTTTCCAGCTCCGGGAAACAAGATCCAGTTCCATACCGGAAGTGGGCAGCGCCGGATACTCGCCGGCCGCATCCGGCAATGGATCTCCGGCCAGCAGTATCGGTGTCCGGGAACGGTCCCATGTGGGAGCTCCTCCTGCCATAGGCAACACCGCCACTTCAAATCGATCACCCAGGAATACCCAGTCATCGGCATCCTTATCATCATTCCAGGGCAGGGCCACGAACGGCAACAGGGCGATTTCAGTATCGGGTACGATGTAGATCCGTTCCACATCATCAAGAACATCCCTCACCGGATCCAGGAGCGCTTTGCGGATCTCAACACCGTGATCCAGTGACCGTTCCAGGTCCGCCCGTGGGTCGTTACGGGCGTCGGCGTTGAACAACGGCCGCCGCAGTGCGGAACGGTACCGCTTGAGAGCCGCTTTTAAATCACGAGACCCAGGTATCCGATGTGCTGCAACTTCCTCCGGGCCAATTGCCAGCAATACACCATGATCTTCCCCGATCAGGTAGTCGAGCACCAATTCGCCCTGTTGGAGGCGGGACTGCAGCGCTCCAAGGCTCACTATTTCGGGCGCAGTTTGTTGTCCATGAAGGGCACGACGCAATGCGCGGGAATGGGTCTTCTCCATGGTGGTCAATATTCGATCAGGCAGATCCTGTCCACCGGTCGGCTGCATTGACAATGCCAGGGATAGCTCAACATAGGGTTCTGATCTCTCCCGAAGGAATCGCAATCCGGCACCCATCGGATTGACGCTGCGACCTTGCTCATCCAGGATCGCAACAGCCTCTTCAAGGGGCGATAACGCGAGTTCCGGTCTGTCATGATTGCTGTGACTCTTGCCGAACAACCACCTGGCAACCCAGGCAGCTTCGTCAGCTCCCCCTGCATCAGCATCAGCGATAACACCGGGAAAGTCACCATCCTCGACGTAAGCCTGATACGACTTCGCCAGCAGTGCGAGTACCGGGTGCTCATCCTGTTGCGACGCCCCTCGGAAATGGGATCGGGCCCCCTCAATGTCCCCCGATTAGAGGCTCATCCTTCCGCGATTGAACGCAGCAAACCCCTGCTGCTCCGATGCCGATTCGGGAAGCCGGCTGTACCAGTCCTCAGCCTTTTGGGGGTTGCCTGCCAGGAATTCGAGATTGCCCAGATTGGAGGCAACCGGGATCATGATGAACTCATCGCCTGCTTGTTCACTCTCCTTGAACACCTCCTCAAGGGAGGTTCGCGCCGTGCCCAGGTCTCCAAGCTCCATGAGAAGAACACCTTTGTTGGAACGGACATAGCGGGCATATTGATCCTGGCCGATCTGTTTGTACGCCTCTATCGCTTCGTCGTGGAGGTCCAGGGACAGCTGAAACATCCCCGTATCGATGACGACTCCAGCAAGTCCACTGGCGCATTGAGCGATGAGATCGTCTCGCCCGGTCTGTCTTGCAGCATTCAAAGCGGATCGAAGGAGCATTTCCCCATGCTCCAGGTCTCCCCCGTCCCTGGACAACCATCCCAACTCGTGTTCGATGACGGCGTGGGCAGCCCAGTTTTCTTCCCCATCATCCAGCTTTCCGAGCGCCTCCTGCAGCAGGTACCTAGCCTGCTCAAGGTCTTGAACTGCGTAGCGCAGCAACCCTCG
>JACXWD010000051.1:4577-22927 GCA_014764515.1 Candidatus Polarisedimenticola svalbardensis | reverse complement strand
TCGGCCTTGTTGCGCTTCACCGTCGAACGCTCCAGCCAACCGGAACGGAACTCGGGCCGTTCGTCAAACTCCCGGATGTACGGCTTGATGTCCAGTACCGGCGTGCCGTCCACCAGGTCCAGGTCGGCCACCTTCAGGATGCAGCCGTCCACACCGAGAAGCCGCACTACCGACAGGCCGATCGGGTTCGGCCTGCGGGGCGACCGGGTGGAAAACAGGCCCCGCTCTTCCGTGTCCAGGAACGGCACGGTCCTGAGCCGGTACCCTTCCGAGCGGTGCAGCCAGGTCACCAGGACGATATGGGAGAACCCGTCCAGGTCCGACAACCCTTCTTCGAACTCCGGCAGAACCTCCACCGTGCCCTCCACACCATCGGCCCGGGACGGCTGGATCGGCACCCCCACCGGATCGGGGAACGGGCTATGGACCGTTCCGATCGGCCGGCATTCCATGGTCGTGATCACTTTCCGATCCATCCGGCGTACAGCTCGGGACGGCGGTCCCGGTAAAACATCCTGCGGGCGTGGGACCCGGGCACCTGTGTGAGGTCGATGTCGCAGTAAAGAATCTCCTCGGTCCCCCGGCCGGCCTGTGCGACTACCCGGCCCGACGGATCGCAAACGAACGACTCGCCGGAGAAATCCAGTTTCGATTCCTTGCCGACCCGGTTGCACAACGCTGTGTAGTAGCCGTTCTGAAACGCCGCCACCTGCAGCTCCGCCTCGTACAATCCGTCGGGCCACTCACCTGCCGCCCCGGCCTGGGGCACGATCACCAGCTCGGCGCCGGCCACTCCCAGGGCCCGCATGTATTCGGGGTAGTGCCGGTCATAGCAGATCGCTACACCGACCCTGCCCCATGCGGTGTCGTACACCTGCGCCCCCCGATCTCCCGGGGTGTAATAAGACTGCTCATGGAAGCAGGCGTACTCGGCGATGTGCACCATCCGGGTCACTCCCAGGATCGATCCGTCGGCGTCGATCACCGGTGATGCGTCGTAGGTCTTGCCGCAGGCGAGCTCAAACAGGTTCAGTACGATGACGACCCCGAACTCCCTCGCAAGATCCTGGAACGGCTCGGTGGCCGGTCCGGGGATCGCCTCCGCCAGCATCGTGACATCTCCGTCCGCCGGCTCCTGTGGAAAGAACCGGTCGAAGGCCAGTTCGGCAAAGCAGACCAGTTTCGCACCGGCTTCAGCCGCGGTGCGAACAGCCTCCAATCCTCTTTCGCGGTTCGCCTCACGGCCGGCAAAGGCCTGTTGCTGGACAAGTGCAATTTTCATTTCGGGTCTTCAGCAGGCTTCGCCGGTTCCAGAGTGGCCTCCATATCCCGGACCTCAGCCTCCAGCAGGGTGATCTTGTGGTCCAGGCCGGCGTGTTCCGCCTCTTCCGCATCCTTGCGTTTCTTATTGAGTTCGTGGAGATCCTGACGCAGACCGGCCAGCACCGCCTTGGCCCGCTCGATCTCCTCCGCCTCTTCCGCCTTGTCGAAAATCAGGTCTTCAGGCGCCTCGTCCTGCAGAACGCCGGCCTCATCTCCTCCGCGGCGCTTCTTGGGGATGACCTTGCTCTCCGGAGACAGTTGACGCTGGTTCATGAAGCTGGGGGACACGATCTCCAGCCCGCCGGCATGCAGCGTGTCGAATACCATTTTCTGCAGGTCGGACCTGGCGGTGAACAGTCGCCTGATCTCCAGGTAATGCCCACAGATCTGGTAGGTCACCGAATAGTCGCCCAGAGAAAGGATCCGGACGAACGGGTCGGTCAGCCCTGCCGATTCCGCCGCCTGGATCAGCAGCTTCTCCACATGCACCCGGTCCAGGTCGTACCCTAGGGAGACGGTGGTGGAAATCACCGTCCCGGACCGTCGCACCACGTGCACCGGGTTGGACACCAGGTAGAAGTTGGGGAAGGTGGTCAGGGAACGGTCCTCGGTCTGGATCTCGGTGTGCAGCAGCCCCCGCTCAGTCACCCGGCCGAACTTCTCACCGATGCCGATGAAATCCCCGGCACCGAAACTCTTGATCCCCCGGAGCATCAGGCCGGCCATGACGTTGGACACGAAGCTGGTGGATGACAGGGCGATCACACCGGTAAGCACCAGTCCGATCAGGCTCAGGACGCTGCCCCGGGTGCTGTCGGACATCGGCACGATGAGCAACAGCACGAACAGGCCCAGGGCGGTCAGCACCAGCATGGCGATCTGTCTCGGTCGCTGTGCTTCCGCCCCCAGGTCCTTTCGCCGGACCAGCAGGACGTAGTTGGCGGCCCATAGTCCGACGGCGATCAGTGCGGTGGCGAAAAGGAACGGGACATAGTCCCGCAGGCTTGCAGCGAATTCACTAATAATTTCCATGGCAGGAGCATTGTAACCCTGAACCGGGCCTCTAACGTACAGCCAGGATCCGGTCCAGGGAGTTGGCGAACGCCATGCGATCCTTCTTCGAGAACTCGGGTGGGCCGCCGGTTTCCATGCCGGTGCTGCGAAGTTGATCCATCAGGTCCCGCATGGCGAGTCGTTCCCGGATGTTCTCCTCGGTGTACAGCTCTCCCCTGGGGTTCAGGGCGATCGCTTCCTTTTCCACGACATCGGCGGCCAGGGGGATATCGGCTGTGATCACCAGGTCCCCCGGTTGCACCGCATCGGCGATGTGCCGGTCCGCAACGTCGAACCCGGCTCCGACCTTCGTGCTGCTTATGAACCGGGACGGCGGCGTGTGCAGCGGCCGGTTGGCAACCAGGACCAGTTCCACCTGTACCCGCTCCGCCGCCCGGTACAGGATCTCCTTGATCACCCGGGGGCAGGCGTCGGCGTCAACCCAGATAGTCATCGATCTCGCTAGAACCCATGGACGGTGAATCCCCCATCCACGGCGATGCACTGGCCGGTGATATAGGACGCCGCCGGCATGGAGAGAAACGCCACCACCGATCCGATCTCCTCCGGCTCGGCGATTCGGTTCATCGGCGTCCGGTCCAGGACCTCCTTGCGGTAGGCGTCGTTCTGCAGAAGGGTTTCCACCATCTCGGTCCGGGTGTACCACGGCGCCACCGCGTTGACCCGGATGTTATCCTCCGCCCATTCCACCGCCAGGTTCCGTGTCATCTGCACCAGCGCCGCCTTGCTCATGGCGTACGGCGCTCCGGTCCGAAGATGGGTCAGGCCGGCCACCGAAAGGATGTTCACCACCGCTCCGGCATCCGACTTCTTCAGCAGGTTCCAGGCGCCGGAACACATCCTGAATGCGGAATCGGTGTTGGTCCCCATGATCGCTTCGTACTCTTCCCGGGAATACTCCACCATCTTCCGCCGGATATTGATGCCGACATTGTTCACCAGGATATCCAGCCGGTTCCAGAGTTCCCGCACCCTGTGGAAGATCCTGTCCCGGTCGGTGCTTGACGTAACGTCCGCCGCCAGACCGTGGACGTCCAGGCCGTCATCCCGCCAGGCCGACACCGCCTTTTCAAGGGACTCTTCCCCCCTGGCCACAATCAGCACCTTCGCCCCCTGCTCCAACAGCGTGGCGGCGGTGGCTGCACCGATACCTCTCGACCCGCCTGTCACCAGGGCCGTTCGACCTTCAAGGCTCCACAAGTTACTCATAATGAAGAAATCCTATCAGGGTTTGGCGCCGCTTACACTCAACTGCAGGGCGTTGGCGTACCGCTCGAGAGCGGTTCGGGCAGGCTCTCTCCCAACCGGATGCTCCATCCGGGCCGAGAGCACCTTCAGCTTTCCGGCCTTGTGATCGGCCTTGAGGTCCAGCCGGGCCACCAGCCGGTCGCCGGCCAGCACCGGCAGACAGTAATACCCGTAGACCCGTTGAGGCGCCGGCTTGAAAACCTCCAGGATCTGGTCGAAATCGAAAAGCATCCGCACCCGGTCCCGGTCCCACAGCACCGGATCGAACGGGGAAAGAAGGACACCCTGGTCTTTCCTTGGGCGAATCCTTTTCAGCCGGTCCGCCAGCTCAAGGTCTGCAGGGCGGATCCATCCCGGGGTTCGTCCGCCGTCCTCCCGGATCAGCACTGAGGGCAGGATGTCACCTCCGGCTTGCAACCGGCGCAGCGCCCGGTCGATCTTCTCTTTCATGTTGCTGAGCCGCCAGGTCCGGCACAGGGTGCCGGTGGTCGCCCAGCCGTGTCCCTTCAGCGCCAGGAGCAACAGCCTGGGAAGCGCTTCCCTCTCCGGCACACTGGCGCTGAGTACGTTCCCGGGGATCACCCGCTCCGCCAGGTCGTAGGTCCGTTGGAAATTTTTCCGCTCACGTATCGCCAGCTCCCCCGATGACCATAACGCCGTGGCGATCTTTTTCATGACCTTCAGGTCCCACCAGCCTTGGCTGCCCCTGCCCTCCATGTCCAGGGATCGCAGCGGCCCTTCCTGCCGGATCCGGCTCCGCAGAGTGCGCGCTTCCTTCGGATGCTGGCCGACGATGTCCCCCCACCAGGGATGGTGGCGCAACGCCCGGCGGCGAAATCCGAATGCCGGGTAAAGCTCCAGCGGCATCCAGCTCGCCTCATGGCCCCAGTACTCGAACAGCGGCTGCCCCGGCTGCAATAATTCCTCGGGCAGGCCCGGATGGAGGCCTTCAAGGCGGGACAACAGGACGATGGCATGGCTGCGGGCCCCGGCGATGGAAACGGTATCCAGCTGCAGGTACCCGAACCGGTCAATAATCTTGTGAGCCGCCTTGAGAGCCTGCTTCCCTCGCCCCCGGGCCCTGGCCGGCATCCCGGTCCACCCCGGTTTAAGAAGTCCGGCCCGTGCCAGGGCGAGGCGCCGGGCCTCCAGGATTGAGATGGTCTCCATCAGCCGTTGGACAGGTTCAATTGTCCGACCAGACCGCCAGATTGTTGCCTCCAGGATCCTTGAATTCGAACCGCCGCCCTCCGGGAAATTTGAAAATCTCCTGGGTAATGACGCCACCGTGGTCCCGAACGCTTTTTTCCATCGCCTCCAGGTTCAGTGCGTACATCACCACCAGAGGGCCGCCGGTACCAGGCCCCTGATCCGAGCGGAAACCGCCGGTGACCCGGCCGTCGGTGAAAAAGCTGTACTCCGGACCGAAGTCGGTGTACTCCCAGCCGAACACCGCCCGGTAGAACTGCTTGGCTGCTTCCATGTCGTTGACGGAGAATTCGATGTAGTCGATTTTGCCGTCGTTCTGTTCCTGTGCCATAACTCCATCACCTCGTCATGGTGACCACGAGATACCCTGCCTTTTCCATGTCGTAGTGGCCGATATCCTGGATCACGAATCCATCTTTGAGAAGCTGGGATATGTTTTCGGAGCAGCTGTTCGATCGCTTCGACGGCGTACCTGAGTTACCCTGGTACCCGGTGGCGGTAAAATCCGCATCGGTAGTGTTGCACCGCATCATGACCACATCCTTGCCTGCTCTCGCCGTCTGGCTGCCGGCAGCGACGAAAAGGGATGAGGAAAACAACAGGAGAGCAACGACAACGACGGCGGCCGATAGCGCGGCGACTCGCGTTCTGTTCATGGGGCACCATCCTTCCTTGAATAAGTATTGGTATCATTATGCCCCGTCCGCGGCGTCAGGCAAACGGTTGCCGGATGACGGTCTTCCACTTCTCCGGCGCCGCCTTCCGGATATCGCTGAGGTAGATTTCGTGGTGTTTGCCGGTCCGTTTCCCGCCGCTTCCATGACGCCTTGTCATCCACACTGAACTTCGACATGTCGTCGGCCCACCACAGTCCTTCAAGGGGCATCACACCGTAGTCCAGCTGTTGCTCGCCTTTCTTGATCATGAACTTGAGGGCATACGACAGGGCGTACAGCGCTTCTACCGCAGGGCCGAACTGATCACCGGCGTTGGGATCGCCCCGGCCATCCACCATGAGGAAGTTCATGGCCGGGAGTTCCACTTCCGCCGGCTTGCCGGCTTTCGGTCCATATAATTCCTTGAGTTCTTTCTTGTAGTCGATCTTCTTCATGGATTCGGCTCCTCTCTGCTGCCCCCGGAATCCCTCGGGTTGATCAGCGCGTTCAGTACATGGTCCTGCCAGCGGCCGTCGATGTTCAGGTAGGACTGTGCGTACCCTTCCCGGATGAAACCGAGACGGCGCAACAAATGCTCGCTGCGGTGATTGCCCGGAATATGGTTGGCCATGATGCGATGCAGATCCCGGACATCGAACATATAACGGATACCCGCCTCGAGAATTTCCCGCATCAGTCCGGTGCCCTGGTCCTGCCGGGCGATGGAATACCCCAGGGTGCATGCCCGGAACGGGCCTTCGATGATGTTGAAAAAGTTGCAGTTCCCGACCATGCGGCTGCGGGCTCGATCCAGCGCGCAAAACTGGACCGAAACACCGACCTCGAATCCGGACCTGGCCATTCCGAGCCTTGTCCGGCAACCTTCGAGGGTGAAGTAGCGCTCGTCTCGTTCCGGCTCCCAGGGAGCCAGGTGCTCCTGGTTGGTCGTCACATAGTCCAGCAGGAAACCGGCCTGGTCCGGCCCCGGGATGGTGAGCACGGCATGATCCGTTTCAAGGATCGGGATGGAGTCGTTCTCCATAGGGACCCTTCCTGCGCTTCCAGCGGTAACTATACAGGATCAGTAGTCCCGCCAGATTGGGGAACCAGATCCAGGGCGATGACCACGGGATGCCGTCAATGTGAAAATCGGAGATCGGCCACAGCATCTTCGTCGGAAAGAAGTCGGTGGAGTGGAACGGAATATCCAGGAGGATGTGCACCGGCCAGGCCAGCAGCATGAAACCGATCCCCCGGTTCAGCTTCCAGACCAATGCGATCACCGTACCGGCAATAACCCAACTGTGGGTCACATCGTAAACAACGAAGGTCCAGGCAGGGATCGTGTCCAGTGCAGGCTTCCCGAAGGTCAGGCTGCCGTCGACCATCCGCACCAGAAACAGGACACCGAAGGCCAGCAGGTCCGGCAGGGCTCCGACCATGAACGCCTGCCACCTGTACCGGCGGTATCCGAAGAAGCCCATGCCCCACAGGGCGTGGCTCAGGGTGTCCATGAGAACCTACGGACCTGAACGGAAGAAGGCGAGTGCATCATTATGCACTCGCCTTCCCCTGTGACATCGATACGAACTTCGGCTATTGGGTAACCACCTGGCTGCGAAGACCGACAAACGCGCAAAGCAGTTCCTGCTTCTCGTCTTCTCCCCAGCCGGCTGCATCCATGGCCGCACCCAGGTCACCGCCGGCCGCCAGGAAATGAACGTTGGCAAGACCCATGTGGGCGTGGGCGTCTACCATGTTCCGCCCGGCGTATTCACCCTCGCCGCCTGTGGCGCCTACCAGGAACTCTGTAACCTGGGCGATGAGGTGCTCTGCATCCACACCTTCCATGGTGTGCACGATGGTGTCGTTGACCTGGTGCCGTGCAACGGTGTCGGCTACCACGGCATGGATACCGTCACGACCGCCGACCCGATCGAATAGGGTCGATTCGGCCTGCCTGGCCGCCATCGCTTCCGCAGCCCCGGCGCACATGGTGTCGAGTTCGGCAACCTGCTCGTCCGGCGTCGGTTCGGCTTCCTGGACCGCTTCTTCCGCGGCTTCAACGACTTCTTCGGTTTCTTCCACCGGCGCCGCACAGCCGGCCAGCCCAACCACGAAAATCATCAGAAAAATAAGGATTACTTGCGATTTCATTGGATTATTCCTCTCCCAGCTAGAGCGCCGTTCCGGCGCCTGAATGGGGGGAGGATATCAGTTTGCGTGGCGTTGGAACAGGGTCTCAAGATATCTGGATTTAAGAACCCGGGAGGCCAATACTTTTTTCAGCGGCGGCAGTTTGAGGATCGCACCCAGAAAAGCCGCCATGGCCCGGTGATTCCACAGCACACGGTTGTCGAAGATCAGGTCCTGCAGGTTGCCCCGCTCCAGGGCCATCACCAGGGCCTTGTGGGTGCCGTTCACCGGCGTCAGGACACGTTGGGGGCGGGATTCCAGGGTAATGCTGTCCTTGTTGCAGGCCGGGACACAAACGCCGCAACCGAGACAGAGCTCCTCGTCCAGCCTGGCCTGCTTCATCTTTGGTTTGTCCGGATGGTTGGCGGAGACCAGCGTCATCGCTTCTACCGGACAGGCATTGGTGCATCGGCCGCATCCGTTGCAATCGGTCAGGTCCAGCACCGGAATGAAATTGGTGGTGTGCACCGGGTTCAGGATCGCGAATCTTCGGGCGGCGATCATCGCTTCACAACAACAGCCACAACAGTTGCAGATGAAACTGACCTCTTCCCGGGCGTTCTCGCCAAACTGTACCAGGGACCGGTCCCGGGCCTCCTGAAGCAGGTCGAGGCACTCGCTCTCGTCCACCTCCCGGGCGTGGTCGTGCTTCACCAGGGAAGCCGCCGTGCGGTTGAAGGTCATGCAGATGTTCATCGGCGCGTCACAGGCCGTACCGAGGTGTTCCATCTTGTGGCGGCAGTAGCACATGCCGACTCCCCGGTGGGAGGCGTTCTGCACGATCTCGCTGGCCCGCTCATAATCCAGGACATGCAGGGCGTTCTCGTCGGACAGGGCCGGCTCATGAACGAAGGTCCTGCCCAGCTGGGTGTCACCCCGTGTGAACAGTTCCCGGACGAAATCCTCTTCCACGTTGAGGTACTGGTGGAACAACTCACTCAACGCCTTCTGGTCCAGGTCGCCTCGCACCCGCATCAGGGAGAATTCGAAGAAGCCTGCCATCGGTGGCGGCAGGGCGTACCAGGATCGGCCGTTCTGTTCCAGATCCACCAGAACCGCACGGCTCGCCAGCTCCTCCAGGACCTTGCGGGCGTCCGCCAAAGGCATCTTCCAGATCCTGGCCGCCTTTTCCGGGCTGAACGGCTTGATCGGCATCTGCGCCACAAGACCGGCTTCCCGTTCGCTGACCAGCATCTTGAGGATCTTGAACAGCAGTTCGGTAGGCGGCGCCCCCTGGGGGTGCCGGTTCAACCTGTCCGCCATACTGGAGTAGGACGACTTGACGGTGTGATGGGCCATGGAACTCAACCTCGGATCAAGGATCTATCCAAGGTGGGCGGCAAGTCAACCGCAGGGCCGGGCTTCAATGGACCTCATTCAACCCTTTTGGTGATATCCGCCGGAACCGTCATGCTCTTGAGGTGTACGGGAACACCGGATCGGATACCGGAAACCCCGGTCGCACAAACAGGTTGTTGCCGATCAGTTCGCGACGGCCGGTGTCTCCGAGACCGAGGCGGTCGGGATGGAAATGGAACTCCACTTGCCGGTCGGTCGCCTCGGCAATGTGCGGGTACAGCTGTTCGAACGTCGGGATCGACTGTCCCAGGATGTCGTAGATCCTCAGCGTTTCACCTTCACGGCGAAAACAGACCAGGCATTCCAGTTCCGGAACTTCCCATATCCCGTGAGATATCGTGTACATGGCGTGGAACATGAACAGCTTCGGGTTGCCGACGGTGAACCGTTCGGAAACGGCGATCGAACTGTTCGCGTAAGCATATACACGGTCCAGATCCTCCTTGTCGCCGGTGTTCACACGTATCGCCCCGGACCGTTTCGGCGCCGGCTCCACAGGCAGGATCGGAAGGTACTCCTTCATCGGCGAAAACCCGCAGTGTTCGTAGAACGGAATCGCATCCTCGTCGGAGAACAGGAACACACCTTCATGTTCCGAGCCTGCCCACTGCAACCCGGCGGCAGTCAGTTCCCGGTTCAGCCCGCAACGCCGGTATTCCGGCAAAGTCCCGACACCGGAGATCTGGGCCATCTTCGTGTTGCGGCCATCAATCACCGCCGGCAGGGAATAGATGCAAACTGACGAGATCACCTCGCCATCCTGGAACCAGGAAAACGGCCGGTAGGCGTCGTCCCAGTAGCCGGCTTCCTCCCACGCGTTGAAATCCAGATTGTGGATGTCCAGGATGAAGCGCTGGAACGCTTCCCGGGAGTCCCGGTCGTCCCAGTACGCGGTACGGAGTTCCATGCTCATATCGCCTCCCGGTGTCGGTCGATGAACATCCTGTCCCTACAATGTGATGACCTGGTCCGGCATGTTGCCGGAGAGTCCCTCGTACAGGTTGGGGAAACAACCGATGGTGGCGCCCTCCACGAGCATACCGTCGATTTCCCGTTCGTAACAGCACTGGTTGCAGCCCATGAGCATGATGCCCTGCTCCTTCGCCACCTTGGCCAGCCTCTCGCCGATCGGATCGCCTTTCCTCAGGACATAACAGTTGTCCTCGAAGAAGAACATGCCGACGACCTGGACCCCGTGACCGTGTTCCTCCAGCTGGGGAAGGATCATCTTCGCCAGTTTGTAAGAAACGGTATGACCCTGTGTGGAAAATATGTAAGCAACCTTCATGAAACGCTCCTTAGAACAGTTTTCGCAGCCCCAGCAGGAAGCCGGTTCCTCTTTCCACCTGGGCGCCGTTCTGATCCTGCCATACCGGGACCAGGACCAGCGCCTCCAGGATCAGTGAGGAACGAGTGTACTTGAGGCCGGGAGAGAGATAGAGCAGTTCTTCCCCACTGTTGACGAACGGCTGCCCCATGAGTTCGTCCCGGGCCGCGTTGCGGTACGACAGCTCAAGCACCGGGGCGAGGGTAGTGTTCGCCGATCCTCCCACCAGGAACTGGCGCGCGCCGGCCCAGTCCAGGGCCAGCTCGTCACCGACCTCCCGACCGTCGTCCCGGTCCCCGGCTGCACCGCTCAAGCGGTAGGCGGCGCTGAAGTCGGTGGCCCAGCGGCCCCGCCGAAATGAACCGTAGATCCCGGGCCGTAGATCCCAGGTGTCCGACGTGAACTCCTCGGAGCCGGTGGGGACGGTCAGTTCCAGTGTGCCTGCCAGGCCGAAGGTCGTCTCCCGATTGTTCCGCCGCACCAGCCTGTACTTGGCCAGCAACGCCAGATCGCCGGCACCGGAGTCGCTGATTTTCGATCCGGCCATGGAGATCTCCCGGCGCCGCACCGGCTGTTTCAGGATCAAGGTCAGGTTAGGCCGCATACCGTAAGCCAGGACGTTGTTCCACATCAGCATGTCCATCTTGCGGCCCATGCCGGTAGGGTCGTCGTCCCGGGTCATGCTCCGGACCAGGGTCCGGTAGATCCAGCGATCCCGGGCCGGCGTCACCCCGGCGTCTACGCTGATCCCGGCCGCCCCGGCAGCTTGTGGCATCAGCATCAGAGCCGCCAGTGAAAGGACAAGAAGCGGCGCACACCGCTTCATTGCAACCGCTCTCCCGGAGTGAAGTTGGCCTGCCGGACCGCCTCGAACACCGCTTCGTCGTCCAGTTCGACCCCGGAACTCACGGTGACGGTCAGCCGTTTCTGCTCCCAGTTCGCCTGGGCGGCCTCGACGCCCTGCACCCTCAGCACAAGTTTTTCCAGGCCGCCATGGCAGCCGGGGCAGTCCATGCCGAACACCTCGTAGATCCGGACTTCAAGATCCGTGCTCCCGGGGTCGGTGGATACGGATCGGTCGGCGGTGGCGCATCCTGCTGCCAGCAATATAGCCACCACCAGGGTCAACACCGATATAGCTCGTTTCAAGATCTCTCCTTATCAGGAAGCCGGCCAGGTCTTGAAGACATGGGCCGCCGATTCCTTGATCAATTTTGTTTTCAGATCAGACATGTTCCCTCCCCCTGTTGGCAACCAGGTACTCCAGGTGCCCGGCCCCTGTGCCGCAACACCCTCCCAGGATCTTCACTCCATGATCCCGGTTGAGTTTGAGCATCGCCTGGCCCCATTTCGAAACGCCTTCGGCCTGCAGATCCTCGGCGTTGTCCAGATCGGCATGATCCAGGGAAGAGCCGTTGGCCTGGAACCCGATCAGCCTGTGGAACAGTTCCGGCGGTTGCTGTTCCGCTCTCAGGAACCCCGGCCAGGCACAGTTGACCATGAATCCCAGCGGCCGCTCCTGCACTTCCTTTTCTACCGCGAGTATCCCGTCCAGAAGACTCGTGCCGTCGAGGATACATCCATCCCGGCGGATCACGAAACTGATGATGTACGGCAGACCGGTTTTCTCCATGGCCCTTGCGATCCCCTGCGCCTCGCTCACGGTGCAGATTGTCTCGGCGATGAGGTAGTCCACGCCGGCGGCGGCGAATTCACCGACCTGCCAACCATGGAACGACTCGGCTTCTGCGGCGGTCAGGCCCTGTTCGGGCTTGTAGCCGTCGTTGCGGCAACCGATCAGTCCGCCGATCCGGACCGATTCCGTATCGCCCTGAAGCTCCCTGAGGAAACCGACGGTGTCCCGGTTGATCGACCGGGGCAGGCCGGACGCCTCTACCCGCTCCCGGTTGGCCCGCCAGGTCGGGGTGCACAGCATCAGCGGCAGGCCTGCCTGCTTCGCGATGGCCATGTAACCGCCGTACAGGGACCGGAGTTCACGGCGGCCGGTCTCGTCATAGACAAGAGGAGCGTTCACCAGGGTCGGATGGAGGTCCACCACACCACCACGGCGGAGCGGCTCGACGATGGCCGCTTCCATCAGTATGAGATCGTTGTTGTCCAGCAGAGCCTTCATGGTGTTGTGGGTCATCATCCGCGCTCCGTTGCCGTCAGTTTATCAACCGAACCCCTGGCGGCAAAACCGAGGAGCGCCTCCCCAAGCAAGGTCCCGCCCAGGGGGATATTGGTGGGGATCTCGCTGAGTTCGAAGCCCATCGGCACGTTTCCTTCGATCACCGCCGGGCATTTTGAAGGCGGCCTAGTGTGCGTGACCGTGGGAGACTTCTTCTTCCGTCGCCTCCCGCACGCCGACGACCTCCACATCGAAGTTCAGGACGAATCCGGCCAGGGGGTGATTGGCGTCGATGGTGACTTCATCGCCGTTGACTTCCTTGACCAGGATGCGCTGCACCGAACCGTCCGGAGCCTGGGCTTCAAACGCCATACCGGGTTCGATGGCATCAACGCCATCGAAAGCCGACTTGTTGACCGCCTGGATGAACTCCGGATTGACATCGCCGTAACCGTCGGCCGGCTCCACCTTGACCTTGAGGGAGTCACCCTCGACCTTGCCCACCATCGCCTTTTCCAGTCCGGGAATGATGCTTCCGGAGCCGTGGAGATAAGCAAGGGGCTCCGCTCCTTCCGAACTGTCAAGGACGTTGCCGTCATCATCCGTCAGCTTGTAATGCATGCTGACAACCAGATTCTCGCCGATCAACAAAGACATGAGCTCTCCTTAAGTTCACATGAAACCGGTATTTTACAGATTTCCCGTCGGATTCCCAGTCTGCCCGGAACCGGCCCGTTTTCAGCCGACACGACCGTCGAGATTTCCCTCGGCATTCATTGCGGCTCATACGGCTTGCCGTAACGCAGCATTACGCTGCTGGTCGATCCATCCGTCCCGATGGTGACGATGTAAAGCCTGTCGTACTCCGTCGCCTCGTTGATGGCAGGGCCTGGTTCCCCTCCCAGCAAGCCGACCATGGCAGGTGTGGTGTTGCTGTGGCCGACCACCAGGTGGCTGCCCCCGGACCCGACCAGCTCGGCCGCCAGGGCCGGCAGGTCTCGTGGATCGTACAGTTCCACCTCAAGATTCCAGTCTGCGGCGGCAGCCGCCGCCGTATCCCGGGTCCGGAAATAATCGGAACTGTGGATACGCTGGATCCCGGCGTCGGCCAGGTTCCTGGCCAGGGCCGCGGCCCGTTCCACTCCGGCATCGGTCAATTTCGGATCACTGCCGGCGTCGAAATCCTCCACATGGCGCACGAGGAATACCGTCAGCGGTTTCGCTCCCGCGGAACAAGCGCTGAAAGCGATGGTGGCCACCAGGATGGCGATGAGGATCAACAGCGATTTCTTCATCAGCAGATTCTCGGCAGCTGTTCGCCTACAGGCATATCCACGATCCGTTCCGTGCCCAGACCGGTCTGGATGGTGACCCGTCCAGGGTGGTCGGAAACCACCCGGCCGATGATCGCCGCATCCTTTCCGTATTCATGTGCCCGCATCGCCGCCAGTACCGCTTCCGCTTCCGCCGACCGCACCACCGCGATCAACTTGCCTTCGTTGGCCACATACAGCGGATCGATTCCCAGTATTTCACAGGCCCCCGCCACATCATCTCGCACCACCAGGGCGCTTTCGATCAGCTTGATGCCGACCCGGCTGGCCCTGGCGAACTCGTTCAGGGTGGTGGCCGCTCCTCCGCGGGTGGGATCGCGCAGCGTCCGGGTGCCCGGCCCGGCCGCCAGGATCGAGTCCACCAGGCCGTTCAGGGCGGCGGTGTCGCTGACCACCGTTGTGCGGAAGCTCAAACCCTCGCGAACGGTCATCACCGCCATGCCGTGATCGGCCAGGCTGCCGGACAGGATGATGACATCACCCGGCTCCAGGGAACCGGCCGACAGCCGCACACCCTCGGGGATGACGCCGACACCGGATGTGTTGATGAATATCTTGTCGCAGCTGCCCCGGCCCACCACCTTGGTGTCGCCGGTGACGATGCGCACACCTGCCTTGGCCGCTGCCGTTTCCATGGAGCACAGCACCCGGTGGAAATCGGCAAGCGGGAACCCTTCTTCCAGCACAAACCCTGCACTGAGGGCTGCCGGCTTCGCCCCGCTCATGGCCACGTCGTTCACCGTACCGTTGATCGCCAGGTCCCCGATGTCGCCGCCGGGGAAAAAGATCGGGCTGACCACGAAAGTGTCGGTGGAGAACGCCAGCCGGCCAGGCGGCAGGTCGAGAACCGCCTGGTCTTCCAGCTTTTCCAGTTCGGAGCAGGTGAACCGGGGAAGGATCAGCTTCTCGATCAGGTCGGCGGACAGCAGGCCGCCTGCCCCGTGGGCCAGCTGGATCGTATCGTGGTCCATCAGCGGAAGAGGGCAGCTCATTCCCTTGAAGTCTACCGGGTCGTTCACGACAGCCCTCTACGGGAATACTTGTGATACGCGGCACAGGCGCCTTCGCTTGAGACCATGGTGGCCCCCAGCGGTGTCCGTGGAGTGCACTCCTTGCCGAACGCCGGGCATTCGTCAGGCTTTTTCATGCCCTGCAGGATCTGGCCACTGATACAGACCTCCGGCTCTTCCGTCAGGATGTTCTCCACCTTGAACTTCCTTTCGGCATCGAAGGCCGCCAGCTCTTCCCGGATCTTCAGACCGCTGTTGGGGATATTGCCGATGCCACGCCACTTGCGATCGCAGACCTCGTACACCTCGTCCACAACCGCCCGGGCCGCCGGGTTGCCTTTGGCCTGCACCACGCGCAGGTACTGGTTTTCCACACCAGGAGTGCCTTTTTCCAGCAGCTGCACCGTTTTGAGGATGCCGTTGAGGATGTCCACCGGTTCGAACCCGGTAGGCACGATCGGCACCTGGTACCTGGCGGCGATCGGCTCGTAATCCTCCCAGCCCATGATGGTGCAGACGTGGCCTGCGGCCAGGAAACCCTGCACCCGGTTGTCCGGCGAGGCCAGGATCGCCTCCATGGCCGGCGGCACCAGCACGTGGCTGACTATTTCACTGAAATTGGACAGGCCCTCCGCTGCCGCCTGCTTCAGCGCCATGGCGTTTCCGGGGGCGGTGGTCTCGAACCCGACGGCCAGGAATACTACTTCCCGATCGGGATTCTCCCGGGCCAGCTTCACCGCTTCAAGTGGCGAGTAGACCATGCGGACGTCCGCCCCCCGGGATTTCACCCGGAAGAGATCATCCCGGCTCCCCGGAACCCTCAGCATGTCCCCGAAGGAAGTGAAGATCACGTCCTCCCGGGCTGCTATGGCCAGGGCCCGGTCGATGGTCTCGAGAGGGGTGACGCAGACCGGGCAACCCGGGCCGTGGACCAGTTCGATCTCTTCAGGCAAGAGCTGGTCGATACCGAACCGCATGATCGAATGGGTCTGGCCTCCGCAGATCTCCATGATCACCCAGGGCCTGGTGACGGTGCGGCCGATCTCCGCCAGCAGCCCTTTCGCCAGCGTGGGATCCCGGAACTCGTCCAGGTACTTCACCTGGTTTCCTCGAGGCGGGTCTTCAACCATGCATACCAGGAATCCATGCCGTCCCCGGTAGTGGCGGACAGGCGGTGGAATTCCAGCCGGGGGTTCACGGTCCGGGCCGCCTGCTCGCACTTGTCCACATCGAATTCGACGTACGGCAACAGATCGATCTTGTTGATCAGGCACAAATCGGCGGCGGCGAACATGGTCGGGTATTTCAGCGGCTTGTCGTCCCCTTCGGTGACGCTGATGATCACGACTTTCGCCGCCTCACCCAGATCGAACATGGCGGGGCAAACCAGGTTCCCTACGTTCTCGATCATTAATAATGATCCTTCGGCAGGCGCAAGGTCATCCATGGCCCGGCGGATCATCCGTGCGTCCAGATGGCAGCCCTTGCCGGTATTGACCTGGATTACCGGGGCGCCGGTAGCGGCGATCCGATCGGCGTCGTTCAGCGTCTGCTGGTCACCCTCGATGACCGAGACCGCGAAATCGTCCTTGAGCGAGGTGATGGTGCGCTCAAGCAGCGTCGTCTTGCCCGACCCCGGCGACGAAACCAGGTTCAGGGCCAGGATACCTTTGGCCTCCAGCCAGCCCCGGTTACGCTGCGCCAGCAGGTTGTTCTCCTGGAGAATGTCCGTTTCCACCTGCAGGGTGCGCCCCTGGTCAGGGTGATGATGATGGTCGTGGTCATGATGATCATGGTTGTGGCCATGGTGGTCATGGTCGGGATGATGGTGATTCTCACCCGGCTTGCGGTAAGTCACCGCCTCGGGAGGTTGTCCGCAACCACAGGTGTCACACATGCTGCACTCCCATCGGATCAGTCCACAATGATGGACCGGACCCTGAGTTCCTTCCCCTGCAAAACTTCCGGCACCAGTTCGCCGCAAGTCGGGCAGATCGGTATATAAGAATCAATGGCCACATTTTTGTTGCATTCCCTGCAATGTCCAAGACCTGGAATATCATGGATTATCAGCTCCGCCTCCCCGGCCAGGGTACCCCGGCGGGCGACTTCAAACCCGAACTCAAGCGCCGGGATCTCAACCCCGGCCAGCTGCCCGACCTCGATTTCGATCGTCCGGATGACCTGCGCATCTGCCGATCGCGCCTCTTTTTCGGCGATATTCAGAACGCTGGCGACAATGGACATCTCATGCATGGTTCATCCGTGATCGGGAGGCGGGGAGCCGGAAGCTTCGCCGAGTTCGCGGAGTATTTCGAGGGTTTTGGCGGCCTCTTCCTCGTCAAGCTGCGTCAGGGCGAATCCGGCATGAACAAGCACGTAGTCACCCGGTTCTGCTTCAGGAACATAGGCCAGGCAGACCTGAACGCGAGAACCGTCGAAATCGACAGTTCCCATGCGCATAAACCCGTCCTCAGTGGCGATAATCTTGCCGGGCACGCCAAGACACATGGCTGCAGTCCCCTTCTCCCGTCAGGTCCGCATCCATTGTAAACCGATGGCCCGGTTTTAGTCGATGATCCTCACCGCTTTGAGGTCCCGGCGGATGCTTTTCCTGTACCTGTATCTGGGGTACCCGAGGATAAGGGATGTCATGACCTTGTTCCCCTTCGGGATGCCGTACCGCTCCCGCAGGAGCTTGGAACGGTCCACGATCGGTGGGACCATCCCGATGATCGTACTGCCGAGACCGAGAGACACGGCTGCCAGCATGGCGTGGTGGCAGACCAGGTGGGCGTTCTCCTCATATGACATCGCCCGGCGGTCGCCGTGGAACAGCATCAGCACCGGCGCCCTGTACATGTACCGGTCGGTGCCGTCCCGGTGGTAGGCCTGGTTGGCGTACCTGGCCAGATCCACGATGTACGATTTCAACACGCGGTAATCTTCGGCTCCGGCGGAAAGACGGCTCACCTGCCTGGCGAGGGGGTTGGAAAACCCCTTGACCAGAAATGCGTAGTCCTTGACCAGTTCCTTGAGCAGGAGGTCCAGCTCCTCCCGGCTTTCCACAGGTTACGCCTATCAGGGTGCCGCCGGGGGCCCGGCACTGCAACTGAGGATAACCTTTCCATGAAGCTCGTCCTCGATCATATGCCGGAACGCCTCGGGCGCCTGGCTCATCGGGTAGGTGCTGTCGATGATCGGTGTGATCTTCCCCGTTTCCAGCAGCTCACCGAGGACAGCCATCGCTTCCTTCCTGGTTGGATACGGCAGGCCCGGACCTCGAAGTTGCTTTACGAATCGTGAGAGGAACATGAGCTTGAAAAAGTAGGGCAGGATTCCCAGAACACGCTTTCCGGCAGCCCCGAAGCTCTCATGCCCGATAAGCACGTATCGCCCTTCAGGTTTGAGGACCCGTTTGCAGGCTGAGAACGGGTGGTTCCCCGGAACATCAAAGATGAGGTCGTAGCGCGCACCACCGGC
>JACXWD010000051.1:0-4477 GCA_014764515.1 Candidatus Polarisedimenticola svalbardensis | reverse complement strand
CCGGCGCCGTTGACCAACACCTTTTGCCCGGGGAACGCCTGGCGCGCGCCTCGAAGATTCAACAGGGCGATGAATCCGGAAGTCGGCACCGAGGCGGCCTGTTCAAAGGTGACGGTGTCCGGTTTCAACGCAAGACACTCTTGTGGAACGGATACGTATTCGGCATAGGCGCCGCCGTTGCGCCATTGGTTGGCCACAAAGGTTTCGCCGAAGACCTCGTCCCCTGGTCGGTACTGCTTCACGTTTTTACCGACGGACCGGACGACACCTGCCATATCGGTACCGGGGATCGGATTGTTCGGTTTGAACAGCCCGGCCCCCATGAGGCGAAGCACAGCAGGCCGGCCACTGACCATATGCCAGACATCCGGATGGACCGAAGCCGCACGTACCTGCACCAGGACGTCGTCATCGCCTGCCACCGGCTTGTCCACTTCCCGGAGTTTCAACTCATCGGAAGATCCGTACTTTTCCTGGACAATCGCCTTCATCGCTCTCGTTTATTCATCGCATAGATGCCGCATACAAACAGGCATCCCACTACCAGAGCCGCCAGTCCGATCAGAACCATGATACTCATCGTTCACCTCTCCTATGGCATTGACCCGCAGGTCGATATGGTGGAACGGGTTCTTCTTCATCGGCCTCTCGAATCAGGATTGGGTGACCATCGATAATAGTTTCTCGACAGTCCGGTAGTTCCGACCAGTACTCACAACACCGAGATGCTTTTCCGCGTTTGCGGCGAGCTTGGAACGGCCGATCCCATTCGGAGCATGAAGATAGAATACGCGATCCGTTAACTTGTAGTTCTCGGTTGACGCTTTGGCATCATCAAGCGCTTTCGTGTTCGGCTCCACCGGCGGCGCAGCGAGAAAAAAGAAATGGAGCGTTTTCGGATGAGGCACCGCCTTCGGAAATGGGTTCGCTTCCACCGCAGTCAGCAGATCGTCACGGTTGAGAATGAGGACATGCGGTCGAAATCCGTGTTTTTCCTCGATCATGCGGACAATTTTCTTTGTGAGTGCTGAAGCCGCCTTTGCCGTCGAGTCGAATACCACGTTCCCGCTTTGTATGTATGTGCGCACGTTCTTGAGTTTCAGTGCTTCCAGATCTTTCCTCAGCTCGGCCATGGGCAACATGTTGTTGCCACCAACATTGATGCCACGAAATAGTGCGATCCACGTTTGCATGTTGTCCTCGTCAGGGGAGCTGCCACAGCCGCTTGTCAGAGTAGATTTTTGCGATGCCGAGTTCAGGTAACTCTACCAAGCATGGACATGGTATTGAGAACGCAATGTGCAGTAATCAGCGGCCACAGGTTCCGTCCAAAGGCCACATACGCTATTCCCATGATCAGACCGATAATACCAACAGTTATTGACCTGGCGGACAGGTCGTACGAATGTCTGAAGCCGAAAATTGCAGCCTGCAATATCACTGCAAGGATTGTGGCTAAAGAAGTCTTTGAAAACAGGCGTTCAAGCCAGTTCATCAAAAAGCCCCTATCCAGTATTTCTTCCAGAAACGACTCAAGCCAGATGAATGGAATGATGGAAGCGAATAAAACCCAGTTCTTTCCAGGTTACTCCTCTTGCTTTCATTCTCCATGTGGCTACGACAAAAGTGGATAACGACCAGAAAAGGCCATTTGCTATAAATCCAATCTTATCGAAATAGAGTTCTCTGACTAATAACATGACGGCAATGTAGATTGCCAAATCGACCATCAGGCCCCTGGAACTGTTTTGATTCATAACTGTCGTTTCGGAGTGCAAAGCCTCGGTCTCATTCATCAGGCGAGTGTCCTGTTTCTGGTTGGGTTACGTATTCATGACTCTAGTGCCGGATCGTTCGATCTCTTTTGCCCTATCAAGTGACCCAACCTGCAACGCCGTGCCTCTGGGGATCATTAACGCGACTCCCTACCTGGTTCCCATGACGTCCTGGAGCTTCGCCGTGTCGACGTACTGCTGGAACCTGGTCACCTTGCCCTCTTTGACGTCCCAGACGTGGCAGACTTGCGCGTCCATGCTCTTGCCCGTCGCCTTGTACGTCCCGCTGTAGCGGGCTTCAACGACGACGCTATCGCCGGCACTGTGGAATGACTTCGGATGGACGGAGAAGCCGTCCCACTCTCCACCCAGTTTTACGAACAGATTGTTCAGGACGGCGTCCGGTCCTACCCAGGCCTCCCCGCTGGGCATGTAGGGGTTGCTCTCCGCTTCATACCAGTTGATGTCCGGGCTCATCCCCCCGAGAACGGTCGGGATATCTCCGCGGCCAAATGCATCGTAGAGATTCTTCAAAAGTTTTACGTTGTCCATGTTCTCTCCTCGGATTTGAACTGCTGCCAATCAGTCGGATCACTTTCACGCCAACCGCTCTCGGCCGGACGTCCTTTTTCTGGCTATAGTCTGCGGTAAGTTGCCGAGTGAAACAAGGTCAACTCGACTACCTCGTTAGCCGGCGCTCGCCTCAGCAGATGCTGTATCCGCCACAAACCGCGATGTTTTGCCCGGTGACGAAGTTTGAAGATTCCGATGCCAAATATACGGCTGCGCCAACGCACTCCTCAGGCTGGCCGAAGCGCCCAGCGGGTGTGCGCGCGACGATTGCCTCGTAAAGGTCGGTCATATCGCTCTTGATAGGCGCGGTCATATCGGTTGTGATCCATCCCGGAAGGATCGCGTTGACCTGGATGTTGTCCTTGGCCCACGCGACGCCGAGAGACTTTGTGAGCTGGATGACGCCGCCTTTGCTGGCAGAGTAACTCGGGGCGAACGGACTACCGAAGATGGAGTACATCGAGCCGATGTTGATAATTTTGCCCCCTCCCGATTTCGCAAGTGATGAGTGCGCCGCTCGTGAGAACTTGAAAACGCTTGAGAGATTGGTCTCGATGACCGAGCCCCACTCCTCATCGGTCATGTGCTCCGGAGCGTTGAGCGCAGCGATGCCTGCATTGTTGACAAGTATATTAAGACCGCCGAAGGCTTCTTCTGTGGCTGCGATGGTCGAGGCAATATCGGCCTCGACGTTGACGTCGCAGTGCGACGATATGGCGCGAGCACCTAGCTCATCGATTTCTCGTTGCACACGCTCGTTCTTCTCCTCGTTACGACCAGCGATGCATACGTTGGCGCCGGCCGCAGCGAGCCCGACGGCGATTCCTCGCCCGATACCGCCGTTGCCTCCCGTGACGATTGCGGCCTTGCCGCTTAGATCGAATAGCTTCATTCGGCCATCCTCCAGTTGTTGTTAATCTTACCGCAATCTTGCATGATGTTTCCCGCCGGCTAACGGCGGGGATAAGCTGCAAGCCGACCTGGCACGGGACGTGCGCAAGCACTGGCCGTGACAAGACAGGTTGGCAGCTGCGAAACAGTGTTAGCTGGCCTCTTTTTTGTCGCGGCGTATGTCACCATGAGCTATAACCACGAGTCTGTCAGGGCTTTTCGCTTTGTAAATTACTTTGACTTCACTCGCGTACCAGGTCAGGACGTCTTTAACCGTGGCGTTCTCGAATGACTTGGTGAGTGTAGGCTTCATTGGAAGGATGCCATCCACTTCGATAGACAAACCGGCGGTTGCGGCGATTTGCTTGATCGCTTGATGCGGATCGGCTTGATCGAGAGTGAGGCTTATCTCTCGATCGGAACCTTCAAGATAGTCGAGTTCTGATTGAATCAAAAGCAATACATCGGGCGGAATGTCATTCGCATCGGTCGGTTGCGCTATGACGATCGGAATGGACATTACCGCCAGGCTAATAGCAACGACTAAAACTCTCATCCGTCGTTCCTCCATTCGAATTGCCGGTGCCTTTCTCCAGCCTTCATTGGTCCAGCTAACGTTTGTGACCAACAGCCCGCCATATGGCGCGGACCGTGCCATGCACGGGCCGTGACAGATGCATGTGTCTGTTGAGTCGCATTGTTAGGTCGTTATACCGACAATATTACGGCGCGTGAAGCGCCATAGTAGATAGTAAAGAACTGAGGAGAGCGCGGCAGAGATTAATGCCCCTACAGCAATCGCGGTGTACGCATTGTGATGAGGAATGATGCTCGCTTCAGCCAACATAACAAGCATCTTGTGTGAAACGTAGCCAATAGTTGCAGCTGTCAGCCCTATTGCGACAACCCACTTACGGCTCAATATGGGCCATATTAATGCTGATACGAATATTGCAAATGCGGCTGCAATTGATACAGCAGGAAGAAAGATTTGCAGAATGCCGAGGATGTAGGAATAGACCGAATCCGTAAGTGTTACGAACCGAAGTGAGTAAATGAACGTTCCCGAGACAATACTGCAGGCAATAAGTGTGATGCCGGCAGATACTGCAGCAGACCTAAGCTCCAGCCTTGGTCGCTCAGAGCGGTCTACCGTTTCATAATTCATTTGTTTCCCAGCGACCTAACGTTTCCGCAAAGCTGCGGGATGACCTGGCGTGGGCCTTGCGCAAGCAAGG
>JACXWD010000088.1:6571-8021 GCA_014764515.1 Candidatus Polarisedimenticola svalbardensis | reverse complement strand
AGACGGTCGGGTTCTTCGAGGCCAAGGGCCTGGCGAAGATCAAGGAGCATGATCGCGAACATCTCTGGTACTCGGACTTTCTCGATTTCATCAAGAAGGAACGAATCTTCGCCACCCTGCTCACCCCTCCCGAGCACGCCACGGATAACCCGGACGCCCGTTGGGACACCTGGCGCAACTGCGGGTTCAACGAGATCCTGGGCTTTTACGGCCTGTGCTACTGGTACACGTGGCAGGTGTCGATCCTTGGGCTCGGTCCGATCTGGATGAGCCCTCGCGACGCTCCCGGAAAACGCGCCGCCAGACTGCTTGACGAGGGGGCGATCTTCGCCTTCGGATTATCCGAGCGAGAGCACGGAGCCGACATCTACTCCACCTCGATGCGCCTCGCCCCCGACGGCGACGGGAAGTACCTGGCCAACGGCGAGAAGTACTACATCGGCAACGGTAACGAGGCCGAGATGGTCTCCACATTCGGCAAGATGGCCGACACGGACGAGTACGTGTTCTTCGCCGCAAACTACCGCAAGGAAGAGTACGACTGCGTGCGCAACGTCTGCGCCAGCCAGAACTATGTCGCCCAGTACGCGCTGAGCGACTACCCGGTCAGCGAGGACGACATCCTCTCCAAAGGTGAGGACGCCTGGAACTCGGCGCTCAACACGGTCAACGTGGGCAAGTACAACCTGGGCTGGGCTTCAATCGGCATGGCGACCCACGCTTTTTACGAGGCGATCAACCACGCCGCCTCCCGGCGCCTCTACAACATGTATGTGACCGACTTCCCCCACGTGAAGCAGATGTTCACCGACGCCTATGTCCGCCTCGTTGCGATGAAGCTGTTCGCCCTGCGCGCCGCCGACTACATGCGCGTCGCCTCCCCTGAGGATCGCCGCTACCTGCTCTACAACCCGATCGTGAAGATGAAGGTCACCCGCCAGGGAGAGGATGTCATCGATCTGCTCTGGGACGTCATCGCCGCCAAAGGCTTCGAGAAGGACACCTTTTTCGAGATGGCCGCTCGCGATATCCGCGCATTACCCAAGCTCGAGGGGACCGTGCATGTGAACATCGCGCTGGTGGTCAAGTTCATGCCCAACTACTTCTTCGCCCCCGGTGAGTACAGAGCGGTCGAAAAGCAGGACGGGGCACGACACGACGCCTTCCTGTTCGACCAGGGTCCGTCCCGCGGGCTGGGCAAGATCAGGTTCCACGATTACGCAGCCGCCTTCGCCTCCCGGGATCTCCCCAACGTGAAGATGTTCGCCGGGCAGGTCGCCGTGTTCAAGGAGATGCTTGCCGCCGCCAGCCCCGACGAGAGGCAGCGCAAGGACGTCGACTTCCTGCTCGGGGTGGGGGAGATCTTTACTCTTGTGGTCTACGCCCAGCTCGTGCTGGAGAACGCCGGGATCTATGAGATCGAAGACGACGTCATCGACCAGATGTTCGA
>JACXWD010000088.1:0-6471 GCA_014764515.1 Candidatus Polarisedimenticola svalbardensis | reverse complement strand
TGGGCGTGGATGGTCAGTTCCAGGTCGGCGGCCACGGCGCCCATCTCGATAGCCAGGACCCCTTCGGCGATCAGCTCGCCGGCGCCGGGGCCGGTGATCCCCATGCCCAGGACCCTGCCGGAGTCCGGATCCAGGATCAGCTTGGTCAGGCCGTCGTCCCTGCCGATGGTTGTGGCCCGTCCCGACGCCGCCCAGGGGAACCGGGTGACGGTGACTTTGCGGCCTGCTTCCTTCGCCCCGGTTTCGGTGAGACCGCACCAGGCGACCTCAGGGTCGGTAAACACCACTGCCGGGATCGCCAGCGGTTCGAACGCGACTTTCTCGCCGGCGATGGACTCTACCGCCACCTTCGCTTCGTGGCTGGCCTTGTGGGCCAGCATCGGCTGTCCCACCAGGTCGCCGATGGCCCAGATGGTCGGCTCTGCGGTGCGAAGTTGTTCGTTGACCTGGACGAACCCCTTGTCGTCCAGGTGGACGCCGGTTTTCTCCAGGCCGAGGTTTTCCGAATTCGGTCGCCGCCCCACCGCAACCAGGATGGCGTCGAACGTCATCGGTTTGTCCGGGGCCTGCTTCCCTTCGAAAGTGACCTTGAGGCCTGATTTCATTTCCTGGATCGAAGCGGCTTTGGTTCCCAGGAAAATGTTCTCGAACCGCTTCTTGAGCTTGCCGGCCAGGGGCCGGACCAGGTCCGGGTCGGCGCCGGCCAGGATGCCGTCCATCATCTCCACCACGGTGACCCTGCTGCCCAGGGCGGCGTAGACCGAGCCCAGCTCCAGTCCGATGTAGCCGCCCCCCACCACCAGGAGCCGTTTCGGGACCGATTTCAGCTCCAGGGAGTCGGTGGAGTCATGGACCCTGGGTGAGTCGGGGAATCCGGGCAGCGATACAGGGCGGGAGCCTGTGGCCAGGATCGCCTGCTGGAAGCGGACCTCGATCTTGCCGCCGCCGGTCCGATCGACTGCCAGCCGGGTCGGCCCGGCGAAGGTTGCGCGGCCCTGGATGTAATCGATCTTCCGCGCTTTGGTCAGCTGGCCCAGCCCGCCGGTCAGCTTGCCCACCACCGAGTCCTTGAACTCCCGAAGTCGTTTCACATCGATGGACGGCTCGCCGAAGGAGACGCCGAACCGTTCGGCTTCTTTCGCCTCTTCGATCAGCTTCGCCATGTGGAGAAGCGCCTTGCTCGGTATGCAGCCGCGGTACAGGCAGACCCCTCCCGGGTTGGTGTCCTCATCGATAAGGGTGACCTTCATGCCCCGGTCGGCGGCCAGGAACGCAGCGGCGTACCCTCCAGGGCCGGCGCCGATCACTACCAGCTGGGTCGATTTCGCCTTGTCCGCCATCGCCGTCACCGCCCCAGGGCCAGGAGCAGCGGTTGCTCCAGGGATTCGGCGATGAAACGGAGGAACCGGGCTGCGTTGGCGCCGTCGATCTGGCGATGATCGTAGGACAGGGACAGCGGCAGGATCTTCCGGGGGACGAAGCTGTCGTTGACGTACCTCGGTTGCACTTCGCTCCGACCGACCCCCAGGATCGCCACTTCCGGCCAGTTCACGATCGGGGAGAAGTAGGTGGTTCCCAGTCCGCCCAGGTTGGAAATGGTGAACGTTCCACCTTCAAGGTCGTCGGTAGTGATCTTGCGGTCACGGGCCCTGGCGGCCAGCTCACCGATCTCGACGGCGATGTCGGCCATCGATTTCCGGTCGGCGTCACGGACCACGGGAACCAGCAGGCCTCGATCGGTGTCCACCGCAACGCCGATGTGGACGTTTTCCTTGTAGATGATTTCCCGGCCGGCCACATCGATGCTGGCGTTGAAGTCGGGGAACTTTTTGAGGGCTGTGGCGACTACCTTGGTGATGATCGCTGTGACGGTCAGTTCGTATCGTTTACGCACCCTTTCGATATCGGTGACATCGGCCCGGTCATGCTGGGTGACATGGGGGATGGTGGTCCAGGCCCTGGCCATGTTCACTGCGGTCGTATGCCGGATCTTGCTCATCCGCTCCTTGCGGACCTCGCCGAACCGTGTGAAGTCCGGAAGGGGGGGGCTGCCGGGCATAGCGGCCGTGGCGCCTGCACCAGCCTGGATCATCGCCTTGGTATGGGCCTTGACGTCGTCAATGCTGATCCGGCCCCTGTGCCCGCTGCCCTTGACCGTGTTGATGTCCACGCCCAGCTGACGGGACAGTCGCCTCACAGAGGGCGCCGCCGGCGCAGGATCACCGATAGGCCGCACCGGCTCCGGAGAAAATGGAACTGCCTGCACCACCTGGGCCGAGAACGGGGCCGGTTCGGGCTCGGGCACTGCCGGTTCAGGCGCCGGATCGGCCTTGGGCGGATCCGCCTTTGTCGCCCCGGCCGGTTCGCCGTCCAGGACCATGAGCGGTTGACCGATCTGGACCGTATCCCCGATCTTGACCAGGATCCGCGAAACCACCCCTGCCTGGTCCGACGGGACCTCGGCGCTGGCCTTCTCGGTTTCCACCTCGACGATCGGCTGATCCATGGCGATGGTCTCACCGACCGTTACCAGGATGCCGGAGATCTCCACCGACTCGATATTCTCGCCCATCTCGGGCAGCTTGATTTCCAGGCTCATGGAACCTCTCTCACGAGATCGACGGATTCGCCTTGTTGCGGCGGATCCCCAGTTTCTTCATCGCCGTCCGGAGCCTGGCTTCGGAAAACTTTCCCTTTTTCGCCAGGGCGCCAAGGGCGGCGTGAACGATATAGCGATGATCGACTTCAAAGAAGTCACGGAGTTCCCGGCGCCCTTCGCTGCGGCCGAAACCGTCGGTGCCCAGGGCCACCAGGTCATCTCCCAGCCAGCGGGCGACGGAAAGGGGCAGCGCCTTGGTGTAGTCGCTGGTGGCGACCACGACCCCCGGCTTGTCACCCAGGCATTTGCGGATGTACGGCTTCTTCGCCTCGCTGCCATTGCTCAGGCGGTTGTGTCTTTCCACCTCCAGGGCATCCCTGAACAGTTGCTGGTAGCTGGTCACCGACCAGACTTCCGCCGGTATGCCGTAGTCATGTTCCAGGATCTCCTGAGCTTTCAGCGCTTCGTTGGTCAGGGCGCCGCTTCCCAGCAATGTGACCTTGTTGCGGGATTTGCCTGACTCCGACGGCCGGAACAGGTACATCCCCTTGAGGATGCCTTCCCTGGCGCCTCGGGGCATGGCCGGCATGGCGTACGGTTCGTTGCCTACGGTCAGGTAGTAGATCAGATCTTCCTTCTTGGTGTACATCCGGCGGATGCCTTCCTTGATGATCTCTGCGATCTCGAAGGCGAAGGACGGATCGTAGGCGATGACCCGGGGGTTGGTGTAGGCGATGAGCTGGCTGTGGCCGTCCTGGTGCTGCAGGCCCTCGCCGGCCAATGTGGTTCGGCCGGCGGTTCCTCCGATGAGGAAACCGCGGCAGCGCATGTCGCCGGCGGCCCAGACCAGGTCGCCGATGCGCTGGAATCCGAACATCGAATAGAAAATGAAGAACGGGATGGTGGCCACGCCGTGTACCGAATAGGAAGTGCCTGCTGCGATGAACGAGGACATGGAACCGGCCTCGGTGATCCCTTCTTCCAGGATCTGACCGTCGGCGGCCTCCTTGTAGTAGAGCAGGGATTCCCGGTCCACCGGTTCGTACATCTGGCCGACGTGAGAGTAGATGCCGACCTTGCGGAACAGTGATTCCATGCCGAAGGTCCGGGCTTCGTCCGGGACGATCGGAACGATGTGGGCGCCGATCTCCTTGTCGGAAAGCAGATTGGACAGCAGGCGAACGAATACGCCGGTGGTGGAAGCTTCCCGGCTTCCTGAACCGGACCGGAATTCGTTGAAAATGGCGTCGGCAGGTTTCCCCAGTGGAGGCGTGGTCGGCCGCCGGGCCGGCACCGGTCCGCCCAGTTTTTCCCGGCGCTCTTTCAGGTAGCGCATCTCCAGGCTGTCGTCGGCGGGACGGTAAAACGGTGCACGGCCCACATCCTCGTCGGAAATCGGAATGCCGAATCGGGAGCGGAAGATGCGCAGTTCGTCCTCATTCAGTTTCTTCTGGGAGTGGGTGATGTTCTTGCCCTCACCGGCTTCACCCAGACCGTACCCTTTCACCGTCTTGGCCAGGATCACCGTCGGGCCTCCGGTGAATTCCACGGCGGATTTGTAGGCGGCGTAAACTTTTTCAGGGTCGTGGCCACCTCGGCCCAGCTTGTGGATCTCCTCGTCGCTGAGGTCTGCGGCCATCTCGATCAGTTCAGGATAGGCGCCGAAGAAATGCTCCCTGACATACCCGCCGCCCTCCACGGAGTACTTCTGGTAGTCGCCGTCCACCGCTTCTTCCATGCGCCGGACCAGGGCTCCGCTGTGGTCGGCGTCCAGCAGGGGATCCCATGCGCTGCCCCACACCACCTTGAGCACGTTCCAGCCGGCGCCGCGGAAGACCCGTTCCAGCTCCTGGATGATCTTGCCGTTGCCCCGGACCGGCCCGTCCAGCCGTTGCAGGTTGCAGTTGATGACGAATATCAGGTTGTCCAGCTTTTCCCTGGCCGCCAGGCTGATCGCTCCAAGCGCTTCCGGTTCGTCAGTCTCGCCGTCGCCGAGGAAACACCAGACCTTGCCCGACCCTTTCAACAGGCCCCGGTCCTCCAGGTAGCGGTTGAAGCGGGCCTGGTAGATCGCCATGATCGGTCCCAGCCCCATGGACACGGTGGGGTACTCCCAGAAGTCGGGCATGAGCCAGGGGTGGGGGTAGGATGACAGGCCACCGCCGCGGGCGGTCTCACGCCTGAAGTTCTCCAGCTGTTTTTCGGTCAGTCTTCCTTCCAGAAACGCCCGGGCGTAGATTCCGGGAGCGGCGTGGCCCTGAAAATAGATCTGGTCCCCGCCGGAAGGGTGGTCCTTGCCCTGGAAGAAATGGTTGAAGGCGATCTCGTAGAGGGTGGCCGCCGAGGCGTAGGTGGAAATGTGGCCACCGATTCCGGTCTCTTCCCGATTGGCGCGAACCACCATTGCCATGGCGTTCCAGCGGATGATGCTCTTGATCCTGCGCTCGATCTCCCGGTTACCGGGAAAATGGGCCTGGCTTCCCCTGTGGATTGTGTTGAGGTAAGGGGTGTTGGCGGCGTAAGGCAGGCTGATGCCGAAGTTGGCCGCCCTTTGTTCCAGCTGATGCAGGATGTGGATGACCCGCTCCCGGGTACCGTGGCGGATGACGTAATCCAGGGAGTCGAGCCATTCCCGGATCTCTTCAGCTTCCATGGCGGCATCGTGATCCCTGCTGCCGTAGCCTTGCTTGTCCGTTGACACTTTGTCACCTTCCCCTCATGATCCCGTCGTCTAGGCTATCCTTATCAGATCGTATCAGATTCCCGTTTCCGGAAGGTTGTGTATGGCAGGATCGATTCAGGTCTGGGACCGGGCAGCAGCCCGAATGACCGAGGAAATCGTGCACGGCGGCGGCGGGGTCCGGTTTCTGTACCGCACCATGGTCGGGAGGCGGCTCGAATCGCTGGTTTTGTCGCGCCGTTTCGTCAGCCGGCTCATGGGGAGCTGGCACGGCGCCAGATTCAGCAAGGGTATGATCCCCGGCTTCATCCGCTCCCAGTCAATCCGGATGGAAGAGTTCGAACCGGCGGAATACAGCTCTTTCAATGATTTTTTCGTGCGGAGGTTCCGGGACGGGGCGCGGAATTTCCACCAGGACGGTTCAGTGCTGCCGGCGTTCGCCGAAGCACGCTATCTGGCGTTCTCAAAGGTTACACCGGACATGCGTTTCCCGGTGAAAGGGACTTCCATGGCGCCGTCGCCGATCCTGGCCGTACCGGAGGAGGCCGGAATCGATCCCGGCCGGTTCCGGGGAGGCCCGCTTTTGATCGCCCGGCTGTGCCCCGCCGATTACCATCGCTACCACTACCCGGACTCCGGACGGACCGCTTCGACATGGACGGTTCATGGCCGTTACCACTCGGTGAACCCGGTCGCCCTGGCTGCTCTCGGCGACGTCTTCGTCCGCAACGAGCGGCGTGTGGCAATCCTTGCGACCGAACGGTTCGGCTGCCTGGCCTATGTCGAGGTCGGGGCTCTCGGTGTGGGCCGGATCGTACAGACCCACGATGAGGCCGAGCCGTTCCGGCGGGGCGGGGAGAAGGGCATGTTCCTGTTCGGCGGTTCTACGGTCATGGTTTTCGGTGAGCCGGGAGCATGGACCCCTTCCGCTGATCTGCTGGAGAAAACGGGGCAGGGGATCGAAACCCTCATCCGCCTCGGCGAGCCGGTCGGGTTTCGGGGACAGCAACCGAAACCCTAGTTTCGGGGACACTTTAAAATTCAAACCAGCAGTACGTCAGCTGATTGAAGCTGCCCGCATTAAGCAGCCCCTTCCTCTTCGATTGCAGCGCCCTTGTGCAACCGTCTCGAAGTGACGATTTAAAAAAGAGTCCCGCTTGCGCGGGACTGTTTTCAAATCGTCACTTCAAGA
>JACXWD010000130.1 GCA_014764515.1 Candidatus Polarisedimenticola svalbardensis | reverse complement strand
CGATCATGCTCCTTGATCTTCGCCAGGCCCTTGGCCTCGAAGAACCCGACCGTCTTGCGCATGATCTCCGCAGATTTCTCGTCCGGATACTCGCGGGTGAGCTTGTGGGGGTTGAGCAAAAGCATGGCTACTCCGATGTTGCAGCGTGTTGTCGGCAATGCCAACTGATCGGTTAGATCTGACTATCGGTGCCTGCCGCATTGATGTCAACGGAATATTTCGGGATGCATTGGGCGCTTGCAGAGGACTTGTGGCTCAAAGATCGTTGACAACAAAACACAGGAAAGCATTGTGCGATCGGCTTCCTTGTTTGAGAGGATATCGGCCGCTCCGATTTCGAGATCAGCGTTTCTATGTTAAATTTTTTCATGGATAACCGATTGACATCAGCCTTCCTCGGGAGCCTGGTCGCCGACGTTCTGGCGATGCCGGGTCATTGATACTATGACCGCGTGGCACTGCAACGGGACTACGGCCGGCTCGACAGCTACGTCGCCCCGAACAACCCCCACCCCGACAGTATCCTGTGGCGATCCCGGTACGAACCGCCCAATGAGCGCGGCGACAACTGTCACCGCGGCGCTGTGGTCAGGGCGCTGCTGGGGGCGGAGAACGGTATCCCGGAGCGGTGGATTTCAGGCCTCAAGGCAGTCACGTTGATGTCGGATCTGATCGGCAGAAGAGCAACGACCTAGGAGCCGTCGTCCTCCCCTGCCGGCCGCCGGTGAGGAACCCGGCGCAACAGTGCCAGGTCGTAGCCGGCAACGGCCACCTTCCGCTCCAGCCGACACCAGGTTTCGTCGTCGACCTCCGGGGACCGGGCCATGACCCAGACATAGTCCCGCTTCTGGCGGCCGATGATCACCGTCCGATAGTCCAGGCCCAGGTCGATGATCCTGTAGTCGGCTTTGATCGGCCAGATGAACCGCATGCCCCAGATGGCGTTGCCGGTCCCCTCCCGGACGAACCCCCGGGGGCTGTATCTCTTCTTCGGCCCGTCGAATCCGCCCTTGTTGAAAGTGAACGTGGTGTCGATGGAGCCGTTGGTGTCCAGTTTGTAGGATTCCACCGCATTGAACGATTTCCGCTCGATCCGGGTCGGTATGGCGGCCAGGACATACCAGTCTCCCATGAATCGCTCAAGGTCCACTTCCGCCACCGGCTTCAGTTCCGGCAGTCGGTGGGTGGCGCAGCCCATGAGGAACAGTGTCAGGGTCATCAGGATGAACAGTCGCATACCGCCTCCCGATAGCACTACCTGCACCAGTCTTTCGAGTACCGGCTCTTCAAGTATGCCTGAAGCCCGTCCGCCATGACCTGGTTTCCGGTAGTTGTCCAGTGCATATCGTACTTGAAGTGGAGAGGGGCATCACCCCGGTACGCCCGGAATACCGGGAACAGGTCCAGCAGTTCGATGCCGTGTTCCTCGGACAGTGCCCGCACCTTGATCAGGTTGCTGTCCGTCGGCGTCGAGTCCCTGGACATGAACGTGAACCGCCCCGGATTCCACTCGGCGTCGCTGACCTGGTGGGCCCAGGGGTAGATGGTCAACAGGAACTCCACATCACGGCTCGCGCAGAAGTCCCGGATGTTCACGATGCTCTCGAAGATGTTCTGCCACTGCTCCTCCCTCGGCGTCGTGTCCTCCGCCAGGGTATGGGCCACCGCTTCGTCGTTGGCCCGGGTGACCACGTCCTTGACGGTCAGGTCCTTGTGATCCATCAACTTGTTCGCGTAGAACAGGGCCAGGCGGGTCAGGAACATGTTCTGCTCGATCCAGTCACGGATCCGCTCGTTGAGCAGCGCCTTGTCCGCCTTCCCCGGCACGGCGACGATCCCACCTTCCGGTCCCCGCACCGCCTCGGTGCGATAGGCCGCCTCCTGGATCAGGTCGCTGACGTCCAGGTTGAGCACCACCAGGTCCGGCTCCAGCCGGACCAGGTCCCGGGCCAACTGGATGTAGGACAGGACCGGAGCGTAACTGTCCACACCGCCGTTCAGGACCTCGATCTTTTTCGGATTGCACGGATAGTCTCCCTGGTTCAGATGCCCCTCCAGCAGGAAGGATGCGGTCTCGTCGTCCTCGACCCCCTTCCCCATAGTGAAGGAGTCGCCCAGCATTAGGATGCGGTAATGGTCCAGGGGTTTTTCCACCTCGATGTCGGCGCCACGGATTCCGACATTGTTCACCCTCTGGACGTACGAAAAGTCCCGTTGCTCGATCTTCGAGAAGGAGTCCGGCACGAACTTGTGGTGACGGTACTCGTCCGGAACCAGGGTCGGCGACAGCGGCTTGATCAGGATGAAGCCGGCGGCCAGGTCCACCAGGAGGTAGGTCAGGATCATGGTAACCCCGGCCAGCCAGATCTTGGCCATGGTCAGGCCGTGCCGTGTCTTGTAGAGAAGGAAGGTCAGCAGCAGGAACAGGAAGGCGAACAGCAGCAACCCCACCGCCAGCATGGAGGAAGGGCCGAAGGTCTTCTGTACGAAATAGCGTTCGTAGAAGATCCAAGCTCCGAGGGCGCCCGTGAGGATCACCAGTATCAGCAGCAGTTTTCTCATCCGTCCCACCTTTTCCGTTGGCTCAGGGAATCCTCTGCGACATTGGGCGCCTAGTCAAGGAGTCACCGTTAGACGAACACTGCCGGAGCCCGGGGCGCCCTATCTGATGTAAGCTTGGTCTGAGCTTGCAATAGGCGAACCGATACAGGTCAGCAAGGTGGGCAACAATGAGCCACTTCTTTATGAGGTTTGTTTTCGTTTTTACGCCACTCGTTCTGGGCTCGCTAATTACCACCGACGGCTATGTGAGGTAGCGAAATGAAACAGTTCAAGAATTATGTTCCACTGCTCAGCTTCCTGTTCTGCGCCCATATTCTGCTTCCCCAAGTGGGTGCGCAGGACATTGC
>JACXWD010000129.1 GCA_014764515.1 Candidatus Polarisedimenticola svalbardensis | reverse complement strand
CGGTCGGCGTCGCCGGCAAGCTCGGCGGGCAGGACTTTTACGGCAACCTTGCGGTCCAGCCGCGTGTCTTCGGCCAGCCAGACCTCACCCATGCCGCCTTTACCGATCTGCTCGATCAGGCGATAGTGGGACAGCTGCCGGCCGGATTCGATGGTCATGGGCGCGCGGCTCCTTCATTTCAAGCGGCTGATTCTAGCAGTAAATGGGGACAGGCACGTAACCCGGGTTTCGGGGACACCCTTATATGGGGACAGTCCCCTTTGGGGACAGTCCCCTATCGTGTACAATCCGCGCCATGCCTCTCGAGCCCAACTCCAACCTCCTGCACTACCGCCTCCTCTCCCAGATCGGTGAGGGCGGCATGGGTGTGGTCTGGAAAGCTGTCGATACCACCCTGGATCGGGAAGTGGCGATCAAGATCCTGCCGGAGCAGTTCGCCGCAGATCCGGAGCGGTTGAGCCGGTTCGAACGGGAAGCGAAGCTGCTGGCGTCGCTGAACCATCCGAACATCGCCGCAGTGTATGGGCTTCATGAAGCTGAGGGCGTCCGTTTCCTGGCTATGGAACTGGCCGCCGGTGAAGACCTGGAGGTTCGCCTGTCCCAGGGACCGATGGCGATGGCCGATGCGCTGGATACCGCCCGGCAGATCGCCGAAGCGCTGGAGGCGGCCCACGAACAGGGCATCATCCACCGGGACCTGAAACCGGCCAACGTTCTCCTGGGAGATGACGGCAAGGTCAAGGTGCTGGACTTCGGCCTGGCCAAGGCGCTGGACCCGTCCCCTGCGCAAGCCTCCGGCAACCCGGCACTGTCCCCCACCATGACTTCGGCAGGTACGGTGGCCGGTGTGATCCTGGGAACGGCGGCGTACATGAGTCCGGAGCAGGCCCGGGGCAAACCGGTGAACCGCAGGTCGGACCTGTGGGCGTTCGGATGCGTGCTGTACGAGATGCTCACCGGGAAGCGACTGTTCAAAGGTGAAACGATTTCCGATACCCTGGCCGCCGTGTTGCGAGCCGAACCGGACTGGTCCGCCCTGCCGCCTAAAACGCCTCGGGCCGTCCACCGCCTGCTGCGGCGCTGCCTGTCCAAGGACCCGGGTACCCGGCTGGCCGACGCCGGAGACGCCCGACTGGAGATAACCGACGGTCTGCAGCCTGCAACGGAAAAGGTGGAACAGGGAAGCAGCAGCCTGTTGCCCTGGTCGGTCGCCGCAGTGGCGATCCTGGCGGCGGTTGCCGTCTGGATGTTCGGCGGCAACGGGAACGGCAAAGACGGCGACGGCAATACCCGGGTGGTGGCGGTGGAAGCGATCACCGACCGGGCCGGCGGCGAGTCTATGCCGGCTCTTTCCCCGGACGGTCACAGCCTGGCCTACGTCGCCCGGGACGGCCGTGACGTGGATATCTTCCTGCAGCGTGTCGGCGGTGAAAACCCGGTGAACCTGACCGCAGACCATGACGGCTGGGATGTCGCTCCTGCGTTCTCCCCTGACGGCCAGCGCATCGCGTTCGCGTCGGAACGGGAAGGGGGCGGCCTGTTCGTCATGGGCGCCACCGGCGAATCCCCTCGCCGGGTGGCCAGTGAGGGCACCCATCCGTCCTGGTCTCCCGACGGCACCCGGTTGGTGGCCGCCACCGAACAGGTCAACGATCCGTACAGCCGGTCGACCCGCAGCCGGATCTTCATTGTGGATATCGCAACCGGCGACACCCGGGACCTGGAGGTGGGGGAAGACGGCGTCGGGCCCCGGTGGTCGCCGGACGGACAACGAATCGCCTACTGGACCGAGATCGGTGGACAACGGGATCTGCGTACCATTGCTGTAGACGGCGGAGCGCCGGTGCCGGTGACCCAGGACCCGCATACCGACTGGGAACCGCTGTGGTCTCCCGACAGCCGGGCGCTCTACTTCCACAGCGACCGTGGGGGCAGCCCGGATGTGTGGCGGGTCGCCATCGATCCGGACAGCGGCCTGCCTGAGGGGGATCCGGAACCGGTGACCATCGGCGTCATGCCAGCCTGGGAGTCCAGCCTGTCCGCCGACGGCAGCCGGCTGGTGGTTTCCATGCGAGACGATTCCGGTGTGCTCATGGCGTTTCCGTTCGACCCGGACCGGCAGCGGCTGAGCGGTGAGGCGAAGGTGCTGCTCCGGAGCGCCGATCCGCTGAAGCAGCCGAACCTGTCTCCCGACGGCAGCACCCTGGTGTACCGTACCGACCGGCCCTGGGAGAATATCGTCACCCTGGATCTCGCGACCGGGAACCGGCGACGTCTCACCGACGACCACCACCGCAACCGGGGCCCGGTATGGTCCGGCGACGGCAACTGGCTGGCGATGTACAGCAACCGGGACGGCCGGTATCAGGCCTGGCGGCTGCGGCCCGACGGCACCGGACTACAGTGTATTCGCGAGGGCGATTCGGCGGAGGTGGTCTGGGATCCGAAAGGGGATCGGATCGCCGTCAATCTCAGTTTCTCGGGGAAGCTTGGAACCGTCATCCTCCAGCCGGATCCGGCATCGCCGGAGGACGGCCTCTGGGTTGAAACGGATGTGGGCCTGATTGAGGGGGTCGGTGCCCGGCGGGCCTGGTCCGATGACGGGCGGTACCTGTTGGTAACCAGCGGGATCGGCTCCCGGAGCATCGCGGCGTATGACTTCCAGACCGGAGAGATCCTGAACGCCAACGAAGAGCAGGGCAATTGGCAGGTCGCCGGGGAGATGTCCTGGTTCGCCGACAACATCCGGGTCCTCGGATGGGGAGACCTGCAACACGAGGCGCTGATCTGGAACGTGGCTAACGATCGTGTCACGCCGCTCCCCGGCGTCCCGGGCCCGGCGGATCTGATACTCGCTCCAGACGACCGCACCCTGTACGTCAACCAGACGCGGGTCGAGGGTGATGTCTGGATGCTGAC
>JACXWD010000050.1:11954-23114 GCA_014764515.1 Candidatus Polarisedimenticola svalbardensis | reverse complement strand
CAGAACGGTTACCGGTTCCATCTTCCGGAGCAGGTTCAGGTGAACGCCGAGCAGTTCGTAGGCGCCGTACAGGAACACGGAGTTGTATCGCTCCCGGAGGCCGATGCCAGTATCCAGCACTCTGCAGGCGGCGTTGATGAATCCGGCTTCATCGGTAACCCCACGCTCCGACATGTCACCGAGTCTGTGGCTGTAGGCGCTGTAAAGAGAGGCCAGATCCTGCTCGGACCGGGCCAGTTTCCGGAAGTCGCCCGGATCGACTCCGGCCTCTCGGAGAGCCCGAATGCTGGACATCAAGGATGAGGCAGCCCCAGGACGCCGGTCGACAAACCGCTTCAATTGGTTGCCGCCGGGAAGCTCCCCGATGCATCGACGGAGCAGTTCGGTGAGGATCCGGTTGGAGGAGGGCTGCAGGTCGTTGCCAGCGGCCTCCAGGATATTTCCCGCCAGAGCTCGGAAATGCAATATCTCCACGCCGAGGACTGCACCGAACTTCCCGGCCAGCCTTCGTTGCAGGTGGTCCACCAGCCGACTGGTCGGCACGACTACCAGGACGGGAGCCGTCGGGCCGTGTTCCTTCTTTACCTCTCCGATCCGGCGCAGCAGTTCCCCTTCGAGAACAACCGGGTCCAGATTGGCAACGACCTTCATAGGTCGCCATTCTACCCCTACGCCGTCCAGAATCTTCTTCTCGTCCACACAGTTTTAGCGTGAATAGTCCCAGGCGGGCCGGGTAGTTGTTCGTGCATGGCGGAATAGCGGTCCGCGGTGCAGGTCTGGGGATTGAATCCGGTGCCGTGAGGGGTATAAGCTGCGGTTACCTTCCGACCCTCAGACAGGAGCTTCAAACCATGATGGATGTGCTGTTCAGCGTTGAAGAACTGATGACCTTCGGGGTGGACGCGGTGGTCTACAGCGCCCTGGCCCTCCTGGGAACGCTGCTGTTCGTGCTTCGCCTCGGGTTCGCGTTCTTCGGCGGTGTGGACAGCGATTTCGACATGGACGTGGACGCCGGCAGCGACGCCACCTTCGGGTTTGTCTCGGTACTGTCGATCCTGGCGTTCTTCATGGGCGCCGGCTGGATGGGGCTGACCTGCCGCGTCAGCTGGGAAGTCGGCCACCTGGCAAGCGGCCTGGCCGCCACCGGGTTCGGAACCCTGATGATGCTGCTGGCCTCCGGTCTGATGTGGGGCGTGAAGAAGATGGGCCGGGAGGTGCACTACGACGTCGCCACCGCCATCGGGCATACGGCGCAGGTCTACCTGACCATCCCGGCCAAAGGTAAAGGCAGAGGCCAGATTCGTGTGAAGGTGTCCGGGAGGGCGATGGTCATCGCGGCCAGCAGCACCGCCAAGGAGATCAAGGCGTTCACAGCCGTCAAGGTGGTGGGCGCAGAAGATGACGACTCCCTCATAGTGGAGCCGAAGCACTGATTCAGAAGATTCAGAAAGGGGAAAATAACGATGTTAGGACAATTCCTGGGACTCAGCCTCCCCGACATGGGCATCATGCCGATCGTCATGGTGCCGGTGCTGATCGTCGCCTTTGTGCTGGTGATCGTACTCCGGCAGTATCGGCGCTGCCCGTCCAACCGGATCCTGGTGATCTACGGTAAAACCAAGGGCCAGCAGGCGGCCAAGTGCCTACACGGCGGAGGTGTGTTCGTCATCCCGCTGTTCCAGAGTTACGCCTACCTGACCCTGGAGCCGCTGACCATTGAAATCGAGTTGACCTCGGCACTCTCCAAAAAGAACATCCGGGTCAACGTGCCGTCCACCTTCACCATCGGCATCAGCACCGCTCCGGACATCATGAACAATGCCGCCGAGAGGCTGCTGGGGCTGAACGAGAAGGAGATCGCCGCCCAGGCCAGGGACATCATTCTCGGCCAGATGCGTCTGGTCATCGCCACCCTTTCCATCGAAGAGATCAACCAGGACCGGGAGAAGTTCCTGGACCTGGTGAACAAGAACGTCAACTACGAGTTGACCAAGATCGGTCTCGAGATGATCAACGTGAACATCCGGGACATCACCGACGAGTCGGGATACATCGAGGCGCTGGGCCAGCGCGCCGCCTCTGAGGCGATCAACAAGGCCAAGGTCGAAGTGGCCGAGGCCGATCGGGAAGGCGCCATCGGTACGGCGACCGCCGACCGGGACAAGGAAGTCCAGGTCGCCGAGCAGTCGGCCCAGTCCAGCATGGGTCAGAAGCAGGCCGAGCGGGACAAGCGGATCAAGGTCGCCTCCCTGGAAGCTACCGCCCTGGAAGGGGAGAACCAGTCCAAGGCGAACATCGCCGACTACGAGGCGACCCTTGAGGAGAGACGGGCGGATGCGAAACGGCGGGGTGAGGTCGCCCTGGCCAACGCCGCCAAGGACGTGCTGGTGGCGGAGAAGGAACAGGAACTGGCCCGCCTGGAGAAGGAACAGATCGCCCAGCAGCAGATCGAACGGAAGATGATCGAGATCGACGCCGAAGCCGAGGCGGAGCGGATCCGCCGCATTGCCAAGGGCGATGCCGACGGTGTGCTGCTCAAGTACCTGGCAGAGGCGGAAGGGATCCAGAAGGTCCTGGAATCCAAGGCGGAAGGTTACAGCCGGCTCATCGCCAGTTGCGGCGACCGCAAGGACCTGGCGCCGTCCCTGCTGATCATCGAGAAGCTCCCCGAGCTGATTGCGGAGCAGGTCAAGGCGATCCAGAACCTGAAGATCGACAAGATCACCGTCTGGGATTCGGGAACGGGAGAAGGGACCACAGGCTCAACCGGCAACTTCCTGAAAGGGATGATCGGAGCGTTGCCGCCGATCCACGAACTGGCCAAACAGGCCGGCATCGACCTCCCCGAGTACATGGGCGAACTCCGGGACCTGGATCCGGAACCGGAACCCAAGAAGGAAGAACCTGCAAAATAAATGGGGACATTGCACATTAAGTGCAAATTCTTGAACCGTCGGGGCAGAGATGCTCCGGCGGTTTTGTTTTATCAGACCACCATGTCGCCGGCCCGGATCGTTTCTTCCTGGAACAGCTCGGACAATCGCCACGTCAGGGCGCCGACCTCACCGTCGCCGATGGTGCGGCCGTCCACCAGTGTGACCGGCGCCAGTTCCCCCATGGTCCCCGTGCAGAACATTTCATCGGCCCGGTAGATCTCCGTCAGGGAAAGATCGGTCACATGGCAGGGGATCCGGTTTTCGGCACAGATGTCGATGATGGTGGACCGGGTGATCCCTTCGGGGCAGGCGACAGTATGAGGCGTGATGACAGCGCCCCCTTCCACGATGAACACATGGGTGGCGTTGGTCTCTGCCACGAATCCACGGGTATCCAGCATCAGGGCGTCGTCGGCGCCTGCGACGTTGGCCTCGATCTTGGCCAGGATCGATTGCAGCAGGTTGGCGTGGTGGATCTTGGGATCCAGGCAGTCCGGTGGGAACCGGCGGATCGAGCTGGTGACCAAACTCAGTCCCGAGGTGTCGTAAACCGGTGCCTTGTGTTCGGCCAGAATGATCAGTGTCGGTCCGGCCTGATTCAATCGTGGATCCATACCCGAAGTGATTTTCACTCCCCGGGTCAGGGTCAGGCGGATGTGGACGCCGTCCTGCATACAGTTGGCTTCCAGCGTGCGACGGATCTCCTGGATCAGTTCGTCGTCGGACGGAATCGATTCAAAAGCCAGTGCCTTGGCCGACGACCGCAGTCGGGCCAGGTGCTCCAGCAGTTTGAAGATCCGGCCGTCGTAAAGTCTGAGCCCTTCCCAGACAGCATCGCCACCCTGAACCACTGCATCGAACGGGCTGATCCCGGCCTGGTCCCGATGCACCAGATCGCCGTTGATGTTGATGAGGATGTCCCGGTTATTCTCGTTGAATGTTTGCAGCATCGGACCTTCCCCCGGATAGCCTGTCGTTCAATCCGAACGCAGGCGGCATGCGTACAACCGTTCATAGTCGGATCGACATGATTCCAGCAGCTGGTGCAGTTCCACCGGCACCGGTTCCGTCTTCGGCCGGTACGGCACAAACGCCGTGGAGCGCTCCACCGCCCCATACCAGTGCTTCGCCCAAACGCCGTCGGTTGGCCGGGATCCCGCCGGCCAGGCCAGCATGGCCAGGTCGAACGGGACGTCCAGCGCCTGGCACAGCGCCCGCAAATGTCTCTCCGGTTCGCAAAGAACGTCCCGGGAGTCAACGACCACCGGGTCTACACCGGTACTTTCCCTCAACCAGGCATAAAGTTCCACCAATTGTGGAAAACCTGTATCCGATACCGTCGGGTTCGGTGTGACCTTGATGAGGGAGATCAACATTTCCGCAGGGTCGCGGATCAACAGCACGTTGGTGAGCTTCAGCAGCCATTCCCGGCCAATCCCCGGGAGGAGATGGTGAGCCATCTGCTTTTGGTAGTAATACCACTTGCCCGCGGGGATCTCGCCTGTGAGAGCCTGGGCCACCTTGCGCCAGTCCCGTTCCTGGGAGGCAAGAACCTCTTCACGGCCCGGGTGGAGCAGTCCGGTCTCCATCAGGTAATGAGCGTAGAGCGGTTCGTCGCAGACCACGGTATCGGCCCGGTTCTCCCACGAGCGCATCAGTGCGGTGGAAATATTCCGGGGGCCGGACCACACGGCGATCCGTCGTTTCGAGGACAGGTCGTTCACCATGAGCCGATTCTAGCCCATTCCCTGCCCTTTAACTTAAATGCGTTAACGGAGGCCGAAAACGGTCAAACTATTTGATGAAATCCGAAATAAATCGGAATGTCCCCATTTTTCAGCAGCAGCCGGAGCCTCCTCCGGACCCCCCGGCGAAATGCCAGGTCGGTTCGGTGATGGTCAGGTCCGGATGCCCGGCTGTTCTCAACTGCTCCGCCCTGCGGTCGCTGATCATCACCGGCATGTCCCGGGTGAGGCTCAGTCCGGCTCCATCATCGAAATACTCTTCCTCCCCGTGGTAGATCGCCGTGCGGCCTGTGAACACTTCAAGGCCACAACAAGATTTCGTTTTGATGGCGGCCACTTCCAGGCTCTCAAGGAGTACCGGTTCTTCAAGACCGTACCGTTTCCTGTCCAGCATGCGGTACGGTCGTCGGGCCCGGATCTGGATCGTCCCGAATCCGGCCTCGCCCATCAGTTCGACGTAGCGCTGGTAGGTCAGCGATCCGGACAGGCACATGGCGCGCAGACGGTCGTCGCCGGTCAGGCGGTCCGGCAGCGGAACCGGCGTTACAGGGTCGGACAACACGAACCGTCCGCCGGGCTTCAGCACCCGGCAGGTCTCCGCCAGGGCTTTTTTCAGGTCGTCTTCCTTGAAAATGTTGAACAGGCAGTTCTGGGCGGCAACGTCCACCGAACTGTCCTCGATTTCCAGGTTCAGAGCGTCGCCGCTGCGAAGGGAGACGAAATCTTCCTGAAGCCAGTCGTTCATGCCGGCTGCTTCCGCGAAGTTCCGGCGACAGGCCTCCAGCATCTCCGGTACCGGATCGACGCCGATCACGCCGCCGGGCTTGCGGGAGAAATAAGTGAACTGCAGCAGCTCCAGCCCGCCACCGACGCCGACGTACAGCACCGTCGGGTTGCCGGCCAGATCTGCCGGATGCACCGTGGTGCCGCATCCGTAGTTCATCCGGTTCATGATCGAGGGCACTTTCAGCCCGGGAAAACTCCAGGACGGTGATGTGGTGCAGCACAGCCCTTCGTCCGGACTGAGGGCGGCGTCCTTGTAAAAATCGCGGGTGGTTTTCAGGTAGCTCATGGCAGTGGGAACAGCGGCCTCGGAAGGTCTATTCCAACCGGCCGTCAAGACTTGACTCCGGTCTCGGGATGGCCCAACCTGTGGTCGCCATGAGTCCGGTACACCCTTTCAACGATGACGACCTGCAGGAGCTGGAGCTCCGGGAAATCGGTCTCGATGAAGCGAAGCGCCAGCTGGAGCAGTACCGCAACCCTCCGGGGTTCGCCCGGATCCTGAAGCCCTGCACCGCAGGCGACGGCATTCAGCAACTGCCGGAAGCAGATCTGCCGCGACTGGCAGGACTGCACGAGGAAGCGGCCAAAGCCGGTCGCATCACCAAGTTCGTGCCGGCATCCGGCGCCGCCACCCGGATGTTCAAGGATTTGTTTCCATGTCTTGAGGGAGACGGAGGCGGCGCAGAATTTCAAAAGTTCGTGGACGGGTTGGACCGGTTCGCGTTTTACCGGGATCTCAGGGAGGAAGTGGAGTACGGCGGCCACGATCTGGACGATCTGGTGCGTTCGAAAAACTACCGCCCCATCGTGAAAGCGCTGTTGACCGAGGACGGCCTCGACTTCGCCAACCTGCCCAAAGGGCTCCTGCCGTTCCACCGCTACGATGATGTCAGCCGCACGGCGTTCGAAGAGCATGTCATGGAGGCCGCGTCCTATACCCGTGACGCTCACGGCGTTTGCCGCATGCACTTCACGGTTTCTCCGGAGCACCTGACCGGATTCACGTCCCACTTCAGGGACGTCGGCCTGCTGTACATGGAGCGGTTCGCTGCTCAGTTCGACATGGGTTGTTCCAACCAGAAACCGTCCACCGACACCCTGGCTGTGAATTCCGACGACAGCCCGTTCCGGAACTCCGACGACAGGCTGCTGTTTCGTCCCGGAGGCCATGGCGCCCTGATCGAGAACCTGGCCGATCTGGCAGGGGACATCGTTTTCATCAAGAACATCGACAATGTTCAGCCGGAGCGGTTGCTCTCTACCGTGACCGTTTGGAAGATGGCGCTGGGTGGATGCCTCCTGGAACTCCAGAAGGAACTGTTCGAGTTGGAGGAGCGTGTCGAACGAGACGAGGCCGGGGCCATCGAAGTTGCCGCACGGCTCGGTGTCGAAGTCGCCGGCTCGAAAGAAGAACTGCTGGACCGTCTGCGCCGGCCGCTGCGGGTCTGCGGCGTGGTCAAGAACACCGGGGAGCCTGGCGGCGGCCCGTTCTGGGTTGAGGGACAGGACGGCAGGCCGTCGTTACAGATCGTGGAAACGGCCCAGATCGATCCGGATTCCGAGGAGCAGCAGGCACACCTGGCGGCGGCCACCCACTTCAACCCGGTGGACCTGGTTTGTGGTGTGCGGGACCGCAACGGAGATCCGTACGACCTGCACCGCTTCGTCGATCCGGGATCAGGTCTCGTGGCCAGCAAGACCGCAGAAGGCAAACCGGTGAAGGTCCTGGAGCGCCCCGGACTCTGGAACGGCGCCATGGCCGGCTGGAACACCGTGTTCGTGGAGGTTCCCCTTGCAACCTTCAGCCCTGTGAAGTCGGTGAACGATCTGTTGCGGCCGGAGCATCAGTAGACCCGAACACCCTCAACCCGTGCAGGCTCTGTCCCAGGAACGTGGTGGGGAAATTCTCGTCGCCATGGAAACCGAGCTCAATGTCGCGTCCGTTCCCGGGGATATAGCTGGAGCCGAACAGGTAATCCCAAAGGCTCAGCGTGATCCCGAAGTTGACCCCGTAACGCGCGGTTCCAGGCAGTTCCCTGGCATGGTGCCAGATATGCATGCGGGGATTGTTGAGGACGTATTTCAGCGGTCCCAGTGGAATCGTGAAGTTGGAATGGTTGAAATGGCCGATGGCCAGGGTGAACATGTAGACGATAAAGAAATCATCGATACCGAACCCGATCAGAGCCAGCGGGATGTACTCAAGGGTGCGGTAGGCGACGTTCTCCGCCCAGTGGTAGCGCAAATGGGCGGCGAACCCCATCTCCTCCACCGAGTGATGCACCTTGTGGAACTCCCACAAAAACGGAACGCGATGCAGGAGGCGGTGAATATTCCACTGGATGAAATCGCGCAGGATGAACAGGGATGCAAGTTGTGCCCACACCGGCCAGGATTTGATTTCGATGGCGACCAGGTTGGTGATCCCGAACAGGCCGAGGAAGTCGTTCAGTAACTGCACCACGACGCCGGAGGCCGCGTTGTAGATGATGAGGGAGAACAGGAAGTAGTTGAAGAACATGTAGAAAGCGTCCAGCCAGAAGTCCTTGCGGAACCGTTTCTGCTGTTTACGCCAGGGGCGCAGGAGTTCGAGAGCGAAGAAAAGGAGAGAAACGCCGATCAGCCAGTACAAGTAGTTGCCGACGCCGGGGCGGGTGATTTCGTTCCAGAAATAGTTGGCGTACCCCGTATAGCCGTCGATGAAGATCTGCCAGTATCTGCCCATGGCGCCGCCTAGTTTTCTTGAAAAGGCTACTTTATACCGGGATGGCAACAGGGCGGACGGCGAGGGACTAGCGACCTCTCCTGCCCATCCTTATAATTGCCGTTTGCAAAATCCTGAAATTCTGTAACCGATCGAGGCGCGGGACTCTCTTTAATATGATGAAAAACCAACGGATGCGAGCTCTTTCCCTGTTCCTGGCACTCCTTGTGCCGACCATGGCCGGCCTGCTGTCCTGCAGCTCTGGCGAGGCGGAACCTGCCGGGGACGGATCGGCGGCCTCAACGGATCAGGCCTCCGCCAAGGGGCGCAACAAGGGAGCGGGCGGCAGGACCAAGGGTGAGCGGCCGGAGCGTCCCGCACAGCCGGCTGTACCGGTTGAAACGGTGGTTATCGGAACCGACGACATGGAGGCGTTCCTGGACGGAAGCTCCACCCTCCTTGCCGAGGAGGCGGTGGACGTGGTCAGCCAGGCAACCGGCATTGTGGTGGAAGTTCTGGCGGAGGAGGGCTCCCGGGTCCGGAAGGGCCAGGTCCTGGCCAGGATGGACTACAAGGAACTGGAGTTGGCGGAGCGGAGGGCCCGGTCCGAGTTCGAGCGCCTTAAGGCAAACTTTGCCCGGGCCCAGAACCTGGTGAAGGAAGAGCTGATTGCCGAGGAAGATTTCCAGCAGACCAAGTTCGACCTGGCCCGGGCCGAGATCGACTGGCAGCAGGCCGAGCTGGATCTTGAGCACACCCGCATCCAGTCGCCGATCTCAGGCACCGTGGTCACCCGGGAGATCCGGGTCGGTCAGCTGGTCCGGGAGAACGACGCCGTTTACCGCATGGTCGATTTCAGATCCCTGGTCGCTCCGGTGTTCATTCCGGAAAAGTACCTGGGCAGCCTGCGGGTCGGCCAGCCGGCTTTCCTGGACACCCCGGCCCTGGGTGATCGCCGGATAGCCGGGAGCATCCTGCGCATCTCGCCGATGGTGGACAGTCAGTCCGGCACCGTCAAGGTCACCGTGGGGCTGAAGCAGGGCGCTGAGCTGCGCCCCGGCATGTTCGCCAATGTCCAGCTGGTTCTGGACCGGCACGCGGGGGTGGTGGTCATCGAGAAGCGGGCCATCGTCTACGACAACGAGCAACCTCACGTCTTCGTCGTTGAGGAAGGGACCGCCAGCCGTCGCAGGATCGAACTGGGCTACCAGGATGAAACCCGTGCGGAGGTTGCCGCCGGACTGGCCCCGGGCGAAGTGATCGTGGTCGTCGGCCAGTCGGCCCTCAAGGACGGCAGCGCCGTAACCACCGGTGAGCGGGAGTCGTGAAGCAGGACCAGCGATACGGCATGTTCGAGGCCACAGTCGCGAGGCCGGTGGCGATCCTGATGGTCACGCTGGCTGCAGTCGTGTTCGGCATGTTCAGCTACCGGCTGTTGCCGGTGGAGCTGATGCCGGACATTTCCTACCCTTCCCTGACCGTCCGCACCGAGTACCCGGGATCCGCCCCTGAAGAGGTGGAGGAGAACGTGGTCCGGCCGCTTGAAGAGGCGCTGGGGGTCGTCGGCGGCCTGGTAAGGCTGTCCAGCGTTTCACGGGCCGGACTGGGGGACGTCACCCTGGAGTTCACCTGGGACACCCGCATGAGCGAGGCGTGGCAGGAGGTCACCGAACGGCTGGACGGTGTCTTCCTTCCTGAGGAAGCGGACAAGCCGCTGATCCTCCGTTACGACCCGTCCCTGGACCCGGTGATCCGCATGGTGCTGGCTTCCACGCGGGAAGAAGATCAGGGACCGGCCGGTCTGAAACGGCTGCGAACCTATGGGGAGCAGGAGCTGAAGCGGAACCTGGAGCAGGTGGAGGGCGTCGCCTCCATCCGGGTTCTGGGTGGTCTTGAAGAGCAGGTTTCGGTGGATCTCAACGAGGGCGCCCTGCGCCGTACCGGGTTGTCGATCCAGGAAGTGGTCCGTCGCCTCTCGGTGGAAAACGTCAACCTGGCCGGCGGCGACATTCGGGAAGGGGACACCCGATACCTTGTGCGGACGGTGAACGAGTTCCAGGATCTCGACGAGATCTCCGACCTGGTTGTGGCCCAGGTGCAGGGGCGTGACGTCCGCCTGCGGGATCTCGGTGTGGTGCGGTCCGGATGGGCCGACCGGGAAGTGATCACCCGCCTGCGCCGTGGCGAGGCGGTGGAGCTGGAGCTCCAGAAGGAAGCCGACTCCAACATCGTCTCCATGGCCGCCGCCGTGAAGGAGGGCATGGGTGAGCTTCAGGAAAAGCTGCCCGAGGGCTGGACCCTTGAGATCGTCTCCGATCGCAGCACGTTCATCCGGGCTTCGGTGGACGAGGTCATCAACACGGCGGTGCTGGGCGGGCTGCTGGCGATCCTGGTGCTGTACCTGTTCCTGAGAGATTTCAGAACCACCACCGTTATCTCGGTGGCGATCCCGGTTTCGGTTGCGGCGGTGTTCGCCCCGATGAACCTGACCGGTCTGACGCTGAACATAATGAGCCTGGGAGGCCTCGCCCTGGGAATCGGAATGCTGGTGGACTCGGGGATCGTGGTGGTGGAGTCTATCGCCCGTTGCAGGGACGAGGGGGACACGCTGAACCGGGCCGTGGCCCGGGGCACTTCGGAGGTCGGTACGGCGGTTATCGCTTCGACGCTGACCACCGTGGCGGTGTTCTTCCCCATGGTGTTCGTGGAAGGTGTGGCGGGGCAGGTTTTCTCCGACCTGGCCCTGACGGTCGTCTTCGCGCTGATCGCCAGCCTGCTGGTCTCCATCTTCCTGGTTCCGTCCTTGATTGCCAGGGTGGCGGCTGTTGGAGATGCATCACAATCGGGGACGGTCCCCCTGTTCCAAAGGGTGGTGGATGGGGTGACCTTCCGTAGCCTTCAGATGGTTACGCCCGGATCCTCCAGTCGCCTGGCACGGCTCATGGCCGGAGTGTTGCCGTTCCTGCCGTTCCTGTTGCTGGCAGCCTGG
>JACXWD010000050.1:0-11854 GCA_014764515.1 Candidatus Polarisedimenticola svalbardensis | reverse complement strand
TATGGGCGGCGGCGGTCCGGAGGAGAGCGGCCGGACTGTTCTCGACTGGCTGGGAGATGCATCCCCTCAGTTTCTTATCATTCTCGGCGTGGCGATAGCGGTGATCCTGATCGCCGTCCTCATCGACCTGGTGCTCCGGTTCAAGGCACGCAAAGGGGTCGGAGCGGCCCTCGGATCTCTCGCTCTCAGCCTTCTGGCCGGCCCGGCGCTGCTGGTCATGGAGTCCGGCTGGCGGCTCGTGATGTGGATCGTTGTGGCGGTGGGAGCTCCCATCGTATTTCTCCTCAAAATTTTCCTGATCGGCCTGCGCTGGGTTCTCTGGCCTTTGCTGCAAGTGTTCGATTTCCTGTTCGGCAAGGTCCAGGCGGCTTACCCGAAGATCATCCGGGGAGCGCTCCGGAACAAGGTCCAGGTCCTGGCCCTGGCGGCGATCTGCCTCGGGCTGACGGTGGTCGGGTTCATGACCCTGGATACGGCGCTGATCCCGGAAGTGCATCAGAGCGAGTTCGACCTGGAGCTGGCTCTCCCGGTCGGCACGCCGCTGGAGGAGACCTTGCGCCTGCTTGCACCTCTCGAGGATGTGGCGGTCCAGGACCCCCGGGTGGAGCGGGTGGTCCTGAAAGTCGGCGCCGACCCGGAAGGGGACAGCGACCCGGAAGAGGGCGAGCACACGGCCAGGATCTCGGTGATGCTGAAACCGGAGGATGCCGCCGGAGGCCTGCTGGGCCGGGTCGGCTCGATGTTCTCCCGGATCGTCACCAGCCTGACCCATGCCGGGTCCGGCGGTGCGGCGGCATTGCGTGAAGAAGAGGTCATCGCAGACCTGCGTACCCACCTTGATCGGTTCCCGGACCTGCAGGCCAAGATCACCCGGCCGGTACTGTTCTCCTTCCGAACGCCGATCGAGGTGGAGGTGGAGACCTACGACCTGGATACGCTTCGGCTTCTCGGCGAGACGGTGCGGAGCGAGTTGGAAGGGATCCCGGGGCTGACCGATGTGAAATGCTCCGCTCGCCCGGGGAGCCCGGAGGTCCAGATCATCTATGACCGTGAGGCGCTGGTCCGGCTCGGTCTGGACCTGCAGTCGGTGGCCGATCTGGTCCGCACCAAGGTGCGCGGCTCCGCCGCCACCGAATACCGCAAGCGGGAGCGGCGGATCGACATCATGGTCCGGCTGAATGAAGACGACCGCACCACCGTGCGCCAACTGGCGAACATGGTAGTCAACCCTGGAGACATGGTTCCGGTGTCGCTGGGGGCTGTGGCCGACGTTACGATCGCCGCCGGGCCGGCGGATATCCGCAGGGTGGGTCAGCGTCGGACCGCCCTCGTGCAGGCCAACATCGCCGGCGGCGGGCTGGGAGAGGTCAGCGACCAGATCCGGAGCCGGCTGGCAGACCTTGACTGGCCGGAAGGGTCGGACTGGCGGCTGGCCGGTCAGGTCCAGGAAATGGAACGATCCAGCCGCTCGTTATGGCTGGCCCTGGCCCTGTCGATTTTCCTGGTCTACGTGGTGATGGCCAGTCAGTTCGAATCGCTGTTGCACCCGCTGCTGATCATGGTCACGGTGCCGCTGGCGATGTTCGGCGTCGTGATACTTCTGGTCGGACTGTCGATCCCGCTTTCGGTGGTGGTATTTCTGGGGATGATCATGCTGGCCGGCATCGTGGTGAACAACGCCATCGTCCTGGTGGACTACATCAACAAGCTGCGCAAGCGCGGCATGGCGATGGAGCAGGCGCTGGTGGAAGCCGGATCGGTGCGCCTGCGGCCGATCCTGATGACCACCGCCACCACTGTCCTGGGCCTCCTGCCCATGGCCGCAGGGTTGGGGGACGGCGCGGAGATCCGCACACCGATGGCCCTGACCGTTATCGCAGGCCTGATCTCCAGCACGGTGCTGACGTTGATCGTTTTACCGACCCTTTATGCCCTGGTGGAATCCCGGGCGGGCAATTCGTCGTATGATCAGGAGTAGAGGGGTGAAGAGGACGGCATGAAGGACCGCGGATACGGCTTCCTGCCCAGGATTTCGGTGAACCGCCCGGTCACCGTACTGATGGCGTTGCTGGCGATCTTCCTGCTGGGGGCGGTCGCTTTCGTCCGCCTGCCGGTTCAGCTCATGCCGGCCGGCTTCGATCCGGCGTTTCTCAGCATCCGTGTACCGTATCCCGCCGCCAACCCGACGGAGGTCGAGGAGCTGATCATCCTCCCCCTGGAGGAGTCGCTTTACACCATCCGGGGTCTGCAGTCGGTGAACTGCCGGGCATCATCCGATTCCGGCCGCTGCTGGGTGGAGTTCCAGGCGTTTGTGGACATGGAGGAGACCTACAACGCGGTGGCCGACCGGGTGGAGCGGCTCAAGGCGACTGCCTGGCCTGACGATGTGGAACGGGTCACTATCCGGCGCCACAATCCCGAAAGCCAGCCGGTAGTGAACATCGGAATCTCGTTGCCGCCTGGTATGGACGATCCTTTCTGGGTTCTGACCAACAAGGTGGTGCACCGTCTGGAGCGTGTGCCGGGAGTGGCCCAGGTCGATCTGGAAGGGGTCCGTGAAAAGCAGATCTTCATCGAGCCGGACCGGGACGCCATGGCCTCCCACAAGGTTTCCCCCCGGGACCTGTCCCGATCCCTGTCCCGGGCCAATTTCGCCATGGCCTCCGGCGATGTGGATGACGGCGGCCGCAGGATGCTGGTTCGGTCGGTGGCGCGGTTCACCTCCATCGAGGAAATGGAGAACCTGCCGATCCGGGATGACGGCCTGCGGCTCAAGGACGTGGCCACGGTCCGGTATGACCACCCGGAAAATGACCGTGTAAGCCGCCTGGACGGCGGCCAGTCCGCCACTGTGGAACTGTTCAAGGAGAGCGAGGCCAACACCGTTGCGGTCAGCCGTGCGGTGGAGGCTGAAATGGACCAGCTCTTCCTGGACGAACCGCTGCTTCTGGGAGCCGGCGGGTACGACATCCTGTTCGACCAGGGCGACGTCATCCAGAGTTCGATCCGGCAGCTGCGGGATACCGGCATCATCGGTGCGATCTTTGCGGTTGTGATCCTGTACATCTTCCTGCGCCGCATCCGGGTCACGCTCCTGATCACCCTTTCGATCCCCCTGAGCCTGCTGGTCTGCCTGGTGGTGATGTATTTCTCCGGAGCGACCATCAACCTGATCACCATGATGGGGATGATTATCTGTGCCGGCATGCTGGTGGACAACGCGGTAGTGGTGGTGGAGAACATCGACCGTTTACGCCGTGAAGGCCGCCCGGTGCGGGAGGCGGCCCTGGCAGGCGCGTCGGAGATGGCGCTGGCCCTGACCATGGCGACGGTCACCACCATGGTGGTGTTCCTGCCGATGATCATCATGAGCGAAGCGGGGATGATGCGGTTCTTCCTGCTGAAGCTTTCCCTGCCGGTGGTGGTCGCCATCCTGGCGTCCCTGATCGTGGCGCTGCTGTTCCTGCCGCTGGCCGCTTCTCTGCTGTTGCGTTCCGAGGCGGAGCGGGATGACAAGGAACCTGGCCTGATCGCACGACTGGCCGACCGGTTCTACAACCAGGTCATGGACCGTCTGCACCGTCTGTACGTCCGGATGCTGTCGATGACATTGAAGTTCCGGGGGGTCACCGTGCTCCTGGTTCTGTTGACCCTCCTGGCAAGCGTCTGGCCTTTCAAGCAGGTGGAGGTCCAGATCCAGGGCAGGCACCAGCGGGGCGGGCGGCAGGTCCGGTTCTGGTTCAACCTGCCCAGCAGCTTCGGGATGGAACAGTCCGACGACTGGTTCCGCAAGGTCGAGGCGGCTTTCGAGCCGAAGCGGGAAGAATTCGCGATCCGACACCTCCAGACCCGGTTCTGGCGGAACCGGGGCATGGTCCGTGTGCTGCTGCAGGACGTTACCGATACCGACGTCACCGTCGAGGAGGTCATCGAAGGGCTCTCGGCAGCGGCTCCTACCGCACCTGGCGTCAAAATGTACGTCAACTGGCAGCGAGGTTCGGGAGAAGACGCCTCCCTGAACGTCACATTGCGGGGAGAGGACACGCCGACCCTGGCCGGGCTTGCGGAGGAGGCGGAACGGCGGCTGAGGATACTCCCCGGTTTGACATCGGTGGAGCCGGACCTTGAAGCTGCCCAGGAAGAACTCCGTATCCGGATCGACCGGGAGAGGGCGCTGCAGTACGGCGTCGCTCCGGAAGTGGTGTCCGGCACCGTGGCCTCGGCCCTGCGGGGACAGCGGCTTCCCAGGTACCGCACCGGCGAGAAGGAAATCGAAATGCGGGTGCAGTACTCCGAGGCGGACCGCCGGGGGATCGGCAACCTTTCCGCCCTGGAGCTGCGCTCCGACTCCGGTGTGCGGATCCCGCTGGACGCGGTGGCCGACCTGTCCATCGCAAGGGGTTTCGGTGACATCAGGCGGGAGGATCGCAGGACCTCCCTCAACATCAAGCTGAACACCACATGGACATCCGTGGCCGGTTTGCGAGGCCAGGTCTCCCAGGTCATGGGCGACATGGACCTGCCCCGGGGGTACAGCTGGGACTTCGGTTCGGCACGGCGATGGGAGCAACAGGACAACAGCAACATGCTGTTCGGACTGCTGCTGGCCATGGTCTTCATCTACCTGATCATGGGGTTCCTGTTCGAGAGCGCCCTGCTGCCGTTCTCGGTGATGCCTTCAATCCTGCTGTCCTGGGTCGGTGTTTTCTGGCTGTTATGGGCAACCGGCTCCAAGCTGGACATGATGGCGGCTATCGGCCTGATCCTGCTGGCCGGTGTGGTGGTGAACAACGGCATCGTACTGGTCGACCTGATCAACCGGTTGCGGATATCCGGTATGGGTCGGCAGGAAGCGATTCTGGAAGCCGGCCGGCTGCGGTTCCGCCCGATCCTGATGACCGCCCTGACAACCATCATGGGAATGCTCCCGATGGCCTTCGGGAAGGGCGACTTCGTCGGCATCCCGTACTCGGGACTGGGGCGGACCTTCGTCGGCGGCCTTTTCAGCTCCACCACGTTGACCCTGATAGTGGTGCCGCTGTTCTACACCCTCCTGGACGATGCCGGCCTGCAGTTGAAAGCGCTGGTTTCCGGAAAGCGAGAACCCCGGCCGGAAACGCCTGAGGCGGAAACCGCCCACGCCCGATCCGGGAACTGAGTCGAATTCGGGCCCAAACTGTGCGGTTGTCCCCGTCCGGTCGTTAGTCTCATTAGAAACCCAAAGAGATGACGACTGGAGGGCTGACATGAAACCGACCGTATTCGAGAAAAAAAGCCTGATCGACAAGGCACTCGGGGGAGCGCCCATCGTTCTGGTGCTGGTCTTGCTGGCGGTGTCGCCGGCATGGTCCCAGGCCGGCGGAAGCTGTGTTTCCGCCGAAATCCCCTGGCAGATGGAGATGCCCGACGGTAGCGTCCACGACCCGGGTAAGGTGACGCTTTGCTACGTCCGGGCATACAACCCGGTGGCCGGGCTCCATGCCCTTAGAGTGAACGGCATGCCGCTGGGGACGTTCCAGAGCACCGTAGCCAGAAGCGAGGAGCAGGAGTCGATCCACCCTATCCTGGTGTTCAGGTCGGACGGGGCCGATCATGTCCGACTGGTGGCCTATGCGTGGCCGACGGAGCAGGAGATGGAAGTGTACTGGCTGCACCGGCCGGGAGAGACCCTGGGGCAGGTGCGCCAGGCTTCGATGCCGTTCCGGACACTGCAGCGCGAGAAGAATTACTACGTGGTTGCCGCAAGCCGGGGGTACTGAACCTCCGAACTACCCTTGCCGGATCGTGAAGGGTCGGGGACTGAGGTCCCCGGCCCATTTTTCTATACAAAAGTCGTCTTCAAGTACCCGGCTATGCAGTCGATCGGTCGATCCGATATAGTGGAACGCTTTCCCGCAGAGGACCGTTTTCATGGCCGAATCCAACGATACCCCTTCCCTCGACTTCATCCGGGAAATCGTCGCCCGGGACCAGGCGTCCGGCAAGCACGGTGGTCGGGTGGCTACCCGGTTCCCACCGGAGCCGAACGGCTACCTCCATATCGGCCACGCCAAGGCGATCTGCCTCAATTTCGCCATCGCAGCGGAGAACGAAGGCGGCACCTGCAACCTGCGGTTCGACGACACCAACCCGGCCAAGGAAGAGGTGGAATATGTCGATTCGATCCAGGAGGATGTGCGCTGGCTCGGGTTCGACTGGGAGGACCGGCTGTATTTCGCCTCCGACTATTTCGAGCGGCTATACGAATTTGCCGAGGAGCTGACCCGGAAAGGGCATGCCTACGTCTGCAGCCTGTCTGCCGAGGAGACCCGGGAATACCGCGGGACCCTGACCGAGCCGGGACGGAACAGTCCCTACCGGGATCGATCGGTTGAGGAGAACCTCGACCTGTTCCGCCGGATGCGGGCCGGGGAGTTCGAAGACGGCGCTCATGTGTTGAGGGCGAAGATCGACATGGCTTCGCCCAACGTCACCATGCGGGACCCAACCATTTACCGGATCCGGAAGGCGACCCATCACCGCACCGGGGACGCTTGGTGCATCTACCCGATGTACGACTTCACCCACTCCCTGTCCGATTCCATCGAAGGGATCACCCAGTCTCTCTGCACCCTGGAATTCGAGGCTCGCAGGCCGCTTTACAACTGGGTTCTGGAGCATCTGGACGTGCCCTCCCATCCCCAGCAGATCGAATTTGCCCGGCTCAACCTGTCCTACACGGTGCTGAGCAAGCGCAAGCTCCTGACCCTGGTGAACGAGGGGAGGGTCTCGGGCTGGGACGACCCCCGGATGCCGACCTTGAGCGGCATGCGCCGCAGAGGGCTCACCCCGGAGGCGATCCGGACCTTCTGTGACCGGATCGGTGTGGCCAAAAGGGACAGCGTGGTCAGCGTCGCCCAGCTGGAGCATGCGGTCCGGGAAGATCTCAACCTGCGGTCCCCCCGGGTCATGGGTGTTCTGAATCCGCTGAAGGTGGTCATCGAGAACTACCCCGAAGACCAGGTCGAGTGGCTGGATGCGGTCAACAACCCGGAAGATGAGTCCGCCGGCACGCGCAAGGTTCCTTTTTCCCGGGAGTTGTACATCGAGCAGGAGGATTTCCGGGAGGATCCGCCGAAGAAATTCTTCCGGCTGACCGTTGGGCGGGAAGTGCGGCTGCGCTACGCCTACCTGGTTACCTGCACAAGTGTGATCAAGGATGATCAGGGAAACGTGATTGAGATCCGCTGCAGTTACGACCCGGAAACGAAAGGCGGAACCGCGCCTGACGGTCGCAAGGTCAAATCCACCATGCACTGGGTTTCGGCGAGCCACGCGGTGGATGCGGAGATCCGGTTGTATGACCGGTTGTTCAACCGCGAGAACCCGAACCAGGTAGATGTGGAAGGCCACGATTTCCACGACAACCTGAACCCCGATTCCCTTGAAATCCTTACCGGGTGCAAGCTGGAGCCGAGCCTGGCCGAGTCCCGGCCGGGACAGCGGGTGCAGTTCGAGCGAAGAGGTTACTTCTGCGAGGACATCAAGGATTCAAAGGCCGGCTCCCTGGTGTTCAACCGCACGGTGCCGTTGCGGGACACCTGGGCGCGGATCGAGAAGGCGGGCAAGCAGCACGGATAAGAATGGGGACATTGCACATTATCTTTTAATTCTTGTGCTCCAAGAGCGACTGTTGCCATGCACTTGAGTTATTTAGAGATAATGTGCAATGTCCCCATTTCTGATTAGTGGATCTAATCCATCTACTTCATCCGGCTTAGTGTATTGCCCGGCCCCCTACTTCCCGGTACAAGATGATGATCTGGAACTGTATCCAAGGAGGGGTAGTCCATGTCATCGCATCACGATTCCCACCAATCCCATCAAAGAGCTTTGCAGGTTGCGTTCGCCATGTTCCTCATGGTCACCAGCATCCTGTTGCTGGTGGCCCTGACGCCAACCGCCCAGGCGGCGCCTACCGTGCCCAACGAAGTCAAGATGCCCGGCACCCAGCAGTTGGAAGCCTCGCCGTTCTCGTCTTCGTGCAGTTGTCACTACAACACCACCAACCCGGACTACGAGCCCGGTTTCGGCTGGGAAGGGAGCATGATGGGGAACGCCGGCCGGGACCCGCTGTTCTGGGCCACGGTCGCCATCGCTGAGCAGGACTTCCTGCCGAACCCCGACCCGGACCTGCGGGGTGGAGTTGGCGACCTCTGCATCAAGTGCCACAGCACCAATGGATGGATTGATGATCGATCCACACCTACCGATGCCAGCGGCCTGCTGGCCAGCGACGATCGCGGTGTTGAATGCGAGTTCTGCCACCTGATGGTGGACCCGGACCAGCCGACCAACGTGACCGGTACGGTAGAGGAGCAGAACGCCCCGTTCGAGGCGTTTGACCCGGTTACAGGCGAAGGGTACAACGGTGGCGCCATGTGGGTCATAAACAGTGAAGGTACCCGTCTTGGCCCGTACGCAGAGGGTGACGAGCAGGCCAAACACGCCGCGTTCGGTTCTCCGTTCCACCGCCAGGCCAAGATGTGCGGCACCTGCCACGACGTCAGCAATCCGGCAGTGGGAGACCTGGCCCACAACAACGGCACCCAGGAGATCAGGCTGGCTCCCGGCACTTTCAGCGGTGTGCTCGGCTCACCTGTGGACGGCAAGGCGGCATTCAACAACCCGCCCCATACCTACGGTGTCGTGGAAAGAACCTACAGCGAATACCTGTCCGGCAACTGGGGGAATACCCTGGTGAACGATTACCCTGGCCTGCCGTCGGACCTGCAGAAGATCGGCGGGGCGCCGGATATCGCCTATCACCGGGCATGGGACGCCCGGCTGGACGCCGACTACGAAGACGGGACTCCGCGGTACTTCACCTGCCAGACCTGCCACATGTACGCTTCCACCGGCGTTGGCAGCAACAAGAACGGCACCCCGATCCGCACCGACCTGGGTCGCCACGACCACATGGGTGGCGGCTACTGGATCGCCGACGCCATCGCCTACCAGGACGACAACGGTCTTCTGCGCCTCGGTGGCGGCATGGATGCGGACAAGCGCAACGCCATGCAGGCGGCCAAGCAGCGGGGTATGAACCAACTCACCCGGGCTGCGGATCTCTCCGCGTCCCAGAGTGGCGCTCACCTGACGGTGCGTGTCACCAACTTGACCGGCCACAAGCTGATCAGCGGCTATCCTGAGGGTCGGAGAATGTGGCTCAACGTCAAGTGGTTCGACAGTCTCGGCCAGCCGCTTCCCGGCACGGAGTCCGGAGCTTACGGCCCGATCGGGCGAACCGTGCAGGATCTGGACGGGACCACCCACCAGGTGGAATCGATCATCGATATCGACGATGCGGTGATCTATGAAGCCGAGCCGGGCATGGACCAGGAGTGGGCCGCCCAGCTGTCCTCCCTGGGGTATCCGGACAGTTTCGTCATCGGATACGATCGGATGACCGACGCCGTGGACCATACGCTGGGTCAGTTGCGCCAGGAACTGCCGGGTGAGGAATACCATTCCTTCCATTTCGTGCTCAACAACGTCATGCACCATGACAACCGTATCCCGACTTACGGCATGCGTTACGACGATGCCCGGGTCCGGAACATCATGCCGGTACCCGGCGACCAGTACGGCAACCCGGGACCGGGCGGCGTGTATCAGCACTGGGACGACCAGGATTTCGCCATCCCGGCCGGCGCCGCCTCCGCCGAAGTCCGGCTGTACTACCAGCAGACCAGTTGGGAGTACATCCAGTTCCTGTGGCTGAACAACGACGGCCTCAACGCCTCCCTGGGCGCCGAAGGTATCAACATGCTGGATGCATGGGCCAATACCGGCATGAACGCCCCTGCAGAAATGGTGTTCGCCAGTGCAACCGTCTCCATTGCCGCCGGTGTTCCCGGATCCGCTTCCCACCAGGAAATCCCCGGGGACCAGGTGCAGGCGTCCTGGAACACGGGAACCGGTGAAATCGAGTTCACCTACACACCGGCCTGTGACGCTACCGATCACACGGTGTATTACGGAGACCTGGCCAATGTCGCCTTGTACGACTGGTCCGACGCAGCCTGCAACATCGGGATATCCGGGGCTGCATCGTTCAACCCATCCGGTCTGGACAACCTGTTCTTCGTGATCGTTGCCAACAACAGCCTGGAAGAGGGTTCCTACGGTCAGAGCAGCAGCCTTCTGGAGCGCCCGGAAGATATCGGAACGCCGACCTGCGACTACGGCCAGGGTCTACCCCAGGTCACCTGCGAGTAAAACACCAAACTAACGCCTGCGTCGTCTTATTGAAATGACGACGCAGGCGTAGATCGCCACGTTCACAATAACCACGAACAGTCCAAGCGTTGTTGCCCGCTCTGCGGTCAGTCCGGCCGGGTACATCAGCGGCACCAGGTAGTGCTGGACGAAGCCGCCTTCGTAACCTGCCTGGCCCGCCTGGACACGCAACCACTTTTCAAGAGGCGTCAACGGGCAGATCCAGCCCTTGAATTCGATCAGTGCGCCCCAGATGCAGGCAGGCACATGAATCCAGGCGGCGCGAGGCCATTTCAGAGCCAGCAAACCGCCCAGCACCACGAACAGCACGAAGCAGCCGTGGAGCAGTACCAGGCAGTCGGCAAGGATTCGGAACAGCATCAGGGTCCAAGTTTAATCTCCTGCTCAAAATAATCGGGGTATATTCAGCGGGTATTGTTCTGCCAACTCTTCTTCTGGGGGGCTTTTAAAGCATGAAAAAGACACTTGTACTGGTCTGTTTGATGATCCTGGCGGTCTGCAGTGCTCAGGCCGCGACTGGACTGGTCCCGCTGGACCGGGTGCCGGCCGAGTTCGCCCCGGCCGTCGATCTGGAAATGGCCCGCGCTCAAGATGAAGCCGATGAAATTGCCGGTATCCCGCCCCGGTTCGCCATCCCGAACACGGTGCAGATAACCCCCGACACCCACGGACTGTGGGAGCGGGCGGACGAGGACACCCTGGTTTGGCGGCTGCGGGTCGCTTCCCCGGATGCGTTTTCCCTGAACCTGGGGTTCCGGACTTTCTTCATGCCTGAAGGTGGCAGCCTGTCGATCTACAGTGCTGACGGCTCCCAGGCGATCCGTCCGTTCACTGCCGGGGACAACGCCTCCCACGGTGAACTGTGGACCCCGGTCCTGACTACCGATTCCATTGTTCTGGAACTGACCATCCCGGAGAACGCGGTCAATGATCTGCGTCTCAAGCTGGACTCCATCAACGTCGGCTACCGCGGTTTCGTGACTGGCGGTACGCCTGAGTCCGGCTCCTGCAATGTGGACGTGGTCTGCTCCCAGGGAGACGGCTGGAGAGACGAAATTCCCAGCGTGGCGGTGATCTCAAGAGGAGGCAGCCGCAACTGCACCGGCTTCATGGTGAACAACACCGCCAACGACCAGCGTCCGTTCTTCATGACTGCGTACCACTGCGGGTACAGCTCCAGCAGCGCCGCCGCTTCCCTGGTGGCGTACTGGAACTATGAAACCAGCACCTGCGGAGGCGCTCCCAACGGCAGCCTGAGTGATTTCAGCAGCGGCGCATTTTTCCGAGCCGCATCCAGTGCATCGGATTTCACCCTGATGGAACTGGACTCGGATCCGGACCCCTCGTTCAGCGTGACCTTCTCCGGATGGAACGCCTCCGGGGCCGACGCCTCCTCGGCAGTGGCGATCCATCACCCCAGCGTGGACGAGAAACGGATCAGCTTCGAAAACGATCCGACCACTACCACGTCTTACCTCAGCAACACCGTTCCCGGCAACGGCACCCACGTCCGGGTGACGGACTGGGACCTGGGCACCACCGAGGGCGGCTCCTCAGGCTCGCCGCTGTATAA
>JACXWD010000128.1 GCA_014764515.1 Candidatus Polarisedimenticola svalbardensis | reverse complement strand
AACAGCCTGAGTGCCGGGACCGGTATCGGTATCCAGTTGGCGTCGAACGGCAGCAACGACAATATGTTCGTTGCGCGCAACACGGTCAACGGCTATGGCGGCGACGGCCTGGTAAACAGCAATCTCACCACCATGGTCGCACTGTACAACACCATCACCAACTCCGGCGGGGACGCCACCGATATCACAACCCTGAACAGCAATTCGATTCCAAGAATCCACTGGAACAACATCGAGAGCAGCACCGGGTATGACACCAAACTGAATAGCGTTACCGGAGCCGACCTGCGACGCAACTACTGGTCCGGCACCAATGCCGAAATGCTGGCGGAAGGCTACCCTGCGGAAATCAGCGAAGTCTTTGACATCGAAGACAACATCGCCCGGGGCCGCATCGACTACCGCGGTCAGGAAAACCTGACGATCGACACCAATGTCACTCTGGAGAGCCGATTCGTCTGGCCGTTCGACGGCGACATTCTCAGCCGGCGAACCATCACCATCGAGGGTACGGCCTATGCGGATGCCGGCGTGCAACTGGTGGAAGTTTCCACCGACGGCGGATCCTCGTGGCTGCCCGCCACCGGCACCGATTTCTGGACCTATTCGTTCACGCCGAGCGTGGACGGCCTTCAGGAGTTCCGCTGCCGCATGACCGACGGCAACAGCGCGGTTGAGGCAAGCCCCGACGTGATCACCGTCGACTTCGACTTCTCGCTGCTTACCACCGAGGGCACCCTGCCGGCCAACGAAACCTGGTCCGGCACGGTGACGCTGACCGGCGATGTGACCGTTCCCGCCGGAACGACCTTGACCATCGACCCGGGAACGACGGTACAGATGCAACCTCTCGCAGACAACTCCCGAGGCGGCGTCGACTGGTCCCGGATCGAGCTGATCGTCGAAGGCGATCTGATCGCCCAGGGCGTCGGCCCAGGCTCCATCCTGATGACCAGCGATTCCATGACCCCGGCCAAGGGGCACTGGTACGGCATCCGCTACGACGGTCTGGGGCGCACAATGCCTGAACTTCGTAACCTGTCTCTAGAATGGGGCAAGAAAGGGATCTCCGATACGAACACCGTCGGTATTCCCAACCTCGACGGCATCGCCGTTCAGCAGATGCAGGAAGACGGCATCCGCGCCTCCAACGCTCCTCTCGGCGCTGCGCCCTGGACGTTTAAAAACATCGACATTACTCTGGTAGACCAGATCGCTCTTAAGATTGACTCTGGAACCCGGGATGCCGATGTTCTCGTCGACAACCTCACGGTCCAGGATGTAGGGCGTCAATCTCTGGATCTGGACATGGACGCAACCGAGAGCCTGGAACTGCGAAGCTCAACCTTCGTAGCCTCTACAACCTTCAACACCGTGGAAGTCACCGGGGCTCACAACTCTCTCGTGAACGGCGTTACCATCCATCACAACAACGTGAATGGCTATGGCTTCTACTTCAGCAGCAGTCACGTCGGCGACTCCCTGACGATCGACGACAGTGAGATCACCGGCGGCAGCCGATCGGTCTACATCTACCGCAACAACAATCCGACGGTTAAAAGAAGCAGGATTACCGGCGGAACCTATGGAATCTACCTGGGAGGCTCCTCTGGGCAACTTGTTGACGCGCTGATTGAGAACAACCGTATCAGTGACACCTCTTCCGACGGCGTCTACATCTCAAGCTATGCCGACGCCACTTTGCATTATAACGACCTGTTCAACATCACCGGCTACGCCCTGAACAACCAGTGGAGCAACGCCATCGACGCCTCCGACAACTACTGGGGCGAGGACATGGAAACGGAGATGATCGCCAAGGGCTGCAACGCCAACATCGACGACATCTTCGACCAGTACGACAACGGAGCCAGAGGCCTTGTTACCTACTGCGACTTCGCTACCGAACCGTTCGGAGACCAGCCGGTGATCCAGTTCCACGAGAACGGCCCGAACTACGAGATCCACTGGAACCCCAAAGGCGGCCTGACCTACGACCTGATCCAGGGCGACGTGGTCAACATGGCGGATGGCGTGGGTACGGTCGATCTCGGTGCGGTGAACTGCCTGGTGAACGGTGACGGCACAGGCGTCATCGTGGACACCAGCGGTACGCCGGTGCTTGGCCAGACGTTCTTCTTCCTCCTGCGGGACAGCGTCACGCCGGGGAACTACGGTCTCGACTCCAGCGGTCGGGAACGGGTCCCGGCCAGCGGCGACTGTCCCTAGGTTTTTTGGGGGACAGCCCCCGAATTGATGCATACTTCCTGGATACGGGTTAGAGATTATCCATGGGAGGGATTCATGATACAGATCAAATACGGACTGTTGGCGCTGGCGATCGCCGTCACCCTGACCGGACTCGCCTTTGCCGGGCCTGAACATGACCACGAACACAAGGGCGAAGAGCAGGCCGGCGGCCATGAGGCGGAGATGATGGAAATGTGGGCCAAGCTGGCCGTCCCCGGCGAGCACCACGCACACATGGCAAAGACCGTCGGCACCTGGGATTTCAAGGGCGAGTTCTGGATGGCTCCCGACTCCCCCACCATGGAATCCCACGGCACCGCCGTCGTCGAGTCGATCCTGGGCGGCCGGTTCTTCCAGATGACCGCCGACTACGACATGATGGGCCAGTCCATCCATAGCCTGGGCATAGAAGGGTACGACAACGGCCAGCAGAAACATATCGGGGTGTGGTTCGACACCATGGGCACCCTGATGGCCACCGCCGAAGGGGACTGTTCCGATGGTGGCAAGGTGACCACCACCTACATGTCGTTCTTCGATCCGTCCGTCGGTAAAGACAAGAAGTACAAGAACGTGGTCACCATGGTGGACGATAACGCCATGACCTTCGAATCCTATGAAATGGACGGCGAAGGTGGTGAACGCAAGATGATGGTAATCACCTACACCCGCAAGAAATAAATAAAGGGGACAGATCTTT
>JACXWD010000127.1 GCA_014764515.1 Candidatus Polarisedimenticola svalbardensis | reverse complement strand
GAAAGGTTCGATCCTCAAGGTCGCCATGCACCACAGCGACATCGCCTTTGGCGGCCAGGGCAGGATCTGGGGCCGGGTCAACCGGTTCTACGTCCGCCGCTTTCATCGCTACATCGCCACCAGTCGTCAGATATTCGATGAGTTTGTGGAAGAAGGGATGGCCAGGGAGCGGGTGGTCCGGTTACCTAATGGTGTGGACATGGAGCGGTTTCGCCCGGCGGAGTCCGAAGCGGAGAAAGACCAACTCAAGGAACGGCTCGGGCTGCCTCGGGTGCCGGTGGCCCTGTTTACGGGTATCGTCCTGGCCAGGAAAAACGTCGACTACGTACTTCGGGTATTCCTCAAGATTCGCGAGAAGGGATTGGAAGGGCATCTGGTGATCGCCGGCCCTTCTGAAGGGGGCGGCGGGAAACCTGGCGGGCCGTACTTCGATCGATTGCAGGAGATGATACGAACCGCCGGGATGGAGAAGGATGTCACATTCACTTGCCGCATCGGCAACGTGGAAGAGTACATCCGGGCCTCGGACATGTTCCTTTTCGCTCCGCACAAGGAAGGGATGCCCAACGTCCTGCTGGAGGCGATGTCCGGAGGGTTGCCGTGTGTGGTATCCCGGATCAGTGGCATCGAAGATGTGATCGAATCCGGCGTCAATGGATTCATTTTCGACCTCGCGAACGAGTCGGGATACGAGGATGCGGTGACCTCCCTGTTCAGGAACCCTGAACTCAGGGCGGAAATCAGCGACAAGGCGCGGAAGCGGATCCAGGCCCGTTTCTCCCTGGAACGGGTGGCTGACGAGTACTGTCGGATCTACCGGGAGCTGCGACACAATGCCCGGTCAGTTTGACCCGGTCGCCTCTGCCGAGTAACAATTACAAGCCGCAGATAACGTTTCCGTCAGTTGCATAAATCCTGTTGCCCCCCGGGAGTCCCGAAAAGCGGGAGGGTAAGCCTCTAACACCGAACCGGGTGGTTCCTGCGGAAAATCGTGGGTGCTGGCATCAGTTTTGCTCTATTATGGGTGGCAAATACGATCTACCGAGACGATAATCTCGTTAAGACCGATTGGGTTACCGGCGATCCAGTGGACAGCTTGCCAAGGAGTAGGACGGTGAAACGATATTTCCTGTTGATTTCCGCTCTGTTGATCGTGGGTGCGGCCGAGGCTCAGGTTTGCAAGCAGGAGTCCTTTGACAACCCCGGGTCCTCCATGATGTACGGGCTGGATGAAATCCGTAGCAACCGTCATACCGGCACCTGCTCCTACCCGGTCAGCTGGCAGGGCGGCTCGCAATGGTGTGTGGGACATGTTTCCAATGGCGGGAACGAAGGAGCCGGGGACGGCGCCGCCCACATCATCTCCCGAGGGGGGGAGTCGCAATTCAACCAGGGCTGGGGCTGGGCGAACGGATGCGGCACCTGGAACGTCGGGGATACTCTCCGCATCAAGCTCAGGATCAAATTTGATTCCAATTACCGGTTCGACCAGGATCAGAGCAACAAGTTCATGATCTGGGGCACCGGCGGCGACCGGCAGATGCTCTCCATCCGGGACGGGTACTGGACCGCCGGCGGTTGCTGGGCCTATGGTACCGGATCATCCGATAAATGCAGCCACGACGGTTCGACCTGCAACAGCCACTCCGACTGTGTGGACGGCAGAGGTGTTCAGTACCGCTGCGTGCCGGAGGGCAGCTTCGCGAACAAGGGTTCGTTCTCTCTCACCGACAACGTCGGGGCGCCCTGCGCCGGCCCCACCGATACCACCGACGTGGGCGGCATGCAGATCAACGAGTGGGTCCATCTTCAGGCCGAGGTCAAAACCGGACCCCAGGGCTACTACAAGCTGTGGGTGAACAACAACAACGAGGCGGAGCCGAACTCCTGCACCGGCAGCGCCAGCGAGTGTGCCGGATCGGCGACTTATGACTATCTTGCGGGCCGCAATCCGGTCACCACGACCACGGTGGAGGCCTGGGAGGGTGCACAGACCATCGGCGACTTCGTCACCGAGGCACTGTCGCGAGACATGGGCTTTTACCTGGACGACATGGTCTGGGAGCGGAACGGCAGCTTCGACCCCAACTGGAACGTCGGCGGTGGTACCGGAACCCCGGCCTGTAGCGACGGAGTGGACAACGATGGCGACGGCCTGACCGATTACAGCGTGTCCGGTGGAGATCCGGGGTGCTCCTCGGCGAACGATACCAGCGAAAACAACTGCGGCAACGGCGTCCTGGACGGCACGGAAACATGCGACGGGTCCCAGCTTGGCGGTGCGACCTGCCAGACCGAAGGGTTCGACAGCGGCACCCTGGGTTGTGCTGCGACCTGTACTCTCTACGACACCTCCCAGTGCGTCAGCTCCTCCGGGGGCGGGTCGGGTACGCCGATGTTTACCTCGGATTTCGAGACCGGCGACTTCTCGGAATGGGACGGTGTGCGGCAATTCCAGCCCGGCCATTTCCAGGTGCTGCAGAACGCTACCTGCCCCACCGGATCCTATTGCGCCCGGGCGACACTCACCGAGGGGACTACCAGCGACAACTACACGGACCACTATTTCGGGGACCACCCCAGCGTCGGCGATGCCAGGGTGGAAGAAGTCTGGCTGAAGTACTGGGTGAAGTTCGAGTCCGGTTATGTCTGGCCCCAGTCGGGTCAGAAGACCGCGCTCCTCAACGCCACCGACGGCGTCAGCACCCAGCGGCGCTATCAGGTTATGCCGTACGTCAGTTCCTCAGGCACCTGGTTCGTCCAGCACAGCTACATTGACGATTGGCAGTTTTTCGATAAGCCACAGAACGTCGGGAGTCCGGTGCCGGTGGCCATGGGCCAATGGGTCAAGCTCAAGCTGTACACCCGGATGAACACACCCGGCGTCTCCAACGGCATCATAAGGCTCTGGATCGATGACCAGTTGAAGGTCGACTACGACGACGTGAACC
>JACXWD010000001.1 GCA_014764515.1 Candidatus Polarisedimenticola svalbardensis | reverse complement strand
CAGCCCCCGTGCTTGGTGAGTGGTATCAGGTATCATCAGAAATTGGTTCTTTTCTTTCTGTGCCAGGACCGTACAAACACCAAACGAGTATCGGTATGAGGACTGAGCATTATGATGACAGGACGACGATTCTTTTTCCTCATTCAGATATGGAGTGGGACTCAGAGCCAGGAGATCGCGGTGCGTTCCGAGAAGAATGGAGCCAGCTGACTGATAGTCAAAACTACCTCTCCTGTGTAGATCCCTACTTGGACACGATCACGCCGATTCAGGAATATACCTATTACATGCTTGCCTCGGGATTTGCAGGATCCAACGCTGGGAGTGCGGTGATCGGGGATCGTGGATCCGCCTTGAGTCAGTGTATTTCAGGAGAAGTAAAAGATTCTGCACCACCTTCGGGGAATCCATGTGTTCCCGGGCTGCAGGCAAGCTACGGAGGTGACGGTGGAATCGTGTCGCTGGACGCGACCACGTGCCCCGACCAAATCGGCTGGAATCTATATCAGGAACTGGGAGGCGGGTCTCGGAAATTGCTCTCTTCGATGGGGCCGGGTGTTGTATATCAGGACTCGAGTTTTGAGTTGAACGAACAACGGACATATTCGGCAACAACTTTTTCAGAGAACTGTGAAGAGAGCGGAACTTCGCAGTCTGTTACAGTGCTGCACAATGATACGGTGGCGCCTGATCCTCCCGAAGAATTGTCGTTTACCCTTGCCGGGAACTCATTAACCGTTAACTGGGCATGGCCGTATACCGGAGATGTGGACGGATACAAACTCTATATCGGCTCCGAATCCGGTGGACCCTATATTCAAGCTCATTCGGGCGTACTGAACAGGCTTCTCGAGTCTTACACGGTTCAGAGTATCTCGGGCGGAACGACTCATTATGTTGTAATGAAAAGCCTCGACGCTTCCGGCAATGAGAGCGCATATTCGAACGAACTGGTCGTGGTTGTCCCATGAGGGCTTCTCTCCATTTCATAGTGAGCCTAGTTGCGGCATTCGTCGCCATCACTCTTGTTTCAGCTCAGGAGTGTCACGACTACGATGCGGACGGTAGCCAGGCGGGGTATGACTGTGCGGTTGCTGGTGACTGCCAGGACCACGCTTGGAACCAGAAACCGTTTGCAGACGAGATGTGTAACGGTATCGACGATGATTGCGACGGTGATCTGGATTTGGGGTGCGATCGGAATTGCGAGTCTCCGAGCCTCTTTCAGCTTCCAAATGCCCTCGAACACGAGACATATCCTGAATTGAGCTACGGGTGTGCCGCAAAAACTGACTACGGGTATCTAGTTGTTACCTCGACTCTGGTCGGGGCATCGGGCGACGCTGACACAATGCTGCTATACGCTCGCCCTTATGACTCTCTCGGACGTCCCCTGGCTGAATCCCAGGCGATTGGTGATCCTTCCAACCCTGAACCGAAGGAGTTGCGATGCGAAATAGCTTATGCCGGAGATCGGTTGTTTGTTGTCTGGCAAGACGGGAGTGGAGGCTCCCAACAAAATCAATACAGATTGAAAGCAAGGCTGGTTGACCGGTTCGGGGCCCCGATCGGTGATTCAGTAATTGACCTCAGCAGTACATCTCCTTTTTTAGGCCAGGCTCCGTGGAACGATATTGCTCTGGTCTGGACCGGCGAAGAGTATGCGGTGTTCTGGCGCACAGCAGGGTCCAGTTCAACCAATGGCAGCGCACTGCTGGTGACGCGATTGACCCATGACGGTGTTCTGAAGGCGGCTCAGTCTCAAGTCGTGACAGACGATGTAGATGGACTCTCTTCTTTCCTCGACCAGATGGACGCTATCTGGACGGGAGATCACTACATAGTGGTGGTTACGGTGGCCGTGGCTGGAAACAACCTGCATGTGCTCAGAATCGATGATCAGGGCCTGGTGCTGGGAAACGATACGATTCCCGGCAATGCAACACACCTGCGGATGTCCGCGGGACAGTCCAGGATACTTGTAGGGTGGACCGACGACTTCTATACCCAGTTGAGGCAAAGGGCAGCGTTCGTCAATTATGATGGGACCTACCAGTCCAACCCCGGTTTGCTGATTCTCGGTCTGTTCCCGAACAACGGTTGGTCCCTGCCGATCGAAATGAACTGGTCCGGTGAGATCTTTGGCATCGTGTCAGGAGTCTCTGATTGGACTGGAAGCAACTACCGGTATCTTTGGAAGTTTTATCGGGTAAAAGAGGACGGCACTGTTCTTGATCCTGGAGGAGTGGATCTATCCACGAATGAGAATTATGCCTGGGAAGCTATCTGGAATGGTAAGAACTTTGCCCTATTTGGCGAGAAGCAGCTCTGGAACCCGGGTATGCATAAGGTGATTTGCTCCTGCGACGATCTGGATGGTGATTTCTTTGATGCCTGCACCGAGTTTGATTGCGACGACTCCGATCCCCTGGTTTTTCCTACCGCGCTTGAGAGTTGCCGTGGGTTGAAGGACGAGAACTGCGACGGATTGGTTGACTGTGACGACCCTCAATGTCCGGCAGGGGCGGGTCCTGGAGAGATCACGGATCTCGGCTGGGATGCCTCCGGCAACCTTGCCTGGAGCAATCCGGGTGGTGCGGAGCGGTACGACCTGGCGAGGGGCGTTCTTAGCGATCTGAAGCGCCGTGAAGATCTGATGAACGCCGAATGTGCCGGGCTGGAACTGGACAACACCACCTGGGTCGATGACGGCCGGAACCCACCCTTAGGGGAGGTGCTGTGGTACGTGGTCCGGCCCGAGGGGACACCCTGCAGCTACGGAACTTGGGGGCCGGGCGCAAACGCTAGAGAAATCACCGTCTGTCGCTAATGTCTGGGCCACTGCTCCGCAGTTGAGCGCACCGACGCCGCCGCCAACGCCAGACGGGACGCAAACTCCGGATCCCTGTCTGCCTCCCGGACCAGGGCGTCCCGCGCGGCAACGGCCAGGTCCAGGTCGGCGCAGTAGGGGAGCAGGTCCACACCGGCCCGGATCGCCGCAACCGCCGCCGAACCGTCCACGTCCAGGGGGGCTACCGCCCCCATCTCCATGTCGTCGGCACAGACCATGCCGTGGTAGCCGATCTGTTCCCGGAGCAGGCCGGATACGATCGGCGGCGACAGGCTGGCGGGCCTGTCGTTCACCGGGTCCAGACCGGGGAATGCGGCGTGGCAGACCATGACCGCCGGAGAGGTCGCCCCCAGTTCACGGTAAGGCAGCATATCGACCCGCTGCAGCAGTTCGCCGTCCCGTCGGCAGACCGGCAGTTCCAGGTGGGAGTCTACCGCCGTGTCTCCCAGTCCTGGAAAATGTTTGAGACATCCAGCCACACCGGCAGAGTGCAACCCGTCCAGGAACCGGCCGGTCAGGCCGGCCACCTGCTCCGGGTCGGTTCCCCAGGAACGGTCCCCGATCCCGTTCGGTTTGTCCGGGGGGCAAAGGTCCACCACAGGGGCGAAATCAAGATTGAAGCCGAGGGCGGCCAGCTCCCGGCCGGTCTCCCGGCCGAAGCGGTACGCCTCGTGAGGGCCGGCGGCGGCCCGCTCCCAGGCGGACGGTGTAGGACCGATCCAGGGTTCAAGGCGGGAAACCCGCCCACCTTCCTGGTCCACGGCGACCCACGGAGCTTCCGGAAGGACACGGTCCAGTTCATTCATGAGGTTTGCCAGCCGCTCCCGGGAGTCCAGATTGCGGCGGAACAGGATCACCCCTCCCGGAAGGAGGTCCTCAAGGGACTTTTTCTCTCCACTGGAGAGGTCCGGGCCTGCCAGCCCCACCATCAAAATCCGGCCTGCATCCGCCTCCAAATCAAGCTCCTTTCAAATCGCCGCACAACCTGCTTGCGGCGGTTGACGGCAACGTAACCGGGTGTTACGTTTTTGTCTCGTACATCCGGTACGAATCAGTTGACAACAGGAGATCGAGTCACCAATTTTACCTTACCGGCAAGATTTTCCGGCCGGACCCGATCTGTCCTGGAGAGCGCTACATGCCCCGTAAGTTTTATACCATCCTGATCCTGCCCCATGCCGACTCCCGGATGAGAAAGATTCATCTCTCCAGGAACTTCGTGCTCTCCATGGCCGGCCTTCTGGCGGCACTGCTCCTGGCCGGCGCTTCGGCGCCCCACCTGCTGCTGCGCATGAACACCCAGGATGGAACGATGGACCGGCTGGCCGTGGAAAATCAGGTGCTGCTTGAAGAGAAGCTGCAGTTCGAGAACGCCCTCGTGACGATGCGGGGCCGACTCGAAAAGAACGAGGAGTATGCGGGCAAACTGGCCGAAGTGCTGGGAGTCGATGGGTTACCGACCTCGGAACCGGCCGCCGGCGGCGCCCGGGCCATCCGCCCGTCCATGCTCAACCTGCAGCGGGCCCTGGACGAAGACATGGCGACCCTCGGAGATCGCGCCTCAGGGCTGGACCGTTCGATGGAGATGATCGACGAGGCCTGGAACGAGCGGCTGGAGCATCTGGCGGCCACCCCCAGCATCCGTCCGGTCCGCGGGTTCTTCTCCCACGGCTACGGTTGGCGCAAGGATCCGTTCTCGGGGAAGAGGGAGTTCCACCAGGGTGTGGACATCGTTGCCAACAAAGGCACTCCGATCCGCGCCAGCGCCGATGGTGTGATCACCCGGGCGACCCGGTACATGGGTTACGGCAAGATGGTGCACATCTCCCACGGCTACGGCATGGCCACCCGTTACGCTCACATGAGCGAAATCCTGGTCCGTTCCGGCCAGCGGATCAAGCGTGGCGACGTCATCGGCAAGGTCGGCTCCACCGGCCGGTCCACCGGACCCCACCTGCACTACGAGGTGTTCAAGTCCGGCCGCCGGGAAGATCCCCGGAAGTATCTGGGAGACAAGAGCTTCTAGGCCGCCCTGATCGCGGCATGCTATCCTGAGCCTGATGAGTTCCGACGATCCCGCTCCGCTTGATCCGGCCGTACTTGCCGATCCCGTGGACAATTCAAACCCCGAACCGGAAGTAAAGGCACTGGTTCCTGCAGGCGGCCGTGGCCTGGCGCCGGTGGACCCGCTTCGGGCCTACATGGCCGAACTCCGCAAATACCCGCCTCTCAACCGGGAGGAGGAGCAGGAAATGGCCCGGCGGTACCGGGAGACCGGTGACCGGGAGGCGCTGTTCCGTCTCATCACCGCCAACCTGATGCTGGTCGTGCGGGTGGCCCAGTCGTTCCGCAGGGCGGCCAGAAACGTCCTGGACCTGATCCAGGAAGGGAACATCGGCCTGATGCAGGCCGTGGAGAAATTCGATCCGGAAATGGGGTACCGGCTCCCGACCTACGCCTCGTGGTGGATCCGGGCGTACATGGTGAAGTTCCTTCTCGACAACGTACGGCTGGTTCGGGTCGGCACCACCAACGCCCGGCGGAAGCTGCTCCACAACCTGGAAAAGGAAAAGCGCAAGCTGGAGGCCGCCGGATACGAGGTCGGTCCCAAGCTGCTGGCGGAGAAGTTCGGCGTCTCGGAACAGGACGTGACCGACGTCCAGATGGCTCTCGGCTCTCACGACCTGATGCTGGATGCTCCGGCAGGAGGGGACGAGGACGGCCGTTCCCATGGTGACACCTTGGCCGGTCGGGAACCGGACGCGGAAACACAGATGGCCAGGAAGCAGCTCCAGGACAGGGTGGAGGCGGCCCTGGACAGGTTCCGCGAAGGGATGTCCGAGAGGGACCTGATGATCCTCAACGATCGCATCCTCAGCGATGAGCCCCTGAAACTGCAGGAGATCGGTGATCGTTTCGGAACCAGCCGGGAAGCCGCCAGGCAGGCTGAAGTCCGGATCAAGGGCAGGCTCAAGACCTTCCTTCTCGAGGAAATGGGCGACGTGGGGAACATCCGCTTCCAGTAGATCGGCATGTGGGATGTGACACAGGCGGTGTTCATCCTGTCTACAGGTTCGACCTCGTGGAAAAAAGCGTTGAATCTCGATGGATATCCTTGATTGGCCTGTCTCTTGCAACTATTGTTTGCCGTATAGCGGAAAATGACGGTGATCAGCGGGCTCCAGAGCGAGAACCTGAGTCCCGAAAGGATTCTAAATGCAGACTCTTCTAGTAGTTGGAGCCGTTCTGGTCAGCATGGGGGCCGCTCTTGGCACTGCCTCCGTGGTTCTCTCACTCCTCACCCGGCTTGTGTCAAAACTGCTCTAGTTGTGTAAAACTTACAGGGTCCGGATGGGTCCTGGGTCCTTCTCGCCTCTCCCCCCGCCGGACCGGAAGCCGATATGCTCGACAAGATCCTGGTCGTCGACGACGAAACTTCCTGCCGGGACTCCCTGCGCAGGCTGCTTGAGGTATGGGGGTACAACGTCGTTTCCGCCGGAACCGGCGAAAAGGCGATGGAGATGGTGCATGAGCACCATCCGGAGGCGATCCTCACCGACCTGGTGATGCCCGGCATGTCCGGTATCGAGCTGGTGGAAAAGCTGCGGTACGAATACCCGGTTCCGATCATCGTCATGTCCGGCCAGGGCACCATCGAAACGGCTGTGGAAGCGATCAAGCTGGGGGCCACCGATTTCCTCGAGAAGCCGGTAGAGCCCGGAAAACTCAAAATCCTCCTCGAAAAAATGGAAGAGACTTCCGAACTGCTGGCGGAGAACCGCCGACTGCGGGGGGAGCTGCGTGATCGGGGCGCTTTCGGCATGCTTCGCGGGGTTTCTGCTCCGATGAAGTCGGTTTTTCTCCAGATCGAGAAAGTCGCCCCGTCCACCCTCTCGGTCCTGATAGCAGGGGAGTCGGGCACCGGCAAGGAACTGGTCGCCCGAACCCTCCACGATCTTTCCCCCCGAAGGCGGCAGGAGTTCGTGGCTGTGAACTGCGCCGCCATCCCGGCAACGCTTCTTGAAAGTGAAATTTTCGGGCATGAGCGGGGAGCGTTCACCGGGGCGACCAACCGCAAGATCGGCTGTTTCGAAATGGCGCACCGGGGCACCCTGTTCCTGGACGAGATCGCGGAGATGGACGAATCGCTGCAGGCCAAACTTCTGCGGGTGCTCCAGGAACAGAAGTTCCGGCGATTGGGAGGCAGAGAAGTCATCACCGCCGACGTCCGGGTTGTGGCCGCCACCAACCGGGACCCCAAGAAGGCGATCGAGGAAGGCCGGTTCCGGGAGGACCTGTACTACCGGTTGAATGTGTTCAATATCACTGTGCCGCCGTTGCGGAACCGGAAAGAAGATATCCGGATGCTGGCGACGCATTTCGCAGAAGAGTACGCCCGCAAGACCGGAGCCACGGTGGCCGGCATTGATCCGGCGGCGCTGGTGCGGATGATCCACTACCCCTGGCCCGGCAATGCCCGGGAACTGAAGAACGCCGTGGAGAGGGCCACCCTGCTCTCTGCAGGAGCGACCATCACGCTGGAGCATCTGCCCGAGGATGTTATCGGTGATGAGCCGCTGGACGCCCCGCACCTGAAACTGGTGGAGGACACCGGCCTGGCGCCGGAAGAGGTTAAAACCGGGGTCACCCTGCCTATCGGCAGCAGCATGGAAGATGCGGAGCGCAGCCTGATCACTTCGACCCTGGAGCACACCGGAGGGAACAAGACCCAGGCGGCCAAGATTCTGGGAGTCTCACTGAAGACCATGCACAACAAGGTCAAGAAGTACGGCCTGTGAAGATCTCGCTTTCCCTCCGGATCTTCCTCGTTCATCTCGTCTACATCCTCGTTTTCACAACCACCGCAGGCTACATCGTCAGCCGCATCGTCCAGGAAAGTTACCGGGACTATGGTGAACGCTGGGAAAAGCAGGTGGCGACCTGGCCGATCGAGCAGTATTTCCAGCCGATGGCCGAAGAGGTGGCCCGCTCCCTGCTTCGGGAGACTTCGTCCGGTTTCCCCGAAAAAAATCAGAACGTCCGGGAGAAGGTGGCCGACGGCCTGTTGGTCGTCCTCAAAGGGATCCCGGCGGTGAAGTCGATGCTGGTCCTGGACCGCAGTCTCAGGATTCAGTACGCCTCCGATGCCGATGCCCTGGATCTGGCGTTCACCAAGGATGAAGACAAGGTTTTCCTCGGGGAAACCGTCCTCAGCACCAGGCAGGTCAAGGATCAGGACGGCGCACTGGTGACCCAGGTTCTGGTTCCTGTCTTCGACAAGCAGGACCCTGCCGGCGACGCGGCCGGGGAGCATCTGGGGTCCCTGCTGCTGACCTGGGCCCAGGACCCGGAACTGATGGCTCGCCGACCCTCCCTGGAAATGCCGCGACCCAAGGTCGACGTTCAGGACATCACGATTCCTGCGGTGCTGTTCGTCGCCCTGGTCGGCCTGGGCAGCCTGCTCATCGCCGCAGTTACCGGCCACTCGGTGCGGGGGCTGGACAAGGCGCTGGCCGCTTATCGGGAGCGAGGGTTCGAGGGAGGGCTGCAGGCCGGCAAGCTGGCCGAGAAAGGGGAACTGGCCGGCACGGTCCGGGCCATCTCGGAAATGGGCGGCAAGCTGGAGCGGCTCACCCGGGAGGGCCGGGAGCGGGAAGCGTTGCTGGGAACCCTCTCGGCATCGCTGGAAGACGCCATGATCGCACTGGGGCCTGACGGGGAGCCGGTAGCCTGGAACCGGGCTGCATGCCGCCTGGCAGGTCATGAGGGCACTGGCCACGGCGAGAACGGTCAGGGGCCCGATGAGGATGAGGAAGCGGCCATCCGGCAGATTCTGGACTCCAATCCCTGGTGGATACGAGGGAAGGGCAACGCCACGCTGCAACACGAGGACGAGGTCCGGCTGCCTGGGGGTGTGGTCATCCCCGCCAAGCTGACCAGGGTGCCGTTCGAAGTGCGCCCGGGGGAGACGGGAGAACTCCTGTTGATCCGGGATCTGGCCACGCTGAGGAAGGTCGAAGCCCACCTGCTTGAGGCGGGCAGGTATGCGGTCCTGGCCCATCTGGCCGCAGGGATGGCCCACGAGATTCGCAACCCGCTGCACTCCATCGGCCTCAATGCCGGTGTGGTGGAGCAGTACCTGGACATGGACTGGACCGAGGGCGGCCGGCTGGCGGTAGGAGAATCGCTGTCCTCCATCCGGGACGAGACCCGCCGGTTGACCGAGCTGTTGAACAACTACCTTGGCCTGGTGCGTCCCGGCGATAAAACCGAATCGGTCAACCTGGAGGATCTGTGCCGCCGGGTCGTGCGGCTGATGTCCTACACCGCGAAAAAGTCAGGTGTGGATCTGCGGATCTCTGGCGGTGAGTCGGCTACGGTGGTGGACGGGAACGCCGAGCGACTGCAGCAGGCGATCCTGAACCTGGTGCTCAATGCGTTGCAGGCCATGCCGGACGGCGGCATCATCACCCTTGAGGCCGGTCGCAAGGAGGGCGCGGCGATCCTGAGGGTCACCGATACGGGACCAGGTGTTCCATCCGCTCTCGAAAGCTCGCTGTTCGACGTTTCGGTCTCAACCCGTCCCGAAGGCAGCGGCCTGGGCCTGCCCCTGGTCCGGCTGATCGCCGAGGCGCATGGCGGCAGCATTTCCTACAGTGCCGGCGAACAGGGCGGCGCCACTTTCACGCTTGTACTGCCGGCCAGTTCCAGCCCGGCCTAGTCCAGCCGATCGGCGGTGAATGCGGTTTCCAGTCCCTCCCGGGCCAGGAGATGGGAATCATGCCGGTCCGGCAGATCCAGCACCCTGCCGTAGGCGGCCAGGGCGTCACCCCTTTTGCCCAGCAGATCATAGACCCGTCCCAGCTGGAGCAGAGCATGTGCCGTGAGGCTGTCGGCGGCCCCGGCTTTTCCATCCAGAACTTTCAGCAGATCGCCGGCCGCCTCCTCTAAGGCGCCTGTCTTCATCCTCGTGGTGGCCAGGGTGAACCGGGTCTTGTGGTCGTCCGGCTTGTGGGTCAGCGCAAGGATCAGCGCGGCGGCGGCCTGTTCATACTCGCCGTTCAGGTGGCGGGCCCTGGCCTCCTCGACGGCGGCGGCGAAAGCGACGTCGCCGGAATGGGCACGGGTCTGTGCCGTGGTCCACTCCCGGAACTGTTGCTCCGCTTTTCCGGGTCTGGTTCCCAGCACTGCGGCCAGACTTTCCGTATCCGGATCGGGAGAGGAGTACCAGGCTGCGAATTCCTTCTTTCCTGCCTGCTCCCGCAGCCAGCTCATCAACAGGCCGGCGGCAGCGAAGCGCTGTGAATTGGGAATCTTCCTGAAGCGTTCCTCATCCAGCAGATCGGCGATGGTCGGCATGCGGTCCTCGTCCAGCATGAGGGCGGCATAATAGGTCAGCGGCCGGCCAAGTAGAACCGGCTCGAGAGAATACGCCAGCCCCTCGTAGGCCGCCGTGGATGCGGTTGGGCCCAGGACACGACCTCCCACCGGGTGGACGTCCTCGTGGATGCTCGAGGACCGGGCAAACCGCAAGGTCATATGCATCTCTCCGGCAACCGGGACCGAGTGGGCCCCGGCCTTCACACCGGTCAGCTTTTCCTTGGTCTCTTCATCCGCATAGATGTACAGGTCGAACCTGGAGTCGGCTCCGGGATCGCCCAGCGCTGCAACAACCTGCCTGTAGGCCCTCAGGCGGGTCTCAAGGACCTTGGCGACGGTGGCGGGCGCTACCCGTTTCGGATTGAATATCACACGCAGCGGCCCGTTGACGAGGCTCTCGCGATCCCGGGTGTAGGCTTCGATATCCGGGTCGGTCAGCTTCTCGGCGATCGGATCCCTCCTGGGCGGCCAGTCAGGAGAGCTCTCCAGCATGCCCTGGGAGATCACCGCAAAATCCCGGTAGATCGCCCAGTCCGAGCCGACCATCGGCATGGTCATGAAACGGTCCCGGTCCTGGTCGATCCTGGACCAGAAGAACAGATCCCGGGGATCGTCAGCCTTCGAGAACGGCGACCGGGATCTGAAGATCAGGTCGAGATCCGGATCCTGTCTGACGTAATCGAGGAACCGCACACTGGTTGAAGACCTGCCGTAGGGCGGAACCTGGCCATGCTTCCGGAGCAGCTGGTTGTCCCACCCCAGTAACAGCAGGTTGTCTTCCAGATCCTTCCTGGAGAGTTCGCTGTCCGCAAGGACGCGGACGGCTGCACCGCTGGCGGCGGAAAGGAACGCCCCCCGGTTCCTGGCGGAGATCCGGTTGATTTCCCGCCGGGACTCTGGAGATGACGGGTAGACCACCGTGAGGGTCTTCAGTTCGTAGAGTTCGAGCATCCCCTTGTCGTCCACCGCGGCCCGGGCAGGCCCGGTCGGCCCGAACAGGCCGGCAACCAGGACTGCGGCAAGGATGATAGGTGTCGGGATTCGATTCACGTCGGTCCTCCGGATCGTCAGGTCTGGACCAAAAATGATACGGTGGCTGCGAGGGGCTGTCGAGGTCGGGAGCGGTTACAATCTTGTTTATGAGCCGTTTGTTCGCCATTGCAGACCTGCACCTGTCCCTGAACGGGGACAAGCCGATGGACATATTCGGCGAGCAGTGGGCCGATCATCCCGCCCGGATGGCAGCCGCCTGGGATCGCATGGTCCACGAAAAAGACACGGTACTGCTTCCGGGAGACCTGTCCTGGGCATCATCCCTGGAAGAGGCCGCAGCCGATCTGGACTGGATCCACCGCCGCCCCGGGAGGAAAATCCTGTTACGTGGAAACCACGATATGTGGTGGGGGAGTCTGGGCAAGCTCCGGAAGAGCCTCCCCGAGAGTTGCACACCGTTGCAGAACTCCGCCTTCCTGATGGATGGCCGGGTGGTGGTGCTGGGGGCGCGAGGCTGGACGTCGCCGGACGATCCGGTGGCCGAACCGGGTGACGGCAAGATTTTTGAGAGAGAACTGGAGCGGCTCAAGCTATCCATCGCCGACGCCGACCGCCGGTTCTCGAGGGAGCTGCCCCGGATTGCGATGCTGCACTACCCGCCGTGGATAGAGGGCCGGCAACCGACCCAGGTGGTCTCGTTGCTAGAGGGCGCCGGTGTACGGACCTGCCTGTACGGACATCTTCACGGCGAGGACCATCGCCTGGGGGTTGTCGGGGAGCGGGACGGCATCCGTTACATGCTGGTGGCTGCGGATGCGATCAAGTTCGCGCCGGTGGAAGTGACATGGTGATGGCTGCCGCAGGGGAGCACCGTTGTACGTCCGGCGGGATCTGGATGCCGCGGCTGCTGGCCGGAGCGGTGCTGGTAACTGCGGTGATCGCTTCAAGGACCATGGACCCGGACGAACTGTTTTCCTCCTCCCAGGTCTACCGCGGGCTGGTAATGGTTCTGGGCGGCATCATCGCGCTTTGGGTCCTGAAGGACGGAGGCATCGTGCGATGGTCGGTGCAGGCCGGCGACCAGGGGCTGATCTTCCGGTCCGGCAGGAAGGAGAACGTTCTGGAGTACAGGGACATCGTCCACATCGATTACCACCTGCCGTTTTCCGCCGGCCGGCACTGGCTTCCGGCTCTGGTCCTTCAGGATCGCCTCGGTACAAGCTGGCGGATCCCCTCGTTCATCACAAACGGCAGCGGACTGGTGGCCGAACTGCTGGAGCGGGCCGACCGCAGCGAGCTGGACGCCTGGGCCGATGCACGCAGGGTCTCCCAACGGATGGGGAAAAGCGCCGGCAGCCTGCATTTCTGGTATGGGGTAGCCGCGGTGGTCCTGGTTTTCGGCCTGATCTTCCCCTGGCTGTAGGCGTGCGGTACCCCGTTCTCATCCTCCTGCTTGCGCTGGTTTTACCCGGAGTAGTCCCGGCCGAGCCGGCCCCGACTGAAACGGTACAGGACCTTCTGGCCGTGGATCGCTGGAAGGAAGCACTGGCCCTTGCCAGGGAACAGTTCGATCCCGGGGACGCCGGATCGGCCAGCGACCTGGGTGAGACGCTGTTCCGGGCCGGGGAACTGGTGGAAGCCTCCGCCGTCCTGTCCCGGATCGCTGAAGGGAACGATCCGCCTCCGCTGCGGGCTCTGGTCCAGCTGGGACTGCTGCGACTTGCGGAAGGGAGGGGCCGTGAGGGGGCGGAACTGCTGCAATCGGCCCTCCTGCAGGCTCCTGACGATCCGTACGTCCTGTTCCGGGCCGCCGGCGCCGCCGGAAGCCGGGCCGAGGTCATCCTGAGATTGAAGCGGTACGTCGAACTGATGGGGGAGTCGGACCCGGACCGGGTGGAGGGAGCCCGAGGGACGATCCGGTTCCTGACGGCATTGGGAGACAGGGAAACGTGGGTTCCGTCGGCGCGGCCCGATGACGCCGCCCTCCCGCTGCGCAAGATCCCGGGAAGAACCGGTGAGGTACGAGGCTACACCCTGAAAGCGGTTCTGGGTGAGCGGAAGAAACCGGTCCGGATCCTGCTGGACACCGGCAGCCCCGGTTTTTATCTCGACGACCGCATCGCCCGGAAACACGGGATGGAAGTGGTGGCGGAGGCCACGGTCTTCGGCGGCGGCGGATCGGGGCGCCACAAGTCGAAGCGGGGTGTACTGTCCCGGCTCGATGTGGGTGCGGTCGGTTTCCGGGACGTTCTGGCTTCCACCTCCGGTACGAGGCTGGACCCGGCCGCTTCCTTCCAGGGCCTGATCGGGCTGGATCCGTTTGTGGGATACATCCTCACCCTCGATCTGGCGCGAGGCACTCTCCAGCTGGAGGCGCCGCCGTCCTCCGGAGATCCCTGGCCCGGTGAAGGCTGGAGCCGGGGGGCGCGGTACTGGACTATCTCCGGACAGTTCCTGGTGGAGGCCGGAGATGCAGGCGGCGCCAAAGGCCTGTTCATCCTGGATACCGGCGCAACCCGCTCCCTGGTCAGCAAGAATTTCGTGGAACAGGTCGATGATGCGGTGGTGCGCGGTGAAGGTATGGTCCGGGCGTTCGGAGGTGTGCGTCCCGACAGTGCCCGGGTCCGGGGAGTTGACCTGCAGTTCCAGGGCCTGGCCGGCAATGCCCGGGAGCTGGGTGTGGACGACCTGAGCCTGCGATCCCGTCTTTCCGGGGTGGAGATTTGCGGGTTCCTCGGTCTGGATATCCTTGCCGGAAACGTGATCCGGATTGATACACTGGCGCGGAAGGTATTCGTCAAGGAGCAGGAACCGAAGCCATGAATGACCATGAAGCGATCGCCGGCCGTTACGGCGCCTGGATCAAGGCGTTCAACGGTGGGAACCTCGATGACCTGATCCACCTGTATTCCGCCGAGGTTGTTCTCAACCCTCCCGGAGGACAGGAACTGGCCGGACGTGAGGCGGTGCGGCAATGGATCGGACATTTCTTCGAACACAATCGCGCGCGCCAGACTCAGGTCACTGAAGAGGTCCAGGCTTTCGGCGACTGGGCGTGGCAGAGGGGGCGGTTCGAAATAGAACTCTCGGAGAAACGCAGCGGTCCGTTCGAGACGATCCGGGGAGCCCACCTGATGATCTGGAAACGTGACGACGCGGCCGAGTGGCTGATCTATCGAGACATCTGGAATCTCACCTGACCCTTTGGCGGAACTGCTCACGCTCATAATGGGTCCCCGGCTGGGCGAAGGGTGACGACACTGCCCGGTCGTGTTCCGCAGCCGCCTCCCGCAGTCGCCCCTGGAGTTCCAGCACCCTGGCCAGCCGGGACCGCGTCTGGACCTGGCGGGGATCGTCCGGCAGGGTGGCGAGAGCGCGGCGGTAACGGGCCTCGGCGCCGGACCAGTCCCGCTTTTTCTGCAGCAGCCAACCGGCCTGATCCTCCGCAACAGGGTTCGGCGGGTCCCGGTCGAGGGCGGGCGCCAGTACCTTGAGGCCATCGTCAAGGGCGCCTTCAATGGAGAGCACTGCCGCCAGCCGGACCCTCTCCCGGTCGGAAGGCGCCTGCCGTACAAAACCGGCCAGGGTCAGCCCGAGGATCAGGGCGGCGGCTACGACCACACCGGTGCGGCCTCCCTTTTTGTTCCACCTGACGGCCAGTCGATCCAGTCCGTACCCTGCGAACAGCGCAAGTCCCAGGTACAGGGGGATGCGCAGGCGGGTGCTGACGAAGAACAGCAGCAGGACTGCGGCGTGGAATCCGATGAACAGCAACAGCGGTTTTGCCTGGCGGGATCGCAGCGCCGCGGCGACCCCGATACCGCCTGCGGCCAGAACGAAGCCGGCAGGCAGGAACAGGAGATAGAGCCCCGGAAGGTACAGCGATCGCTCGAGAGCGAGGGAGTACATGTCCGCCGGGTCTCCGGGATCTGCCAGCAGCAATAGTTTCCTGCCCAGGAGAACCAGCCAGCCAGAAGGATCGGCAGTTACTTCATCCAGCGCCCGGCCGGTCCAGTAGGACGACACCTGGGATGGTTGCAAAGCTTTTCCGGCGGCGGCCTCGGCCATGTTTATCGCTTCGATGCGCTGTGAGAAAAGATCGGGGGCGGCGGGGCTCAGCGGTGTGTGTCCACCGTCGGCTCCGCGCTGGTTCCCGATGAACAGGTTCTCGCCTCCGGCCGATGCGATGAGCACCGTATCCCCCTGCCGGTAGTTGTGCAGGGTTGCAGGCAGGACCAGGAGCGCGGCCCCGATGATGAACGCCGCCACGGTCCGCTTCGAGCGGCTTCTCATGGCCAGGAAGATCGTTGCGATCAGGACGAACAGGACGAACTCGGCCCGGGCCAGGGCTGCCAGCCCTGCAAAGAGGCCGGCGATCAGGGCGGCGGCAGTCCGATGCTTCCTGCCGTCATCGCCGGAGGCAAGAACCAGGAACAGCAAAGCGGCGGTCTGGGTTGCCAGGGCCAGTGAGACCGGGAGTATTTTCAGGCTGTGGTAGGCGAATGGTCCGTGGAACAGACCGACAAGACCGGCAAGGACACCGGCCCGCAGGGAACCGAAACCGAGAAATCCCAAAGGGACCAGCAGAGCGATGGCCAGGGAGGTGAGTACCGCCTGGGCGGTGAGAAGACCGGCGGGCACACCCTTTCTCCGGTCGGTTCGGCGGATCTCCGCAAGGAGCAGGGGAAAGAGAGGGGACTGGTGGAAGACGGCTGCGTTCGCAACGCCGTTCTCGGCAAGATCCCTGGCCAGCTGATCGTACGCAAGGCTGTCGGAGATCAGGCCGGTTCTCATCGGGGAGTTGTTGTAGCCGACCCTGGCGATCCCATGGATCGCAAGACCGGCCAGGAAAACCGCAGCGGCGGCAAGCAGCACACGGTTCGGCAGCCTCATAGCCCGTTTTGCCGGAGCAGCGTCTCCAGCCGGTCCATGTACCGGGTCATGGCGTTCATGGCGTCATCGTACGGCTGGGGGCTCTCGAGATCGACGCCTGCGCAGCGCAGCAGTTCCAGCGGATGTTTCGATCCACCGGATTGCAGGAATAGAAGGTAACGCTCCACCGCGCCGGGGCGTTGGTCGCGCACCGCTTCCGACAGCGATATGGCGGCGATGATGCCGGTGGCGTACTGGTAGACGTAGAAGTCGTAATAGAAGTGGGGAACCGCCGCCCACTCGACGGAGTACAGCTCGTCCACCTCGATCAGGCCCTGGTCGTGACCCTGGTAGGTGCGGAGCAGCTCAAGGTACATTTCCGAGAGCCGGTCACCGGTCAACGGTAGATCCTTTTCCGCCTCCTGGTGAATCCGCAGTTCGAATTCGGCGAACATGGTCTGGCGGAACAGGGTGGCCCGCAATCCGTCAAGGATCGACCCGAGCAGGAACAGTTCCTGTTCGGTGTCCCCGCTGTTTTTCGCATCTTCCAGCATGGCGGCGTTCAACAACGCCTCGTTGAACGTGGATGCGACCTCCGCAACGAAGATGGAGTAATCGGCGGTGGCGTGGGGTTGGGCCTTGTTGCTGAACCAGGAATGGATGGCGTGGCCGACCTCGTGGGTCAGGGTCGAGACGCTGTCGTAATCCCCGTTGAAGTTCATCAGGATGAACGGGTGAACATCGTAAGCGGCTCCGGAGGAGTAGGCTCCGGAACGTTTCCCCGGCGCCGCGTTCCAGTCGATCCAGCGCTCCTCGAAACAGGAACCGAGGGCATCGGCGTAGGCCGCACCCAGCGGTTCCATGGAGCGCTTTACCCAGCCGGCGGCCTCATCGGGAGTAAATCTGCGGTTGTCCGAGGCAACCAGGGGACTGTGCCTGTCGTAGTACTGCTGCTTCTCGAGCTTGAGGGCCCGTCCCCGCAAGCCGATGTAGCGGTGCAGCAGCGGCAGCGCCAGGCGCATCTGGTCGACCAGGTTGGTGTACACAAGCTCCGGTACGTTGTCGTCGTCCAGCGCTGCACCGAGACAGGAGTCGTACCCCCGGGTCCGGGACCGGAACACGTGGGACTTGAGGCCTTCGTACAGGTTCTGCCCCAGCGTTCCACGGAAGTTGGTGTACGCCTTGAAGAAGCCCTCATACAGGGCCTTGCGGTCTTCGCGGACGTTGGTGGAGCGATAACGGGTGAACTCCGCAGGAGTCAGTTCCACTTCGACGCCGGTGGACAGGGTAATGGTTTCCCTGGGGAGTTCGGCGTCGTGGAAAATGTTGTACAGGGAAGGGGCGGCGGAGGTCACCAGGCCGGCGGCAGCCAGGATGTTTTCCTCCTCAGGCGACAATACGTGGGTCTTCTTGCGGGCCAGGTCTTCCAGGTAGAAGCGGTAAGGGGCAAGCCCCGGTTCCTGCCCCAGGAAACCGTCGAGAGTGTCCTCGTCCATGGCCAGGATTTCAGGCCTCAGCCAGGATGCCCGGCGGGACAGGTCGTTCCAGATCAGGCCGATCTCCTGGCGCATCGCCTGGCAACCCTGCACCCGGGTATCGGAATCGGACCGCATGGAAGCGTAGGCGTGAAGCCGGGACAGTTCCCGGCCAAGATCGTCCATGCAGGCCAGGGCGCCCAGCAGGGTCTTCGCCGATTCGTCCAACCTGCCCTTGAACGGTTCAATCGCTCCCAGCCGGCCCCGGACTTCATCCTTGGCGGCATGGAACGCCTTGTCACTTTCGAACAGATCGGCAAGGTTCCAGGTGTCGGCTTGAGTGACGGTCATTAAGGTCGGACTCCGGTGCGGCGCTGTCCCGCAGGTGTGGGTACCCATGGTACCGGAGGTGGGAGTCGAACCCACACGCCCTTAAGGGCGGGGGATTTTGAATCCCCTGCGTCTGCCATTCCGCCACTCCGGCCCGGGACGGGAGCGTAGCCTTCGGATTCTGGAGTGTCAAGATTCACAGGTTTTTCCACCCGGAAACGACGCTATTTTCGGCAGTGCGGCAGGGGGCGAATACAGGATAAGTTATTGACAGATTTGATGATCCGCGATACTCTTATGGGTGCGTATGCGATCAATGCCGATACATGTGGGCGTCCGCCCGGACTGAACGGCTTCTGCCTTACCCCGAGGAGGGTTCCGTGGATTTCAAGGTTGGAGACAAAGTTGTATACCCGAACCATGGCGTCGGTGTGATCGAAGAGGTCGCAAAGAGAACCATCGGTGAGGTTTCGTCCTCCTTTTACTGTCTTCGCATCCTTTCCACCGACAGCACCGTCATGGTGCCGGTAGGGAACACCACCGTCGTCGGCCTGCGGAAGGTCCTGACCAAGAGGCAGGTTACCAAGGTCCTCAAAACCCTCAAAGAGGGCGAGGTCGCTACCTACGACGACTGGAAAGGCCGGTTCCAGGCCAATTCCGACAAGATGCGCACCGGCGATATCGCCGCCGTGGCCGAGGTTCTCAAAAGCCTCACCATCCTGAACGAGGTCAAGCCTCTCTCCTACCGTGAGAGGAAGATGCTGGACCGCGCCCGGTTCCTGCTGGTATCCGAGCTTTCCGAGGCCGCCGGCAAAACCCCCGACGTCATGGAGAAGCAGATCGATACCTCCCTTGAGGACTCCCTCGCCGGGCTTCAGGACAACGTCGAGCACTAGAGCCAGGGACGTTCCGAATGGATAACCTGGTTCTGTTCCAGGTAGTAAACGATCTCCACAGCAGCCTTTCGGGTTCGGTCCTTCGGGAAACCCGTGAGGAGGATCTGCACCGGTTCCGTCTGCTGTTCGAGCATCCTGACGGCAACCGCTCCCTACTGATTTCCATGCGTCCCGACTCACCCTGGATCGGCCGGCCGGCCGGCCGGTGGCCCGGAAGGAAGAGGGGACCGTCCCGGTTCGCCGCACTCCTGACCCGGGTCCTCGGTTCCGCCGTGGTGCAGGGGGTGGTCAGGCCAGGGCCGGACCGGGTCTGCAGGATCGATTTCAGTCATCAACACAGCCTGGTTCTGGAGCTGACTATGCACCGGGCCAACATCGTCCTGCTCGGACCGGGGGACGTAGTGCTGAACTCGCTGCGAACCCCGCCCAGTGCTGCGGAACGGTTGAACCCAGGCTCGATCTACAGCCCTCCCGGTCTTCCGGAACACCTGCTGTTCCCCGAGTCCTGCACAGCCGAAGAGATCGATGCCCGACTGGAGCGCTCTGCAGATGGGCTGCGCAGGGTGGTGTTCGGCCTCGGTCGGCATGCGGCCAGGGAAATCGACACCGAGTCCCGGGACCGCGGTGTCAGTCCCGGAACCGTTTGCCGGGAGCGGATCGACCAGGTGCTGGAAGGGGAGGCGATGACCTGGTATTCAGGCCCCTGCCCTTCCCCGGTGCTGCTCCCCTGGACACCGGACGGCGAGCTCCCGGACCGGGCCGGCTCCCACCCGGCAGCCGTAGCCGGCAGGTATCACGAGGATATGGAGCGGGTCGCCCGGTTCACGAACCGGGTCGAAGGGATGTCCGCACTCCTCAGGCGGGAGATCCGGCGGGCTGCGGCTCTGTCGGACAAGATCCGGCAGGATATGGAGCGGTTCGCCGATCCGGATCGCTTCCGCATCTGGGGGGAAGCGATCCTTGCAGGGATCGGTGCGGCAAGGAGGATCGGTGGAGAACTGCTGGTTCCGGATCCGTACCATCCCGAGGCCGAACTGATCGCCATACCGGACAAGCCCGGGGAGACGTTGCCTGGTGTGGCCGACAGCTACTTCGGAATGCACCGCCGGGCGGTCCGGGGTCTGGCCGCAGCCCGGAAACGGGAAGATCGCATCTCCGCCAGATTGAACGATCTGAACCGGTTCCTGGACGACCTGGTCGAGCTTCAGGGCGGGGAGCCGGTTGAGGGGGTGGAGGCGATCCATGATCTCGAGGAGCGGATGCAGCGGGCAGGCTTCGCCGTCGGCATGGTTCCCGTTGGTCGAAAACAGCGTGGCGTTCCCCAGCCTGGAAAGGCCCGCCTTGAAGGGGTCCGCATCTTCCCCCGGGAAGACCGCTACGACATCCTGGTGGGGCGGGACGGCAAAAGCAACGCCCGGTTGACCTTCAAGCTGGCCGGTCCGGAAGACTTCTGGCTTCATGCCCTGGGCGTCACCGGGGCCCACGTGATCATCCGGAATCCTGAGCGGAAGGGCAGCCCCCCGGCGGAAGCGCTTCAGGCTGCCGCCGCCGCCGCCGCCTGGTACAGCGACGCCCGCAACCAGGAGCAGGTGGACGTCCAGTGGACCCGGCGGAAATACGTCCGGAAAGTAAGGAAAGGCGCACCGGGACAGGTGATCCTCAAGCGGTTCGAGACGATCCGGGTCCGGCCGGCTGCTCTCGACGCCCCGGAATCGGCCACCTGAGCGGTTTGCAGCGAAAGATATCCTGCCTGGGGCCAAAGACTTCCCTTTTCAGGCAAAAGATTTACGGTTTTCGTTGAACCTTTCCGTCATATGTCCTAGATTCGCCGTGTGTTGAAGGAAATATCCAAATACCTGGTCGGCCTGGCTCTCGCCACCGCCCTGTTCTGGTGGGTTCTCAAGGGGATCGACCTGGCGCTTCTGGGCGAGTCCCTGGGGAAAGCCTCCATCGCCGGCCTTGCCCTGGCAGGTGTCCTCAACATATCCCACAACATCTTCCGGGTACTGCGCTGGAAAGTACTCCTGAGACCGGTCAAGGCCCGGATCCCGTTCCTCCCGATGTTCAGTGCGGTGATCGTCGGTTATATGACCACCTGGGTCATCCCGGGCCGTCTCGGCGAACTGGTGCGGCCGGCGCTGCTTACCGCACGGGAGAAGGTTCCCCTGGGGCCCTGCCTCGGTTCGGTCCTGGCGGACCGGCTCATGGACATGATGGCGATCTTCGTGCTGTTCGCAATCGGTACGTTTGCAGTCACCTTCACCGGTGCAGCCGCAGAGTATGCCGCCGAGATCCAGGTAACCGCGGTACTCCTGCTCCTGGCGGCGATCACGCTGCTGTCGTCGTTGGTCCTGATTTCCATGAAGCGCGGCCTGGTGGAATCGTTCCTTGAAGGCCGGGGTCGGTTGGTCGGCTGGATCGGCCGGACCCTGATCTCGGTTTCCATGGGCACCGCCGCATTCCGGGACCTGCGGTTGTTCGTGCCGATCGTGTTCCACAGCCTGATGTGCTGGCTCATGATCAACCTGTCCACCTGGGTCGGGCTCAGAGCGGTCGGGGTGGACATCTCCCTCATGGCGGTGTTCGTCCTGCAGCCGATCCTCGCCGTCGGCGTGGCGATCCCCACACCGGGAGGCGCCGGCGGTTACCACGCCATGATGAAGGCCGGCCTGGTGGTGCTGTTCGGTGTCGGCCAGGTCCTGGCGGTTGGCGCCGGCATCCTGCTGCACCTGGTTTCGGTGGTTCCGGTCATCGTCCTCGGTACGTTGTTGTTCTGGATTGAGAAATACTCCATGGCCGATATCCGGTCCGGTATTCGGGAAGTGAAGAACCTGGGCGCCGAGCCGATGAAGGAGATGCCGTGAAATGCCCGTTCTGCAGTCATCTGAAAGACCGGGTGGTCGATTCCCGGGAGAGCGGCTCCGGCGACGCCATCCGGCGGCGACGGGAGTGCCTTCAGTGCGAACGCCGTTTCACCTCGTACGAGCGTATCGAGGAGATTCCGTACCTGGTGATCAAAAAGGACGGCCGAAGGGAAGCGTTCGACCGTCACAAACTGATGACCGGCCTGTCGATCTCCTGTGAGAAGAGACCGGTTCCAGCCAAGGAATTGAGCAAGATCGTGGATGACGTGGAGCAGATGGTCCACGACGCCCCGGACAGGGAAGTGGAGGCGGGCCGGATCGGCGAATGGGTCATGGAACGCCTGCGGGAACTGGACAAGGTCGCCTATGTCCGGTTCGCATCGGTATACCGGCAGTTTGAGGATGTGGAGGAGTTCATGTCCGAGTTGAGGGGGCTTCTGGAGTACCGGAAAATCGCCGACCCTCGAACCAAGAAAAAGAAGACGCGCTGAGACCGGCGTGATCAAGGAGCCCAGCATGCCCAAGACCGTAGGACCGTTTCTCGAAGTGGCCCGGATCCAGAGTGAGATCAACCGGCTGTTCGAGAATCTCCTGGACCTGAACAGCCCGACGGCCGAGACCGGCTGGAGTCCGAACGTGGACATTCTTGAGACTGCCGACGTGCTGGTCGTAAAAATTGAAATTCCCGGCGTGGAGCAGAAAGATCTGGGTGTTTCGGTGAACAGCGGAAACCTGATCATCGAAGGGGAGAAGCGGGAGCCGGATGTTCGCGGAGGCGCCCGCATGGTCCAGGTGGAGCAGTCGTTCGGTCATTTCCACCGCTCCATCCAGCTGGGCGTGCCGGTGAATACACGTCTGGCCGAGGCCGAACTCTCTGACGGTCTTCTGAAGATCCGCTTCCCCAGGGTGCCGAATCGCCGGGGTGAAGACGTCGGTATCGAGGTGAAACAATCATGAGCGATGAACCGATCGTCCGTGACGCGGACGAGCAGGTCAATATCCCCGGTGACATGCCGGTGCTGCCTCTGCGGGACATGGTGGTCTACCCGTTCATCATCGCCCCGCTGTCGGTAGCCCGGGACATCTCCATCCAGGCGGTGGATCAGGCTTTGGCCGGAAACCGCATGATCCTTCTCACGGCCCAGAAGGACAAGGACGAGGAAGATCCTGATTCCTCCGACCTGTTCGAAATCGGGACTGTGGCGGTCATCATGCGGATGCTCAAGCTCCCGGACGGACGCATCCGGGTTCTGGTGCAAGGTGTTTGTCGCGCCAGGATCACCGAGTTCACCGCCCAGCAGCCGCACCTGCACGCCAACATCGTGAAGGTGGAGGACCATCCCTGGGATCCGGCCTCGATTGAGAAAGAGGCGCTGATGCGCTCGGTGAAGAGGCTTCTGGAACGATCATCCAGCCTTGGGAAGAACCTGCCTTCCGAAGTGATGGTGATCGCCAACAACCTCGAGGATCCAGGGCGCCTGGCCGATCTGACCGCATCCAACCTGGACCTGAAGGTCGAAGAATCCCAGGAGATCCTGACCACCGTCGATCCGGTGGAGAGGCTCAAGCTGGTCCACGATCTGATCAAACGGGAAATGGATCTCCTGAACATGCAACGGGAGATCGACTCCATGGCCCGGGACGAAATGGACCGGTCCCAGCGGGAGTACTACCTCCGGCACCAGATGAAGGCGATCCAGAGCGAGCTGGGCGAGGGCAACGAACTCAGCGAGGAGATCGCTTCCTGTCGGGCCAGGGCGAAGAAGGCGAAGATGCCGGAATACGCCTTTGAGGAACTGGAAAACCAGCTCAAGAAACTCGAGCGCATGCACCCGGACGCCGCCGAGGCCTCCACGGTCCGGAACTACCTGGACTGGCTCATCGGCATGCCCTGGGGCCGGCGCACCCGGGACAACCTGGACCTTGAGAAGGCGGCGGCGATCCTGGACGATGATCATCATGGCCTGGACCAGGTCAAGGAACGGATTCTGGAGTACCTGGCGGTTCGCAAACTGAAAAAGAAGAGCAAGGGTCCGATCCTGTGCTTCGTAGGGCCTCCGGGAGTCGGCAAGACTTCCCTGGGCCGGTCCATTGCACGGGCCCTGGGCCGGAAGTTCATCCGGCTGGCGCTGGGCGGCGTCAAGGACGAGGCGGAGATAAGGGGCCATCGCCGTACCTATGTCGGGTCCATGCCCGGCAGGGTTCTGCAGAGCATCCACCAGTCCGGCACCGGCAACCCGGTGTTCATGCTGGACGAGGTGGACAAAATCGCATCCGATTTCCGTGGCGACCCCTCGGCGGCGTTGCTCGAGGTCCTGGATCCGGAGCAGAACAATACGTTCCGGGACAACTACCTGGGGATGCCGTACGACCTGTCCGACGTCATGTTCATCACCACGGCCAACCTGCTGGATCCGATCCAGCCCGCCTTCAGGGACCGGATGGAGATCATCCGGATCTCCGGGTACACGCAGGAGGAAAAACTGGCCATCGCCAGGAAGCACCTGGTGCCGCGACAGGTCGAAGAGAACGGCCTCACTCCGGAGATGATCGAGTTCTCGGACAACACCCTGTCCGCCATGATCACCGGGTACACCCGGGAAGCCGGCCTGAGAGGGCTGGAACGATCCCTGGCCAGGGTCTGCCGGAAGGTGGCCCGGCAGGTGGCTGAAGGGCGCAAGGCCAGCGTCAGGATCATCACCTCCAGCCTGGACAGTTACCTGGGGCCGGCACCTGTTACCAAGACCGATATCCGGGGGGCCGACCAGGCCGGCGTCGTCACCGGGCTGGCCTGGACCGAAGTGGGCGGCGACATCCTGCACATCGAGGTCACCACGATGGACGGCAAGGGCAGTTTGACCCTTACGGGACAGCTGGGGGACGTGATGAAGGAATCGGCACAGGCCGCCCTGTCCTACACACGGTCCCATGCCGCTGATTTCGGCCTTCCCAAAGGGTTCTTCGACGGCCTGGATATCCATATCCACGTTCCCGAGGGGGCGATCCCAAAAGACGGGCCGTCTGCAGGCATCACCATGGCCACGGCGATGATTTCGGCGTTCACCAACCGCAAGGTCCGCCGTGACCTGGCCATGACCGGTGAGATCACCCTGAGGGGGAACGTTTTGCCGGTGGGCGGGATCAAGGAAAAGGTCCTGGCGGCCCGGCAATACGGCATCCGGACCCTGATCCTCCCGGCATCCAACAAGAAAAACCTTGAGGAGATTGCCAAATCGATCCGCAAGGAGATGGACTTCGTCCTGGTGAGCGATGTCCGGCAGGTGCTGGAAGCGGCGCTGGAAGCGGTGGACAAGAGCCGGACACCCCTCAGGACCGGGGCATCCGGCGCCCGTCCGCCGGTGGAAACCGCCCATTGAACCGCGCCGGGCCGGGGAACTTGACCGTTTGTTCCCTGTTTTCTACAATTTAGACTCTTATAGGCCGCCGCATGGCGGCCTTTCCTTTTGGATTCGGAAGCATGTCTGTGGCAACAACCTGAAAAATCAGGCAAAACGGGTAGACGGCACCACCGTCCGGTCCGTAACAGGAAGCGTGAGACATGGGTGAAGCGGAGCTGATCAAGGCAGCCGCGGCAGGAGATACGGACGCCTTCGAGCGGCTGGTAGACCTGAAGCGACGCCTGGTGTTACGTGCCGCGTTCCGAATCCTCGGAAACCTGGATGATGCTCACGACGTGGCCCAGACGGTCTTTTTGACCCTTTGGCGATCGCTGGATCGATACGACCACACGCGTCGGTTCGATACCTGGCTGTACAAGGTGACGGTGAACGCAGCAATTGACATGTCGAGGAAGGCCGGGCCCCGAGGGGTTCTCCAGCCCCTTACGGATGCGAGCCGTGATCGGTTGTTCGTCACCGGGCCGGATGCGGAAGGTCAGCTGAACCGGGCGGAATTGCAGAAAGTGTTCCTGCGCCTTTCGGCGGCACTGCCGGAACGGCAGCGGGCGGCGTTCGTGCTCCGGGAACTGCAGGGCCTTTCAACAGCCCAGGTTGCGGAAGCGCTGGACGTCACCGAATCCACGGTCCGGAACCACCTGCTCCAGGCGCGGCGTGTGTTGAGGGAAGGCATCCGCCGGGAATACCCCGGACTTGTGCCGTCCGGCGACAGCGGGGAGGGATCATGACACACCCGGTACCTCCTTCCGACTGGGATCTGGCGACAGGTGACGAACGAGATGCCTGGCTGGGGCATATCGCCGCCTGCCCCCGGTGCAGAGATACATGGATCGCCGGGGACGCCTCCCGGATATTCGCGCTGCTGCCGGATCAGCCGGCGGTGGACGAGGCAGCCGAACAACTGGCGCTGGACCGGCTTTCCGCCGGCATCCACAGGACGATCAGGACCGGGCGCACCGCCGGCCGCTGGTACCGGCTCGCCGCCGCGGCAGCACTGGCAGCGGCGCTTCTGGCCCCTTCAGCAGCCTGGTTGTTCCGGGACCGGCCCGCCGCGCCGGTCATTGCAGCCTCCTATCCTTTGGCCGACGTGGAGGTCCTGTTCACACCTGGGGAGGCCCAGATAATTGACCTGTCCGTGGGAGATACCCAGGTGGTGATGATCTTCGATTCGAGGATTGAGTTATGAAACAGAAACTGCTGATCCTGGCCCTCCTTCTGGTGCTGGCGCCGGCGGCCATGGCTGCCGGGGATACCGACCCGGTGTCCGCCCGGTCGTACCAGATCCAGTTCAAATCGCTTCCCGACGCGCTGGACCTGATCACCGGGCTGCTCTCCGATGAAGGCTCGGTATCCCTGCAGCCCCGTCTCAAGCGTTTGGTGGTGCAGGATAGCCGCGAAGTTCTGGACCGCGTCGGTGCGGTTCTCGAAGATTTTGACGTGCCGCCGGTGAACGTGGAAGTCACTGTCAGCCTGTTCATCGGCTCGGACCGCCGGGAAGAAGAAGCGGGGCGCCATGCCAACACCGGGTCGATTTCCCGGGAGGTCCGTGGCATCACCGAGACCCTTGGCGATTTCACCAAGTGGACCGCCTACGATCCGATCGGCAGCCGCTCGGTGACCTGTGCCGAAGGCAGCCGGGTGACGGTGAACCTGTCCGACGACTATCGCGTCGTGTTCGACGTGGACGCGGTGGAAGAGCGGCTTGGCAAGGTCAAGTTCGGCGACTTCACCCTGCAGAAAATCATCCGAACCGCGGAAGGGATCGAGCGCTACGAAAATCAGTACACCCAGGGCATCGTCCTGCCCATGGGCAGGCTGCTGGTTGTAGGAGCGGCCCGGGACCCGGGATCGAAGAAAGCGCTGTTCCTGTCCCTGAAGGTGCGGGCGAGGTAGCCGATGCACGACTTCTATTGCAGGCTGGCCACCGCCAGGGGAGAGATCATCGAGCGGAATTACACATCCGCCAGCGAGGAGAGTCTGCGGCTGGAGCTGGAGGAGAAGGATTACCTTGTTCTCGAGATGAAACGCAAGAGCCCGATCCTCTCGCAGATCCTCTCCGTTTTCCGGCTGCGGCCGCGGGTGTCGTCCCGGGAGTTTCTCTTTTTCAACCAGGAACTGGCCGCACTGCTTAAAGCCGGCCTTCCAATCGTCCAGAGCCTGGATATTCTCCTGGAACGGAGGGAGAACAAGGTATTCCGCCGGGCCCTGCTGGATATACGGGATCGGGTCAAATCAGGCGAGGCGTTGTCCGACGCGTTCATGGCCCAGGGAGACCTGTTCCCGCCGCTGTACTACTCCAGCCTGGCCTCCGGCGAACGCTCCGGTGAAGTTCCGGTGGTGCTGAAGCGGTTTATTGCATACTCGAAAAGCGTCATGTCGGTAAAAAAGAAGGTCACCTCCGCCCTGATCTACCCGGTGATCCTGTTCGCCCTCTCCATCGGCCTGATAGCGCTGATGGTGTTCTTCATCATCCCCAAGTTCACCGAATTCCTGTCCGACTTCGGAACCGAACTTCCGCTGATCACCGTTGTGATGATCGCCACTGCCGAATTCTGCACCGCCAACTGGCAGATCCTCCTGGTGCTGGTGGTCGGCACGTTCGCCGGCGCAACCGCGTGGCAGCGCACCCCGGCCGGTCGGTACTTTTTCGACAACCTGCAGATTCGCGCCCCGATCATCGGTGGCATTTTCATGGATTACGCCCAGAACCGATTCACCCGCACACTGGCGACGCTGCAGTCGGGAGGTATTCCGCTGGTGGTCTCGCTGGACCTGGCGGCCAAGGCGGTGGGCAATGCGGTGTTCGAGCGCAAGTTGATCCAGGTTGCAGGCAAAGTCCGGGAAGGGCAGTCTCTCTGGGAATCACTGGAAGAGACCGGCATCATCTCCGGGCTGGGCGTGGAGATGGTCAAGGTCGGCGAGTCCACCGGAGCCCTGGTGGACATGCTGAACGATGTTTCGGATTTTCTCGATGAGGAGATCGATCACAAACTCAACCGGCTGGTGGCATTGATCGAGCCGGCGATGCTTCTGTTCATGGCCCTGGTGGTGGGGACGATGCTCATGGCGGTCTACCTCCCCCTCATCGAGGTGTACGGCAAGGCGAACATGTAGATGTCTCAAGAAACGAACAAAGCGGAAGAGACCCGGACACCGGCCATCGAGCCGGACGACCAGGGCGAGATCCTCTCGGAGGAGTACCAGGCCCAGCGTCTGGCCGAGCGGCTCGGCCTGGAATACCTGGACCTTGAAAATTTCGAGATCGACCCGGAGCTGTTCCGATCCATCCCCGTGGACCTGATGTTCCGCTACAACTTCGTGCCCCGACATCGGGATTCTGAGATCCTCTCGGTCGTAGTGGCGGACCCGACCGACGTCCTCATGATCGACGAGCTGGAGCTTCTCCTGGGAGCCAACATCGAGGTGTCGGTGGGCACCCAGAGCTCGATCCAGGAGATACTCAAAAAGAGCGAATCGTCCCAGCGTGTGCTGGACGAGGCGACGGAAGAGTTCAAGATTCAGCTGGTGACCGAGGATGAGGAGACCGGGGAAGAGGTCCTGTCCATCGACAAGCTGACCTCGGATTCTTCGCCGATCATCAAGCTGGTGGACTCCACTATCTTCAACGCCCTGCAGCGCCGGACCTCGGATATCCATATCGAAACCCGGGACCGTGAAGTGGTGATCAAGTACCGCATCGACGGCGTGCTGTACCAGGCCATGGAACCGATCGACAAGAAGTTCCATCAGACCATCATCTCCCGGATCAAGGTCATGTCCGAGCTGGACATCTCCGAGAAGCGCATCCCCCAGGACGGCCGGTTCAAGATCCGCATCAAAGGGAAGACCATCGATTTTCGAGTCTCGATCATGCCCAGCGTTCACGGAGAGGATGCGGTCATCCGGATCCTCGACAAGGAATCGGCCAGTGAGGAGTTCTCCTCCCTGAGCCTGGACGTCTGCGGTTTCGAGACCAAGGAAATGGTTCGGCTGCGGCGGTTCATCAAGGAACCGTACGGGATGGTTCTGGTCACCGGGCCAACCGGTTCAGGCAAGACGACCACGTTGTACGCCGCCGTCTCGGAGATCCGGAACGAAGAGGACAAAATCATCACCATCGAGGACCCGGTGGAATACCAGCTCCCGGGCATCACCCAGATCCCGGTGAACGAGAAGAAGGGGCTGACGTTCGCCAAGGGGCTGCGTTCGATCCTGAGGCACGATCCCGACAAGGTGATGGTCGGTGAGATCCGGGACGCGGAGACGGCCCAGATCGCCATCCAGTCGGCCCTGACCGGACATCTGGTGTTTACCACGGTCCATGCCAACAACGTCGTGGACGTTGTCGGCCGGTTCCTGAACATGAACGTGGAGCCATACAACTTCGTTTCGGCGCTGAACTGTATTCTGGCCCAGCGCCTGGTCCGACTGATCTGCAACTCCTGCAAGCATGAAGTCCGTGCCAGCCGGCAGCAGCTGATCGAGTCCGCGCTGGAGCCGAACAAATACCAGGACTACACTTTCTACGAAGGAAAGGGCTGCATCGACTGCAACGGCACCGGTTACCGGGGCAGGACCGCCATCGCCGAGCTTCTGGACATGAGTGACCGCATCAAGGAGATGGTGTTGCAGCGCCGCCCGGCGGCGGATATCAAGCGCGCCGCCAAGGAAGAGGGTATGACGTTCCTGCGGGAGGCGGCCCTGGCCAAGGTATTCAACGGCAAGACCACATTGCATGAAATCAACAAGGTGACCTTCGTCGACTGACGGCGAAGCGGAAGGTACGAAACACGAGATGAGCACGCTTTCGAAAATCACCGACCAGATCCAGGGCGTCGTCCAGCAGCGCATGCCGTCCTTCCGCCCGGCATACCCCCTGGTCGCCCTGGAGATGGACGCCCGGGAAATGGTGCTGGTGCGGCTGAAACGGAAGGGCCGCGGCAAGCCGACCCTGGAGGCTCACGAGGTGCGGCCGATGCCGGAGCCCCGGGAGCCGCTGAGCATGTTCAGGCCGAGTCTGGCGCCGGCGCCTGCGATCACCGGGGTCATCCAGGAGATGTTTACGAAGACCGGCACCAAACCGGGGAAAATCTCCCTGGTGATACCGGACAACGTGGCAAAAATCAGTCTCCTGTCCCTGCCGGAACGCCCTCCGACCCGGAAACAGCTCGAGGAAATCCTGCGGTTCAAGTTACGGCGCTCGGTCCCTTTCCGAATGGACGACGCCGTCATCTCCTATCAGGTCATACCGGCGGAAGGCAAGGCGGTCAACGTGCTGGTCGCCCTGATGCACCGCCTGGTGGTGGAGCAGTTCGAAGCCGCGGTGCGGGCCGCCGGCGCCCGGCCCGGCCTGGTGGATCTTTGCACCCCGAACCTGTTGAACCTGTGCCGCAAGGAACTGGATGAGCTCAACCGCCAGGGTCATGATGCGGCCCTCCTGAACTGCGCCGGTCCGTATTTCTCACTGGTCATCATCCGGAACGGGCGGATCATCTTCTTCCGGAGCAAGTCGCTCCACGGATCCGGCGCCGATGGAGCAGAAGCGCCGGACGCCGCCGTCCTGGCCCGGGAACTCAATCATTCACTGGCTTATTACCAGGAAAAACTGAACGGCACCGGGGTACACACACTGATGGTCCGAACGGTTGTCGGAAGCGAGGCGATCCTGCCGGCCCTGGACGGACTCGGCTTCGGGTCCATCCGGACGGTGGACCCTGCTTCATCTCTCGAGGTCGCAACCGGTATGCGGATGGAATCTTCCACGGCCCAGCGTCTGGCGCCGGCGGTCAGCGCCGCCACGGGGAGGGGACGATGATGCTCCAGCCTATCGACCTCAATCTGGGAACCCGGCCGTTCCGGAACAACACACTGATATGGACCGGTCTCGGCATCGGGTTGCTTGTTGTTGTCTGGCTGAGCTGGTGGAACTACACCACCTGGCAGTCGGAAAGCGATGCACTCCTGACCCTGCGCTCGGATGTGAACAGCATCGAATCCCAGTTGATGGACCTCAATCGCAGGGAAATGGTTTCCCAGGACAAGATCAAGGCCCATGACCTGGAGCTGCTCTCTTCCCAGGCCGGCAAGGCCAACGACGTCATCATGCTCAAGGCTTTTTCGTGGACCCGGCTGTTCAATCGTCTTGAGACGATCCAGCCCTACGAAGTAAGGATGCAGGCGGTGCGGCCGGTGTTCAGACTGGGCAAGAAACGGGCTCGTGGAAGTCGTGAAGCCGATTCCACCGGACATCTTGAAGACCAGTCGGTGATGGTGACCGTGGATGGAACCGCCAAGAACCTGAAATCGTTCCTCGCATTCGAGACCTCCCTGCTGGAGGACCAGTGGTTCGACCGGGTGGAGCCGGAGCGGTACAGCACTACGGAGACGGGAGAGACCCAGTTCTCGTTGCGCTTCCACTACTACCCCAACAAGTTGGCGGAAGAGCCCGCCCCGGAGTCGGAAGCGGGAGCTGAGGGCGAGGCGGAAGCGGCAGGTGAAGGGTCTGAGGAATCCGGTGACAGGCAGGCAGACGCCGAAGCGACAGGCGTCGACGGAGTGGTGGGCTGATGGCGTCGAAACGGGCACCTTTTGATATCCGGCAGGCGGCGGGCAAGATCGCCGCCGGTCTGGGGATTTTGATAGTCTTGAATGTGATCGCCTGGGTCGCGGTAGTCCGACCGAGGATCAGCGAATTGGAAACATTGCGGGAGCAGAGTCAGCCCCGGCTCGAAGCTCTGCGAACCCGCAACGCAGAGGTCGAGGTTCGGGAGCAGTACCAGGCGACGCTGGCTCAGACCACCGCCGACCTTCTCAACCTCAGGGTGGATGTCCTCTCCACCAGACAGCGCCGGCTGGTGTGGGTCCAGCAGGAACTGGAAAATCTGGCCGGACAGTTCAACATCGATCACGATTCGGTCGATACCCAGACCGAGTACCTTGCAGGGGAGGGACTGGAGCGCTTCGCCATGGTGGTCCCCCTCCAGGGCGGCTATGCCAATCTCAGGCATTTCATCCAGGCGGTGGAGAGTTCCGACAAATTCCTGGTGATAGAGCGGGTAGCCCTGGACGGGGCCAAGGACGGCGGGGTCCTGCTCCAGATGAACATCACCCTGGCAACCTATTTCGACGCACCATGGCTCCTTGAAGACGGGAGATCGTGATGGCTTCCGGAAAGGTTTCGAAGCGGGAAATCGTTCTGGCGCTGATCCTGGTGGCAGCCGGAATCTGGTACGTCTGGTACCTGACCGGCAGCGGCACGGCCGGGTCCGCGGCGGGAGCGGCGGGCGACGCGTTGGCCGCCTTCGACGCCGACGACGCTCCCAGGGTTCGAATGGATCTCCTGGCCGGCGTGGCCGAGCCTTATGACCAGAACGGTCGGGACCTGTTCAAGTACTCCAAGCGGCCTCCTACGGCGGCGGAGCTGGAAGCCGAGCGACGGCGTCTCGAGGCCGAGCGGCTGGCCCGTGAAGCTGCGCTCAAAAAGCAGCGCGAAGCCCGGCAGAACAGGCCGGCCGTCCAGAGGCCTGCGGCGCCGCCCAGGCCGTCGGGTCCCCGCGCCCCCAGGATCACTTTCAAGTACATCGGATATCTCGGCCCGAAAGACGACCGCATCGCCGTGTTCGAACAGGGCGAACAGCTGATCCTGGCCCGTGTCGGTGAAACGGTGCAGAATCAATTCAGAGTCCGGGAAATAGAGTACGAAACCGTCGTGATGGGCTATACCGACCCGAGATTTGAAAAGCTCAGCGAAACGTTGAACCAGTCCCGGTAACAGGGAAACGAGGAACGTCGTGGTAAAGGGATCGATTTCGAAAGCAACAACACTTGTCGTGGCATGCCTGCTTCTGGGCCTCCTTACCGGCTGTGCCGCCCAGAAGGCCTACCGCCGGGCGGAAAAGGAAAGCCGGCGGGACAACTGGGATCAGGCCGTGCTGGATTACAGCAAGGCCAAGTCGCTGGATCCAGGCAACCCGCGCTACGGAGTGGCCCTCGAAAGGGCGAAGCTGAAGTCCTCGGCCCAGCATTTTCAGAAGGGCAAGCGCTACATGGCGGCGAACCAGTTGCGTCTTGCGGTTGCCGAGTTCCAGCAGACCCTTTTGCTGCATCCCGGAAACCAGCACGCCCGGAACGAAATGACCAAGGCGTTGCGGGAACTCGAGCTGCTTGCCTCGGGTCCCTCCGACCTGGAAAGGATGAAGGAGCGCGCCAGGCTGGAGTCGATGGGGCCGCCCCGTCTTGATCCGACTTCCAATATTCCGATCATCCTGAACTTCCAGGATGTGGAGGTCGGGAAGATCTTCGACGCCATCGGCAAAGCGTCCCAGATCAACTTTATTTTTGACGAAAAGACCGACCTGGATCAGAAGAAGACCATCGACCTGGGGAACGTGACCCTGGAAAAGGCGATGGACATCCTGATGCTGCAGACCAAGAACTTCTACAAGGTGATAGACGAACACACCATCCTGATCGCACCGGACACAAGGCCGAAGCGCCAGGAGTACGAAGACCAGGTGATCCGGACGTTCTACCTCAGCAACGGCGACACCAAGCAGGTCGTCACCCTGTTGCGATCCCTGTTGCAGTCCAGGCAGATCGCCGAGAACCCGGATCTGAACTCGGTGACCATCAAGGACACGCCGGACAAGGTCGCCATAGCAGAGAGGATCATCACCTCCAACGACAAGTCCAAAGGCGAGGTTCTGATCGACGTCGAGCTGCTGGAGATCAACCGAACCCTGACCCAGAACCTGGGGATCGACCTCAGCAGCAAGACGATGTCCCTGCAATTCCAGGACGGCGCAGCCTCGCTTCCCCTGAACAACCTCAATGTCCTGAAACAGAAAGGCAACTGGTCGGTCGGCGTCATCCCCAGCGTCATCATCAACTTCCTGAAAAGCGATACTGACTCCAAGTCCATCGCCAAGCCGCAGTTGCGGGTCACCGAGGGCGAGAAGGCCGAAATCCTCATCGGTGACCGTGTTCCGATCCCCACGACGTCGTTCAACACCTCACAGACCGTCGGCGGCAACATCGTCCCGATCACCTCGTTCACCTACCAGAACGTCGGCATCACCGTCCAGATGGAAGCCCGTGTGCACCACAACAAGGAAGTCACGCTGACGGTGCAGGTTGAGGTCAGCCAGGTCACCGGTTCGGTGGAGACCGGTAGTGGACAGGCCCAGCCGATCATCGGCACTCGTCAGATTCAGTCGGTGCTGCGCCTGCGGGACGGCGAAACCAGCGTTCTGGCCGGGCTGATCAAGCAGGAAGACACGAATACGCTGTCCGGTGTTCCCGGCATCATGGATACACCGGGACTGGGAAGGATGTTCAGCAACAAGAACACCCAGAGAGCGTCCACCGACATCATCATGACCCTGACGCCTCAGATCATCCGGATGCCGGATATCACCGAGGAAGACCTGGCGACGCTGTGGGTCGGCACCGAGGAGAACATGCGTCTTCGTGGCCCGACACGGGGTGTGTTCGGAATCACCGCCTTCGGTAGCGGCGACGTTCCGGGAGCGGCCACCGACACGACCGCCGATGCGGTGGCCGGCGCCGCGGAGCGCCGGACCGGCGGTGGCGGTGTTTCCACGATTACACCGTCCGACGAGGTCCGTCAGGACCGGGAGGCCCGTGAGAGAGACGCGTCCACCTCATCCGGTGGAGATTCCTCCGACAGGGGAAGCAACCGGCCGGAAATCGTTCCCCTGGCGGAAGGCGACGTGACCCGGGATGAGGGTGAACCGCCACTGGACGACACTCCGGAACAGCCTACCGGACCGGCGGTGGTCCGGCTGGTTCCCAGTTCCGGGCAGGTCCGGGTCGGGGACCCGGTAATCATCCAGGTGTTCATCGACAACGGCAATGATGTCGGCTCGGTTCCGTTCCACCTGCGGTACGACCGGCAGATGATGCAGTTCGTACCGCCGGCTGGGGAAGGTGGCTTCCTGAACGGTGACGGCACCAATACCGTGTTCCTGGCAACGGAAGCGGCAGGCGGCGGTGAGATCGTGGTAGGCCACTCCCGCATGGGCGGATCCCAGGGCGCAGCCGGTTCGGGAGTTCTCGGTACCTTCCAGTTCCAGGCGATCAACCCCGGGGACTGCACTTTCACATTCTCCGGCGCCACGGTGAAGAACCCCCAGGCCCGGAACCGGCCGGCCTCATTTGTTCCTGCCACCGTGCAGGTTGTGGAGTAGTAGCTATGGCTATTCCGGCTATTCGTCGTTTCTGCCGGCCGGGTTACCAGGTCGGCTACAGACGGCCGGGCCGGAGAGAGGTATAAATTCCGAAGGTGTTTAAGATGTTACAGCAGCACGAAGATGGCGGGCAGCAGGGGCTGACTCTGGTGGAACTGATCGCCGTGACCGCCATTGTGCTGATCCTGGCGACCATGGCGGTTCCGGTAGGGGCCACCCTGGTTAAGCGCCAGAAGGAGATCGAACTGCGCCAGGCCTTGAGGGAGATCCGGGAGGCGCTGGACAAATTCCAGACCGACAGCACTCTCTTCCCCGGGATCAAGTCCAACCTCAGTGTCGCCAACGAGGAGGGCTATCCGGAAGAGCTGGAAGTGCTGGTGGAGGGTGTCGATACCGGCGACGCGGTCGGAACGACCCTGAAGTACCTCCGGCGCATGCCGGTGGACCCGATGACCGGTGGAACGGAATGGGCTACCCGATCTTCGCGGGATCAGCCCGACTCCCTGTTCACCGACCATATCAACATCTTCGATGTGCGGACCACGAGCGAAAAGATCGCACTGGACGGAACGAGGTACGACCAATGGTAAAGAACGGCAACACCAGGGGAGCGCGAGGGTTTACCCTGATCGAACTGCTGGTGGTGGTGGCGATCATCGGTATCATAGTGACCGTTGCATCCGGCCAGTACCGCAAATCGATCCAGAAGGCGAAGGAAGCGGTCCTGAAGGAGAATCTGTACATCATGCGTGTTTCCATCGACCAGTACTTCGCGGACAAGGGGTTCTACCCCTCGGACCTCTACGCACTGGCTGACGAAAGCTACCTCCGGAAGATTCCCGACGACCCGATCACCCAGAGTCCCGATACCTGGGTCACCACCCAGTCCGAGTTCGATGACAGGGATATTTCTACCGAACCCGGGATCATCGACGTGCACAGCGGCGCCGACGGAGTCGGCATGGACGGGACCAGTTATGCAGATTGGTAAAGACAAGAGGAGCGGAACCATGAACACGACATTCAACAGGAGCCTGGCGGCGGCAGTATTGGCGGCCGGGATCCTCCTGACCATGGTCGGTTGCGAGGACTCGGGTGTGACCGCCCCGTCCGACGGCAATCTGGTGCTGACGCCGGCGGTGGCCAATATTGTGATCCCGGAAGGCGCTGCCGAAGGTACTTTCACATTCACGGCTGCCCTGTATAGCGCCACCGGCACCCCGATGAAGGGTGTGAGCATCCGGTTCGTCACAAGCGCAGGGAGTTGGGACCAGGAGATAGTCGTCACCGACGACAACGGGGAGGCTCGCGCCACCCTGACGTTGCTGAGCACCGATCCTGCCGAGGTGGATGTACAGGCCAGGGCCTCGTCGCTGTTCGCGGACGCCAAGGCGTTCAAGACGCTGCAGGCCAACGATCCTCCCAGGGCGGCGATCATCGACTCGCCCCTGGGCGAGCAGCAGATCGGCAGCGTTGTTACCTTTGACGGCAGCCTTTCCGCCGACAGCGACGGCGTTATCACCTGCTACCAGTGGACCATCGACTCCGATTTCAACCCGGACGATGAAATCGTCCAGGGCGTAGGAGCATCCGCCATCCAGCGGACCTACAACAACGAACAGTTCATGTCGGTGGTTCTGCGGGTCTCGGACAATGCGGCGGTAGGCGCCGTCTGCAACGACCCGGCTGTGGTCTCAATCGACCTGATGAGCCCGCTTCTGGCGACCATCAACTACACGATTACCTGTGAAAACACACCGCCTACAGCGGTGGCAGGGGCTGACGTTCTGGCATCACTCGCCGGTTCGGAGGTCAGTGTCATCCTGGATGGCCGCGGGTCGTTCGATCCTGACGGTCCCGCCATCCTGGATTTCCGGTGGGATTGCGGCAACGGCCGTCCGGCGCAGCCGACAGGAGTTCCGGGACTGGTGAACTGCAGGTATAGCGCCGAAAACACCTACATAGCCGAACTGACTGTCTACGATAACGGCACGGGCCTGATCGACCCCGACACCGGTGACTTCTTCTGCAAGAAGTCGTCCACCGATTCGCTGGTGGTCACGGTCAGCAGGCCGTAGGAGGAGGGTTGAACGTCCGGCCCGCCAGGAAATCCGAACACGGCCATCTTATGGTCGGGCTGGTGTTTTTTATGGCGGTCCTGATGATCCTGTCCGCAGTGGCTGTGCAGGAGTTCAGCCAGATCCTTCGCCGGGACAACGAAGCCGAGATGATCTTCCGGGCCCAGGAGATCGTCCGGGCGCTGGTTCGGTACCAGAAAGACCGGGGGGGGTATCCCACCGAACTGGAGATGCTCAACGAGCCGGGGAACCAGAACCAGCGTTTCATCCGCAGGATGTACGACGACCCGCTGACCAAGGACGGCAAGTGGGGCCTGCTGTACGCCGGCCCCGGTGGCGGCATTATCGATCCCAGCCGCCCCGTGGCCGGAGCCGCCGACATCATCGGTGAGCGGACCTCGGGGCAGACCCAGTCCACCGGTGGCATGCAGAGCGGCTTCGGAGGAGGGGCCCAGGAGATCGGCGGGTTGCAGATCGCAGGGGTCAAGAGCCTCTGCACCGACACGCCGTTCCGGGTGTGGAACGGCCTGTCCGACTACTCCGAATGGCAGTTCACCGTTTACGACCTGCAAAACCAGCAGAAGGGCGGAACCGCACTCCCGCAAGCCGGCCAGAGCCGCAACCAGAACCTGGCTCCCGGAGGACGGCAGCGAGGGAACGCTCCAGGCCAGCAACAGGGCAGGGGCTCTCGGCGGGACCGGGGAAGACAGCGCTGACCGGGGGATCTGCCCCGATCCGGCCGTGCTATAATCCCGGCTCGGGAAACGCCGGTGATTCTCACCGGTCCAGTGCAAACCCGGACCACAAATCGAGGCTCACGATGATCCGCAAGGAACGACTTGCCAACGGGATAACCGTTCTCACAGAATCGATGCCTCACGTCCGATCGGTGTCCCTGGGAGTCTGGCTCCGGCAGGGAAGTCGCCACGAATCGGCCTCCCGAAACGGTATCTCCCACTTCCTCGAGCACCTGGTGTTCAAGGGCACCGAGAACCGCACCTCCCGTGAGATCGCCCTGGCCATGGAATCGGTAGGCGGCCAGATGGACGCCTTCACTTCCAAGGAATACACCTGCTTTTACGCCAAGATCCTGGACCAGCACCTTCCCGAGGCGGTGGATCTGCTGGCGGATATCGTGATGCGGCCCCTGTTCGACCCGGTGGAACTCGAGCGTGAACGGAAGGTCGTCCTTGAAGAGATTCGCATGGTGGAGGATAGCCCCGACGAACTGATCTACGACCTGTTCTCGGAGAGCTTCTACCGCAGCCACGCCCTGGGACGGCCGATCCAGGGTACCGAAGAAACCGTCGGATCTTTCAGCCGTTCCAGCCTTTTGAGATTTTTCCGTCGGGCCTACCGGCCGGAAAATATATTGATCGTCGCCGCCGGCAATCTGAAGCATCGCCAGGTGGTCCGTATGATCGAAGACGCCTTTGCCGGGATGGTGCCGTCGGGCAACGGCCATACCCGGCTGACACGGCCCCGGGTGCACTCGGGGATAGCCACACGGTCCAAGAAACTGGAACAGCTCCATGTCATGGTCGGCCTGCCGTCCTTCGAGGAAAACGACGCCTACCGCTATCCGCTGTATGTCCTGAACGCACTCCTGGGCGGAACCATGTCATCCCGCCTCTTCCAGAAGATTCGGGAGGAACGCGGTCTTGCCTATACGGTCTATTCCGGCGTGAATGCATTCATGGATTCGGGGTTCATGATGGTCTATGCCGCCACCAGTCCGGACAAGGGCCGTGAGGTGGTCCGGCTGATCATGGATGAGCTTGCCGCGTTGCGGGACTCGGGTCCCGACCCGGAGGAGGTCAAGGCCTCCCGGGAGCACATGAAGGGCAGCCTGATGCTCTCCCTGGAGTCCACCAGCAGCCGCATGTCCAACCTGGCCCGGCAGGAGATCTATTTCGGCCGGCAGTTCACCCTGGCGGAGATCCTGAAGGGGATCGACCGGGTCACTCCCGAATCGGTCCATGAGGTGGCGGCCAGGATGTTCTCGTCGCCCAGGGTCGGCCTGGCGGCTGTGGGCAGGCTCGGTCGATTCCGCCTGCGGCCGGAAGAGTACGCGTTGTGAGCGGGCCGGTCCACGAGGTCCTGATCCTGCGTGTCCCCGGAGGAGAGGGCCTGCAGCTTCCCGAACCGGCCACTCCTCATTCCGCCGGTGTGGATCTCCGTGCGGCCCTGGCCGACACACTGACTCTGGCGCCAGGGGCCAGGGAGTTGATCCCGACCGGAATCGCCATCGCCCTTCCTGAAGGGTTCGAGGCCCAGATCCGGCCCCGGTCCGGTCTTGCGATCCGCCACGGCCTGACCTGTCTCAACAGTCCGGGAACGGTGGATGCCGATTATCGTGGTGAAATCAAGGTCATTCTGGGGAATACCGGTTCGGAGCCGGTGCAGATCGAACGGGGGCAGCGGATCGCCCAGATGGTGGTGCAGCAGGTGCCCAGAGTCGCCTTCCGGGAGGTGGACGCACTTCCGGACACCGACCGGGGTGCAGGCGGGTTCGGCCACACGGGGGTTCGCTGATGGACTGCCGGCTGATCCCCCTGGGTTCGGGTTCCGGGGGGAACGCCACGCTGGTGGAGTTCGGATCGACCCGTTTTCTGGTGGACGCCGGCCTTTCCACCCGGGATATGGAGAACCGGCTCCGGTCGGTAGGGATCGAACCCGAAAGCATCGACACCATTCTCCTGACCCACGAGCACTACGACCACAGTCGTGGCCTTGAACGGTTCACCAAGAAATACCAGAAGCCGGTGGCGGCCACCGCCGGAACACTTCTGGCGCTGAATATGCCGGAACATCACATCCATCGGTCGGTGGTGCTGACCATGGGGCAGGAACACAGGATCGGAACGGTGTCCGTGACCCCGTTTCCGGTTCCCCATGATGCGGCGGAGCCGACCGGCTTCGTGCTCGAAGGTTGCGGTGTCCGCATCGGTATCGCCGTGGACCTGGGGAAACCGACCGCTGAAGTCGTCCGGAGGCTTAGCGGATGTCAGATCCTGATGGTGGAAGCGAACCACGATCTGGAACTGCTGCGGAACAGCCCGTATCCCGCATCTCTGAAGCAGCGCGTCGGAGGATCACGGGGCCACCTTTCCAATGATGACGCCGGTGCGCTGCTGGCTGCAGTGGCCGATGGCGACTTGCGTGCCGTGGTTCTCGCCCATCTATCAAGAAAAAACAATACGGCGGATCTGGCCATGAAAACGGTTCACGCCGAACTGGGGTCGGAAATCTGCCTTGGGATTGACTGGCGCGTTGCATGCCAGAAGGAGCCGGGCCGTCCCGTTGCCGTTTAGGGAGCCCTCAAGGAGAGTCTCGATGATCGAACGTTACAGTCGCGAGGAGATGAAAACTCTCTGGGAAGACCAGGCCCGGTTCCAGAGCTGGCTGGATGTCGAACTGGCGGCCTGCGAAGTCCTGACAACCGAAGGAGTGGTTCCGGAAGAGGACATGGAGACCATCCGGAACAAGGCCGGATTCGACCTTGCGAGGATCGACGAAATCGAGACCGAGGTCAAACACGATGTCATCGCGTTCCTGACCAGTGTTGCGGAGAAGGTCGGTCCGTCTTCCCGGTTTATCCACTTCGGCCTGACCTCTTCCGATGTGGTGGACACAGCCCAGGCGATCCGATGCGTGCGGGCCTGCGACCTTCTGATTGCAACCCATCGCCGGATGATGGAAGTTTTGAAACGGCAGGCGCTCCAACACAAGAAAACGGTCATGGTGGGCCGGACCCACGGAATCCACGCCGAGCCGTACACCCTGGGTTTGAAGTTTGCGGCCTGGTATGCCGAGGCGGCGAGGAACCTGACCCGCCTGGACACCGCCCGGAAAGAGATCGCCGTGGGGAAGATATCCGGCGCCGTCGGTACCTACGCCCATCTCGGACCCCAGGTCGAAGCGGCGGTCATGGAGCGTCTCGGGCTCGGTGTGGAAGATGTATCCACCCAGGTGGTCGCCCGTGATCGCTACGCCGCGTTCATGGCCACCCTGGGCATACTGGCCTCTTCACTGGATCGGATCGCCACCGAGATCCGGCATCTGCAGAAATCCGATGTCCGGGAGGTTGAGGAACCGTTTTCCAAAGGGCAAAAAGGTTCCTCGGCCATGCCCCACAAGCGCAATCCGGTGGGGTGCGAAAATATTTCCGGTTTGTCCCGGGTGGTTCGCTCCCACGTCCAGGCCGCTTTGGAGAATGTTGCGCTGTGGCATGAGCGGGACATTTCCCACTCTTCCGTCGAGCGGGTCATCTTCCCCGACGCCACTATCCTGTGTGACTACATGACCGCCCGGATGACCCGTATCCTGGATGGTCTGCATATCTATCCGGAACGGATGCTTCAGAACATGAACATCACACGGGGTCTGATTTTCTCCCAGAAAGTCCTGCTGGCCCTTACCGAGAGCGGCATGAGCCGGGAAGCGGCCTACGACATCGTTCAGCGCAACGCCATGAAGACCTGGGCCGGCCAGGATATGTTCCGGGATCTTCTGGCGGCGGACCCGGATTTCACCGCCGCCATCCCTCCGGAGCGGGTTTCGGAAATATTCGACCCTGCCGGTTTTCTCAGTCACGTCGATACGATCTACAAGCGAGTGTTCGAGTCCTGATATAACGGACCATGGAGTCCCTGCATGTGTGGAATCGTTGGAGTGTTCGGTCATGCGGAAGCGGCTGGGCTGGCCTACACGGGCCTGTTCGCCCTCCAGCACCGCGGGCAGGAATCGGCCGGGGTGGCGGCGGCCGACGGCCCGAAGCTGGCGTGCCGCACCGGCATGGGCCTGGTGTCCGACGTTCTGGGCGGCAAGGTGCTGGATGCGCTTCCCGGTGAAGCGGCGATCGGCCAGGTGCGCTACTCCACAACCGGAGACTCCAATCCGGCCAACGCCCAGCCGTTCCTGATCACCCACCACCGGGGACCGATCGCCGTGGCTCACAACGGCAACCTGGTCAACGGCGCCGAACTCAGGGGAGAGCTGGAGGAGTCGGGGGCGATCTTCCAGACCACCACCGACACCGAGGCGCTCCTGCACCTGGTGGCCCGCTCCAAGGCCCACGATGTGGTGGACGCCATCGTGGAGTCCCTGCACCAGGTCCAGGGAGCCTACTCCCTGCTGTTCATGGTGCCGGGCCGCATGGTCGCCGTTCGGGACCCGTACGGTTTCCGGCCCCTCTGCCTGGGGCGGCTGAACGGCTCCTGGGTGGTGGCCAGCGAGACCTGCGCCCTGGACCTCCTGGGAGCCCAGTTCGTCCGGGAAATGGATAGAGGGGAGGTCCTGGTAGTGGACGTAGCCGGCGTCCATTCACACAAACCGTTCAAGGAAACCAGGTCCGCGGCCTGTGTGTTCGAGCATGTCTATTTTTCCAGGCCGGACAGCACCGTTTTCGGGAAGCCGGTCCAGCAGGTCCGAAAGCGGCTGGGGGATAAGCTGTTCCGCGAACAGCCGGTTCAGGCCGACATGGTTGTGCCGGTGCCGGACTCCGGGGTCTACGCCGCCATGGGGTACGCCCGGGCAGCCGACCTGCCGTTCGAGATGGGCCTGGTCCGCAACCACTACGTCGGCAGGACCTTCATCCAGCCGACCCAGGAGATCCGCAACGACAACGTCCGGGTCAAGCTGAATCCGGTGCGGGACATTCTGGAAGGCAGGCGGATCATCCTGATCGACGACTCCATCGTGCGCGGAACCACCAGCCGGAAGATCGTGCGGATGTGCCGGGAGGCCGGAGCCTCCGAGGTGCACCTGCGCATCTCCTGCCCGCCTACCATCGGTCCGTGTTACTACGGCATCGACACGCCCCGGCGCAACGAGCTGATCGCAGCGAACAACTCGGTGGACGAGATCCGGGATTTCGTCGGCGCGGACAGCCTGGCCTATCTCAGCCTGGCCGGGATGCTGGAGGCGATGCGAACCGACGAGGCGTCGGCATGTACGGCCTGCTGGACACTGGAACATCCGGTGGCGATCCCTGCGGTAGACGCCCAGCAGTTGAGGTTGTTCGAGAGAACCAGGAAGTAACGGCGTTTCCCCGGTGGAACCGTTCCGGTTCCGCCTCGGAAACCGGGAGGCTGGCCGGCCGGCTGCCGGGAAGCGATGATGCAGGATACGGAGAGGATGCCATGAGCAGTGACGGAACGAACACGGGAGCCAAGCCGGGACTGACTTATCGGGACGCCGGTGTGGACATCGACGCACAGGACGAAGCACTGGACAGGATCAAGGGTTTCCTCAAATCGACCCGCACCCCCGGAGTGCTGGCCGACCTGGGCTCCTTCGGCGGCCTGTTCCGGCCGGACCTTACCGGGCTCAAGGAACCTGTATTGGTCTCGTCCAGCGACGGGATAGGGACCAAGCTGAAGGTCGCCTTCGATTCCGGCATCCACAACACCGTTGGCCGTGACCTGGTCAACCATTGTGTCGACGACATCCTGGTTCAGGGTGCGACGCCGTTGTTCTTCATGGATTACGTCGCCACCGGCGTTCTTACGCCTGGCGTTCTGGCGGCGGTGGTAGAAGGGGTTGCCGCAGGCTGCCGTGAAGCGGGCTGCGCCCTCCTGGGCGGGGAGACCGCAGAGATGCCCGGGTTCTACGGCCCGGGAGAGTACGACGTTGCCGGGTTCATCGTCGGTATCGTGGACCGGGAGCGGATCATCGACGGGTCGGGGATCGGCCACGGCGACGTCATCCTGGCCCTCCCTTCCGCCGGCCTGCACACCAACGGCTACTCCCTGGCCCGGAAAATCTTCTTCGAGGTGGCCGGCCTGAAGGTGGATGAACAGGTTCCGGGGCTCGGCGGCACCGCCGGCGAGGTTCTTTTGGCCGAGCACCGCTGTTATCTGGGCGCTCTCCGCCGTCCCATCGACGAAGGGCTGGTGTCCGGACTGGCTCACATTACCGGCGGAGGCCTCACCGACAACATTCCTCGAATCCTCCCTGAAGGTACGGCCGCCGAGATCCAGACCGGCAGCTGGGAGGTTCCGGCGCTGTTCCGGTTCCTCCAGGAAACCGGGAACGTGGAGCGGAGTGAAATGTTCCGGACGTTCAACATGGGAGCCGGGATGGTGGTGATCTCCCCGTCGGCGAAGATCGCCAGGATCGAATCGCTCCTGAAAGAAGCGGGAGAACCCTGCTGGCGGATCGGCTCCATCGTGGAGGGTGACCGGGAGGTCCGTTATGTCTGAGAAGGGTCGGGTCGGCATCCTGATCTCAGGCCGTGGCAGCAACATGGTCTCCCTGGTTGAGGCGATGCAGGACGGCCGCATCCCCGCCGTACCGGTCGTGGTGATCTCCAACAAGCCGGACGCAGCCGGCCTGGAACGGGCCCGGGCCCTGGGAGTACCGGTTGCGGTCGTGGATCAGAAACAGGTCCGGCCCCGCTCCGTCCACGAAACCCGGGTCGTGGAACTCTTGAACGACTACAAGGTCGATCTGGTCTGTCTCGCCGGGTACATGCGTCTCCTGAAGAAGACCTTCATCCAGGCGTTCAGAGGCAGGATCGTCAACATCCATCCGTCTCTGTTGCCTTCTTTCCCGGGTCTGGACGCTCAAGGCCAGGCGCTGGCCTACGGGGTCAAAACAGCCGGTTGCACCGTCCACTTCGTGGACGAGAAGTGCGATCACGGACCGATCATCCGGCAGGCTGCCGTACCGGTGCTTCCCGGAGACACGGAAGACGACCTGTCCGCCCGGATCCTTAAGCAGGAACATCGCATCTATCCCGAGGCTGTGGCCCTGTTTTTCAACCCCGGACTTCGGGTTGAAGGCAGAGCCGTCCACACTCTCGACTGACCGAGCTGTCCCCGGTCCTCCTCGGATACGGAACCAGACATGGAATACGGACCGGACCGGAACGGGGGGATGGAACTCCGCTCGCCGGATGATCTCCCCAGCGTCCTGCGCCCACGTGAGAAGTTGTTCAGAAGCGGCCCCGGCGCGTTGAGCAGGGGAGAGCTGCTGGCTGTTCTGCTGGGAAGCGGCAACGGAAAGGAATCGGCCCACCGCATCGCCGAACGGCTCCTGCGCCGCCATGGCCTGGACAACCTGTCCCGCCTTCCCCCGGCAGACCTCGGAGCCAGTCCCGGCATAGGGCAGGCGTATGCGGCCAGGCTTGCCGCCGCATTCGAACTGGGCCGCAGGGTCAGCGGCGAGACGGTGGCGGACAACCGGCCCAGGATCAACCGGCCGGAGAAGGCCTACCGCCAGGTCCGGAGGTTGGCGGCTGCCAAAAAGGAACACCTGGTCGGCCTGTACCTGGATGCCCAGAACGGACTGGTCCACCAGGAGACGATCTCCATCGGCACCCTGAACACCACCCGCACCCACCCCAGGGAGATCCTCCTGCCTGCGGTGGTCCACCTGGCGCTGGGGTTCATCCTGGTCCACAACCACCCCAGCGGCTGCCTGGACCCTTCTCCCGAGGACATCGAGTTCACCCGGGCCGTGCAGCGGGCGTCGGAAATGATGGGGATCGAACTGTACGACCACCTGATCGTGGCCAAGGGAGGGTACACCTCGCTGAGAGAGCGGGGGGTATTGTAAAAATGGGGACATTGCACATTATATTTCAATTCTTATCCTTTACCCTTGTAGAGGCAAGAATGGATTTGAAATCACAGTTTGTGATATCAAGATCATTCGTGGTGCGCGGCAAACATTGCCGGCGCTTAAGTTAATTGAACATAACGTGCAATGTCCCCATTTTGGAGACGTGATGGCAGAACCGAATACGAGACTACTCCCGCTGGTGGCCGACCTGGACGAACAGCTGGAAACCCTGACACGGGGCACCGTGGACGTGGTGACCGAGGAGGAACTGGTCCGGCGGGTGAAGAAGTCCATCGCCACCAAGTCGCCGCTGACGGTGAAGGTCGGTTTCGATCCTACCGCTCCGGATATCCACCTGGGACACGCAGTGCTGCTCAGAAAGATGCGTCATTTCCAGAAGATGGGGCACCGGGTCATCTTCCTGATCGGCGATTTCACCGGGATGATCGGCGACCCTACCGGCAAGTCCAAGACCCGGCCGGCCCTGACCCGGGAGGAGATTCTGGAAAACGCCGAAACCTACAAGCGGCAGTGCTTCAAGATCCTCGATCCCGATGCCACCGAGATCAGGTTCAACAGCGAGTGGCTGTCCGGCCTGGGCTCCGAAGGCATGGTCCGCTTGATGGCGAAGTACAACGTTGCCCGGATGATGGAGCGCAACGATTTCAAGACCCGTTACCAGGAAGGAAAATCGATCGCCATCCACGAGTTCCTGTACCCGTTGGCCCAGGCGTACGATTCGGTGGCTCTCGAGGCCGATGTGGAGCTGGGAGGCACCGACCAGCTGTTCAACCTGAACGTCGGCCGGGACATCATGCCGTCGTACGGCCTGGAGTCACAGCTGCTGCTTACCACGCCGCTACTGGAAGGACTGGACGGGGTCGAAAAGATGTCCAAATCCCTGAACAACTATGTCGGAGTTGAAGAGGATCCCCAGAACTCCTTCGGCAAGCTCATGTCCATCAGCGACGATCTCATGTGGCGGTATTACGAGCTTTGCACCGATATCTCGCTGTCCGGAATCGAAAACATGCAGCGGCTGGTGAAGGACGGCTCCCTCCACCCCAAGCGGGCCAAGGAAGGTCTGGCTTCCACCATCGTTGCCGAGTTTCATGGCGAGGCGGCGGCCCAGCAAGCCCAGCACGGCTTCAAGGCGTTGTTCGAGAACAAGGAGACGCCGGACGACATCCCGGAGAAGGAAATTCCGGCAGGGGACGGGGTCTGGCTTCTGGCCAGGCTGCTTAACGAGGTAGGACTGGCGTCGTCCAACGGCGAGGGCAATCGCCTGGTCCGGGGCGGCGGCGTCCAGCTGGACGGCGAGAAGGTCGCTGCGGATCGCCGGGAACTGAACTGCAAAGCCGGCGACACGATGGTGATCAAGGCGGGAAAGCGCCGCTTCGTCCGGGTTACCTTCGTCTGATCGGCTTTACTCCGGTGTGCCGCACGTAGCGACGGAAACCGGGCGGACCAGGCCGTCGGATCCGGTCCCCAGGTTGCCCTCGGTCGATCCGGAAAGGGGAGCCACCAGGTAGAACGTGCTGCTGCCGCCGGAGGGGAGCTGTTCGAAGCGGTCCATACCGGCGGTGCAGGTAGCCGGCATGTGATTCCAGGTTCCGGATCGCAACGTATCGAGGTCGCCACGATAGACGGCGTAGTCGTCCACCGCCGCGTTGCCGGTATCCCCCCAGCTCAAGGTGACATCGGTCCCTGCTTTCCCGAGGAGCAGCGGTTGGCCGGAGCTGCCGTCCGGGACGTCACCCAGCGGCAGGGCCGTAACCGAAAACGCAGCAGGCGAGCTACCTGAGCTGCAGGCTGAAGGCCAGGGCGACGGGGTGGGGGAGACCCGGTTGTGACGCACGGCCCGCAGCTTGTACTGCACTCCGGAGCCGAGGCTGATATTCCAGTCGTAGTGGCCATCGTTGCCGGTGCCGGCGGCCAGGGCGTGCCAGGTCGTTCCGGCGTCGTCGCTGTATTCCAGATCGACCTCCCCGATATCCGGGCCGGCTTCCAGGGTGCTGTTCCAGGTTACCGATCGGGTTTCACCGGTGGCGAACGACTCGCCGCCTACCGGAGACGACAGTGACAGGGTATGGGGGTAGACGCAGTGCGCCGCGTCCATGTCGTCGTCCCCGAGCCTGGGGCCGCGGCTGCCGCCGTATGCCGACGAACGCATGATTGCATCGCTCACGGTGGAATGGCCCAGTCCGATGGCATGGCCCAGTTCGTGAGTCGCCACTTCCGCCAGGTTGTCCGGGTTCCCCAGGATGCACTGGAAGTTGTTGTTGAAGATGACATACATCGCCAGCGCCCGGTTGTAGGTCACTCCGTTGACCGGACTGCCGGTAGAGCCACTGCGCCAGTACCCGCCGATGGCCAGGACGCCGGAGCAGCCTGTGGGATCGCTGATGTCGTTGTACGGATCGTCGAACAGGATGATGTTGGTGCCTGAATAGTGCGTGTCGGCGGGGGAGGTGAAATGGGTTCCGGTGAAGTTGGCGTTGTCGTTCCCCAACTGCATGGTGAGTCGTGACTCGGGTACGTCGGTCCAGGCCGCCATGGCCCGTGCCATCTCCGAGACGGCGGCTGCATTGTCGGCCAGGGGATTGCCGTCCGGCTCCACGTCCACCATCAGGGCGGTGCCGTCGTCAACTCCGTACCAGCGGGCCGGACTGGTGCTGGACAACGTGACGAACCGGGAACTCCGGGGATCGACGATGTCCGAAGCGAGCCCGATAATGTCGGCCTCTCCCGCGGCGCTTTCCGGAGTGGCTGCTGGAGCCGGATCACCGTCCCAGACGATCCTGTCCATTTCCGGCGGCTTTACCGCCCAGGTTCGCATGGTAGCGGTCCGGGGCCGGCGTAACAGAGGCCTGCGGGTGGCCGCCAGAGATTCCAGATCGGCGGCAGGCAGCGTCTCCGGTTCGGCCTGGGAACGCCCCAGTATCAGGCCCCGTCCATCCAGGTCCCTGCGGGCGACCCTGTGATCGTCGCTCAGCGTGTATTTACCGAAAAACATACCGGCGGTTCTCAGTGCACCGTCGGAGGTCGGCTCCAGGAAAGCAACGACCTGTTCGCCGACGGCGTAGACCGGCACCGCGTCCAGAACGTTGGAGAGGCCGGCGAAGGTGCCGCCCGCCTCACGCAGGGTCACGCGCTGCAGGCCGGCCGGACCCCGGTGAACCGTTGTGACATCCAGGGTGATGTAGGTCGCCACGGTGTTCGACTCCGGATCAAGCCCCGAAGCCACCTCGAGGACCACACCCTCCACGATCAGGGCGGACCGCTCCGCCACCATCTCGTGGGGCATGTATACCGACAGCGCAGCCATGGCGGCCGTGCAGCACAGCATCACCAGAGCCGGAACCAATATTTTTCGGACAACGCCCATCCCTTTTCTCCGCTGCTTTTGGAGAAATGTATGGGACGAAGCCTTGAGGGGCTATAGTCTATATTGTTGTATCTAAAGGAGATGCGGCCGTATTCAGCCGTGTCGGCATTGTCGCGATCCCGATTGCGTAATCCTCACAAATTCTCCTTCAGAAACTCCCCGATCCGCAGTGCGTACGGCGCCGGCCGCCGGCCGTTGTGGCCGGTGTCGTCCAGGAGGTGCAACTCCAGTCGGTCGCCGACCCGCTCCTTGAACTCCAGGGCGTGGGTCATCGGCACCGCTTCATCGTCCCGGCCGTGGTACAGCAGTACCGGGCCGTGGTAGGTATCGAGGGAGGCGACGGGAACCACTTCCGACGGTTCGAACCGACCTCTCATGGCCGCCACCGCCAGAATCGGCGCCCGGAACAGTACAGGCGGCAGGTAGTAGCCGGCTAGGGCATGGTCCACTTCCCGTGTCAGGTCCGTAAACGGGCTGTCCAGCACCAGGGCCCGCACACGTGGGTCCCGGCCGGCTGCGATGGCAGCGGCCGCGCCGCCCATGCTCCGTCCCGCCAGACCGATCCTTGTGCTGCTGACCTCGTTCAGGCTTGCCAGGAATTCCAGGCCGGCGATCATGGCGCCGGATTCCCGGTCTCCAAGGCTGATGGTTTTTCCTTCGCTCTCCCCGCGGCCGGCGAAGTCGAAAAACAGCTGGGCAACGCCGGCATGATGCACTTCCCGGGCGACGGCCAGCCAGTGCCGCCGGTCGCCTCCGTTGCCGTGGCCGTAGACGACGCCGGGGGCCGAGCTGCCGGATCCGGCCGGCGGCGGAACGTACCAACCCCTCAGGGTCCTGCCCAGAGGGTCGGTAAACGCCACATCCTGGTATAGAAGGCCGTGGTCGGCAGGGGAAACCGGTCGAAAAGCCAATGGGACGTCCAGCAGGATGGCGGTTTCACCATCTTCTCCAACCCGGCGCGCCTCCACCCGGACCAGGTCGCCTTCAAGCCCGGCGCGGACGACGTCCGCCACATCGGCGTTGGAATACACCGGCAGATCGTTTACCCGCAGGATGACGTCCCCGGACTGCAGCCCGGCCACCCTGGCCGGATCGACAGTTCGAAGGATCGGGACCCCCGGCTCACCCTCCCGGTCCCGGTCCACTTCCATGAACACCCCCAGGACCGGCCGGCTCGATTCGGACACCCGCATGCGAGGCGGCGAGACCATGAAGTGGGAGAAGTAGAGGATGATCGCCACATAGGGGATCAGAACGGCGGTGGCCGCCAGGGCCAGCCGCTTCTTCCAGACTCTCGGTCGTCGGTACAGCGTCATGTTTCCTCGTGAATGATGATAACCTGTGCATCCAGTATAAGTTGTCCCGGTCTTTCATCGAAGGAGTTTCCGGTGGCGAAAGGTATCGGCTCCACCCTGGAATGGTTGGAGTGCTCCCTGTGCAAGGCCGCCTTCGACGTGGACGAGGTTCACTCTCTCTGCGATCGCTGTCGTGGCGTACTGCTTCCCCGTTACGGCCTGGAAGAGGCGGCACGCACGTTCAACCGGCAGGCGGTCCGCGAACGCGAACCGAGCATGTGGAGATACCGGGAGCTACTCCCCTGGGTCGGTGACCCGATCACCCTGGGTGAGGGCATGACCCCGTTGCTCAAGGCGCCGTTCCTGGGCCGGTCCCTGGGACTCGACCGGTTGTTCATCAAGGATGAATCGCAGAACCCCACCGGTTCTTTCAAGGCCAGGGGCATGTCCACGGCGGTCACCATGGCAAGGGATCTGGGAGTCCGCCGCCTGATCCTGCCTTCGGCGGGAAACGCCGGTGGAGCTGCTGCGGCCTACGGAGCCCTGGCGGGTCTATCCGTTGATCTGTACCTGCCGGTGGAAACGCCGGACCCGTTCCGGCTGGAAGCTGCGGCCCTCGGGGCGACGATCCACCTGGTGGACGGGAGCATCGCCGACTGCGGGGCCCGGGTCCGGGCCGAGGCCGACGGCCGCTTCGATATTTCCACCCTGCGGGAGCCGTATCGTCTTGAAGGCAAGAAGACCATGGGCTTCGAACTGGCGGAGCAGTTCGACTGGGATCTGCCCGAGGTGGTGATCTATCCCACCGGTGGCGGCACAGGGCTCATCGGGATGTGGAAGGCGTTCGACGAGCTGGAAAGACTGGACCTGATCCCGTCCGGCCAGCGCCCGCGGATGATCGCGGTTCAGGCCGAGCGCTGCGCACCGATCGTGAAGGCGTTCGTTGAAGGGCGCAAGCGGGCCGAGCCCTGGCCTCTGCCGGTGACCTATGCCGATGGTCTTCGGGTGCCGTCGGCAGTGGGGGATTACCTCATACTGGCTGCGGTGCGGGACTCCGGCGGTGTCGCCCTGACGGTTACAGATCAGGAAATGGCGGACGCCCAACTGGCCATGGCGCGGGGCGAAGGGATTTTCCCGGCTCCGGAGGGCGGCGCGACCCTGGCCGGCCTGAAGAAACTGGTGGAGCAGAACATGGTGGACCCGGGTGAGCGCATTGTCCTGTTCAACACCGGCACCGGCCTGAAGTATCCTCGCGTCCCTGGTTTGAAAGTGCCTTAGGCCTCCTATAAACTGCATTTTTCCCACGAGGCGGCGTTGAACGACCGAATTTTCATTGAAGGCATCAAGTTCCACGGGTTCCATGGGTTGACCCGGCTGGAACGCAAGGTCGGAGTGCGTCTGGCGGTAGACATCTACCTCGAGACCTGCCTGATCGCTTCCGGCGCCAGTGACGACGTCAAGGACACGGTGGATTATCGCAAGATCCACAAGCGTGTCCTGACCCTGGGACGGGAGACCTCCCACAAACTGCTGGAATCGTTCGCCACGATGGTGATTGAAGATCTGTTCCGCCGTTTCACCGGCACCGACCGGATCACCATGAAGGTCCGGAAGGAAACGCCGGTACTGGACGGCATCGTCGATTCGGTCGGCGTGGAGATCAGCCGGACCCGGGACGAGGTCATCCCGAAATGAGGGTGCGGCGCCGTTTCGAATTCGAGTCGGCTCATGTCCTGCCGAACCATCCCGGGAAGTGCCGCAACCTTCATGGGCATTCGTACGTTCTGGATGTCACAGTGGACCGGCCCGTGGATCCGGAATCGGGAATGGCCATCGACTTTGCCGATCTGAAGGAGGTGGTCAACCTGAAAGCGGTGGATCTCCTCGATCACCGTTACATCAACGACATCCTGGAGAACCCGACCGCGGAGGTCATGGTTGTCTGGATCTGGAACCGGTTGAGCGGAGCGCTGGAGGGGCTGGTGGAACTGGAACTCCACGAAACCCGCAACTGCTCGGTGATCTACCGGGGCGAGTGACCATGGACCAAGACAAAATGATCGAAGGGATCCGCATCTTCCTTGAAGGGATCGGTGCGACCTTCGAAAACGGCCACCTGGACGAAACTCCCGACAGGGTCGGCCGGGCATGGGCAGGCGAACTCCTGGCCGGCTACCGCACCGATCCGGAAGAAGCCCTGACCTGGACCCCGACCCTGGCAGGCGGCGGCCCGGTGGTGGTCCGGGACATTCGTCTGGCCTCCGTATGCGTTCACCACCTGTTGCCGTTCGTGGGAGTGGCCCATGTGGCCTACCTGCCGGGAACCCGCCTGGCCGGTCTGAGCAAGATCGGCAGGGTGGTGGAAGCGCTGGCGCGGAGGCTCCAGATCCAGGAGAGGCTCACCGAGCAGATCGCCGCCACCCTCGAGAAGGTCCTGGAGCCTCGAGGCGTCCTCGTGATGCTGGAGGCGGAGCATACCTGCATGAGCCTGAGAGGCGCCCGTAAGGAGAGCAGCCGGCTGGTGACCCTGGCGACACGGGGAGCACTGGAAGAGGATGCGGCGGCTCGGAGCGAGATTCTTCATCTGATCGGGCGCAGGCCGTGAATGCAAGGGTGCTGGCGATCCTGCTGGCGATCGGCATACCGATGGCCGCCGTCCCGGCGGAGCGAAAATTCGCCGCGGAGGACCGGCCTATAGTCCAGGCGGCGCGGCAGGCCGGCCAGGGCAGCCCGCTGGTGCGTATCGGCCTGACGCCGGCCAGCAAGATCCTGATCTCTTCCTCGGGGTCCTTCCGTGTCCTGGATCCGGCCACCATGAAGCCGGCCTGGAAAGGATCCTACGACGGCGAACTGGCGGTGGTCCTCGAGGGCGGCCCGAAAAAGGAAGTCGGAAGGGTGTTCCGGATTCAGGTCGGCGCCTTCGCTTCGGAACAGGCTGCCGAGAAGGAACGGGATCGCCTGTCGGCCAAGTACGGCGCCGGCGGTGTGGTCCATTTCGTTCCGGACCGGGGATCGTACCGTGTCCGGATCGGGGAGACCTCCACCCGTGAAAGCCTTTCGCCGCTGCTGGACCGGATGCGGGCGGACGGCATGTCCGGGCTCTGGATTGCCGAGGAGCCCGGGGAAGTGGTGTCCGGCGCCACCCTGAGGCTGGTAGACACCGCCAGCTACCGATCTGAAGATTCGGGACGAACCCGGCTGCTGGCGATTCCTGCCGGGGGGAAGGCGGTTCGGGTCGGCGGCGTCTCCTATCGCGGCGTGGTTGAGCTGCGACTCGATCGATATGCCAAGATCCGGCCTGTGAACTGGGTTGAGCTGGAGAACTACCTCCAGGGCGTGGTCCCTGCCGAACTCGGCCCGGAGGTCTGGCCCGAGATCGAGGCGCTCAAGGCCCAGGCGGTGGCGGCCAGGACCTACCTGTTCAAGAACCTGGGCCAGTTCGGAGAGGATGGCTACGATCTTTGCGCCACCCCGCGATGCCAGGTCTATAAAGGGCTGCCGGCTGAGCACCCGCTGTCGGACAGGGCCATCCGCGCCACCCGCGGACAGATCCTGAAGTACGAAGGACGACCTATTTCGGCTATGTACACCGCCACCTGCGGTGGCCATACGGAAGATGCGGTGGAGATATTCCCCGAGGAGGATGCCCCGTACCTCAAGGGTGTGCCGTGCAGCGCCGAATACGATGCACGGAAATCCCATTCCGGGAAGGTCGCCGGCCGCAAAGTCGAGGCTCTGTTGTCCGGTGCAGGCGGCGACCTGACCCGGGACTGGGCGCTGCTGGCCGCTGCCGGTGTGGTTTCATGGAGCGGCGCCGTTGCGGCTGCCGAGCCTTTGACCCCTTCCGACCTTCAAGGTTCGGCCGCAGCCCTGGCAGCCCTGACCGGCCGGCCCCAGAGCAAAGTCGTCAGAACCTCCTTCGACTCCCTGGGCGAGGCAGCGGAAGAAATGGTTCGCACCCTGGGCTGGGAGGAACGCCCCCAGGTCCTGCTTGAGGGCAGGGACCTGAGCGCGGTTCTCAGGGACCCTGACGCGGACGGGCTGCCCGAGGCCCAGCGTCGCGCCCTGGCGTATCTGGCTTTGACCGGCGGCCTGGCGCCGTTCTCCGACGGGCGTTACCGGGTGGAGCGGCCGCCCAGCCGCGGACGGGTGGTCCAGGTCCTGGTGCGGATCGGCGATGCCTACGACGCCTTCGGGTTGAAAAGCGGGACGGTGGCCGCTGTGGACGGACGGCGGTTGCGGTTGGTCCGGGGCAAGGGCGAGGTGCGTCTCGGGCTTTCCGACGCACCGTACCTGTTCGGGTACGGAGGGGGCCGGGCCGTGACGGTGACCGAACTCGATCTATGGCCCGGGGACAAGGTGCGCTACCGCAAAGGCGGTGACGGCCGTATCGATTTCCTGGAACTGGTGCCGCCGGTGAACGGTGTGGCCGACGATCGCTCATCCTCGGTCTACAGCTGGGAAGTGCGCCAGTCCAGGCGCAAGGTGGAAAAGGCGATCAACCGCCGGATCGCCATCGGCACTCTTCAGGATCTCCGGGCCGTCCGGCGGGGCGTGTCGGGCCGCATCGTCGAACTGGAAGTCCGGGGTTCCCGGGCCACGACTGTGGTGAAAGGGTTCGATCTGAGGAACCTCCTGGGCCTTCGGGAAAGCCTTGCCGTGATCGAGATCCAGCGCAGCGCCGACGGAAGCGTTGAATCGGTGGTGTTCGCCGGCAAGGGCTGGGGCCACGGCGTCGGACTGTGCCAGGTCGGCGCCTACGGCATGGCCGTCAGGGGCCAGACTTACCAGGCGATTCTCGCCCATTACTATCAAGGTTCCAGCCTGGGGTCGATCTGATTACGGAATCGTCATGGTGCCGTTGCCTGCCGGATCTATATTCGGCTATGCGGGGGAATGCGGAGTGTCATGGGCAGATCACTTCAAACAATCGGCGGGATCCTTCTGGTCGGGGCAGCCTGGCTGTTCGTGGCCGAGTCTTTCGGCTGGGTGCCGGCGTCGGTGGCCGATGCGTGGGGCCTGAAGGTTCTCCTGGCAGGCGCCGTCTGTTTCGGCGGCGGCCTGTTCCTCACCGTGGCGACGCCTTTCACCCGGTGGCTGGCCGGGACGAGATGCGTCCGTTGCCGCCAACGGATTGAACGGGGGCAGACCTATTGTATGGACCATCTTCGGGAGGCCCTGAACGAGTACAGGGACCAGAAGAACATCGGGTACCAGTCCAGGTAGACCGCTCGCCGATCCTTGTCATCGCCGGTCCCACCGGCACAGGAAAGACCGCCCTTGCCCTGGCGGTCGCCAGCGAATTCCAGGGCGAGATCGTTGGCTGTGACGCCCTGCAGGTCTATCGCCGTTTCGATACCGCCACCGCCAAACCGAGCCGGGAGGAGCGATCCCGGGCGCCCTACCACCTGGTCGATTGTGTTGATCCCATGGTGGATTACACCCTGGCCGATTACGTCGTCGATGCCGACAGGGCGGTAGCCGGGATCCACGGCCGGGGACGGTTACCGATCGTGGCTGGAGGCACCGGCATGTACCTGCGGGGCCTGCTGAAGGGAATACTGCCGGCCCCGGCCAGGGCCCCGGAACTACGCATTCGCCTGAACGGGATGATCGCCCGGTTCGGTCCGGTTCGGATGCACCGCTGGCTTGGCAGCCTGGATCCGGCCTCGGCTGCACGATTGCCGCCGGCGGATGTGCAGCGGGTAGTCCGGGGCATAGAAATCGCTCTCACCGGTGAGCGCCCGTGGAGCAGCGCCCTGGTCCGGGAGGGGACCTGGGACAGTGGGGAAGAACGGTACCCCACCCTCAAGATCGGCCTCCACATGGAACGCACCGCCCTGGTCCGGCGGATCGAAGCCAGGGTGGACTCCTTTTTCGAGGCCGGCCTGATTGACGAGGTCCGGTCCCTGCTGGCTTCCGGCGTTCCTGAAGATGCCAATGCGTTCAAGGCGATCGGATACCGGGAGGTGCTGGCCATGCTGGGGAACCGCCTGCCGCCGGATCAGGTCCGGGATGAAGTAAAAAAGAACACACGGCGCTACTCCAAGCGGCAACGCACCTGGTTTCGCAAGGAACCGGGCATGCATTGGCTGGATATGGGGCGGGGAGTTGAAGAGGTGGCGTCGGACGTCATTCGGCTGGTCCGGGATCATGGAGGTTTACTACCGTCGGGCTAGACTGTAAACTTGTTTGATTCCGTGTCTGTCACTTGCGACGACGTTTGGGGGGAGCATGCAGGTCGAGAAAAACGATCTTCAGAATGAATTCTTCAATAACGCCCGCAAGGACAGGGCCACCGTGAATATCTTCCTGAGCAACGGGAAGAAGCTGGTAGGAAGGATCTGCTCCTTCGATAAATTCACGGTCCTGCTGGATGGCGAATACGGCGAGCAGATCATCTACAAGCACGCCATCTCCACCGTAGGCATCGCCCACGGTGGTTCGGGGAACAGGGGCCGGAACCAGAGCAGGCCGCCCCGGGAGCAGCCTACCTCCTGAAGAAACCTTTGCGCTCCGCCTCAGGCGCCGGACGGCCCGCACCTTGCGCCACGCTGCCGCCGGAAAGATCACGGACTCTTGCGTTCAGCCGTTCGATCTTGGCGTCGTATTCCTGACGGATCAGCTGGATCTGCTGGTTCAGGCGATCGTTCTCCTGCTGCAGCCGTTCGCTTTCTCCGCCCTGAACCGGTTCAGAACTGTATTCGGACAGTCGGTCGCTGAGCCGTCGGATCTCTTCATCCCGCTCGTTCAACTCGGAACCCATCTTCTCCTGGAGCTCGTCGTAGAGCTTCTTGATTTCCTGGAGTTCCTCAATTTTCGAAAAATCGCTCAGTGACTCGGCCATCAGGTCTCCTTCCTCGATACCGTTGTCCCCGTCTCCGTTCTCGGAGGAGTACAGCAGTTTCCTCAACATGAGGTCCAGGTCGTCGGGGATCGTGCTGGTGTCCAGGGCAGCTTGCTTGGTGACCACCTTGTGGGCTACCAGTGCGGTCAGGGACTGGTTCATGCTCTGCATGCGGTAATAGGAAACGGAGTTTTCCATTTCTTCGTAAAGCGCTTCCAGGTTTCCTTCAAGGATCAGCTTGGAAACCCGCGGGGTCCAGCGCAGGATCTCAACCGCAGCGGTGAGTCCGCTTCCGTCCGCCCTGTCCACAAGCCGGAGGGAGATGATGGCGGACAGAACACTGGACAGCTGCTGGCGAACCTGGCGGTGCTGGCCTGAAGGGAACATGTCCAGAATGCGGTCCAGGGTCTGGACCGCGCTGTTGGTGTGCAGTGTGGACAGGACCAGATGTCCGGTCTCCGCTGCCTGCAGGACGGTCTGTGTAGTTTCAATGTCCCGCATCTCGCCAACCATGATGATATCGGGGTCCTGGCGCAGGGCGTTCCTTAGGGCGGCTCCGAAACCGGGTGTGTCGGTTCCGATCTCGCGCTGGGTGACGGCGCCCAGGTTGTCTTTCAATAAAAACTCGATCGGGTCTTCAATGGTGACGATGTGGGCCAGACGTGTGTCGGACATGAGTCGCATCAGGGCGGCCAGGGTGGACGACTTGCCCGACCCGGTCGGTCCTGTGACCAGGACCAGTCCCTGGGACAGTTCGGCCAGTTCGTTCAGGACCGTCGGCAGACCCCATTCTTCCAGCGTCGGGAAATCGAAAGGCACGCGGCGAAAAACACCGGACAAGGTTCCACGCTGGTAGAAAAGGGATGCCCGGAACCGGGAGACGCCGGGGACGCTGTATCCGAAGTCCAGGGCCCGGTTGTCCTCCAGCATCTCAAGTTCCCGTTCCGACAGGATTTCGTGGCACATGTCCCGGATCAGATCCGGGTGCAGGGGATCGGTTTTGAGGGGAAGCAGCTTTCCGTTGATCCGCAGCAGGGGCGGACGCATCGGCTTGATATGAAGGTCCGAAGCTTCCTGTTGGACCATGAACCGCAAGAGTTCTTCGATTTTCATCGGGACCGGAACCCTCCCGGGACGGCGGACACCGTCACCGAATTCTTAAAAAACTCACCGTTGCTGAACATAGGGAGTGGGGACCCGGGAGTCAACTCCGGCGGTCCGGCCCTCTTGACCGGTCCGGTCCGGTGCAATATAAGTTTGGTTTTCCAATGAATTTTACTGAACACAGCCAGCCGGTTCTGGACCTGGACCCGGATTCCCGTGACGCGCTGGAATTTGACGCGCTGCTGGGATTGATATCGACTTACGCCAGAACCCGGGCCGGCGCCGACGCTGTGCTCACCTGTCCGGTTCTTACCGATCCTGTGGCCATCGCATCGGCCCATGCCCTGGTGCACGAAGCGGCGACCCACCTGGAGCGGCGGGGCAAACTGTTGTCCGGTTTTCTGCCTGATCCGGCCCCTGCTCTGGCTCGTCTCGAGGTTCCTGGAGAACGGCTCGAAACCGAAGAACTGCGGAACCTGGCCCTGGTTGTTTCGGCGGGGGGCGAAACCGGTGCGTCCCTGGCCGGATTGCCGGAACGGGATTACCCCAGCCTGCGCCGGTCCGGGGCCGCCGTGCCGGACCTGCGTCCGGAGGTAGGCCCGATCCTGGAATGCATTGCACCGGACGGCACCCTGACCGACGACGCCAGCGGCGAGCTGCGACGGATACGCCAGGCGATGGCCCGCAACGGCCGGAGATTGCGCCAGATGCTGGAGCGCCTTCTCAGCCGGCCGGATACCGGTGCGGTCATGCAGGACGATTTCGTGACTCAGCGTAACGGTCGTTTCGTCCTGCCGATCCGGGCCGACGCCCCCAGGCGGGTCCAGGGCATCGTGCACGCCTCTTCATCTTCGGGGGCCACCCTTTTCGTGGAGCCCCTTGAGACCGTGGAACTGAATAACGAACAGGTCCGGCTTGCAGAGGAAGAAACGGAAGAGCAGGACAGGATACTGTCCGGCTGGTCCCGGGATCTTGCCCAGCGCATCGAGGAACTGGTTCTGGTGGTGGGATGGATAGGGGAACTGGACGGTCTCCAGGCCCGGGCCGAATTCGGGCGGGAAACCGGTGGAGTGACCCCCAGGGTGGAGCAGGGCGGGCCGCTCCTCCTTCATAACCTGCGCCATCCGCTACTGGATCGCCGGCTGCGGGAAGAAGGCGGCCGCTGTGTCCCGGTCAGCTTTGCCCTGGACCCGTACGACCAGGTACTGGTGATCTCCGGGCCGAATACCGGTGGGAAAACCGTGGCGATCAAAACCATGGGACTGGCCACTCTGATGGCCCAGGCCGGGATCCCGGTGCCGGCGGATGAAGCGGTACTCCCGCTTTACGGTCAGGTCCGGGCCGACATCGGCGACCATCAATCCATCGAAGCCGACCTTTCCACCTTCTCGGCTCACCTCGCGGCGGTGGCCCGTTTCCTGGGTGAACTCCGAACGCCGGCATTGTTGCTGTTCGACGAGATCGGGACCGGCACCGAGCCTTCGGAGGGGGCGGCCCTGGCCCAGGCCGTATTGACGGAACTTCTGGTATCCGGAGCGACCTGTGTCGCCACGACCCACTTCGGCAGGCTGAAGGCATGGGCCTACACAACTTCGGGCGCCGCCAGCGCGGCCATGGAGTTCGACGAGGACAGCCTCAAGCCGACCTTCCGGGTTGAGATGGGGGCTGCCGGTGTTTCCGCCGGTATCGAGATCGCAGGGCGTCTGGGGCTGCCTCAGGCGGTGGTGGAACAGGCTCGATCCCTGCTCGGGACCGATAGTCGGCAGACCGAGGCGTTCCTGGCCCGTCTTCGCCGGCTGACCGCGGAAACGGAGGACCTTCGCGATGAGGTGAGCCGATCACGGGAAGCGCTGGCCCTTGAGCGGGAGGATCAGCGCAGCCAGGCGGTGGCAGAACGGGAACGGCTGAGACGGAGCTCGGCAAAAGCGCTGGAGGAAGCCCTGAAGCGTTTCCGGGCCGAAGCCAGGGAGGAGATCGAGGCGATCCGGGACCGCAAGCGGAGGGATCGGGAGATGAGGCATGAAGCCCGTGCCGAAAGCCGTCTCCGCCGCCTCTCTCCCGAGGCGTTTGAGACCGATCGGGCCGCTGCCGGAAGGCCTCTTGATCGTTCGGAGCTGAAGCCCGGTGTCCCGGTCCTGGTCCGATCCCTCGGTCGGCAGGGCCGGGTGGTGGAGGTTCGGGGCGAGCAGGTGGAGGTCCGGCTGGGCCGGGTCGGATTTACGGTGCAGGCGGCGGACCTGGCCCATCCGGAAGCCGGGGCCACTGCAGCGCCGGTCAAGCCGGTCCGGACGTTCATCCAGCAGGAAGCGGCCAGACGGCGATCACCTGAGCCTTCGCAAGCCGCACCAGGCGTAACCGGATCCGAGCTGATGCTTCTGGGTAAAACGGTGGACGAGGCGCTGGAGGCGGTGGATCGGTTTCTGGACCGCTCCACCCTGGCAGGCGTGTCCGAGGTCAGGATCATCCATGGCCATGGAACCGGGAGGTTGAAAGCGGCCGTCCGGAAGTTCCTGGATGGCCACACCCTGGTGGTATCCCACCGTCCCGGAGGATCGGCAGAGGGCGGCGACGGTGCGACTGTGGCCCGGCTCGGCTCGGACTAGGTATCTTCCCCGAACCATTCCAGCCAGTCATCCACATCCACCCGACCGACAGGTTTTTCCCCGTCGCCGGTGGTGGTGAGGCGCTTGCGGAATACGTCGCACCGTTCCACACGAGCGCCCAGGTGGCGGCAGCGGTCCCCAAGCGGCCGGTCGTTGGTGACGATGATCCAGCCCCGGGGATCGCTCTCGGCTCCCAGCAGCGAAAGGATCAGGTCGTCGGCCTTCCGTCCGTGGCCGGAGAACAGGACGTCCGCTGAAGGGGGTGGCGTATCCGGGACACCGTCGAACACGACAACCACCCGGCGGCGGTTGGCGACGGCGAACCGGAAGATCTGACCGGCCAGGTGCCTTTTGTCCCGGTCGGACCGTGACCGGCCCCGCCACGCGCCCAGAAGGTTGTCGCCGTCCACCATGATCGGCATCGGCTCAGCCTCCGAACAGACCGCGGAACAGGCCTTCCTTACGGCCGCCCTTGCCCAGTTCCTTCAGCACCGTATTCGCCAGCTCATTCGCAGGCTCCCAATTCAGGACCTTGCGACACATCTCCGCCGCCTCATCGTACCGCTCGGTCCGGCCGTAGAACTCGGCCAGGGCGAGGTAGGAGGCGGTATACGATGGATCCAGCGCCGAGGCCCGGACCAGGTAGCCCTCGCCCTCGGCCCGGCGTCGCGGGTTGAGGGTCAGCAGTTTGCCCAGCTCGGTGAGGATCTCGACGTTGTCGTCGTCCAGTGCCAGGGCGTTGTCCAGAAAGCCTGCCGCTTCGCTGAACTTTTTCTTTGCGGCAAGTTCCCGTCCCCGGATAAGGTTCTGCCGGGCCACGTAGGCGGTGTCGGTTTTTTCCGCCGGCGCGTTTCCTGCAGCTTCTTCCGCCAGCTGGCGGTCATACTCGGCCCTCAGGACAGGATCGTGAAGTGTGTTGTAGGCGTCGGTGACGTAAGTGAAGAACGAGTCCACCTTGCCAAGGAGGTCCTGCAGGGGACCGGACCGGAAACGGTCCGGGTGCATCTTGCGGGCCAGGTTGTAATAGGACTCACGGATCGCATCCGTGGTGGTGTCGTCGGCAAGTCCCAGGATGCCGTAGTGGTCCGCCTGTCCCTCCTTTGCAAGCCAGGCCAGCGCTTCTTCCCGGCTGACCAGCGTGGCTTCGGTTTCAGGCTCCTCCACACCAACCGGTTCGAGGAGACCGGTGAGCAGCATGCCGTAGACCGTGCGGTAGACCTTCTCTTCTTCATCTTCCGGCAGGTCCTTGAAGAGTTCCGGCAGTTCCACCGGCTCGGTGCACCGTTCCAGCAGTTGCAGGTGAGACTGGTCCAGTGCGCCCAGCCGGATGCTCTCTTCCACCGCTGCGGTTGAGGTGATCCGGATGTTCGGCGGGCCGATGCGAACGCGCACCTTGTCCATACTGGACGGGTAGTTCATGACATGCTTCAGGATGAAAGCGGTGGTATGCAACCTGCCGGTGACCGCCCCTTCCAGGTTGGCGCGACCATCGGCGAACTGGAACCGGCCGTCGGGCCACATCAGGGTCGCGGCAAGAAGATGGCGGATGTAGGAGTCCATGGCCGCGGCCAGGTCGCCGTCGGAAAGCTGGTTCCCGGTTCGCAGAACAGCCAGGGCGTTTCCACCCTGAGATTCGGCCACCCTGCGGGCGGCCTCCAGGTCCACCGCGTCCACCCAGCCCTGGTCCTTCATGTGCTCTTCGAACTGTTCTTCCAGCATGTTGGATGTTGCGAAAACCAGAACACCCTGGTCGAAGCAGAAAATCCGTTTGTGCTTCCCCCGCATGGCGGTCAGGATGCCGGATGCCCGCGCCGCACCTCTTTCCGCAACCAGGCGGGACAACTCTCTTTCAGGTGACTGGCCGGTGCTCATCGGCGGGACTCCCTGCCCAGTTCGTCGGACCAGCGCCGGCAGAGTTCGCCATGATCCAGGCTGTAGACCGAGCGCAGGGCGGTTTCAAGATCTTCTCCCCGGCCCAGATGGTCCAGGAGCATCACCAGGCCGTCGATCTCCCGGAGCGATTCCAGGTAGGAGACCAGGGAGAGGGCGGCAGGGTAGGAGAATCCCTTCCCTTCCCAGCGCGAAGGATCGATCCCTTCCATCATTTTCAGGATCGAACTGCGGTCGGCCCGGGATACCTTTCTGCCCTCGAAACGCTGGGCCAGGCCTTCGTGGAGCCATCGCGGGCAGTTCCCGCGGGTTTTGGACCGGACCACCGCATGGGTCAGTTCGTGGGTCAGGAGTCTGCTGCTGCGAGGGTCTATCCGGGTGATCCCTCCCAGCGGAACCCGGATCTTGCCGTCATACAGTCCGGCGACCTGCTCCGGCGCCTGGGTGACGTCCCTGAACTCCTGCTCCGGGTACAGCAGGACGGTGATCGGCTGTTCCGGTGCATGCATCAGGAGGTCGGCCAGGTTCCAGTACCGCTCCTCCAGGTAATCCACGATCTCGGCAGCCAGGCCCGGGTCCATGTCGTCACCGTAGCGCAGATTGAAATGGGGTGCGGTGGAGAACGCGTAATCACGGCCTGCCTTGATCTCCCGCTCCGCCTTTTCGATTTTTTCCTGCAGACGCTCGACCGGTCCGAAGCGGTAGGCCTGTCGCCACGACCGCAGCGCATCCTCCACCCGTTCCTCCCGGTTGCGCAGATCGCCCATCACCTCGTGCAGGTCCGGATTCTCCTGATCGCGTGCAAGTCCTTCCCGGATCACCGAAAGGGCCAGGCCGTCCCGGTCCATGGCGAAAACGGCCACGGCGTATCCGACCCTTGCTGCGGCGAAATCAGGATCGGTGCGGATCGCTTCGAGGAATCTCTCGGACGCTCCTTCAAAGTCCCGTTTCTCAAGGGCCTGTCTGGCTTCCATGAACAGGCCGACCGCTCCCTGGGGAACCGGCGCTTCTTCCGGCACCACGGCGTCCGGCTCCGGCTTTTGCGCCGTTACCGCCGGCGGTGTCGGTTCGATCCGCTCGACCTCGGCGTACGGTATGCCGATCATCCCGGCAGGCGATTCATACAGCAGGGTGTTCCCGTCGATGCGCCAGTGATCGGTCCGGATCCTGCCGCCTCCGCGGAGGTGGAGGATGTCTGCTTCCACGGCGCCTGCAGCCAGCAGCACCATGGCCACCGCCAGAAGAGGACGGTTCAAGGCCGGATCTCCGCCAGCGCCTTGGGTGTGCGGTCCGGGAACTCCCGGGCCAGGTAGGGGAGGATGGCGCCTTCGGCCTCCGCCGCCTCACGTGTGGGATAAACTCCCCAGCACAGCCGGAAACAGTCCTGTCCATGATATTCCGCCGGGAGCAGGTACAGGTTGTCGTTCCATCCGGCCCCTTCCATGTGGCGCCGGGTGTTGTCCGGGTCACAGGACAACATCAGGTGAGAGGTAAAACGGTCTTCCATGCCGGAGAGGCGGCGGTAATCATGGTCGGCCCGTTCCCGGACCGAGCCGGTGGCGACGGGGGCCGCCGTTTCCGGTTCCGGGACGATCGCTTTTTCACGTATTGCAGGTGCGGCGGGTTCCGGGGCGGCGGAGGCTGTCCTCTGCATCAGTTCGGGTTCCCGGTCGGTGCGCACCACCGCGGTTACCAGCAGGATGAGCAAGACGAGCACCACCAGACCGGCGGCAGGCAGGACGCTTTTCCACTGCGGATTGTCTTGTTTACTGGCCATGTTGGAACCAACCCCAATATAGGGTCGCGGCGGCCGGCGTGCAGCCCGGTCAAGGCGGGGCGCCGTGAACCCTGGACGGTCAGCGAATCAGCGTGAAACAGCGGCTGAATCGGGACTTCGAGAAGAAATGTATGAACTTGCTGCCCCAGGAACGGACCTGGGCCGTTGCCGAATCCTTGTGGCTGTTTGGCTTCTCTTCGTACGAGTACCAGATCAGAAGGGCCCGTCCCTTCAACAGATTCTGCGGCACCTGGCCCCAATCCCGGCTGTCGGACGACTGGTTGCGGTGGTCGCCCATGACGAAATAATGTCCTGGCTTCACGCGGGTAGGGCCGTAATTCCTTCCCCGGGCGGAGTCTCCCAGCCGGTAGGCCTCCTGTACGTAAGGCTCTTCCTCGTAGATGCCGTTCCTGAACAGGGCTCCGTTGCGCAGTTCCACCGTATCGCCCGGCAGGCCGATCACCCGCTTGATATAGTCGGTTTCAGGTTCGGTCGGGAACTTGAATACCACCACATCGCCATGGCGCACGTCCCGCACCGGAAGGATGCTTTTCTCCCAATCGAAACTGGTCGGTGCGTACAGGAACCGGTTGACCATGATGTAATCGCCGATAAGCAACGTATCCAGCATGGAACCGCTGGGAATCTTGGACTGCTGGAACACGAACCCCCGCGTGAAGATCACGAAAATGACGCAGACCAGTATTGTCTCGAGATAATCCCGCGCCACACTCTTGCGGTACGGTTCGCTGTCCCGCTCCCTGCCGTCGCTGTACCCGGTCCGTGAGCCCACGTCATCCCTCCAGAAGTTGCCCCACGGTCTGCACCGCCTCCAGTGGTGAGGCGGCTACGGTGGTGACTTTGCGCTGGGCCGTGTCCAGCATCCCCGTTGCAGACAGGGTATCCAGGAACCGGCTCCAGCCGTCTCCCAAAAGTATCACGGGACGGTCCGGGAGGCATCCTGCCCGGTGCAGGGCCCATGTGAACGTCAGCTCCGCCAGGGTACCTGCCTTGCCGTGGAGAATGATGTAGGCCGAGGCTGTTTCGATCAGAACCCGGGTCCTTTCCAGCAGGTCCGGGGTCTGTACCGCCTGCTGGACATACCTGTTGGCCGAACGCCGGGAGAAGACGTCGCACAGCACGCCGACGGTGCGCCCGCCTGCCTCATCGGCGCCCCGACTGGCTCCCTCCATCACTCCGCCGTAGCCGCCGGTAAGGACGGTGTAGCCGGCCCCGGCCAGGAGCCGGCCGGTCTCCCGCGCCTCCTCGTAAAGCGGGCTGCCGGGAGGCGGCTCGGAGGAGCCGAACACCGCCACCTTTCGGGAGCCTGCCATCAGTGTCCCGCCGCTTTGCCCTGGCCGCGAGGGTCGGCGGCGCCGTGGATGGTGCCGTCGTTCTCGAACCATATCGCCGCCACATTGCCCATCGGTCGGCCGGATGGTTCCAGCGCATGGTTGCGCCGGGTCAGGCCGGCGGCCACGTCCGCCGGAAGCATGCTTCGTTCGTACCAGACGGTATCCGGCAGCCATTGGTGATGAAACCTCGGGGCGTCCACCGCTTCCTGCAGAGGCATGTGATGGTCCAGGACGTTCAGTAGGACCTGCAGGACGGAAGTGATGATCCGGGAGCCTCCAGGGGAGCCCAGGGCCATGACCGGCCGGGAGTATGCGGCGGTGGGGGAGGTGGAGACGATGGTCGGCGTCATGGAAGACAAGGGACGCTTGCCGCCGGCGATGGCGTTGGCTTCGCCGCCCACCAGGCCGAACTGGTTCGGTACACCGGGAGCGATGGCGAAATCGTCGATCTCGTTATTCAACAGGATGCCGGTGCCCCTGGCCACGATCCCTGAACCGTAGGACGAATTCAGGGTCGTGGTCATGGACACGATCCCGCCTTCCCCGTCGGCGATAGAGAAGTGCAGCGTTTCCGGGGACTCCTCCGGCACCGGTTTGTAGGCGGCGACCTGTCCGGACCGGGTGGCCTGCTCCGGATCTATGGACCCGGCCCGGCCTGCAAGGTAGTCCGGGTCCAGGAGTTCCTTGAGGGGTACCTTGAAAAAGTCCGGGTCGCCCATCCAGGTCGCACGGTCAGCATAGGCCCGTCGCTCAGCCTCCACCATGAGATGGATGGTTCGGGAACTGCCGAAACCGGAACCGGCAACATCGAAAGGTTCCAGCATCTCAAGGATCTGCAGGACCACAAGGCCACCGCTGCTGGGAGGCGGGAACGAGGTGATGAGGTACCCCCGGTACAGGCCGTGGACCGGTTCCCGCAACACCGGCTTGTACTCTTTGAGGTCCTCGAGAGACATGACACCGCCCTGGCTGCGTACCGTTTCGACGATGGCCCGGCCGATCCGGCCCTGGTAAAAACCGGCTTCTTTCCCTTCGGCGACCTGGGCCAGGGTACCGGCCAGATCGGTCTGGACCAGCCGGTCGCCGGCCTGCCACGGCCTGTCCCGTCGGACAAAGATTCGCGCCGCTTCCGGGTCCGCCCCCAGACGGTCCGCGTTCCTGTTCAGGCTGGCTGCCGTTTCGGTGGAGAGAATGAATCCATCCTCCGCCAGTCGGATCGCTGCAGCTGCCAGATCCTTGAACGGCAGACTGCCCCAGCGCCGGTGGGCGTCCAGCAGGCCGGCCACAGACCCGGGCACTCCGATGGCCAGGCCTCCGCGCAGGCTGCGCTCGGGAACCGGTTTTCCCTCCCGGTCCAGGAACATGCCGGCGGCCAGGTCCTCCGGGGTGGTTTCCCGGTGATCGTGGGCGTGGAACCGGCCTCCGGGGGTGCGGTACAGCAGGAAGCCGCCTCCGCCGAGATTGCCGGCATTGGGATAGGTCACCGCCAGAGCAAGGGCGGTGGCGACCGCGGCATCCACGGCGTTGCCGCCTTGCTTGAGGACTTCAAGGCCGACGTCGGCGGCATGGGCCTCCGGCGCCACTACCATTCCGTGGGCGCCGGTGGCTGCCGGGCGGGAGGCGGCAGTCGCCAGCGATATCGCGATGGAGAGCGCCAACAGGGCTTTCAGGAAGAAATTTGCAGGTTTCATGGTTACGGATCATACCAAAAGGCCCGAAATGGTCCCGGCTGCTATCATAATTATTCGTGCCCTGGAGATTCCGGGCACGGGGAGAATCAAACCATGCGACGTTCCAAATTCCCTGTTTCTTTGCTCTGGATATTCATGGCCGGCCTGGTGATGGTTGTCACCGGCTGCGGCGGTGGCGCCGGCAATAGCGTGACTCCGACGGCCGAAGGCGATGAGCGGGCCCCGGCGTTCACCCTCAACGACCTGGAGGGAAACCCGGTTTCCCTGTCCGATTCCGACGGCCAGATCCGGATTGTCGATTTCTGGGCGACCTGGTGCGCACCCTGCCGGGAAGAGGTTCCGATGTTCAAGGAACTCCATGCCGAGTATGGCGGCAGGGGAGTCAAGATCATTTCCATTTCCATGGACGGAGCCGAGAACCTGGATGCGGTAAAGGAGTTCGTGGCCGAATACGATATCCCCTATACCAACCTGATGGATGATGAAGAGGTTTCCCAGCAGTACCGTGCCGCCGGCCTGCCGGCCACCTACGTGGTGGACGGTGACGGCGCCATCGTCAAGAACTACGTCGGCGCCAAGCCGAAACGGATCATGGTGGAACTCCTGGACGGCCTGCTCGCGGACGAGGCCGGAGAGGCCGGGTCATGAACCGCGTCTCCCGGATGCTGTTGATCATCGGCGTCATGGTCCTGATCGGCCTGTCCGCCCTGTACTTCACGGCGAAGCGGGTAAGGACCGTCGTGGAGGAGGCTCCACAGGAGGTGGAACTGGCTACCGGCGACAACCCGATCCCGGTCCCGGTGACGGCAGGGGAGACCGCTGCGGAGGTGACGGGGATGCCGGAACAACCGGAGACGGCGCCTGCGCCGGTTGGGGAACTGGATGAAGCGTTGCAGGGAAATATCGCCATCTTCGCCGACGCACGACATTCCCTCTGGCAGGTCCTCGCGAAATACCCCAAGACACGGGACTCGATCCTGAAGGAACTGACAGATACCGTCGATACCGACCGGGTCCGGATGTACAACTACGAGATGGTGGAGATCCGCATCGCCCGAAGCCGACCGCTCCGGGAAGCCGGCATGGACGAAGAGGTGTACAAGGCGATCCGGGCCCAGTACCGTGCGTACCGCTCCGGTGAGGGCGACCTGGACCCGGTATACAAGGCCGGGTTCGACTCTGCGCCGGAGGACGTCATGGCCAGGGCCGATCTGAAGGGGTTCGACCTGCTCGATTACTGAGCGATCAGTCGCCGGTAGTTTTCTCGAGACGCTCCAGCCGGTCGCTCACCGCTTTCAGGCGCAGCGCCATGAAGAAAATGTAGCCGCCGATCCCCAGCCAGATCACGTTGTAGGCCCAGAACAGAAAATCGAAATTCTTCACGACAGTTCTCCCGTGCGTCGTTCCGCCAGCGCCTGGGTCCTCTCTTCAAGAGAAAGGACCGCCACGCGCAGGATCATCATCAACAGGAACAGCGCCATGAATACACCGATGCAGTACATGAACGTGGTGTACATCTCAGGCGCCAGGGGGTTCTTTTCGCCGGACTTGAACACGATCGGATGCTGGCCTCGCCACCAGTGCACCGCCTTGTACACGATAACCACGTCAAGCGCTGCAATGATGCCCAGAACCGACGCCAGGCGGGCTCCCAGGTCCTGGTTCTGAGCGTAGCCGCGAACCATCAGGCAGCCGGCCAGCAGCAGCCACAGGATAAGGGTGGTGGTCAGCCTGGCCTCCCAGGTCCACCACACCCCCCAGGCCGCCTTGGCCCAGATCGGGCCCGTTATCAGCACCAGGGTGCAGAACATGAGACCGATTTCCGTTGAGGCCAGGGAGATCCGATCCCAGCGTTTGTTCCGGGTCCACAGGTAGGTGATGGAGCTCGCCATGAGCAGGAACACCGACAGGAAGGTGATCATGGCGGCCGGCACATGGAAATAGAAAATCCGCTGCACCGGTCCCATCACCCGCTCGTTGGGGACGTACTGGAACACCATCCAGATCGCAACGAACATCGCGATCAGGACCAGGCCGGTCAGGGCCAGCGTTCCTTTGCTTTGGCCGGAAGTCATAGGGCTGTCTCCTTACTCTTCCACCACGTACTCAAAGGTCAAAAGACCGACGAACAAAAACAACAGGTCGAAACCGACCGCAATCAGCAGCCAGTTGGATACCGAGGACAGTTCCTTGCCGTCCAGGACGGCGTTGGTGCACTTCACGGCGGATATGAACAGCGGCATGGTAACAGGGAACAGCAGGGTCGAGAGCAACGCCTCTCCCCGGCCGACCTTGGCGGCCACCGCTCCCAGCAGCGTCCCCATCTCCGCAAGGCCGAAGGTGTGAAGGAATACAACCACCGACATCGGCCACAGTATCGCAAACAGATCGTAACCAAAGAATATGGCGGAGAGGGGAACGACCACAACCTCCAGGAGCAGGAGCTGCACCAGGTTGGAGAGGGACTTGCCGGCAAACAGGGCGCCACGGTCCACCGGGGCCAGGAGCAGCGCCGTCATGGAGTCCCGCCGGGCCTCCACCTGGAACGAGCGGGTGAATCCGACCACACCGGCGAAAGCCAGGGTGGTCCAGAGGATTCCCGGTACCAGCCGGGCCGGGCCCAGCTGTTTGATGGTTGCGAGGTCGAAGGCGAAACTGAACACCACCAGGACGATCAGGGAGAACAGCACCATGGCGGACAGCCCTTCCCGGGTCCGCCATTCAATGCTCAGGTCCTTGGCCGCCAGAACGCCTGCAGCCCGGAAGAAGCCGGCTCCGGTCATGAGGCGACCTCCTTCCGGAAATGGATCTCCTGGAACCGTTCCGGGTCCTGGCCTGCCGATCCGCCCTGGTCCACCAGACGGCCCCGGTTCATGAGCAGCCAGCGGTCAGACAGCTTCAGCCCCAGGGGGATGTTGTGGGTCACCATGACCACGGTCCTGCGACGCTCCCGCAGCCGGCCGATGGTTGTCCGGAGCACCGAGGCGGCGTGGGGGTCCAGCCCGCTGAACGGTTCGTCGAGGAACACGACTTCCGGGTCATGGACCAGGGAACGTGCGATGGACAGGCGCTGGGTCATACCCCGGGACAGGGTTCCGGCAGGATCCTGTGCTCTTTCCGAGAGTTCCATTTCATCGAGGAGTTCCTCGGCGCGCTGTCGGGGGTTGGGAAGACCGTAGAGTTTTCCGAAAAACTCCAGGTTCGCAAGGCAGGGCAGGTCATCGTAAAGGTAACTGTTGTGGGAAATGACGCCGATCATACGGCGGATCTCCCGCGGGTTGTCCTGATAGGACTTTCCGGCGATCCGGATCTGGCCCGACGTTGGACGGAGGGCCGAGGACAATAACCGCAGCAGGGTTGTTTTGCCGGCGCCGTTGGGGCCGAACAGGGCGGTTGAAATACCGCTGGCAATATCCACGGTGACTGCGTTCACCGCAGCCCGGGACCCGAACCGGCGGCTCAGGCTCTCGACCTGTATGGCGGGGCGTACCGGGTCAGGATTGCTGGGGTGGTCGTTCATCATCCAGTTTTTTCATGATCTCGATCGCTTGCGCGGTCAACCGGTTCTTGAGTTGCATGTAGTCGAGCTCGCTGATCTTGTCGGTTTCGCGGTCGTCTTCAACGTCCTTGAGGGAGGCCAGCACCATTTCCTTCCGGGAAAACAGGTCGGCCTGTTCCCCGGTGGCGGATCGGGCCTTTTCCCGCTCGCTTGCATCCCGGGCGAAGAGGGGGGAGAACACCCAGGCCGTCACTGCCAGGCCCATGGCCGCCGAGGTCAGTAGTCCCAGGTTCATCGCATCTTCTCCAGGTCCTTGTTCAGACGGGAAAGATATCCTGCGTCCAGTGTGGTGTCCAGTTCGGTTCCGGAGGCCGGTTCCTCCTCCGGGTTTCCCTTCCAGCGTCGCAGGATCAGTATCACGGCGACTATGGATAGGAGCAGCCCGGCCAGGGGACCGAGCCATGCGACCAGGTTGAACCCTTCCGCCTTGGGCGCCAGCAGGACCATTTCACCGTGCTCTTCCACGTACGCGGCCAGCGCCGCCTCTCCGGAACCGGTTCTGGCCACCAGGTCGCCCAGCATCCCCCACATCTCCTCGGATCGGCCGCAGGCGCAGGCGAACACCGACTGGGGGTGGCAGCCGCAATCGCACAGGATCTCGCCGGCCACGAACACCAGTTCGTCCCGGTCCACCCCGGCGGGAGCGGCGCCCTTGGAGGCCAGGGCCGGAAGGGCGGCGGCCAGGAGAACGATCAGGATCAGAATCTTACGCAACGGCCCGCTCCTCGTGATCCAGCGCGGCCTGCAACCTTCTCTTTTCCTTCGGATCGGGGAAGATGCAGATGGTCGCCCCGAAGATGCAGATCAGGCCGCCGAACCAGAGGAAGTTCACCATCGGGTTTACGAATATCCGGAAATTGGCCTGACCGCTAACCGGGTCAACCCATAGCGGCGTGATGTACAGGTCCTCGCCGAACCGGGCCGGACTGGCCAGGGACAGGTTGGCCATGATGCCGACTTCGGTGGACGGGGTTTTGACTTCCCGGCCGACCCGAGGCTCAAGGTCCGCCACCAGGGAATACAGTCGCAGCACCGATTGCTGGTACACCACCGGGTCCCCGCCTCGCAGCGCCTTGGAGAAATCGAAGGCGTTCTTCAGTTCATCAAACAGACGATTGGGGTGGTAGCGCTGCTCCGACAGGATCGTGCCGAGTTCACGGCCGTCCCGTTCTGCAGTAACCCAGGTGACGGCGCCGTAATGGTCGTCACGGGATTCCAGGGTGAAACGATCGTAATGCAGGGTGTAGCCGGCTACTTCCATGGTCTGGCCGGGCACCAGCGTCTCCACCTTCTCCGTACGGTAGGCCGACGAGCCGGCGATGCCGATGAAAATCACCACCATGCCCAGGTGTACGATGTACCCGCCGTAGCGGCGCTTGTTGCTCCACACCAGCCGGCCCATGGCGGCGAGAGCGTTCTCCTTGCGCTGCCGCATCCGGACCTTTGTGCCCCGGACGTACTCCAGCAGGACGGTGCCGACCACGAACGCTCCGATGCCGAAGGTCATGGCAGGGTAGATCGCCTTGAGCTGATCGAACATTCCGGCTACATCCAGCGAGCCCAGAGCGGAGAAGAACCCGGAGATGGCGCCGAAGAACGCATGGCGATCCAGGATCAGGGCGGCCAGCATGACGGTCCCGCCGCTGACTGTCGGCCACAGGAAGTTCCGGCGGATGTTGGCGCTGGTCGCCTTGCGCCATGCGATCAGGGGCCCGACGCCTGTGAGGAACAGCAGGAACAGGGCCCAGGGAATGTTCACGTTGTTGAATATCGGCGGTCCCATGGTGACCTTGCGATTGGTGACAAGCTCGGAGATCATCGGGAACGTGGTCAGGAACAGAACGGTCAGTGCGATGCCGACGAAGATCATGTTGTTGAACAGGAAGGTCGTTTCCCGGGAAAGGTACGATTCCAGCCTGGCCTCGGACTTCAGGTCCCCCAACCGGACCGCCAGAAGGGCCAGGGAACCGAAGAATACGATACCCAGGAAGATGCCGAAGGCCGGTCCGATGTTGGAGGTGGCGAAGGCGTGCACCGAACTGATGATCCCGCTGCGGGTCAGGAAGGTGCCGAAGATCGACAGCGAGAACGTCAGGATGATCAGGCTCATGTTCCAGACCTTCAGCATCCCTTTCTTTTCCTGAATCATCACGGAGTGCAGGAAGGCGGTGCCGGTAAGCCACGGCATCAGAGAGGCGTTCTCCACCGGGTCCCACGCCCAGTAACCGCCCCAGCCGAGCTCGATGTACGCCCAGTAGGAGCCGAGCAGGATTCCGATACCCAGGAAGAACCAGGCGAAAATCGTCCAGCGCCGAGTGGTGCGGAACCAGATGTCGCCGGTGCGGCGGGTTGCCAGGGACGAAACCGCGAAGGCGAACGGAATGGTGAACGCAACGTACCCCAGGTACAGGCAGGGCGGGTGGATCATCATCCAGTAATTCTTCAGCTGCGGGTTGAGGCCGACCCCGTCGGGACGCATCTCGCTGACCACGAACGGACTCTCGATGAAGTTCACCAGAATCAGGAAGAACGTCATGGTGACGGCGACCACGGCGGTGGCCATCGGCATCAGCGTGCGGTTCTTGTTCCGGTTGGTCAGCACCATGACAACCGCCATGGCCGCCAGCATGAACAGCCAGAGCAGGAGGGAGCCGGACTGGCCCCCCCACAGCGCGCCGATCTTGTACTGCAGGGGCTGGGAGGTGCTGGAGTAATGGTAGACGTAGTCCAGGGCGAAGTTGTCGGTTACGAAGCCGTGCTCAAGGGCGATGACGGCGATGGCGATCATCACGGTTGCGGCGATGATGCCCCGTTCGGCGCTTTTTTGAAAGCCCCGGCCCAGGCCGGTAAACGCCAGCGAGGAGCCGACAATGGCCCAGCCGGCTGCCATGAGTGCAATGAGAAGGCTGTAATGCCCAATGGTGACCATGAAGGATATGCTCCTGCGCGGAACGCCGTTGCCGGCGCTAGGCGGTTAGAACCCTTGTGATTGCCCCTGGCCGGGCAGGGGCGCCTGGTCTACTCAGGATTCTCCAGGGAGTCCAGGTGATCCTGGTACGTGGCCTCGCCGTCCTCGCCGGACCCTTCGGCCGCCTCGTATTTCGACGGGCATTTGGCCAGCATGGTATGGGCGACGAACACGCCGCTGCCGTCCATGTCCCCTTCAACCACAACGTCGGCTCCATCCACGAAGGTGTCGGGAACGATGCCGTGGTAACTGACAGGGAAGGTGGCCGCACCATCGGTGACGTTGAAGTTGACGTCCAGGCCACTTTCCAGCCGGACGATGGTGCCGGTCTCGACTTTGCCGTTGACCCTGTAGTTGTCCAGGCCCTGGGGGCGCTCGTTCAGGTATTCATCCACCGTGAGGTAGTAGGACAAGCCACCGGATTGACCGATGCCCACGGCAAGGAGCAGACCCATGGACCCCAGTATGCCGAGGCCCAGAAGCAGGAATTTGATCTGTCGCTTGTTCATGATCCCGTCGATTCTCCGAGTGAGTAAACCAGTATATTCTGATCGGTACAAGTATAGTGCTTTCGGGGGTCAATGGGTAGTGCCAACCGTTTGCCGCTGATGTCGGATTCCTGTAGATTACCGGATTATGTCTGGAATTCCGGTCAATCGGAGTTCCCAGGTGCAGGAGTGTCGATGCAAAAGGTCCTGGATACGCTGAGCGCAGAATTGAAGGGCCTGGAGCGCGAGCTGCGGATCGAGTTACCAAAGGAGATCAAGGCGGCGCTGGCCCTGGGCGATCTCAAGGAAAATGCAGAGTATCACGCCGCGCTGGAGCGTCAGGCCTACGTCAAGGCCCGGATCGGCCAGCTGCGGGGCCGGCTGTCCGAGCTCGGCGCGGTGAATATGGCCCTGATTCCCCGTGACAAGGTCTCCCTCGGCTCCCGGGTGGAGCTCCTGGATCTGGATAGCGACCAGGAGATACGGTACGAGCTGGTGGTGCCGGAACTGGCCGAATCCAGGGACGGGCTGATCTCGGTCGCTTCACCTATCGGCAAGGGCCTGATGGGCAAGAAGGTCGGAGACGAGGTCTCCATACGGATCCCGTCCGGAACGAAGAATTATGAAGTCCTGGAGCTGTCCACGATTCACGATCGGGCGTAACGGAAGATAGTGGCCAGGATCTTCCAGCCGGCCCGCATGGATCCGGCCAGGGTGCCGGTGATCTTCGATTTCCCGATCCGGCGCCGGTAGGAAACCGGCACCTCCTCTACCTGTAGTCCGGCCTTTGCCGCCTTGACCTGCATCTCAACCGTCCAGCCGTAGTCCCGGTCCGCCATGCCCAGGGACAGCAGGGCCTCGGCCCGGATCGCCCGAAACGGTCCCAGGTCGGTGATCCGCACGCGGTAGAGCAACCGGATCAGCACCGCCGCCACCAGGTTGCCGAACCTGGCCTGGGGCAACAGCGCTCCAGGTTCCCTGCTCCCCAGAACCCGGGACCCGATTACCAGATCGGCCCTCCCGGCGACGATAGGTTCCAGAACCTGTTCCATCTGGTCCGGGTGGTCGCTGTAGTCGGCGTCCAGGAAGACCAGGACGTCGGGAGGGGGTTCCTGAGAGCTGGAATGCCGGATCCCGGCCAGGCAGGCCGAACCGTATCCCCGCCTCGGTTCGGCCACGACCTGTGCGCCTGCAGACCGGGCCACGGCGGCGGTCCGATCGGTGCTGCCGTTGTCGACGACCACCACGCTGCGCACCAGTCGGTGGGGGATATCCTGCAAAACCCGGTGGATAGACTGTTCCTCATCCAGGGCCGGGATGACGACATCGATTACCAGGCTCAACTGCTAGGTTCTTTAAAGCGCATAGTGCCGTATTATAGCTGTTCATAAACGAGGAGCCGATGGCAAGAGGAACGGCAGCAGCAGCCCTGGTCTCCATGAGGCCTCTGCACTGGATCAAGAACGTATTTGTGCTGGCCCCCCTGGTGTTCGCCCAGCGCCTGGTCGATACCGACGCCGTCCTGCGCGCCCTGGCCGCCTTCGCCCTCTTCTGCCTGATGAGTTCGGCGGTCTACCTGGTCAACGATCTGGCGGATCGGGAACTGGACCGGCTCCACCGGCAGAAGCGCAACCGGCCGATCGCAGCCGGTGAACTGGCCCCTCGCCTGGCCGCCACCCTGGCGGTTCTGCTGGCCGCAGGCGGCTTCGCCGGCGCACTGTTTCTGGGAAAAGAGTTCGCGGGGATCCTGGCCGGGTATCTTGCCCTGAACCTGGTCTACTCGCTGGGGCTGAAAAACGTCGTGATCCTGGACGTCATGCTGGTGGCCTCAGGTTTCCTGCTGCGGGCGTGGGGTGGCGCCGCAGCGGTGGCCGTTGGCATGTCCAACTGGCTGATCCTCTGCACCGGCCTCATCGCCCTGTTCCTGGGTTTCGTGAAACGCCGCCAGGAGCTGGACGGCCTTGTGGACATGGAAACGGCCCAGCGGCCGATCCTGGAAGAGTATTCCGTCGGGTTCCTGGATCAGATGATCGGGGTGGTCACCGCTTCCACGGTTCTGTCCTATGCGTTCTACGCTTTTTCCCCGGAAGTCGCGGAAAAGCTCGACACACCGTACATGGGCCTGACACTCCCGTTCGTGCTGTACGGCATTTTCAGGTATCTGTACCTGGTCCATCGACGGGGGGAGGGTGAGAGTCCAACCGGCCTGGTGGTTCGCGACGGCCCACTTCGCACGGCGATCCTGCTGTGGGGCGCCGTAGTGTTGGTTTTGCTGTTCGCTTGACTTCCACCGGCGCCGTACCTACGCTTTTTCAGGAAGAGTTGCATTTTTCTCACCGGTGGAGCTGATGAACCCGAACGTCCATATTCATGAGACACCCTCGATCCTTGTGGTGGACGACTCGGACCTTCTCCGCAATATCCTGCGGGAGGAACTGGAGGCCGAGGGTTACCGGGTCTCCGTGGCGGAAGACGGAGAGAAAGCTCTGAGCCTGGCCCAGGATATCCGGCCCGACCTGATCCTGCTGGACATTGTCCTCCCCGGGATGGACGGCTATGAGGTCTGCCGGGAACTGAAAAGCAACACGGCCACCAGCCAGATCCCGGTGCTGTTCCTGTCCTCAAGGAACGAGTTGAAGGACAAGCTGGCCGGCTTCGACGCCGGCGCCGACGACTACCTCACCAAGCCGTTCTTCACCAAGGAACTGCTGGCCCGGCTGCGGATCAACACCCGGACCCGGGAATCGATCGAGACCCACCGGCAGGTGGGGGATTTCTACCTTCAGATGCTGTTCGGGATCGGCTCGGCGATTACGTCGCCTTTCAAGGTCGACGACGAGATCAACATCATGCTGCGCCAGGCGATGGTGGCGATCGGCACCGACCGGGGCGTCCTGCTGCTTCACGATCCGGAAGAGGGGTCACTGCAGGTGCGAGGCGTTGAAGGGTTCGACCGGGAAGGCCAGGTTCTGGGGGACCGCTTCCGGATCTCGGAAAAACTCCCTCAGCTGGGACCGGACGAAACCGAGGGAGGCGAAATCCAGTCCCGGGCGATCCGGATGTACGAGGATCCGGAGCGGGGGACCGTGTTCGTGCCGATGGTCGCCAAGGAGAAGCTGGTGGGTGGCATCGAACTGGATGTTAGCCGCCGGTCCGGCAAGGTGACCGCCCAGCAGCAGAAGGTGCTCTACGCCCTGGCCTCCCAGGCGGCGATCTTTATCGAAAACGCGCGACTGGAACGGGAAATCCGTTCCATGTTCCTGAATATCATTGTTTCAATGGCCGGCGCCGTGGATGCCAAGGACGCCTACACCCATGGCCACTCCCTGCGGGTGGCCCGCATGTCCCTTCTCCTGGGCAGGATGGTCGATCTGCCGCGGGACCGGATGGAGCCGCTGCTGCTGGCAGCCATCCTCCACGATGTGGGCAAGATCGCTACTCCGGACGACATCCTCAAGAAGCCGGCGCGGCTGGACGATGGCGAATACGAAGTCATGAAGGAGCATCCGGTGGCCGGCGGCCGCATGCTGTCCCATATACCGGCTCTGAAGGATGTCATTCCGGGCATCCAGCACCACCACGAGCATTGGGACGGCACAGGTTACCCCGAGGGGCTGGCCGGTGACGACATTCCGCTCATGGGCCGGATCATCCTGATCGGCGACGCCTTCGACGCCATGACCACCGACCGGATCTACCGCAAGGCGATGCCGGTGCCGGTGGCCCTCAAGGAATTGCTCAAGTTCGCCGGCAAGCAGTTCGATCCCACGCTGGTTCAGGCCGCCCAGGAGGCCTACGCCCGGGGGGAACTGACCGATGACACTTTCAGTACAACTCCGACGATACGCGAGCTGATCGATCAGATAGAATAGCGGTCTGAGCCGGAGGGGGCATGAACGCGCCTAGACTGTTGATCATTGACGACAGCAGATTGATCGTCCAGATCATCGTGGATTATTTTGAGCCGATGGGGTACAGCATCCACCGGGCCGGACACGCCGAGGAGGCGCTCCGGGGCCTGGAGCTGGAAACGCCGGACATCATCGTCTCAGACATCCTGATGCCCGGGATCGACGGCTGGTCCCTGTTCGAGAGAATCCGGAGCAGGCCGGAGTTCTCCGAGATCCCGTTCATATTCCTGACCACCGAGCGGGAATTGCCGCAGAAGCTGCGCGGGTTTCACCTCGGCGCCGACGATTACGTCACAAAACCATTCGAAGTCGAGGAGCTGTACGCCAGGGTGGAGCGCAGTCTGGAGCGCCGCCGCCAGTTGGAGAAGGCCAGGCGCGGCGATGGCGCGGTGCTGGCCGGCAGCGTTGAGCATCTTTCGTTGCCCGACCTGCTTCAGATCCTGTCCCTCAACGGGCGGAACGGTGTTGTCTATCTCCGCAGCCACAGCACCGAGGGTGAGGTGCACTTCGACGGCGGAAAGGTGACCCACGCCTGGTCCGGGAACATCTCGGGGCAGAAGGCGCTGTACCGCATGCTGGGATGGGAAGACGCCGAGTTCCGGGTCATGCCGGGGGACGGAATTGCACGGGAACGATCGGTGGATCAGCAGATCGACACCGTCATGATGCACGGCATGGTTTCCCTGGACGAATGGAACCGCTGGAAGGTCGGACTGCCCGAGACCGGGCAGGTGCTTGCGGTCAACGCCGAGCAGCGCGATGCGGTGAAAACCGAGACGGTGACCGAGCCGGAGTACGAAGTGCTTGCCCGCGCACGCTCAGGATCCTCCATCGCCGCCATTCTGGACGATTGCCCTCTCCTGGACGGTGCGTTGGCCGAGGCGATCTGCTCTCTGCTGGACCGCAAGATCCTCCTCCCCGTCGATCCACGCTGAACCGGTCGTGGCCGCCGGCAACAAGGTGCGGGCCGGCCTTGCCCTAACGGTGGCTGTGGTGGCGATTTCCTGGTCGGCGATCCTGGTCCGCCTTGCGGCTGCGCCGGCCCTGGCCATCGCTTTCTATCGCATGCTGTTTTCAACAGCGGCCCTGGCTCCTTCCGGTATACGGGCCACCGGCCCGGTTTCCCGCCGTGACCTGGGGCTGGCGACGCTGGCCGGTGTCCTCCTCGGGTTGCACTTTGCATCCTGGATCTCCTCCCTCGATTACACCTCGGTCGCTTCCTCGGTGATGCTGGTGACAACCCAGCCGCTGTTCACGGCGGTTCTGGGTCCGTCGGTTCTGGGAGAGCGGGTCGGCGCCCGGGGCGTGTTCGCGGTGATCCTCTCCCTGGCCGGAATCGCCCTCATCGCCGGTGGGGATCTGCAGACCGGCGGCCAGGCCCTGCTGGGTGACGGTCTGGCGGTTGTGGGAGCCCTGACCGCCTCGGTGTACTTCATGATCGGCCGGGCTCTGCGGAACCGGATCCGGTTTACCCGCTACCTGCTTCTGGTCAACGGCGCCGCCACCCTGGTTCTCCTGGTGTTCGTGCTGTCGTATGGAGTTCCGTTACGCGGCTTTCCGCCTATGGCCTGGCTCTGGTTCGCACTCCTGGCCGCCGGCCCGAACCTGGTCGGCCACGGGCTTCTGAACTGGAGCGTGCGGCGGTTGCCGGCCTTCCCGGTGAACATGGCGGTTCTCGGTGAGCCGGTGCTGGCTACCCTGTACGCCGCCATCCTGTTCAAGGAGATGCCGACCCGGCTGTTCTACCCCGGCGCTGCACTGATCCTCGCCGGACTCCTGATTGTGCAGTGGAACCGGGAGGAAGGGGAAGCGGCGTGAACGCCGGCAGGTTGCATGTCGGGGCCCCGCTGGTGGAACTTCGGGGAATCGGCCCGAAACGGTCCGCTGCCCTGGCCGAGGAACGGTTCTTCGTGGTGGAAGACCTGCTGGCCCATTTCCCGGTGAGGTACGAGGATCGCCGGACCTTCCTGCCGATCTCCGAACTTACGGCGGGAGGGAAGGCGGTCAGCCTGACGGTAACCGTCATCTCCTCCCGGGTGATCCATACCCGGCGTAAAGGGTTCCGGATCGTTGAGGCCCTGGTTCAGGATCCTGCAGCGACGCTGAAGGTGGTCTGGTACAACCAGCCGTACCTGAAGCAGCACCTCACGCCCGGACGGGACCTGATCCTTTACGGCCGGCCGGTGGCGGACCGCAAGGGAGAGCTGGTACTTCAGAATCCTGAGATCGAGATGCCGTCCACCGACGATGATCCGGCCATCCATACCGGACGTATCGTGCCGGTCTACCGCCGCCTGGCCGGCCTGTCCACAAGGATGCTGCGGACCCTGGTGTTCGGTATTCTGGAGCGGCTGGAGGGATCGTCGGCAGGGCCGGCTCTGCCTCCTGAAATCACGGAGCGGCCCGGCGCAATGAACCGCCTGCAGGCGATCCGTGAAGTGCATTTTCCCCCTGGAGATACGGACCAGGACCGATTGACCTCCTTCAGCACGCCGGCCTGGCTGTCCCTGGCGTTCGAGGAGATGTTCCTGCTCCAGCTCGGGCTGGGCTTCCATCGGGCCCGTTACCGTTCCGCCGTCCCCGGTGCACGATCAGGGGGCCGGCGGATCGAGATCCCGGATCCTGCAGCACTGTTCCCGTTCCGTTTCACCGCCGCACAGGAACGGGTGGCAGGGGAGATCGCCGCAGACCTGGTGTCACCCCGGCCGATGGCCAGGCTGCTCCAGGGCGACGTCGGCAGCGGCAAGACGGCAGTGGCGGTGCTGGCGATGCTGGGTGTGGCCGGAGCAGGGCGGCAGGCCGCACTGATGGCGCCCACCGGGATACTGGCGGCCCAGCACCACCGCAACCTCCTCAGGATCCTGGAAGCGGTCCCGGAGCGGGATCGACCGGTGCTCCTCACCGGATCCACCGCTGCCGGACTGCGTCGGGAGATCCTGGCGGGGATCGCAGACGGATCCCGGAAGCTGGTGGTCGGGACCCATACGCTGTTCGACGCCGGAGTCAGGTTCCGGGACCTGGGGCTGGCGGTGGTGGACGAACAACACCGCTTCGGCGTATTGCAGCGGGCGGCCCTGGCCGACAAGAACGGGCGGCCCGACCTGCTGGTGATGACCGCCACCCCGATACCCAGAACCGTTGCGATGACTGTGTACGGCGATCTGGATATCTCGGTGATCGATGAACTTCCACCGGGCCGGGAGCCGGTCCGTACTCTGGTCCGGGGAGAAAAAGACCGGGCGAAGGTGTACCAGGGTATCCGGGAAGCGGTGCAGAGAGGTCGCCAGGTCTACATCGTGGTGCCGACGGTTGAGGATGAGGACGGCCGTCGCCTGAAGTCGGCCACAGGCCACGCACGTCGGCTGGCGAAAGATGTTTTCCCCGAAACGCCGGTCGGCCTGCTCCATGGCCGCCTGTCCGCCGACGAGAAGATCGGCGTCATGGATGATTTTCGCAGCGGCCGCCTGCCGATCCTGGTGGCGACCACCGTCATCGAAGTCGGCCTGGATGTGCCCAACGCCACGGTGATGGTTGTGGAAGACGCCGACCGCTTCGGCCTGGCCCAGTTACATCAGCTCAGGGGCCGGGTAGGCAGGGGCGGGGGCAGGTCGTACTGCATCCTGATGAATGGGGAAGGCCCATCCCGGCAGGCAGCGGAAGAGCGGCTTGCGGTGATCGCCCAAACCACCAACGGCTTCCTGGTGGCGGAGAAAGATCTTCTGATCCGGGGCCCCGGTTCACTCCTCGGTGTGGAGCAGCACGGAGCAGGGGACATGTGGTTCGTGCGCCAGGCAGTGGCCAGGCCGGAACTGCTTGCCGAGGCCAGGGCGATGGCCCGGAAACTCCTGGAAAAGGACGACGGCTCCCTTCTGGAAGCGGAGCGGGTGTTGGGAGAGCTGCCGGCCCGCTGGCGGGCCCGCCTGAGGATCGGCCGGGTCGGCTGACCGAAGTTCCGGGATCAGGACCCGGGGGCCTGCATCATCCGCAGGAACTCCTCGTTGGATTTCGATTTGCCCATCCTGTCGATGAGCAGCTCCATCGCCTCCACCGTGGACATCTGGTTGAGGATCTTTCTCAGAATCCAGACCTTGTTGAGCTGGTCCTTGGACATCAGCAGCTCTTCCTTGCGGGTGCCGGAGCGGTCGATGTCGATGGCGGGGAAAACCCGGCGGTCCACCAGCTTGCGGTCCAGGTGCAGTTCCATGTTGCCGGTGCCTTTGAACTCCTCGAAGATGACGTCGTCCATTCTGGAGCCGGTATCGATCAGGGCGGTGGCCATGATGGTGAGGGAACCGCCCTCCTCGATGTTGCGGGCTGCGCCGAAGAACCGCTTCGGCCGTTGCAGGGCGTTGGAGTCGATGCCGCCGGACAGGACCTTCCCCGAAGGAGGCTGTACCGAGTTGTAGGCCCTGGCCAGCCGGGTGATGCTGTCCAGCAGGATGACCACGTTCTTGCCGTGCTCCACCAGGCGCTTCGCCTTTTCGATGACCATTTCCGCGACGTGCACGTGCTGCTGGGCCGGTTCGTCGAAGGTGGAGGCGACGACCTCGCCTGCGACGGAACGTTGCATGTCGGTGACCTCTTCAGGCCGTTCATCGATGAGCAGGACGATCAGGAAGATCTCCGGGTGGTTCTCGGAGATGGAATTCGCTATCGATTGCAGGAGCATGGTCTTGCCGGTTCGCGGCGGAGAGACGATCAGACCGCGCTGGCCCATGCCGATCGGCGTCAGCAGATCCATGATCATGCCGGAGAGGTTCTTGGTGTCGGTTTCCAGGTTGATCTGCTGGTCCGGGTACAGCGGTGTCAGGTTGTCGAACAGGATGCGGTCCCGGATCTTTTCCGGGTCGTCGAAGTTCACCGCCAGGACCTTGATCAGTGCGAAGTAGTTTTCGTCTTCCTTGGGCGGACGGACCTGGCCGGAGACGGTGTCGCCGGTGATCAGGCCGAACCGCTTGATCTGGGACGGGGAGATATAGATGTCGTCCGGGCCGGGGAGGTAGTTGTAGTCGGGATGCCGCAGGAAGCCGTAGCCGTCCTGCAGGATCTGGAGCACACCTTCGGCGAAAACCAGACCGCTCTGTTCGGACTGGGCCTTCATGATCTCGAAGATCAGGTCCTGTTTCCGCATCACGGACGCGTTGGGGATGGACAGTTCCTTTGCCACCCTGGCCAGTTCGGTATTGATCATGGAATAAAGAGAGGTGGAGTCGACGGCGGCTGCCGCAGGCGCCGCTTCCCGGGCAGGCTCTGTCGATTCTTCCGCCTCAGGCGCCGGAGCTTCCTCCGCCGGTTTGTTCCGGCCGTTGGCTCGTTCGCCTGCAGGTTTTTTATTTCTCGTCCGTCCGTCAGCCATGACTGCTCCCGTGGCACGCAATGTTGGGTGGAGGTTGAATCATCGGACCATTGTCTGAGGTGGATTGATCGGTGAGACGCAGGAATCTTAGCATGATCCGAATTACGGCGTCCAGATTGTCTCCAGAGCCGCCCAGGTGCGGGGAGCCCGTATCCGGCCCCGGGGTGTGGCCAGTTCTTCGCCCAGCCGGACCAGATCGCCGGCCTGGTCGATGTCATACCAGGGATCGGTTTCCTCGAGACGGATACCGTATTCAATGGCTGCGCCCCGGGTCGCCGCCAGAACGCCTTCTCCCCCCCAGGGCACGTCCCGGAACAGGCCCGGCAACGGCCGGCAGGCGCCAATCAGAACATAACCGCCGTCTTCCGCCGGTGTGACAACAGCTTCTACTCCGTCTTCAAGGAGATTGAACGCCTGGTCCACCAGTGCGTGAGGCAGTGTGGGAGCATCGGCTCCCAGGATCACGGTGACGTCGGCTCCCTCGCCGTCGGCCCGCCTGAACGCATCCAGCATCCGGGCGCCAAGGTCCCCGGGGCACTGCAGGGTCATGCGGATGCCGAGGCCGGACGGCGGTTCCCAGGGCGCATCGGTGCAGCACTCCACCTGGCAGTGGTCGTTTTCAAACTGCCGGACAAACTCTAGGCCGTCGGCTACGAAGCCGCGGTAAAGACCTACAGCCTGTTCCGCCGTCAGGGGAGGCGTCAGCCGGGTCTTGACCTTGCCGGCTTCGGCCCGTTTGGCGAAGAAGATCAACCTTCGCATCCATGAGCCTCCATCAGGTACCCTAGTGTAACCGGGGCTTCGGGTCCCGGAGGGAAGGAGCGCACGTGCCCCCACGGATCGGTGTGGTGTTGGCAGGCGGCCTCGGCGCCCGTTTCGGAAAACCGAAGGGCGAGGTGGTTTTCCATGGGCGGACCCTGGCCCAGTGCGCAGCGGAAGTGCTGTGGCCGCTCTGTACCGGCGTCCTGGTGAGCATCCGTGCAGGCGGACGCAATCCGGCCCCGGACCTGATACCGGTGGAAGACCCGCCTCCGGCCGGGAGAGGCCCACTGGCCGGCATCCTGGCAGGGATGGAGGCGACGGGAGACGCCGATCTCCTGGTCCTGGCCTGCGACTACCCCTTGATCGATACCGCTCTCCTGGCCCACCTCACCGAGGCCGGGGATGAAGGGGATGTGATCATGCTCACCGACAACAACGGCCGGGACCACCCGCTGGTGGCGGTCTGGCGACGCTCGTCGGAAGGGATGCTCCGGGCCGCCCTGGCCGACAAGCGTTACAAGGTCCGTGGACTGCTGGGGGAGCTGGACGTGGTCCGCATCGGTCCCCGCGAGATCCCCGACCGGGATCTCAGCCGGGCGTTGACCAACGTCAACATGGAAGACCAGCTCCGCCGGATGTCCTGACCCCGAAAGCCTCAGCCGGCCAGCTCCGCAAGGACCTGTTTCAGCGCTTCCCAGAACCGGCCTGTGGACTCGATGTGCAGCCGCTCGTCCGGGGAATGGGCGCCCTCGATCTGGGGCCCGAAAGAAACCATGTCCATTCCAGGCACCTTGTCGCCAAGCAGGCCGCACTCAAGTCCTGCATGGATCGCGGTGACGCGGGGATCCTTGTTCCAGATCCCGGCGTACACCTTCCGCACCACCTGGAGCACGTTTGAGCTCATGTCCGGCTTCCAGCCCGGGTAACCGACCTGGACCTCGGCCTCGAATCCGGCCAGGACGGCGATGGACTCCATGGTGGAGAGTACGTCTTCCATGGCCGACATGATGCTGCTGCGGCAGCTGGTCAGGATCATGTAGCTGTTGTCTTCCATCTTCACCGCGGCCAGGTTGTTGGACGTCTCCACCAGCCCTTCCAGGTCGTTGCTCATGGCCAGGACACCGTGGGGGGTGGCGTCCAGGAAACAGAGCAAGGCGACCTGGGCCGACGCCTGCAGCACCGGGCCGTCATGCTTCGTAGCGTTCAGGCTGATGGCCAGGTTGTCGTCTACCCCTTTCAGTTCCACGCGATAATCTTCAATGCAGCTGGCGATCACCTTCTCGAGGGAGGCGACATCATTTTCCTTGAGGAACAGGATCGCTTCCGACTCCCTGGGGATGGCGTTATGCATGTCGCCGCCGGTCAGGGCGGCCAGTTCGAATTCGATGCCGTTCTCTTCGGCGGCCAGGAGGGTGCGGACCAGGAGTTTGACGGCGTTTCCACGGTTCTCGAGGATGTTCAGGCCGGAGTGCCCGCCTCGAAGGCCGGTAACCTCGATCTTGTAGGACCTGGTGCCGTCTACCGGCGGGTTGGTGTCCGGCTTGAAGTGGGTGTGGACATCTGCGCCGCCGGCGCATCCTACGTAGATTACCCCGTCTTCTTCCGAGTCCAGGTTCAGCATGATCCGGCTGTCGATCAGGGAGGCGTCCAGTTCCTTGGCGCCGGTCAGGCCGGTTTCCTCGTCCATGGTCATCAGCAGTTCCAGGGGGCCGTGGACCACATCCGGGTCGGTGGCGGCGGCCATGCCGGCTGCGACGCCGATACCGTTGTCGGCGCCCAGGGTGGTGCCGGTGGCGTAGACCCAGCCGTCCTCGAGACGAACCTTGATCGGTTCATTCATGAAGTCGTGCTCGGTGTCCTTGTTCTTCTCGCAGACCATGTCCAGATGGCCCTGGATGACCACCGGTTTGGCCGATTCCTTGCCGGGGCTTGCCGGGACCTTGACCACCAGGTTTCCGATGGCGTCCTTCAGAACCTTGAAGCCGTGTTCGCCGGCCCAGGCCTCGATATGGGCGGAAATCCGCTCTTCATGTTTCGAGGGGCGGGGGACCTGGGTGATGCCGTAAAAGGCGTTCCAGAGAGATTCGGGTTTGAGGCCTGCAAAGGGGTGGCTCATGGACTTTGCCTCCGGTCGACTCGCAAAGGGTCGGGCTTGTGGGATAATTAATGGCGCGGAGCCTGACAGTACCGCAGCAGGTGCGGTGGCGCAAGAAAACACAGCCTGGAGAGGGAACGATGGCCAGATTGACCCATGTTGACGATGCAGGAGACGCCAGGATGGTGGACGTAGGCGGCAAGCCGGCCACAAGCCGCCGGGCGGTGGCCCGGGGCCGTGTCCGGTTCGGCAGGGAGGCGTTCGACCTCCTCAAGGAAAACCGCCTCCGGAAAGGTGATGCCCTGGGAACTGCCAGACTGGCCGGGATCCAGGCCGGGAAACGGACCGCCGACTGGATCCCGCTGTGCCACCAGGTCCCCCTGGATCACCTGGACGTCACCATCGATCTCGAGGAGGTCGGATGCGAGGCGATGGTGACGGCGACGGCGGAGGCGCGCTGGCCCACCGGGGTGGAGATGGAGGCGATGGTTGCGGTGTCCGCTGCCTGCCTTACCCTGTATGACATGGCCAAGGGAGTCGACCGGTCGATCGAGATCACCGGGATCGAACTGATGGAAAAAAGTGGTGGACGAACCGGCCTGTGGCGCCGGGATGGGGAGAACGCATGAATCGGATGAAATCGATGGCGGTCATGGTCCTGCTGGTCTTCGCCGTTTTGCCTGCAGCCGCCGGCACCGCGTCCGGAGAGTACCTGTTCAAGATCGACGTGCCCCTGGAACTGGGTGTCGTCGTGGAAGAAGGCCTGACCATCGAGACGGTCCGGTTCTATACGTCCGGTCGCGGACCGGCCAGTTTCTTCCGGGTCGGAGACGTCATGAAGGCGGAGATCTCCATTTCAAACGTCAGCGAAAACGGGAAAATGGTCGGCCTTGCCGTTGCGCTGTTCGACGAGAAGGGCAAGCTCCTGGGCGTGGCGTCGGGAGGGAATAAATTCCTGCCCCAGCGCGACGAGCGCCAGCGGACCTACACCCTGGTGTTCAACCACGTCAACGCCCTGGCGGACACTGCCGCCTCGTTCAAGGTGACGGTGGAAACCAGGTAGACAGCAACGTCCCGATCTCTCCCAGGAACCGGCGGGACAACACATCCTCTTCCAGGATTCGACAGGCGGCGCCGGCCTCCGTCAGAACCTGCCTGGTCATCCCGCCGCCGTCATCTCCGGCAGGTCGGTTCAATACCACCAGGTCGGCGCGAGGAAGCAGCAGGCCGGCGGTCGGCTTGATCTCGGTGAGCCTGGTGCTGGCCACAAGGACCAGCCGGTCGGGCGCCTGGTGGAATGTGTGTGAATTCCCCTCCACCACCACACCGGGGAGTTTCCGGAACCGGTCGATCGCCTCTGGAACACCTTCGGCCAGCCCTTGAGGGCCGGTGCGCAACCATGCCAGACCGGCGGCGCCGGCCTGGTGGTAGCGCCAGGTGTCTTTTCCCTGCACCTGCAGTTCACCAGGACTCGTTACGATCTCGTAACGGTCGGGAGGCAGATCGGACCGGGCCTTTTTTCCGCTCCGTACCGACGTTTTTAGGACACCCCAGCCGGGAAGTGAGGGGAGCAGCCTGCAGATCATGGTGGTTTTTCCCACACCTGATGACATGCCGCCGATAGCCAGGATTCTCATGATTACCATCATAGCGGTTGTTCAGGCCGGTCTCGTGCCTAGATTGTGCCGTAGGGGGAACGGAACGGAGGCGTGGAATGAACAGGAAAACAGGTGTGCTCACCGCAATGACCCTCTGCCTGCTGCTGACGGGAGGACAACCGGCCCTGGCCGGCCTGGACGTTGACCTCGGGGCGCGTGTCCGGGTCGGGGACGACGCCGACCTGTTCGTGAGTATAACCTCGCGGTATTTCAACCGGGATTCACAAGTGGTAGCCGACATGGGAAGGCGCTACTCCAACCCGGACGACCTTTCCGTCGCCTTGTTCCTGACAAACCGCACCCGCCGGGATCCGGCTGATGTATGGCGTTTCAGGGAGCGTGGCCTGTCCTGGTGGGAGATCGGTGTGCGGTTGGGAGTTCCTGCCGAAGCCTGGTTCGTCCCGGTGCAACGCCATCCCGGCCCGCCGTACGGCAAGGCATACGGCCACTGGAAGAACGGCAAGAACAGCGGCTACCGCATGACCGACGCCGACGCCAGGAACCTGGTGGCGGTTCGAATGATCCACGAGTATTACAACGTGCCGGTAAGTGTGGCGATGGAATGGCGGGCCTCGGGGCAATCGGTCCGGACCCTGATGAACAAGGAGTACCGCCAGCGCCACGGCAAGGTCGCCAGCCACAAGGCCCACGGGAAGCAAGGCAAGCAAGGCAAGGGGCACGGCAAAAAGAAATAGCCGCGTTGCGCTCCCTCCCGAGCCGATCTATGCTTTTGGCTCAACACCGGAGGGTAACCGACCGTGGCCACGAAAAAGAAGAGCAACCGGCCTGAAAACGGCTTCGCAACTAAAACGATCCATGCCGGACAGGCGCCGGATCCCACCACCGGTGCGGTCATGCCGCCGATCTACCAGGTCTCCACCTACCGGCAGCCGGGGCTGGGCCAGGACTGGCCGTACGATTACGCCCGGACAATCAATCCGACCCGGCGAGCCCTGGAGCGCAACCTGGCCGCCCTGGAAGGAGGCGTAGACGCCCGCTGCTTCGCCTCGGGCATGTCGGCGATCTCCGCCGTGTTGCACCTGTTCCGGTCCGGCGACCACGTCATCGTCTCCGAGAACGTTTACGGCGGCACGTACCGGTTGTTCGAAGGTGTGCTGCGGAAGTACGGCCTCGATTTCAGCTGGATCGACACGGCGGACCTGGCAGCGGTGGAAGGTGCGATCCGCAAGAACACGAAAATGATTTTCGTGGAAACGCCGACCAACCCGACCCTGACACTCACCGATCTTGCTAAAATCTCCAAACTCGCGAAGAAGCACAAGCTCACGCTGACGGTGGACAACACCTTCATGAGCCCGGCGCTGCAGAACCCGATCGCCCTGGGCGCCGACATCGTGGTGCATTCCACCACCAAGTACATCAACGGCCATTCCGACAGCGTCGGCGGATGCGTGGTGACGACAAAGAAGAGCACGGCGGAGAAGCTGGCCTACCTGCAGAACTCGGTTGGGGCGATCCTGTCGCCTATGGATTCCTTCATGGTGCTTCGGGGGATCAAGACCCTGGCCTTGAGGATGGAATGCCACGACCGTAACGCCCGCAAGATCGCCGCCTTCCTTGCGAACCACCCCAAGGTCGGACGGGTGATCTATCCGGGGCTGAAGTCCCACCCCCAGCACAACCTGGCCAGGCGCCAGATGCGGGGGTTCGGCGGGATGATCTCCTTCGACATGGGGAGCCTGGCCCGGGCGAAGAAGTTCCTGGGCCGGGTGAAGCTGTGCGCCCTGGCCGAGTCCCTGGGCGGCGTGGAGACCCTGATCTCCCACCCGGCCAGCATGACCCACGGTTCGGTGCCTAAAAAGGAACGGGACCGGATCGGTGTGACCGACGGCCTGGTCCGGATCTCGGTGGGGATCGAAACGGTGGAGGACCTGGTCGCCGATCTCGAGAACGCCCTCAGCCGGCTATAGAGGTTTCCTGCCTCAGCCAGGCAAGGTAGGGCGGAAGCCCGCCGCTGACCGGGAGTTCCACCATTTCGGGGCAGTCGTACGGGTGCAGCTCCAGGAACGCCTCCCGCATCGCCTTCAGCCGGGATGTGCGGGTCTTGATCACCAGGAGACACTCCTGTTCCTCCCGGACCTCACCCTCCCAGCGGAACACCGAGGTCACCGGACCTGTGATATTGACGCAGGCGGCCAACCGGCGGTCCAGCAGCTGCCGGGCGATGGTTGCGGCGTCGGCGGCGGAGCCGGCGGTGGACAGGACGACGGTGAACTCGGCTTCTGCGGCCATGAAACCCCCCTCTCCCGGCAGGTGATAATCCGGGCTAAGCTGTTCGATTTTAACACTTTCGGGTGTTGTAGGACCTTTCTCCGTGGAGTATAGTCGGACCGTGCCGAAATGGGCGCGCCAAGTGGGGTGTGCCCATATGGGAAATTGCGTTCCGTCGAGATGCGACAACCGGGAGTTGAAGTGATGGAGAACGATTACGGCGTTGCGGTTCACGATCTGATCGGGCGGGAAATTCTGGACTCCAGGGGGAACCCCACGGTGGAAGTGGATGTTGTCCTTGAGAGCGGGGTGGTCGGCCGGGCGATGGTCCCATCGGGAGCGTCTACAGGCAAGCGGGAAGCGCTGGAACTTCGAGACACCAGGGCGAAGCGCTACGGCGGCAAGGGCGTGCGTAACGCGGTGGATCACATCAACAAGGAACTGGCTCCGGCGTTCATCGGTTTCGACGCCACCAGCCAGGTGTTCTTCGACAACGCCATGCTGGAACTGGACGGTACGGCCAACAAGTCCAAGCTGGGAGCGAACGCCATGCTCGGTGTTTCCATGGCGGTGGCCCGTGCCGCGGCGGAGTACCTGAACCTGCCGCTGTACCGCTACCTGGGCGGAGTCAATTCCAAAACGATTCCGGTTCCGATGATGAACGTGCTGAACGGCGGAGCCCACGCCGACAACAACGTGGATATCCAGGAATTCATGCTGGTCCCGGTTGGACAGAAAACCTATCGCGAAGCGCTGCGCTGTGGTGTGGAGTGTTACCACGCCTTGAAGGCGGTCCTGAAATCCAAGAAGCTGAATACCGCCGTCGGCGACGAAGGCGGCTTTGCCCCCAACCTGCAGAGCAACGAAGAGGCGCTGAAGTGCCTCATGCAGGGCATCAAGAAAGCAGGCTACGAACCGGGCAAGGACGTGGTGCTGGCCATGGATTGCGCCGCATCGGAATTTTATTCCGGCGGCAAGTACAAGATGGCTGCCGAGAAAAAACCGGTGAAGACCCGGGAGGAGATGGTCGCCATCTACGCCGACTGGGTGAAGCGTTACCCGATCGTATCCATCGAAGACGGTATGGCGGAAGGGGACTGGAAGGGCTGGAAACTGATGACCGACGCCCTGGGGGACAAGGTCCAGATCGTCGGCGACGACCTGTTCGTTACCAACCCGAAGATCCTGGCGAAAGGGATCCGGGAAGGTGTCTGCAACAGCGTGCTGATCAAGCTCAACCAGATCGGAACGGTGACCGAAACCCTGGACTGTATCGAGATGGCCCACCGGGCCGGGTACACCTGCGTGGTGTCCCATCGTTCTGGCGAGACGGAAGATTCCATCATCTCCGACCTGGCTGTGGCCCTGAACCTGGGCCAGATCAAGACCGGGGCGCCCTGTCGGGGGGAACGAACGGCGAAGTACAACCAGTTGCTGCGGATCGAAGAGCAACTGGGCGGCGAATGTAATTACCCGGGTCTCGGCGTGTTCCCGAGATTCAGGCCTTCCAAGAAGAAGTAACCAGGGATGTTCTACCGGGGGCAGAAGGGCAACGGACCGGGAGGCGGCGAACCGCCGACTCCCGTGCCGGACCCTGTTCCGGAGCGGGAGTCTGCCTCCGGCCCGGAGATGCCTCCGCCGTACCGGCCGTCTGCAGCGCCGGTGAAAGACGTCAGCCGCAACCTGGTGAAGGTGCTGGTGGTGACCATTTTCGTGGCCGGCCTGGCGGCGCTGGTGTTCGGTGAGCACGGCCTGATGGACGTCCGTCGATCGAAGAAGGAACTGCGGGAAGTCCGGCAGAAAGTCCGGGAGAAAAGGGAAACGGTGGCCCGCCTGCGAGCCGAAGTGAACCGGCTGGAATCGGACCCGATGGCCCTGGAGCGGGTGGCCCGGGAACAGCTGAATCTGGCCAAACCCGGGGAATATATCATCCTGCTGCCTCGGGAACCGGACTGGGGAAAACCGCCCGAACAGGCCCCTTGAAGGTCCCCGAACTTCTGCTATACTCCCGAAGCTTTCGGTTTGAAATACGCGTGCCGCGGGGTGGAGCAGTCCGGTAGCTCGTTGGGCTCATAACCCAAAGGTCGCAGGTTCAAATCCTGCCCCCGCCACCAACCGAAACACACCCCAAGATCCATCTCACCGGGCTTAGGCTTTGCGCTCCATCATCATCCCGAGATGCTCGCTCATCATTCCGCAGTTGTTCTGCGACCACCCGCCGTCCACAGGGATGATGGCCCCGCTGATATAGCTCCCCAGGTCCGAAGCGAGGAACAAACAGGCGTTCCCGATATCAACCGGTGTGCCGAAGCGGCCCAGCGGCACGCCTCGGATCGCTGACTTGCGACTTTTCTCATCAGGGGCAAGGCGGGCCATCCCTTCGGTGCCGTCTATCGGACCGGGCACAATGGAGTTCACCCGAACTCCGCTGGCCCCCCATTCAAGGGCCAACGTACGGGTGATCATGTCCACACCGGCCTTGGCGGCGCAGACATGAACCTGGGCTTTCATCGGCAGGAACGCCTGGGGGGCGGAAATATTGATGACGCTCGCTCCAGGCTTTCGCAAACGTGGGAATACCGCTTTCATGACATGGAAGGTGCCCCGGAGGTCGATATCCACCACAGACTTGAAACCGTTCCATGAAAGGTCATTGGCCAGGGAGGGGAAATTTCCGGCGGCTCCGGATACGACGACATCGAAGTCGCCGAATTTCTGATGGACCTCCTCCAGTCCCGATTCAAGTTCCTTCGGTTCACGGACATCGGCGGTGAAACCGATGGCGTCCGCCCCGAGCCGTTGGAGCGAGTCCACGGTTTCATCGACTTTCTTCTGTCGGCGGCTGGCCACGGCCACCCTGGCGCCCTGGGCGGCGAACAGCTCGGCGATCCCGCGGTTGATACCGCTGGTGCCACCGACCACAACGACGACCTTGCCCTTAAAATCCAGACTGATTGCCATGTTCAACTCCGGTACAGCAGGGCACACAGGCGCACCTGGATGGATAGCGTGAATACTATTGTAGCGGTGTTACTGGATCAGCCAGACTTCCGCATCTTCCAGGCTGTAGAACACCTTCACCGTGGACGACATCTCCGAGGCATACGCTGCGAACATCCTTGTGAGGCCGAATTCCAGTTTCCTTCCGACCAGAAACGCCACCTTGGCGTCGTTGATCCCGTTGGGAAACTTCGACGAGTATTGAGCCATTTCGGCGATGGCTGCGGAATCGAGGGCGGAGAGATCGGCATCCCGGTAATCCCAGAGACGGTTCATCCCGCTCCGATAGCTGTCATCCGCCACGGCCGCATCAAACGCACCCAGGATGTCCTTCTTCTGAAGGGGCCCGGTCATTTTGATGTAGGCAATTCCTTTTTCCGGATCAGCACGCAGCTCTATTAAATCGCTCCTGCAGTATCGCGACATGGATTCTATATTTATTCTAATGTATTTATCAGCTGAGCGGTGGATCTTATCGCCAGAAGTAGTTCCAGGTGTATTCAAGGTTCAGCGGAGCGGAGGGCTAGAGTTCGAGCCACGCCCTGGCTTCCTCGAGGGTGCGAAAGATCCTGGGTGCGGCCTCTTCCGGCGAGTATGCTTCGTACATCCGTCCCATGCCGAACATGAAATCACTGGACGCCACGGCGGCTCGGCGGCAACCCTTGGCGAACGGTGCGGATACGGCGATCCTTTCCGCCGCTCCGGGAGGAATCACCATTTCGGTGACCTCGGTAAATTCTGCAAGTTGATCGAAGTCGGGTCGGAAGTCAGGATCGGCCCGGAGCTTGTCCTGGTAGGCAAGGAATTCCGTTTCGATAAACGAACCGGGAAGTTCGGGCTTGGGGAAGTCGCTACTTCGTTCCCACTGCCACTACCAGTTCGCAGGGTCCTTCAAAGCCGTTATCGTTCTCGAACTTCTTCAGCTCGGTGGAGATCTCGTCCCAGGCTGCTTCCTTCTCCACTTCGGAGAGTCCTCCCAGCATCTGGTGCAGGGCTCCGAACGACTCCTGTTCGAATGCAAGGCACTCTGCGGCGGACTTCACTTTCACCGGCGCGTCGATGGTGCGGCTCTCGATGTTCTTGAAGCCGGCCTTCTCGAACGCTTCCGCCAAAACCCCTTCACCGCCCAGGCTGAACGGTCCCGGCTGGCCGGCCAGCGGGGGAGGGAGCTCCGCACGGCGGCGGATGATGGAGACCGGGATGGAGAAGAAACCGTTCCTGTCGGCGGTGGAGTACACCATGGCGGCGACCTTGCCGCTGTCCTTCAGGGTGTGCTTCATACCTGACAGCGCCTTCTGCTGGTCCGGGAAGTAGATCATCCCCACACGTGAGATCACCGCGTCAAAGGTGCACTCTTCCAGGGTGTGGAGGCGTTCGCCGTCCAGCTCCATGGTCTCCACATGATTGTGGCCGTCGGCTGCCGCCCGCTGTCTGGCGTAGTCCAGGATGGTAGGGGAGAGGTCGGTAGCCAGGACCCTCCCGGATGAGCCGACCCGGGATGCGGCCTGCATGGTCTGGTCGCCGGCCCCGGCGGCAACGTCCAGGACATGGCTGCCATTACCGATGCCGGCCATGTCGAACATGGTTTCGGTGGCCGGCCCCAGCCAGCTGGTCAGCAGTGCCCCCCAGCGGTGCCACGGTTCGGCTGCGGTTTCCCATTGCGCCCGGGTCGTATGTTTGTATTTCGCCGGATCGAATACCGGCTTGCCATTGTCCATCGTTGTCCCCTCTCTGAATAAAGATATTTCCCATCAAACTTATAGAGATTATTCAGGGAGGACAGGGTTGGTGCAAGGAAAATCGGGGTTCAGCCGTGGACGGTCGGGAGTTTCCCGCCTTTTGCCGTCAGGTCCCGCTCGAATAGAAGCCAGGCCCGCCAGCGGGAGGCGAGCTCGCTCTCAGGCAGTTCCCGGGCCGCCAGGTCGTAGAACATTCGCCAGTGGCGGGCTTCCGCCGGGCCCAGGTCGGTAAGCAGTTCCTGGACCTCCGTATCGTCGGTGACCGTAAGGAGCCGGGTGAACCGCTCGCAGCTGCGAGCCTCGATCAGGGCGCCTACCAGGAGCCGGTCCACCTTGTGGTGGGGCTCCCGGCGGTCCTGGATGTTCTTGAGCAGGGCCTGGACCCACGGGTTGGACCGTTTGCGTCCTGCGAAGATCGACCGGGACCTGAGGATTGCAGCGACCCGGCGGAAATGGACGATCTCCTCCATGGCCAGGGAGGTGAGCTTGTCCACCAGCTCCTCGTCGTCCAGGTAACGATCGGCCAGGGACAGGGCCGACAGGGCGGCCTGCTGTTCGCACCCGGCATGATCCGCAAGGAACAGATCCAGGCGGGCGGATGCGATTTCGGCCCAACCAGCCGGGCTCTCGGACAGAAGCGGCAGGTCCAGGTTCAGGTCGGTTTTGGCCACGCCGGGAATGTACCATGAACTTGACCAACTGCCTGTCTGCCTGTAGTTTCACCACCCGTGGGAACAAACTACATCTGGATTGACGATTCATCCCTCCTGGCCCGGGAGCTGGATCCGATCCGGTCCGGTCCCGTCGCCGTGGACCTTGAAGCCGATTCGTTCCACAGCTTTCGCGAGAAGACCTGCCTGATCCAGTTCACTTTTGGTGAACGCCACCTGCTCATCGACCCGCTGTCGGGCCTGGACACCGGACCATTGGGACGGATCCTCGCCGACCCGTCCATCGAGAAGGTGTTCCACGGCTCGGACTACGACCTGCGGTTGTTGCACCGGGACTTCGGGTACCGGGTACGGGGTCTGTTCGACACCATGATCGCCGCACGGCTTGCCGGTGAGACCGCATTCGGTCTCGCCGCCCTTCTGGACCGGTTCGTCGGCGTGGCGCTGGACAAGCGCCACCAGCGGGCCGACTGGTCCATGCGCCCGCTGCCGGCTGAAATGCTGGAGTACGCCGTCAACGATACCGCTCACTTGTTCCGGCTCTCCGGCCTGCTGCGTGACCGTTTGAAGGAACTGGGCCGAATGGAATGGGCCGGTGAAGAGTTCGCCTTTCTGGAGACGGTGGAGTGGAGCGGGCCGCAAGACGAAGACGTCGCCTTCCTGAAAGTCAAAGGATCCAACCGCCTGGATCCGCAAGGGCTGGCGTTGCTCCGGGAACTGTTCCGGTTCCGCGACGGCCGGGCGCAGAAGAAGGACGTCCCCAGGTTCCGTGTGCTTCGGGACCAGGTGCTGCTGGACCTTGTGCGGGCGCGGCCGTCCACCCCTGACGAACTGGACCGTGTTCCGGGAATGCCCAGGCCGTTCACAGGCGGCAGCGGGCTGGGGAGAGCGCTGATCCACGCCGTGGAGAAGGGGGTTCAGTCCGATCCGTTCAACAGGCCACCGGCCCCACCGTCCGGCCGGCGCCGGATGGAGCCGGAACAGGAGAAGAGACTCCAGGTGTTTCTGGACGGCCGCAACAAGATCGCCGCCGGACTTGAGCTGGAATCATCGCTTCTTGGGAGCCGCAAATTGCTGACAGCCCTGCTCATGAAAAAAGAGACGGGTGAAGACTGGACGTCGGTGGACGGCCTCCGCCGTTGGCAGCAGAGCCTCCTGGCCCCTCTCCTGGGCTGATCGGGTACAATCTGTCCGGGGGGAAGAAGGGCACAATGAGACGGACCTTCGCGCTGCTAGCCGTCGTACTGTGCTGCCTCATCCCGATGGAGGCGGCGGATAACCGGCCGGGAGATCCGGTCTGGTACGCCGATCTGGACAAGGAGACCCTGGCCGCCCTGAACCCCGGCGAGTCCACCGATATCCTCACGGCGATCCTGGAAACCGGAGTGCCGTACCGTTTCGATCATCGGCTGTTCACGGTCTATACGGACCGGCGCTGGTACGCCTCCTCGCCCTCCGGCCAGGCCGGCGCACCGCTGATGATCCTGCGACGCTGGCCGGGAGATACGGTGCTGGCGTTCTACGAGTTGGCCGGGGAGGATTGCAGTTCCTCCGCCCTGGCGGCGCCGGTTTCAGGCGGTTCCTTCAAGCCTGCACGACCGGGAGCGGAGGGACGTCCCGTCTGTGTCTGGGACGGATCGATCGCAGGGGAGTCCGGTGACTATCCGGCACGCTGGGTGGAACGCAGGGTGCCGGAGCGGCCGTACCGTCTGGGGGCGCTGCTCCTCCCTGGAAACGCCGGCCTGGGCCGGGAGGCGGTTCCCGGGTTGATGATGGAGCTTCAGGCGGTGCTGGGCCGCACCATGCTTAACGTTGAGGCCTGGCCTCTAGAGCAACGGTCCATGGCGGCAGGCGCAGTTCCTCCCGACCTGGGGATGCCTCCAGGTGACCGCAGTGAGGCGGAGGACCCGTGGCAGACCGCCCTGGCTCGAGGATTTTCACTGGGACTGCCGCCTGGGCTCCGGGCCATGCGCACCGATTCCGGTCCCGGCGCCACCCTGGCCGTGCCTGGCGGTTTGCTCTGGATCCGTGGCAGGTTCACCGACCGTGACGGTGACCTGGTGGTAGTCGGGGATTGGGAACGGGCCGGCTACGTGGCAGGCGTGAACGGCGCTGACCCGGAATGGCCCCGTTCCACACGGTTGCCCGCCGGTGTGCGTGCCGGTGAGCGGCTGGCGATACAGGATTTCGACGTGGTCCGGGATCGTACCGGCGCCACCGCCGCCACCGCCGCAAGGTGGCGGGAGAACGGTTTCGAAGGGGAGTGGCTGGTTTTCCGCCTGGCGTTCCCGGGAACATCCCTGGAAATCGGGTTCCCGATGCTGGAGGGCCGGCAATCCGAGGCGCTGTTCTGGCTGCCGACCACGATCAGGACCGCCGGTCGGCCCCCTGCGCCGCCTCCACTGGATCCAGCGGAACGGTTCGGTATCACCTTTGAGCGGTTGACCGGATCCCAGCGCAAGGAGACCCCCTGGATGGAAGGGTATCTCTCGGTGCCCGGCCTCCGGATCGAAATACCGGTGGGCTGGTACCCGGTCAACGCCCTCCGCACCCGTGACGGCTTCCCGGTCCGGATGTTCGACAAGGAAGGGGAGCTGTGCGGGATCCTGGAGCGGGTAAACGAGGCCTGGTTCACGGCGTTCGACCCGGCTGACGGCGGCTGGGAGCCGATCCCGCGCCCGGGCCGCTTCCGGGCTCTCGAAGCGTGGCGGAACCGCAGAGGCGCCAGGCTGTTCCGCTCCAAGACCGGGGGCGGATTCCGCCTTGTGCCCCAGGCGGCCGGATCGGGAGAAGGCTGGGAGCGGATGCTGGGAACGGTGCAAATGATACGGCCCGGCCGCTGAACCTTTCAGCAACCGGGCCGTTGAACAGTATCCGAATCAGATGCAGGTCAGCCGAGGCGCTTGATCGTCCCCCGCAGGCTGCGTTCCGCTACACGATGTTCACTCATGAACGATCGCGAACGGGATCCGGGAATCGCCTGGGCCGAAGAAGAGTCCAGGTTGCCCGGAGTGCTGACTCCACCCGTCGCCGTATAGTTGCCGTTGACGATCTGGGCCGGGTTCATTCCCAGCGGTCTGAATTCCTTGCCGGGGGGTCTCACCGGCGGAGGCTCGATCGGGCCTCTTTCGGTCATCCCGTTCAGTGCAAGGTCCTTGATAATCGGTCCCATATTTTCGTTCCAGAGTTCCGGCGCCAGTTGCGGCCATTCAAAGACATCCTGTTCCGCCATAAGCGAAACACTGCCGAACAGCGACACCAGAAGCAGAACGAGTACGATCCTTACGGTACGTTGCACGTTCTTCCCTCCTTGCGGTAGCTCCCGCGATACCCCTCGTCCACTCTTATACGCCGGGAAGGGTCCTATTTGCAAGAGGGTGGGGGCAGCAGGATGTAAATTATTCCGCAAACCAGCGCTGTAGTGCAGGTCGCAAGGATGAATGTCATGGAGCTGCCCGCAAAGATCGTGTACACCGTGTTACGGCTGACAATCCGGGCGATCAACACCAGAGTCCCCGGAATTCCGAATAATCCCGTAAGAAACAGCAGCAGCAGATCACGAAGGCGGGCTGGATGAAAACGGGGTCCGGGCATCAGGTCACCTCCGGTTGGGCGGATGCAGTGCCGCACAAAGGTAGCAGTTTCGGAAGCTGACGGATCGAATCCAGAACAGGCCTCCCGGTGTCGCAGAGATTTTCGACGCTGGAGGAGCCGCCGGCCACCAGGACCACTCCGACGTCCGCCGCCTGACCGCTTTCAACATCCAGCACCATGTCGCCGACGTAGATCGCCTCGTCGTTGGTGACGTCCATGGCGCGAAGGCATCGCCGGATCATTTCCGGATCCGGCTTGGTGGCTCCGGCGGTGTCCGGTCCTTCCACCGCGTCGAACAGAAGGGCGAGGCCGAAGTGCTCCAGGATCGGTCCGGTGAAACGGGCCGGCTTGTTGCTGGCCACCGCCATGCGGTAGCCGCCACGGGACAGTTGCTCCAGGGTTTCGGCAACACCGTCCAGGATCCGGGTCCCCGAGGCGTACACCTCTGCGTAACGCTCCCGAAACCTAATCACCCCTTCCTCCACCCGGCCGGGACCGACCAGGTCGGCGATCAGCGCTTCCAGGCCCCGCCCAACCTGCAGGCGGACCTCGCTTTCAGGGAGGGCAGGCATGTCCCAGCCGGCACGCGCATGGTTCAGGCTGTCGGTGATGGCGGTGTAGGAGTCGACCAGCGTGCCGTCCAGATCGAACACCACGCCTTTCACCGAACTCAAGGTTCACCGTTCCCGGTGTCGAAATGGATCCGTACCCGGGAGACCCCTGCCTTGTGACGATGATGATTGAACCGGCCCTGGTCGCAGCTCTCGCAGCCCGGCGCGGTTCGGAACCGTGTTCTCACGGCGCAGTCCCAGGAGGAGTACCAGACCTGGTAACGGAGGCAGAAGAAATCGTCGCCGGGCAGACGCACCTCGCACCGCCCTTTGCAGGCCGGGGATACGCCCTGTTTGTCCGGTCGGCTCATTCCTGATATCACCATATCCCTTCAGGAATCAGAGAGTATAACATGGGGACTATGGGAACTAGGACGTACAGCGTTGGCATCCTGGGCGGCACCGGCATCGTCGGACAGCGACTGGTCCGGCGCCTCGAGAACCACCCGTGGTTCCGCCTGGAACGGTTGGCGGCGTCCCGGCGGTCCATCGGAAGAAGGTACGGGGATGCGGTGAACTGGACGCTGGGCGGCCAGCCTCCGGCCTTCGCCGCCGACATGGAAGTCGTCCCCTGCGAGCCGGAAAGCCTGGCCGGTTGCGACCTGGTTTTCTCGAGCCTTGATTCCGCCGTCGCACGTGACGTGGAGGCGTCGTTCTCCCGGGCCGGTATCCATGTCATCAGCAACAGTTCCGCCTACCGTATGGATCCTGGTGTGCCCCTGGTGATCCCCGAAGTCAACGCTTCCCACCTGGAACTTCTCCCAGGGGAACCGGCAGCAGGCCGTACCGGACACATCGTCACCAATCCGAACTGTTCGGTCATCGGCCTGGCCATCGCCCTGGCGCCGCTGCACCAGGAGTTCGGTGTGCAGGCGGCGGTGGTCACCACCCTGCAGGCGCTCTCCGGCGCCGGCCTGTCCGGGCCGAGCCGGGAGGAGATGGAAGACAACGCTCTCCCTCACATCCGTGGAGAAGAAGAGAAGATCCAGGCGGAGCTCCCGAAGATCCTCGGTCGTCTGGACGGTGCAGGCGGCATTGAACCGGCGGAGATAAAGGTGGCGGCCCACTGCAACCGGATCGGGACGGTGGACGGGCATCTCGAGACCGTATCGGTGCGGCTGGACCGGGCGGCAACGCCGCAACAGGCGGTGGAAGCTTTCAACCGCTACCGGGGAGAGATCGAAGGGCTGAACCTCCCCAGCGCCCCGGCGAAACCGATCCAGGTGCTGGATCAGCCGGACCGCCCCCAACCGCGGCTGGACCGGGACACCGGTGAAGGCATGACGGTGGTGATCGGGCGGGTGCGGCCATGCCCGGTGACCACGTTGAGATTCTGCCTGTTGTCCCACAACACAGAGCGCGGGGCCGCCGGCGCCGCTCTCCTGAACGGGGAACTGATGGCGGTCCGCGGACTGCTGGGACGGAAGAGTTCATGATAGTACTCAAGTTCGGCGGCAGCTCGGTGGCCGATGCGGAAGGGATCCGGCGGGCCTCCGCCATCGTCGCCGCGGCGCGCCACCGCAGACCGGTCGTGGTGGTCTCCGCCCTGGGCGGTGTCACCGATCTGCTCCTCGCGGCCACCGCCGCTGCAGGCCGGGACGATCTGGCCGGCCAGGAGGCGGCCATGGCCGGGATCGAACGCCGGCATCGCTGGGCGTCGTCCGCTTGCCTTGACGATGCCGCCTCGCGCCAGGATGTGGAAATGGTACTGGCCGATACGTTCGACGAGATGAAACTGCTGCTCCGGTCCATACGCACACTGGGTGAGCTGAGTCCAAGAGCGGCCGACGCGGTGCTGGCCTGTGGGGAACTGCTGTCGTCCCGCCTCCTGACCGCCGCGCTGAAAGGAGCCGGGGTCGATGCCACCTGGGTGGACCCGAGAAAGGTCGTCATCACCGACGGCAGCCATGGTTCCGCCACCCCCGATCTGGCCCGCATGGCCGGGTCGGTGAAGACCGAGGTGCTGTCCCTGGTGGAAAAGGGGCAGGTTCCGGTGATCGGGGGCTTCGTCGGTTCCTCGCCAGGCGGGGTGACCACAACCCTGGGCCGTGGAGGTGGAGATACCACTGCCGCCGTCATCGGCGCCGCCGGCGGAGCAGAGGAACTGCAGATCTGGACCGATGTGGACGGACTGATGACCGCCGATCCGCGGCTGGCCGCCGATGCGACCTGCCTGGGCCGGGTTTCATTCGCCGAGGCATCGGAGATGGCCAGCTTCGGCGCCAAGGTCCTCCATCCGGCCTCGGTGTCGCCGGCGGTTTCCGCCAGCATACCGGTGCGCGTGTTGAACTCACGGAATCCGGAGTTTGAGGGCACCGTCGTCCTCCCGCACTCGGATCCGTCCCGCCTGGGGGTCGTTTCCCTGGCCAGCAGGACCGGACTGACAGCGGTTTTCCTCGAGGCGGACCGGGGCATGGAAGGCGCCCTGTTCAGGCGCCGGGCCATGGACCTGCAGGAACCGCCCGGCCCGCTTCCCGAGCTGATACAGGTTTCGGCCGTTGGGGCTGTGGCCGTGTTCCGTGACAGCGATGCCGCCGCCGTCCATGCCGGCCGCTGGGACCGACTGGGGAAGGTCCGTACGGTCGATGGAGTCGGGATGGTCGCAGCGGTAGGTGAGGCCCTCAGAAACGACGCCGCCCTTACCGGGGAGGTGTGCCGGGAGTTGGGTGCTCTCCATCCGATGGTGCTGGGCGCCGGGGGCGCCGCCTTGAGCGTCTATGCACTCTTCCCCCAGGCAGGACTGGAAACGGTGGTGAGCCGCTTGCACCGCCGGTTCTTCCAGGAGGTGACCCGGACATGAACTATGCATTGGTGGGGCGGGGCCGGATGGGGCAGGCCGTGGAGCGGCTGGCCGGGGAACGGGGGCATCGGCTGGCGCTGGTGGTGGACCCTGCGCCGGGACAGGGAGCGCCGTCGGCCCCTGCGGTTGGAAACGCCGATTTCACCGGCATCGATGTCGCCTTCGAATTCACACTGCCCGGCGAAGCCCCTGGGAACGTGGACGCCCTGGTTGCCGCCGGCGTCCCGGTGGTGTGTGGCACTACCGGATGGACACCGGATCCCCGGCTGCATCACAGGGCCCGGGAAAAGAATGTAGCCGTAGTGGTGGCCCCCAATTTCTCCGTCGGTGTGAACCTGTTCTTCATGGTGGTCCGGGATGCGGCGGCACGGTTTGGAGCGGCCGGCGGCTACGGCGACTGGATCCTGGAATCCCATCACCGCGGCAAGGCCGATGCGCCTAGCGGGACAGCCAGAAAGCTGGCGGAAATCGTCTCCGCAGCCGATCCCCGTTCACCCCGGGTAGTCGAAGGCAACCCGGAAGGGCGACTGCCGCAAGATGCGCTCCACGTTGCCAGCATTCGTGCAGGCAACGAGCCGGGAATGCACACCGTCGGGTTCGACAGCCCTCATGACGAGGTGGAACTTCGCCACCGGCTTCGGAACCGGGATGGCCTGGCCCTGGGCGCCGTTCTGGCAGCCGAATGGCTGGCCGGAAGATCCGGCCTTTTTGATTTCCAGCCGGTACTGCTGGACCTGATCGAGAAAGGATCCTGAACGATGCATGCAGCAGACAGCCGCTGGAGCGGCGCCATGACCGCCATCGTCACGCCGTTCCGGGAAGATGGCGAGGTGGACCACGAAGCGCTGGCCGGACTGGCGCACTGGCAGGTGGAACAGGGCATCAACGGACTGGTTCCTGCAGGGACCACCGGCGAAGGGGCGACCCTGGCCGACGTGGAACACCAGGCGGTGGTCCGGACGGTGGTGGAGGCGGTGGACGGCCGGGTTCCGGTGATCGCCGGATGCGGCAGCAACGACACGGTCCGCACGGTGGATGCGGCCCGGCGGGTTGAGGCGGCCGGCGCCGATGGCCTGCTGGTGGTCTCCCCGTACTACAACAAGCCGAACCGGTCCGGCATGGTGGAACACTACCGCGCAGTGACCGAGGCTACCGGCTTGCCGGTGGTGGTCTACAACGTTCCGGGCCGCACGGCCCAGAACCTTGGAGCCGATTTGATCCTGGAGCTTGCAGAGCTTCCCGGCGTGGTGGCGGTGAAAGAAGCATCCGGCGACCTGGAACAGATCGCAACCATCCTGGATCGCAGGCCCGATTCCCTGGCGGTGCTGTCCGGTGACGATCCGCTCTGTCTCCCCACACTGGCCCTGGGCGCCGACGGCATCATTTCGGTGGTGTCCAACGAGGCGCCCCGGGAGATGTCCCGGATGGTCGCCGCAGCCCTTGAAGGGGATTTCGCCTCTGCACGTGAACTGCACTACCGGCTCCTCCCCCTGATGCGGGCCAATTTCGTCGAGACCAATCCGGTGCCGGTGAAAACCGCCATGGAAATCCTTGGGCGTTGCCGCGGTGGTCTACGTGCGCCCCTGGGTCCGCCGGAAGATGCCACACGCTCCGTACTCGGCCAGGCCCTTGCCGCCGCAGGACTGGAGGCTGTGCGGTGAGCGCCGACCTGAAGAGACAGGTTCTGGCGATGGTGGCCGGCGAGGCGTGCGATCCTCGTGAAGTGGTGGAAAGTCTGCTGGCGGAACTGGAAGCCGGCACGGTCCGGGCCGCCGAACCGGACGGGGACGGCTGGAAGGTCAACGCCTGGGTGAAAGAAGGGATCCTCCATGCCTTCCGGATCGGAGAGAACGCTCCCATGGGAAGTGGCGAGGTTTTCCACTTTCGGGATCGGGACACGTTCCCTACATGGAACCCCAACGGCATCGATCGCAACGTGCGGATCGTTCCCGGGGGAACCACAGTCCGGCGCGGGGCGTTCCTGGCAGACGGGGTGGTTGTGATGCCTCCGGCGTACATCAACGTCGGCGCCCGGGTAGGCGGAGGAACCATGGTGGACAGCCACGCCCTGGTCGGCTCCTGCGCCCAGGTCGGGTCCGGTGTCCATCTCTCCGCCGCCTCCCAGGTCGGAGGCGTGCTGGAGCCGGTAGGCGCCCTGCCGGTGATCGTTGAAGATGACGTCTTCGTCGGCGGTAACTGCGGTATCTACGAAGGGGCCCGGATCGGCCGGGGGGCTGTCCTGGCCTCCGGCGTCGTAGTGACCCGTGCGGTGCCGATCCATGACCTGGTGAACGAGACCGTGTACCGGGCCGACGCCGACGGTGTCATTTCCGTGCCGCCTGGAGCCGTTGTGGTTCCCGGCACCCGGCCGACGAAGGGTGAGTATGCGTCCAGACTCGGCATCCACCTGCAGGCCCCGGTGATCGTGAAATACCGTGACGGCCGCACCGACGCCTCGTCGGAACTGGAATCCGCACTGCGATGATCATCCGTGCGTCCGGCCGGCTGGCCCGGTTCAGGAAGACGCTGATCCGGAGGATTTTCGAGGCGGCGCCCACCGGGGCGGTGAACCTGGGGCTGGGGGAACCGGAAGGGCCTACACCGGAACAGGTGGCGGAGGGCGGTCTGCGATCGGTACGGGAGGGACGGACCGGCTATACCCCGACTGCCGGGCGCCGGGATCTGCTGGAAGCGATAGCAGCCGGCCGCAGCGAAGCGGTGTCTCCGGAACATGTGGTGGTGACCGCAGGCAGCCAGGAGGCGTTGTTTGCGGCGCTGATGCTGTTTGTGGAGCCGGGGCGGGAGGTCCTGGTGCCGGACCCGGGGTATCCGGCCTACCCGAACATCGTGGAACTCCTTGGCGGCATACCGGTTCGTTACACCCTTGAGGCGTCGGCCGGGTACCGCCTTGACGCGGCCGTTGTCCTTGAGGGGATCACCGCCGACACCTGTGCCGTGATTCTGAACGCCCCGGCCAATCCCACCGGCGCCATGCACCGGCGAGACCAGCTGGAGCTGTTGCTGGCCGGTCTGAGGGAACGAGGTCTTCCGTTCATTTCCGACGAGATCTATTCCGGACTGGCGTGGGAACAGCCATACATGTCTCCAGCGGAGCTCTCTCCCGATGGGGGGATCGTGGTGTCCGGACTGTCCAAGACCCACGCCATGACCGGCTGGAGGATCGGCTGGGCCATCGCTCCCCGTGACCTGGTGGAGCCGCTGACCGCGGTCCACCAGCATCTGGTGACCTGTGCGCCATCGATCTCCCAGGGGGCGGCGCTGGCCGCTCTGGCGCCAGGGGGTGTCCAGGCCGCCGGCCGGATCCGGGAACGGTTGGCACGAGGCCTGGAACTGATGGACCGGGAACTGGGCAAGCTACCGGGCATCCGCTACCGGCGGCCTGACGGCGGATTCTATTTCTTCATCCAGGTGAGCGGCTGCACCGATTCGGAGCGGCTCGCCTTTTCGATCCTGGAGCAGGAGCAGGTCGTCACAATCCCTGGCGTCGCCTTCGGCCCGGGAGGGGAAGGCTGTTTGCGGCTGTCTTTCGCCGCCGCCGCCGCCGACATCGTGGCAGGCGTTGCCGGGGTGGGCCGGGTCCTCGGGGGCTGAACGGCTAGATCTCAGGCTCGCCGGACTCGGACAGCTCTTCATCCAGTTGCTGCAGCGCCCGTTCCAGGAGCTGGGCACGACGGCGAAGACCGTCCAGGACAGCCGGGTCATCTTCCGGGAACCCTTCCAGATAGTCGTACAGGAACGTCAGTTCGGCGGAACCGGCTGAAACGGCCAGGGCGCGGGCGGCATTTTCCCGGGTCGGACGGTCTTCCGAGGTCAGGCAGTCTCTCAACGGAACCAGCGCCCTTTTGCCGATCCGCGCCAGCGCGACGGCGGCTGCCTGCTGGTGGGGATGGCCCGGCTCGATGACCATCGATCCCAGCCAGAACCGGGCCCGATCGTCCTGCAGGCTGGCCATCGCTTCGATGACCACCGGGACCAGCAGTTCGTCTTCGTCGGCTGCATCCATGAGCGGGATCAACGGCCGGGTGTAGTTGAAGCGGATGATCTCAGGGATGGCGGCGAGCCTGGCGTTGCGATCTCCGAACCATATCGCTTCGTACATGATGGTCAGGTATTCCGGTGGTCGCCCGCCGATCACCAGGTTGTACGCCTCGCGGGCGACGTTCACCAGATCGGCGCGATACTTCATTGGGATCGTGGATACCTTGCGGCGAAGTGCTGGAAACGCGTTCTTCCCGAATCCGACCAGATGTTGCCGGGCCACCGCCTGCACCGCCGGGTCGGCCTCTCCCTCGGGCCAGATCAGGTCGGCCAGGGCGGCGACCTGGCCGACAGTGTCGCGGGAATGGGCTCCCAGAGCCTGGCGAACGATCTGTTCAGGGTCGGTGATCTCTTCCGCAGGTACGGCAGAGACGCAGCAGAAGATGGACAGACATACGAGGGCTGTGATTCCAGGTTTCACCGGATAGACTCCTTTCCGCAACCGGAAAAGTATACCGTCAGGTCCGGGTACCTGCCATCAGCCCTTCAGTCCCTTCTTCAGCCGCTGGAAAATCCCGCCGCCGGCTCGATCCGTGTCGGTTCCGAGAGAATCGAGGATCTTGGCTGCGATGGACTGGAATTCCCCGGCGTTGGCACCGTCCGGATCGGCCACGATCACCGGCCTGCCGGCATCGCCTCCGTCCCGAATGGCGCTGTCCAGGGGGATCTCCCCAAGGAACGGGACAGACTGCCGTTCGGATTCGGATTTGCCGCCGCCGTGGCCGAATATCTCCGTACGTGTTCCACAGCCTGGGCAGCAGAAGAAACTCATGTTCTCGATGATGCCCAGGATCGGAACCTCCACCTTCTGGAACATCGCCACGCCTCTGACGGCATCGGCCAGGGCCACGTCCTGGGGAGTGGTAACAATAACCGCACCGGCCAGGCTGACCTTCTGGGACACGGTCAGCTGGGCGTCTCCGGTTCCCGGCGGCATATCCAGCACCAGGATGTCCAGGTCACCCCAGTCCACGTCCCGCATCAGCTGTTCCAGGGCTTTCATGACCATCGGACCGCGCCAGATGACCGGCGAGTTCCTTTCCACCATGAATCCCAGGGACATGAACCGGATGCCGTACCGTTCGAATGGGAGCAGTTTCTGCCGCGCACCGTCCACGGCAGGCTTCCGGTCGGCCAGGCCGAGCATGATCGGGATCGACGGTCCATAGATGTCGGCATCCAGAAGGCCGACGGAGGCGCCGGTTTTGGCCAGGGCGATAGCCAGGTTCACCGCGACGGTGGATTTCCCGACACCGCCCTTGCCGGAGGCGACGGCGATAACATTGCGAACCCCGGGGAGCAGTTCGTTTTCAAGGCCGGTTGCCTGGGCGGCTCCGGGCCGGGCGTTGGGGTCGGCCATCTTGAGACCGTCGGCGGCGCCGGTGACACGGACGTCGACGCCGGTCACACCATCCATGGCGGACACTTCACCCTTGATGGTGTCGCGTAAAGGACCCAGGACCGAACGATCGCCTGTCCCCAGGTCGAGCTGGATCACAACCTTGCCGTCGGAGCAGGTTACCGACCGGACGATGCCGAACGATACGATGTCCCGGGAATATCCGGGGTAGGGGATCGCCGCCAGTTTCTCGAGAACTGTTTTTTCCTGGATAGACATTTTTTGGAGCGGCTCAGTACGTGTAGGCGATGCCGAAGAACATCCCTTCGTAGGTGATTGACTTCAGATCCCGGGTAGCGTCGTTCTGGTTCACCACCAGGTCCACGCCGTCGGTGACCTGGTTGCCTGCCGGGGTTACGCTCCGAGGACGCAGGTCGACGCCGACGTTCTCGTAGTAGCTCTGCCTTATGCCTCCGAACACATCCAGGTTCTTCCAGACCCGCCACCGCAGGCTGACGGCCATCTCCATGACCATGGACGCCCCCGAGTCGCTCTGGACGTTCAGGCCGGTCCGCAGGTTCTGCTGCCGGATCCGCTCCGCCGTTGCCGTTGGTTCCGCTTCGCCGGGATTGTCGAAGTCTTCGAATTCATCGTAAGGCGGGGCCAGTTCGTAAAGGAAGTTGCCGCCGGTGTCCCGCAGGATATAGCGGTGGGTGGTGGAAAGGTATTCACTCTCGATCTTGCCCCGGAGCAGAGCAAGGGAAACGTCGGCTTCGGCCCAGACCTTCTTGCTGGAACCGAGGTTCATCTTGAAGGTCATGCCGGTTTCCAGCCCCCGGCCGTTGAAGGTCCCTGATTGAAAGGCGGTATCGGCTCTGGGCTGCAGCCGCCGGAAGAGGGTTTCACTGGCTACGCCGCTGATCGGGTTCAGGACGTTGGGAACGTCCGGCGCCAGTGCGAAATACGTGGCTGCCATGTTCCGCTCGTGGATCACGCGGCGGTAACCGATGAACCATTTGGAGCTGATGCGGTGACCCTTGAACGCGTCGCGATAGAAATCGATACGGAAATCCCGGGTCTTCAGGCCGGCGTTGGCGATGAAGCCGTCGGCCAGGCCGTCGTTGAACACGCCTGCGTTCTGTTGACCGGTCAACAGGATGCCGTAAATGAACTCGCCGGGATTGAGCTTCTGCATGGACTCCGCGTCGTTCATGGAGGTGTAGGTCACCATGAACTCGCCCATGTTGTCCTTGAGGCGGTAGCCGGCACGGACCCGGAAACGGTTCTCGGTGCTGGGATCGATCCCCAGGAGCCGCGTGTTGGCCACATTGGTGGGGTCGTGGATGCTGGCCGGCTTGAAATCGGCTCCGGCCGGCTGGACCGCCCAGCCTTCCAGTTCGCCGTACAGTTTGCCGAGCTTGTTGAACTCTTCATCCGGCTCGGTCTCGCCCTGGGCCATGACCGCGGACGAGAAGCCGAAAAGCGCAACGGCCAGTACCGCCGCAAAGAGGATGGGAGTGTTCCATCGGGACCGAGAAGTATGCTTGATCATGTTCGCTGGTTCCGTACGGTCAATTGACCGTGAAGGAGAACGAGATTCCCGCCGCCTGATCGGAGGTGGAGACACTGGTTCCGGTCAGGTTTCGGATCTGCAGGCCGTTCAGGAATACAGAACCCAGCAGGACAGGTTCGGAGAACAGCTCCACACCTTCAGGTGGCGTGATGCTCTTGCGGGCCTTGACGAGAATGGTGTCGCCCTTTTCAAGATCGAGGGTGAAAGGCGCCGGCAACGGATTGGCCAGCGTACCGCTCATCCTCGGCTCGCCCAGTCCCGGGCTGCCGGGGCAGGTCGGAAAGGTGCTGTCCACCACCAGCCTGTGGGTGCCCAGCACCCGGGCGATGAAGTTGCATACGGCGAACTGGGGGCAGTCGCCTCCCGGCTGCTGCGCGCCGTTGAGGAACCCTTCGGCATAAGGGGTCAGGTTGAAGGTGGCGTTCAGCGCCTCGGTGGTAGTCAGGCGTTCGTGGACCGTGGTTCCGGCCCGGATCACACTGATTTCCAGGGCGTAATTCCACGGCGTCGAACCGCTGCCGAACAGTTCGCCTCCGCCGGTCGCGGTCGCCCTGCGACAGACGACAAAGACCGGTTCCGGCAGGAGAGTCCCCGCAGGATCGGTTTCATCGGGAATGCCGTTGTTGTCAACGTCGTAATACTGTTCCCACGTATCGTAGACACCGGCTGAAGCGTTGCCCGCTTCCACCAGAATCTGCATGGTCTGGGAGCCTATTTCCTGTGGCTGTTCCGAGTCGCATGAGGACATCAGAATCAGGCACAGTGCCAGTACCGCCAGACAGATCATCTGTCGCATGATGACGTGCCTCCAAAATCAAACATAAAGAAGACGAAAAACTACCTGACTCACAGTTGGGAGTCAAGGACCCGTTGTGCTGATCCAAAAGTGTTGCGGAGTACCGTCCGCATGGGCTGGAATATCGGCAAGAGTTGTAAGTAATAGAATTCGCATCAGGTTAAGGGGGAGGATCAGTGCCCGGCAGGGTCCGGCGGTACAGGGCGCCGGAAGGTGTAACCCGGCTGCCGCCGGATGCCGGTCTCCGGGGCGTGCCGGTCCACTTTCTCCTCCTGGGCCAGTAGATCGGTGAACTGCCGCTCGATGGTTTCGGTGGTGACGGCGTTGCGTGTGAGCATCTCCAGGCCCCGGACCTTTTCCTTGAGGGCGTCGATCTCCAGCTGCCTCCCTTTCAGTTCCAGTTCGGCTTTCCGGGCCTGGGTCCGGTAGGGAGCGGAGGCGTCGAACAGCTTCGCCCTGGTCAGGGCGATCTGGGCCTTGAGGCCCTGGGCCTCCTCGGTACGGGCCACAACTTCGTTCTGCAGCTCCATGACCCGCATTCCGGCGGCGCGAACCATGCCGTATTGCACCAGAAGCTGCTCGTGCTTCATCTGGAGCTCCTGGAACAGGGTCAGCGGGACCGTTTCCGTGGAATAGGGCAGGCTCGCCACAGGCAGGCTGGAGCCGGCGGCCGTCAGGTCGGTCGTCTCCCCGATCGGCTTTTCCGCTTCGAACAGCAGGCCGGCCTCGCTGAGCTCCCGCTCGGTCACGAAGTATTCGGGGCCGTAGCGCCCGTCGATTTTCTCGGCTTTGAGGCGTCCGCTTCGCAGATACCTTCGCAACGTCGTTACCGAACGCAGTGTTCGATCGGCGGCTTCACGGAGGTTCATTCGCTTCATCTGGTTCGTCTCCGGTTTTTCGATGCATCACGGGTGCTCGTCACCGCCCCTCTTTTATCATAGGCCGCCTCGGCAGGACAACATGAGTTGGTGTCTGGTACCTTGCAGCGAACCGTGATAGGACAGGGGGCTGCCATGAACGAACAGAAAACGCAACACTGGGCCGATGCGGTTGCGTCCGAGGTTGCTGCAGGGGGAAGACCGCCGGTGATCTCCACCGGGATCTCGCCGTCGGGAGAGATCCACATCGGCAACATGCGGGAAGTCCTCACTGCCGATGCCGTTTACCGGGCCCTCAACGATCTTGGTGTTGCCACCGGCTTTCATTTCGTTGCGGATAATTTCGACCCGCTGCGCAAGGTTTCGCCCTTCCTGGACCGGGAAACCTATGCACCACTGGTGGGGCGGCCGCTGTCGGAAATTCCCTGCCCCTGCGGCGAGCATGAATCGTATGCCGCCCATTTTCTGGAACCGTTCCTGGAGTCCCTGGGCAAGCTCCACGTGCATGTCGATGTCGTCCGGGCGGACGAACTTTATAAATCAGGCCGGATGAACCAGCGGATCGTCACCGCCCTTCAGCGAAGAGACGTCATTGTAGCCATCCTGAAGGAACTGACCGGCAAGGATATGGGCGACGATTGGTCTCCCTTTGTTCCGATGTGTAATGCCTGCGGCCGGATGAACGGCACACGGGTGACCGGTTTCGACGGCGGACAGGAGACCGTCGACTTCACGTGTAAATGCGGCGCTGCAGGAACCCTGCCCATGGCAGGCGGAGGCAAGCTGCAGTGGAGGATCGACTGGCCGGCGCGGTGGCTCACCCTCGGTGTGACCGTGGAGCCTTTCGGCAAGGACCACAGTACCCGCGGCGGCTCCTACGACACCGGTATCCGGATCGCCCGGGAGGTTTTCGAATACGAACCGCCTCACCCGATTCCCTACGAGTGGATCAGCCTCAAAGGTCAGGGCGACATGTCTTCCAGCAAGGGTAATGTCCTTTCCATCGGCCACATGCTGAAGGTCGTACCGCCGGAAGTCTTGCGCTACATGGTCATGAGGGCCAAGCCGGTCAAGACCATCAAGTTCGATCCGGGCCGCCCTCTGGCCCAGCTGGTGGACCAGGTGGACGACGCCACGGCAAAAGGACGGGACGAGCGGGCCATGGAACTGTCCCGGGCTGCAGGGTTCGAGCCTGTCGGCGTGCCTTACAAACACCTTGTTATGGTGGCCCAGGTCGCCCGCTTCGACCTGGACCGGGTGATGGAGATCCTGGAACGCACCGGCTATCCCGGCGTGTCCCGGACCGCCGTCGCCGACCGGCTGGAGTACGCTTCCCACTGGCTGGCGGAGTTCGCCCCCGAGGAGGAGAAATACACGGTCCAGGAGAGGCTCCCGGAGGAGGCTGCCGGTCTCACGGAAGATCAGCGCCGGTTCCTGTCCCTGCTGGCCGCCGGGTTGAACGACGGGATGGAAGGCGCGGCGATCCACGATCTGATTTATCATGTATCGGAACAGTTCGAAGGAACGCCTCCTGCCGAGCTGTTCCAGGCGATCTACCTCTCCCTGCTGGGGAAGGCGCGCGGACCCAGAGCCGGTTCGTTCATTGCGATTCTGGGCCCCGGGTTTTGTAAAGGGCGGTTTGCGGAAGCTGCCGGATGATAGGTGAATGATGAAGAAAACAGTCGTAGTGGCGATCGTATCCATCCTGGCGGCCGGCGCCCTCGTCTTCGGAGCCGGTGATGAAGCGCCTGAAGCGCCTGCAGCGCCGGAGGCGCCGGTCCTCGAAATGAAGATTTACGCCGACAACTGGTCCTGGTCGCCGAACACGATCCGTGCCAAAAAAGGGACCCGGGTCATCCTGACCATCGAAAATCGGGATTCGCCCCACTCGTTCGTGTTGAAAGCGTACCGGTTGAAAGTCGCACTGCCCCAGGACAAAACCACTACCGTGGAGTTCATCGCCGACAAGGCCGGCACGTTCGTCTGGAAATGCGGACGGCCCTGCGGCAACGGCTGCCCGAAGATGCGAGGGACCCTGACGGTTCTGGACCCGGAAGCGGCAGGCTCCTAGCCCTTGGAGGTCCTGAGCCGGTCGTCGGCCTCGTTAAGGACCTGTTTCGTTACCGCCTTCTGGATACGGTAGGCGTCTTCAAGCAGCTTCAGCGTCGATTCCGAATGGTCGGCCAGGGCTGCGGCCAGTGCCCCCGGCTCCCGGACCAGCGACGAGTCGATCAGGGGCCCCATGACCCGAACCGCTTCCCTGACGATGCGCAGGGCTTCGTCCACCGACGGACGATCACCGTCCAGGATCTCCCGCAGCACCGAGGCGGTGTCCAGGATGGCGGGGGAGAGCCGTTCCTGCTGTGAGGAGCCGTTCTCCCAATGGTTGCCCGTGAGTATCCACTCGATGCTGGTATTGCCGACCCTGGCCAGCTCCACCAGCCTCCGGGGCTCCGGCACCACCCCGTGCTCGTACTTGTGGACAGCCGACTGGGTGGTCCCCAGGAACTTGGCAAGCTCCCACTGGCGCAGTTCCGCGCGGGAGCGAATCTGCCGTATCCTCTTGCCCATGCCTGCTTTATCGAGATCCTGCATCCGATACAATGCTCCCGGCGGATCCGTTCCACCTAGAGGGAATATAGGTATCGGTATCCGGAAGGCAACCGGAAATTCTGGACGGGAATTGAGCCGTTAAGTCGGGCTATTGGGCTGCCTGGTCGGTTTCATCCCTTATTCGGGATGCCAGGAAGGTTGCGATGAGGAACGCCGGCGCCGTGACCAGGACGGCCCAGCGCTGCCCGCCCATGAAACTGGCTACTACCCCGAACAGCAGGAGCGAGAATATGGCCCCTGCCTGACCGGCCAGGATGTAGAACCCGAAGAACTCCGATTCCTTGTCCGGCGGACTCAGTTGGGCCATGAACGATCTTGCGATCGCCTGGGTGCTTCCCATCCCGATGGCCACGCCGCCGGCCATGAACCAGAACAGTGTCTTGCTGGTGATGACCGATCCGAACAGCAGGAGTGCGAACCAGAACAGCAGCGTTGCCATGAGCGCTCGTTTCATGCCGATCCAGTCGGCAAGATAACCGGCGAACAGCGTCCCGGGGACAGCCACCAGGTTGGAAACGATCATGAGGGACAACAGTTCCTTCATGTCCATGCCCAGGGTTTCCCGGGCGTAGATGGCGCTGAACGCGATGATGGTCTGGATCGCGCCATAGAAGAAGAAAGAAGATGCCGTGAGCCGGGCGATGTTGCGGTACTCCCGAAGATGGCTGATGGTCGATCGAACGCGACGGAATCCGGCGCTCACGAAACGCCCGAACGGTCGCATCGGTCGGCGGACCGTCCGTTCCCTCAGGAAAATGAAGGCCGGGATAGCGAATACGGCGAAAAACAGGGCTACGACCACGAACGATAGTCGCCAGGAAGCGACGGCCTCGGGAACAAGACGTCCGGACTCGTCCCGCAGCTGGGCCGCGAGGAACGGTGAACAGACCACCAGGGCGGCCAGCCCCCCGAGGAACCCGGTGCCCCAGCTCCAGCCTGAAATACGACCAATCGTTTTCGGCGTGGATACCTCCGGGAGGAAAGCGTTGTAGAACACGTACCCCCCTTCGAAGCCGACGCTGCCGATCACGAAAAGAACGATGCCGAGAGTGATGGCGCCTGGTGTGACGAACCACAGGGAGGCGCAGGCTGCGATGGTCATCAGGGTCGTCAGGAGCAGGAACGTTTTTTTCCGCCCCGAGTGATCGGCCAGGGCGCCGAAAATCGGAGAGGTCAGGATCAGAACCACCATCGCCAAAGATTTGGCGACGCTCCACAGAAAGTCGCCGTTGGCCGCATCTCCGGCGACGACCTGTTTGAAATACAGGGCGTAGGCGACGGTGGTGATCAGGGTCGTATAGGACGAGTTGGCGAAATCGAACATGCAGTAGCCGAAAACTTCCCGTTTCCGGACTGCCGGGGACTGGGCAGGGAGGGAGATTACCTTTCCCCCCATTTCAGCTTGGTACGGAGCACTTCGTAAAAGCTGCGATCCGACAGCCTCAGGAGCCGCACCGGCGCCGGGTGGCGATCGACGTGCAGGACGTCCTGGTGGCTGATCGGGAATCCGATCTGGCCGTCCAGGGTAACGTAGACCTCTTCATGGGTCCCTTCCTTCAGGGCGACCTGGATCGAAGTGTTGCCTGGAATCACCGTGGGCCGGTACGCCATGCTGTGGGGGCAGATCGGCGTCACCACGAAGGCGTCCACCTCCGGGTCCAGGACCGGCCCGCCGGCGGACAGGCTGTAGGCGGTGGATCCAGTCGGCGTGGCGAGGATCAGGCCGTCGCTTGTGTAGGACGCCATCCGGTTCTGGTCGAGCCAGAGCTCCAGCCCGATCATCCTGGCCAGGGCGCTCTTGGTGACCACGACGTCGTTCAGCGCCATGTGTTCATTCAACGCCTGGTCGCCGTGCATCAGCCGGACCCTCAGCGTCGCCCGTTCCTCGATGCGGTAATCACCGGAGACGACCTTGTCCAGGTTCGGCAGCAGTTCGTCAGGTTGGAGTTCGGTGAGGAACCCCATGCTGCCCATGTTGACTCCCAGGATCGGAATACCCTGGGGGGAGACCGAACGCGCGATGGAGAGCAGTGTGCCGTCACCGCCGGCGGCGATGACCAGGTCGGTCTTCTTGGGGATGGCGTCTCTCCGGACGCCGTTCCTCAGACCGAGGGCGGTGCTGGTGGCCAGATCGAACTGAACCGACACCCCCCTTTCCTTGAGCCAGCCGCCGATGCGGGACGCAAGCTCCAGCGGACGGTCCGAGCCGGTGCGGGCCACCACAACCACCTTGCCGACCGGGCGGTTCATCAGGATGCTCCTTCACAGGTCGCGGTCACCTGGCCTATCAGGCTCTCCACCGCATCAGGATCCAGACCTTCGGTTCCTGCGGCCAGCCCGATGAAAAATTCCACGTTCCCTTCCGCTCCACGGATGGAGGATACAGCAACGGATCGGATTCCCCAGCGGTTTAGAACGGCGAACCCGGCGATGCGCCGCAGCACTTCCCGGTGCACCGCCGGGTCTCGCACGATGCCGCCCTTCCCGACTTTCGTGCGGCCGGCCTCGAACTGGGGCTTGACCAGGGTCACCACCTGTCCGTCAGGTGGGAGACAACGGAACACTGGCGGAAGGATCAGGGTCAGGGAGATAAACGAAACGTCGATCACGGCGATGTCCGGAGGGAAGGGGAGATCGGAAGGGTTCATGTGGCGGGCGTTGAACCCTTCGATCACAGTCACCCGGGGGTCGGTCCGGAGGGACCAGTCCAGTTGGCCCCGTCCGACGTCCAGGGCGATGACCCGTTCGGCCCCGGCCTCCAGCAGGACCTGGGTGAATCCGCCTGTGGAGGCTCCGACGTCCAGTCCGGTCAGTCCGGCAACACCGCCGGGGAACATGGCCAGCGCACCCGCAAGCTTCAGGCCGCCCCGGCTGACGTAGTGCTCACCCGGGTCCACCGCCAGGGGGATGTCCGGGTCCAGCCGCGATCCCGGCTTCTCCAGCCGGATGCCGTCGCTGCGGACCCGTCCGGCCATGATCAGCGCCTGGGCCCGTGTGCGGGACGGCGCCAGCCCACGCTCCACCAGGATCTGGTCCAGGCGGGGCCGGGCCATCAGGATGATCTCGTCACGGTATAGCGGGCCAGAGCGGCCAGGATCGAGGTGTCGCCGGGCAGATCCGAAAGGGCCGCCACGGCGATTTCGGCCTGGTGGTCCGCCTCGGCCCGGGCGCCGTCCAGGCCCAGCAGGGCCGGGTACGTGGTCTTGCCCGCTTCTCGATCTTTCCCTGGAGTCTTTCCCAGGTCCGCAGCGGTTGCCGTGCAGTCCAGGATGTCGTCCGAGATCTGGAACGCCAGGCCCAGCCCGTCTCCGTACCGCTGCAGTGCGCCCAGGCCGGTTTCGTCTGCTCCGGCAAGGACCGCTCCCAGCTCGACGGAAGCCCGAAGCAGGGCGCCGGTTTTGTGTCGATGAATCCATTCCAGCCGTTCCCGATCGAAAGGCCGCCCTTCCGCTTCCAGGTCGGCCACCTGTCCACCGACCATCCCGGTGACTCCGGCGCGCTCCGCAATCAGTGCCACCGCCTTGCAGCGTGCGACGGCGAAACCGTCACCCGCCGGCTGGGAGCCCAGTATCCGGAACGCCAGTGTCAGGAGGCCGTCACCGGCCAGGATCGCCATGGCGTCGCCGTAAACTTTATGAGTGGTCGCCCTGCCACGCCTGAGGTCGTCGTCGTCCATGGCCGGCAGGTCGTCGTGGACCAGGGAGTAAGTGTGGATCATTTCAAGGGCGGACGCCGGCGCAAGCACGGCAGAGTCATCGCCGCCGCAGGCCAGGCAGGCTTCAAGCGCCAGGATCGGCCTCAAGCGTTTGCCCCCTCCCATAACGGCGTAATGCATCGCCTTCTCCACGGTGGCGGCAGGGGAGGCGGACGGCGTCAGCAGCCGGTCCAGTTCGCGGTCGATGAGCTCCCGGCGAGGGGCAAGCCGGCTCTTGAGATTGTTCATGACGGCCCTCCGCCTTCCTCCGTATATTCGTAACGCTCGATCCGTGCGGCCCGGCCGCCGTCGTCGGTGGTTTCGATGAGGATGCCGTTCAACCTGGCCTGTCCGGCTGCAGTGCGGAAACGGACCGGGCGCTGGGTCAGGAACCGGGTCAGGACAAGGCCGGCTTCCACTCCGATAATCGAATCGATGGGACCGGTCATTCCGACGTCGGTTACCGCGCCGGTTCCTCCAGGCAGGATGCGGGCGTCGGCGGTGGGGACATGGGTATGGGTGCCCAGGACCGCAGTAACCCGGCCGTCCAGGTAGCGGGCCATGGCGATTTTCTCGCTGGTCGCCTCGCCGTGCATATCCACGATGATCGTGGAGGCGGCGTCGCCGATCTCTTCCAGGATCCGGTCGGCCGCCCGGAACGGGTCGTCGATCGACGCCATGAACACCCGGCCCATCAGGTTCACCACCGCCACCATCTCGCCGCTGCGGGCAGGGGCGAGGCAGACACCGGAACCGGGTGTGCCTTCCGGGTAGTTGGCCGGCCGGAGGATGTTGTCCGCCTGGTCCAGAAGCGGCAGGATCTCCCGCTTGTCCCAGGTATGGTTGCCGCCTGTGAGGACATCAATCCCGGCGGAAAGCAGCTCGTCGGCTATCTCCGGGGTGATTCCTGCTCCGCCGGCGGCGTTCTCGCCGTTGGCGATGACCAGATCGGGCATGGTGGTGCGCTTCAGCTTTTTCAGCGCCCTGCGGGTCACTCTTCGACCCGGCTCCCCGACGATGTCACCGATGAACAGTATCTGCATGGCTGTGTCTCAGACTGCGTAGTGGACCGAGCGGGTTTCCCGGAGTACCGATACCTTGATCTGGCCCGGATAGACCAGTTCACGTTCCAGAGAACGGGCAATCTCGCCGGCCAGGATGTAGGCCTGGTTGTCGTCCGCAACCGTCGCGTCCAGGACAACCCGGACCTCTTTTCCGGATTTGATGGCGATGGCCTGGTTGACGCCGTCATACCGCAGGGCGATCGCTTCCAGGCGGGTCAGGCGCTCGATAAACACCTCCAGGTTGTCTTTCCTCGCTCCCGGCCGGTTGTTGGAGATGCGGTTGGCTGTGTTCATGAGCATCGCTTCCATGCTGGCCGCCTCCACGTCCGGATGGAGGGCCTGGATGGCGTGCACCACTTCCGGCGCCTCGCCGAATTTCCCTGCCAGCTCACTGGAGGTCAGTGCGGTGTGTCCGGTGACCGTATCGTCCACGGCGCCGATTTCGTGGAACAGGCCTGCCCTGTGCACCGTGTCCACCTGGGCGCCGATCTGGGCCGCCATGTGTCCGGCCAGGAGGGCGACCTCCAGGCTGTGCCGCAGCAGGTTCTGGCCGTGGTAGGTTCGGAACTGCAGCCGACCGATCCGTCTGGCAAGTTTCTGCGGCAGGTCGGAGATTCCCAGGCTGAAGGCGGCCTGGTTGCCGGCCTCCTCCACCAGTTCCTCGAATTCGGTGCGGACCTTCTCCACCACTTCCTCGATCCTGGCTGGATGGATCCTGCCGTCCTCCACCAGTCGCTGGATGGCGATCCTGGCAAGCTCCCGGCGGGCGGCGTTGAAAGAGGAGATCAGGATGGCGTTGGGAGTGTCGTCGATAATCAGATCGATGCCGGTGGCGTTCTCGATGGCCCGGATGTTCCGACCTTCACGGCCGATGATCCGACCTTTCATCTCGTCCCCCGGGAGCTCCACATAGCTCACGGTGGTTGGGGCGAACCGGCGCATGTCCACCTTCTGGCTGGCCCGGACCACCATGGCGACCGCCTCCCGGTCGGCAACTTCCCGGGCCTCGTCCTCGATCTTCCGGGCGATGCTGGCGCCGTTGCGGCGAGCCTCTTCCCTGATGCCCTCCATCAGCTCTTCACGGGCCTGGTCGGCGGTAAGGCCGGCCACCCGCTCCAGATCCCGGACCGCTTCCTCATGGGATGATTTTGCCGATTCTTCCAGTTCCCGGGCACGGACCCGGCCCGATTCGGCGGACTGGAGTTTGTCCTCCAGTTTCCTGCCGTCACGCTCCAGGCCGGCCTGGGTGTCCTTGAGCTTGAGGTTGGTCTTGTCCAACCCGGTTTCCCGGGTGTCCAGCTCCTGTTCCCGGCGGTCCAGTTCGTCCTCGAGGGAGATCGCCTTTTCCTGGGCCGCTCCCAGGATCTCCTGCTCCCGTTCCATGGCCCGCTCACGGGCCTCGGCCAGGATGCCCTCGGCTTCGTCAGCCGCCGCGGCAGCCTGCCGCCTGGAAGCGTTCAAACTGAGGAAGAAGATCAATCCGCCGGTAAGGATCCCCAGTGCCAATGGTATGAGGAAGGCGGTCCAAATGTTCACGGCCTTTATCTCCAACGAGCCCTGCGGCCGGGGCTGCGCATCACGGACGGTCGCCGTCGATAAGGCAGATTGCAGAGGATGGGGGATTAAAACCCCCGCGCAGGGCGTGTGGACCGACCGGTTGAACCTGGGTCACCAGGTGGGGTGCCTCGGGCCCGCTTCAGGCTTCCCAGCGAAGGGCATGCACACCGCGGAACTGCCTCGGAACCCCTAGGACGAAAGTAGGCTCAAGTGACACGATCCATCACGCACCCCGCAGGGATCCGTGGTTTCTCATCCGGTGGCATCAGGTGCCAGGATCTCGTCAAGCCTTGCGGTCATTTCACCGATCCGCGTCAGCTCTTCCGCTGAGATCCTGCCCACTTTGACCTCGCGGCCCTGAATGCCGTCGTCGGCCAGGTTCAGGGCTGCCAGGATCGCCACCTTCAGTGTATCGGCCGTTCCTGTAGTACGGGCTACCTCTCTCATTTTCTCGTCCACACGGGTGGCGAGCAGAGAAAGGTATTCGGGGTCGCCGTGGCCCCGCAGGTGGTACGTTCTTCCGAAAATCGTAACCGGCGTCGAACCCGCATCATTCAGCTTGGAATCGGCCAACGAGAGTCTCCTTCTTCCGTTTCCAGGTTCCAGTTGCTTTGTTTCAGTCGGTTTTAAGCGCTCTGATCGCCTCTTCAATCATGCCGTCGATCTCGGATGCCTTCCGGTTCCAGTTTTCTCCGGAAAGCTCTCCCGACAGCGTCGTCTTGTTTTTCTCGAGCTCGGCGGCCTGTGCCCTCTGTTGGTCCAGTTCACCGCAAAGCAGCGTTCGTTCATCGGCCAGGGTCCGGATCCGATCCACCGCCTGGCTGACTCGTTCCTCCAATAGTTTAATCTTGGCGTTCATCGAGTGTCAATCCGTACGGGCCGCTCAGGCCCTGAGTTTCACCGGGAGGTCGGACGATTCCAGGGCCTCAATCAGGTCCAGGCGGTATCGTTCGGTCTCCTCATCGGTGAGGGTGCGATCGTACGGTTCAAGAGTAACACGGATAGTGAGCGCTGTTTCACCCGCTGCGATATGAGAGCCGACATAGCGGTCCACCGCTTCGAAACGGGCGGTTGCCGGCGCCGGCCGGGACGACAGCAGGTCCACCACCTGGCGGTACCCGGCCCCTTCGCCCAGGACCAGGGACAGATCCCTCGAAACTGCAGGCACTTTCGGGATCGGCTGGTATTCGAGCCCGGGTCCGGCAGCTGCCAGCACCGCGTCCAGGTCGATCTCCGCCAGGAACAGGTCCTGGGGCAGGTCGAACCGGGCCAGAAGCTCCGGATGGAGTCGGCCGGCAGTAGCCAGTTCACGGCCGTCGGCGCCGCGGAACGAAGTCGCCTGGCCGGGATGGAATCCAGGTGTTTCAGAGCGTTCTTCCCGGATCGCCAGCCCGGGTTGGAGGTGGGACAGCGCTCCTGCCACCGCTCCGGACAGGTCCACCATGTCCACCGGCCGGTCGTCACGGCTCCAGTGTCTCGGCTCCGCCAGTCCGGACCAGGCCAGTCCGGCCCGCAACGTCTCGTCCGGGCGCTGGTCACCGGCCCCGGCAGGGAGGAACACCCGGCCGATCTCGAACAGCCGCAGATCCCGGTTCCCCCGTCTCAGGTTCAGGTCCGCCGACTGCAGCAGGCCGGGCAGGATCGACCGGCGCAGGAATCCGAGCTGCTCGGCGATCGGGTTGGACAGTGCCAGAGCGGGCAGGGTCCCCTTGGGAACCCATCGGTCGTCCGCCCCTTCCGGCAGCATGGAATAGTTGAACGCCTCCTGGAACCCCAGGCCGGCCAGAACATTCCGGGTTCGCTCCGCCAGGGGATGGACCGTTTCGTTTTCGGTAGGGGCAACGGTCAGCGGCAGGGTGGAGGGCAGCCGGTCCAGGCCGAGATGCCGGGCGACTTCTTCCACCAGGTCGGCTTCGTACACCAGGTCCACCCGGTACGACGGCACCTGTACCTCAACCCGGCCTTCCCCCGCCTCACGAGGCGCAAGCTGAAGGGCGTCCAGCGCCTCGTGGATGGCCTCGGCCCCGGGGTCGTAGCCCAAAAGCCGCTGTACTCTCTGATATCGCAGTTCCAGTGTTTCCCGGGCGCCAGGGGCCGGGTAGCAATCGATCATGCCCGGCACCGCCTGGCCTCCGGCGATCTCTTCCAGCAGTTGTACGGCAAGCCCCTGGGCGGCCAGAACACCGTCCTTGTCCATGCCGCGCTCGAAGCGATGGCTGGCGTCGGTGGGCAGGCCAAGGCGACGGGCTGTCCGCCGGATGGAAACCGGGTCGAACCAGGCAGCCTCGATCAGGACGTCGGTGGTGTCGTTGCCGATTTCGGAGTCTGCTCCGCCCATGACCCCGGCCAGGGCGACCGGTCGCCGGTCGTCGGCGATCACCAGCATCTCCGGTGTGAGCTTCCGTTCCACCTGGTCCAGGGTGGTGAACGGCATCGCTTCCCCGGCACAGCGGACCACGATCCGGCCCTGGTTCACCAGGCGGTAGTCGAAGGTGTGGATCGGATGTCCGGTTTCCAGCAGGACGATGTTGGATATATCCACCACGTTGTTGATCGGCCTCAGGCCGCAGGCGATCAGGCGGTCGGCGACATGTGCAGGGGACGGGCCGATGGAAACCCTCCGGACCAGCCGGGCGGTGTACCGGGCGCACAGCCCGGGATCTTCGATGGTGACCGATACCAGGCCGGCAAGTTCGTCGGACGGGACGATGCTCTCCGGCAACGCCCGGGGAGGGGAGAGCTGGACGCCGAAGGCGGCTGCCACCTCACGTGCGATGCCGAAATGCCCGAGGCAGTCCGGCCGGTTGGCCGGGATGTCGATGTCCAGGACCACATCCCCGGGCGCGGTGTCGGCGTCGACGGCATCCACCGTCAGCCCCCGGGCGGTAAGCGCCGCAGCAAGCCTTTCCGGCGTGGCGTCCACCGGGCAGAGTTCCCGGAGCCAGTTGCATGAAACCAGCATTCCTGTCTCCTACAGGGGGAACTGCCCCAGGAAGCGGGTGTCGTTTTCCATGAGCAAGCGGAGATCGTCGATGCCGTATTTCATCATGGCGATGCGGTCGATCCCCAGGCCGAAGGCGAAGCCGGTATACCGTTCCGGGTCGACGCCGGCCGCCTGGAACACTGCCGGGTGCACCATGCCGGCGCCACCCAGTTCGATCCAGCCTGACTGTTTGCAGATGCGGCAACCGTCGCCGCCGCAGACCTGGCAGCTGATGTCGTACTCGCAACCCGGTTCGACGAACGGGAAGTAGGCCGGGCGCAACCGGGTCTCAACCTCGGAACCGAAGTACCGCTTCCAGACCACATCCATAGTCCCCTTGAGATCACCCATGGTGATCCCCTCGTCTACGACCAGCGCCTCGATCTGGTGGAACATCGGCAAGTGGGTGGCGTCCCAGTCCCTGCGATAGACCCGCCCCGGGCAGATCATCTTGAGCGGCGGCTTGCGATCCTTCATGGTCCGAATCTGCACCGGCGAGGTGTGGGTCCGGAGCAACAGGCCGCCGTCCAGGTAGAACGTATCGGCGCCGTCTCGGGCAGGGTGCTCCGGCGGCATGTTCAGCGCCTGGAAATTGTGGAAGTCGTCTTCCACTTCCGGGCCGCTTTCCACCGAATATCCCAGTCCCCGGAAGATCGTTTCCAGCTCACGCCGCGCGTGGGTGGTCGGGTGCACCGAACCGGTCCAGGGCATCCTGGGCGGCAACGTGACGTCGACCCGTTCGCCGGCCAGGCTGGCGGTTCGCTGGGCCTCGCCGGCCTGGTCCGCAGCTTCCTGCAGCCTGGCGGCGACCTTCTGTTTCAGGACGTTGATAGCCTTGCCGGCGGCCGGACGTTCTTCCTTCGAAAGAGCGCCCAGCTTTTTCATGATGCCGGTCAGCTCCGCCTTGCGGCCGAGGAAACGCACCCGGATCGCCTCTACGGCGTCCGGATCCAATCCGGCTGCATCAAGCGCCTGGTTGAATTCGCGCTCGATCCTCAGGAGGTCGTCGAGCACAGCGCCCGGTCAGGCGCCGGCAATGGCGGCGTTGGCTGCGCCGACGATCTGTCCGAACGCCTTGGGGTCGGCCACGGCGATATCGGCCAGTGTCTTCCGATCCAGGTCCACTCCGGCGACCTTCAGACCGTGCATCAGCCTGGAGTACGAGATGTCGTGCAGTCGTGCGGCGGCGTTGATCCTGACGATCCACAGCCGGCGGAACTGGCGCTTCTTCTGCCTGCGATCCCGGTAGGCGAAAGCCAGGGAGCGCTGGACCTGCTCCTTGGCGATCCGGTACAGCTTGGACTTGGCCAGGTAATAGCCTTTGGCCCTGCGCAGAATCTTTTTGCGCTTGAGCCGTCTCTTGTTTCCTCTTCTAACTCTGGGCATCTCTCTTCTCCTTGCCGTCGGACCTTAATCCAGCCCGCTCGGCGGGATCCCCGTTCCCGAAATACCGGTATTGGTTACCGGCTGCCGTAGGGCAGCATGTGCTGCACTTTCTTCTGATCCTGTGGGGAGATCAGGGTCGGCGTATCGAGACCGCGTTTCCGCTTGGTCGTTTTCTTGGTCAGGATATGGCTCTTGTACGCCTTACCCCGTTTGAACTTCCCGGTGGCGGTGGACTTGAATCGTTTGGCCGCGCCACGGTGTGTCTTCAGTTTCGGCATTATTCGCTCCGTCTATCGGTGACAGTCTCCACCGTCGTCCTGATGAAATCTTCCAGCGTGAAGGTCCCCAGGTCCCCATCCTTCCGGGATCGAACCGTAATACTACCGGATTCGGCCTCCTTGTCGCCAACCACCAGCATGAACGGGATCTTTTCCAGCTGGGCTTCCCGGATCTTGGCGCCGATTTTCTCGTTGCGGCGGTCCACGGTGACCCGCAGGCCGGCGGCGGCCATGCTTGTTCGGAGTTGTTCAGCATAGTCCATGGTGCGGTCGGTGATCGGTAACACCCGCACCTGTTCCGGCGCCAGCCACAGCGGGAAGGCTCCGCCGCAATGCTCGATCAGGAGGCCGATGAACCGCTCCAGGGAGCCGAGCATGGCCCGGTGGATCATCACAGGCCGCTTTTCACTGTTATCGGCATCGATGTATTTCAGCGCGAACCGCTCCGGCAGGATGTAATCCAGCTGGATGGTGCCGATCTGGTGCTCCCGCTTCAGGGCGTCCCGAACGATGAAGTCGATTTTCGGCCCGTAGAACGCGCCGTCGCCCTCGTTGATCGTGTACGGATGGTCGTGAGCCTCGAGGGCCGCCTTCAGCGCAGCCTCCGACTGGTCCCACAAGGCGTCGTCGCCGGCCTTCTTTTCCGGCCGGGTGGACAGGAAAATCCGAACGTCCAGACCGAATACACCGTAGGTCTCAAGGTACATCTTTGTCAGGTTCTCGACCTCTTCCTGAACCTGATCCTCGGTACAGAAGATGTGGCCGTCGTCCTGGCAGAAGGTCCGGACCCGGGTCAGGCCGGCGGTGGCTCCGGACAGTTCGTAGCGGTGCAGGCGGCCGAAATCGGCCATCCGTACCGGCAACTGGCGATAGGAGTGCCGTCCTTCGCCGTACATCAGGCAGTGGGAAGGGCAGTTCATCGGCTTGACCGCGAACTCCCGGCCGTCCACCTCGGTGAAATACATGACGTCCCGGTAATGCTCGTAATGCCCGGATGTCTTCCAAAGGGAGGCGTCAAAGATCTGGGGTGTGATGACCTCGTCGTAGCCGTAGACGGCGTACAGTTCGCGGACGTAGTCCACCAGCCGGTTGTACAGGCTGGCCCCTTTGGGGTGGAAGAACGGACTGGCAGGGGCCTCCGGGTGGAAGGAGAACAGCTTCAGTTCCTTGCCCAGCTTGCGGTGATCCCGCTTGCGGGCCTCTTCCAGAAGGGCCAGGTGTTCCTTCAGCTCCTTCTTGTCGAAAAAGGCGGTTCCGTAGATCCGCTGGAGCATCTTGTTCTTTTCGTCGCCCAGCCAGTACGCCCCGGCCACCGACAGCAGCTTGAACACTCCCAGGCGCCCGGTGGACGGCAGGTGCGGCCCGAGGCAGAAGTCGGTCCACTCGCCCTGGCGGTAGATGGTGACGGTTTCGCCCCCTTTGGTGGTGGCGAAATAAACCTTGTACGGCTCCTCTTCCTTTTCAAAGAACCGGATCGCCTCGTCACGGGGCAGTTCCATCCGCTCGATGGTCAGATTCCGCTTCCGGATCTCCTTGACCTTCGTCTCGATGGCAGCCAGATCCTTGTCGGTGAACGGTTCCTCACGGTCGAAATCGTAGTAGAAGCCGTTGTCGATGACCGGCCCCTGGGCGATCCGGGTTCCGGGGAACAGTTCCTGCACTGCCTGGGCAGTGGCGTGGGCTGTGGAGTGCCGCAGGACTTCGAGCGCCTCTTCATCCCGCTTTGTGACGATCGCCAGGTTGCAGTCGGCAGTGAGCGGTCGGGTCAGATCCTGGAGTTCGCCGTCCACGCGGGCGGCGACGGATGCCCGGGCCAGGCCGGCCCCGATCCCTTCGGCGATTTCCATCGGAGTGGTCCCTGCGGCCACCGATTTCTCGGTGCCGTCAGGCAGGGTGACTCTCAATGTTTCCGCTTGTGAAGTCATAGCAATACCAACCCGGCCGCTGCGGGATGCAACGCTGGTAGGCGCGGGCGGTTTCGAACCGCCGACTTCTACCATGTCAAGGTAGCGCTCTACCACTGAGCTACGCGCCTGAACGTGTACGAACGACCGGGGAAAATAACACAGGGGTCTATAGGTGTCAACGAAGGAGGCCCGTAGGGACAGTTCCTAAGTGTTTAATTACAAAGAACTTGAATATCTGCGACGGTTTCTGTATCATACGCGATTCTGCGCAGGCCGCCGCCAATTCCCTGGCGGCCGGGGAGTGATCCGGACTTGCTCCGATTCGAATTCGACGATGTGAGGCTGACGGTGCTGCCCACCGGGTCCCTGCGCCTGGACGGCGGGGCGATGTTCGGGGTTGTTCCCAAGCCGCTGTGGGAGCGGGAGCACAAGGCCGACGACCGCAACCGCATCCTGCTGGCCATGAACGTTCTCCTGGTTGAGGATGGGGATCGCAAGATTCTCATCGACACCGGCGCCGGGGAAAAATGGGACGCCAAGGAGCGTGACATCTTCGCTCTCGAGACTTCGCCGGCGGAAGACTGGCTGAAACCGGCCGGCCTGACCCCGCCGGACATCGACATGGTGGTCTGCTCCCATCTGCACTTCGATCATGCCGGAGGCAATACGGTCCGGAAGAACGGCAGCGACGCCGTGGCCGCCTTCCCCAATGCGGTCTATGTGATGCAGCAGGGGGAACTGGAACTGGCCCGCTCCGGGAACGAGCGGACAAGGGCTTCGTACATGGCGGAGAATTATGAACCTCTGCTGTCCGATAAACAGGTCCGGCTGGTCAATGGCGACACCGCCCTGACCCGCTGCATCAGGCTCAGGCTGGCGCCGGGGCATACGCCCCATATGCAGGTGCCGCTGGTACGGGCAGGAGGAGGCACCTTCGCGTACCTGGCCGACCTGGTCCCTACCGCCAGCCATGTCAGGGCGCCCTACATCATGGGGTACGACCTGGAGCCGCTGGCAACCCTGGCTACCAAGAAAGCTCTCCTTGCCGAAGCGGCCCGCAATGACTGGCGCCTGGTTTTCGAACATGACCCGGTCCTGCCGGTAGGCAGACTGGTTGAAGAGAAGGGCCGCCTGAAGGCTGCGGCCGTGGAACCGGAGTAGGCGACGTGGAAGCGATCCTCGCTCTTGAAGACGGCCGTGTGTTCCGGGGACGTGCTTTCGGCGCCCGTGGCGAGCAGTCCGGGGAGATTGTGTTCAACACCTCCATGACCGGCTATCAGGAGATTCTCACCGACCCGTCCTACCGGGGCCAGATCGTGGTGATGACCTATCCGGAAATCGGCAACTGCGGCACCAATGCCGAGGATTGCGAATCGTCCCGGCCCCAGGCCGGCGGGCTGGTGGTCCGGGAGGTCAGCGAGACGCCTTCCAGCTGGCGGGCGACCCAGAGCCTGCACCTGTACCTGAGCAACAACGCCGTCCCGGGAATATCCGAGGTGGACACGCGGGCGATCACGAAACATATCCGGACCGCCGGCGCCATGCGGGGGGTTCTGTCTTCCATCGATCGGAATGTGGAGTCCCTGGTGCGGAAGGCCCGCTCGTCACCGATGCTGAAAGACGTGGACCTGGTTGCGGATGTAACCTCACCGGCCGGGAAAGACTGGGATAGCACTCGCCCGGAACGCTGGCGGACCGGCGAGCGGCCCGGTGCCGGGAACCGGCCGAAATGCGTAGCGTTCGATTTCGGCGCGAAGCGGAACATCCTGAACCTGCTGGTGGAGTCAGGCTTCGACGTTACGGTGGTGCCGGCGTCCTGCACCGCCGAAGAAGCCCTGGCCCTTGAGCCCGACGGCATCTTCCTTTCCAACGGCCCTGGCGACCCGGAGGTGCCGGCGTACGCCATCGACACGGTGCGGAATCTGATCGGCCGCAAGCCGATGTTCGGCATCTGTCTGGGGCACCAGATCGCCGCCCTGGCCCTGGGCGGGAAAACCTTCAAGCTGAAATTCGGTCACCGGGGAGGAAACCACCCGGTGATGGACCTTTCCACCCGCAAGGTGGAGATCACATCCCAGAACCACGGCTATGCCGTGGACCCGGACACCCTTCCCGAAGGTTCGGAGGTGACCCATGTCAACCTCAACGACAAGACCTGTGAGGGGTTTGTCCTGCCCGAGTCCCGCCTGATGGCGGTGCAGTACCACCCGGAGGCTTCTCCGGGTCCCCACGACTCCATGGGCCTGTTCCACAGGTTCCGGTCCATGGTTGCGGAGGCGAGCCGATGACCGACTGGAAATCCTCCCTGCGATCCGACCCGATGCCATGGCTGCTGGAAAACGGCAGTCCTGCGATCCGGTACCGGGTGCTAACCGAACTGCTGGAACTGGGCCGGGAAAACCTGGACGTCCAGAAAGCCCGGCAGGACATGCTGGAGTACGAGCCGGCGTTGAAGCTGGTGAAGGCCCAGAAAAAGAACGGCACCTGGGGCAACCGGATCCATGCCGGTGAAACAAAAAAGGACCATGTCAGCATGGAGCACGGTATGCACATGCTCCTGGAGTACGGCTGGAACCGGGAAACCGCACCGGTGAAGCTGGCGGCCAAGCTGTTGCGCACCTACCTGACCCAGAAGAAGGACATGGAGTTCTTCGAGTTCACCAAGGAAGTGAAGGCCGACCCGCGGCAGGAAAAATACTTCCGCTGGTTCTTCCGGATCCTGGCCCTGGAGCTGCTGACCCGCACCGGCTACGACGACAACCGCGCCAGGATCGCCATCATGGAGCTGCTGGAGTTGACCTCCGGATTCGTGGATCTGCCGGGCAGCCGCAATCCGACCGAAGAGATCGGCGCCAGCCACCCTCTGATACGGCAGGAAGTCTGGAATCGAGGCTACCCGTTCATGCCGGACCTGTACCTCACCCGGCTTTTCGCCTGCTCGCCGTGGCTCTTGAACGGCGAAATGGCCAAGATGCGCCTCAAGAAGATCTATGACTACGTCATGTCCCCGACCTACCAGAACCTGGCCCCCGGCCTGGGCCTGATCCGGACCGCCAAAGGGTCGTTCCTCAAGGGCCACGGCATCAAGTTCCACCCGCTGGAACACTACCAGACGAACGGCCATGTGGACGAGATGCTGATGAACCTGGAGATGTTCGCCAGGCTCGGGCTGGTCAACCGCTACCCGTTGCTGATGAACCACATCGACTGGGTCTACTCCCAGCAGGGGAGAGACGGCCGCTGGTCGTTGTCCACCAAGCTGTACAGCGACAGCAGTCGCTGGTCCGAACTGCAGCGGGTAGAGAAGGACTGGCGCAGCCCGACCCGGAAGGAAGTGGACATGACCTTCCGGCTCCTGCTGATCATGAAGAACCAGTGGGAACGGCAGATGCAGATGCTGGACCGCCGGGACGACGGCTACCCGATCTAGATCCGTTCAGCGTTTCCGTCTTCAACTTGATCGTCATTAAAGCTCCGCTGCGACATACGACGCCCAGGGGCAGAACGTGCCTACATCTGCGATCCACTTGTCCACGTCGTCCTCCACGTTTTGTGGCCGGCCATCGCACAGTTCGATGCTGATCTCCACCAGTTCCCATTGGCCGGGCTCGAAATGCCAGGACCAGCCCAGGTTGTGGCCGCCGTTGCCGGAATCGACCGGGCCGTTGATGTGGAGGTTGCGCTGCGCTTCCGGTAGAGCGAGCTGGCCTTCCAGAACGGCAAGCAGCTGTGGGTTGGAGGTCACGGCAACGAACCGGCCTTCGGCGTCCGGGATACCCCGCATGGCGAACAGGAAGGAGCGTTGAGGTGGAGCGGTGGGGGAGTTGTTGCTGCTGCAGAACAGGAGGCAGGCGACCATCGGGACCATCGCAAGCTTCAGGATCGTCGACCGTTTCAAGATCACTCCAGCTCAACACCCAGGCCGTCGGCGATGCGGTTCACGAAAGCAAAGTACGAGGTGACGGCGCACAGATCGTGAATCGCCCTGTCGCTGAGGCCGTGTCCCTTGAGGAGCTCAACATCTTCCGGCCCCATGGCGGCCGGGGTGCGGGTCAGTTTCCGTGCGTAATCCAGTATGGCATGATTGACGGCATCGATGTCGGCCAGGGCGTGATCGGAGCCAAGGTCCAGGAGGAGCCGGTCCTGCCTGCTCTCGGGAACCTTCTTTGCCGTCAGTAACCTGCGGAGCCCCGCCCCGTGATGGTGCAGTCAGTAGTGGCATTCGTTGACGGCGGAAACCGTCACCGCCACCATCTCACGCTGGATCCGGGTCAGCGGAGATTTTCCGTACATCAGGACACGGTACAGGTCGTAGTGCTGTTTCATGACCGGGCCGTTGACGCCATGGACCCGCAGAATGTGGTCCGAGTCCGGAACCCGGCAGTCTTCTGGGATCTCTTCTTCGTCGAGATATGGTATGTAAGCCATCAGTTGTTGGCCTGCTCCGCCGGTTCCACAGCTTCAATCCGCATCAGGATCTTCCCGTCCACCTTCTCCGTGGAAATGAGGAAGTGCACTTCCCGCTCGCCATCCGGTGCGTTGATGTTCTTGGTTGCCGGAAGACAGGAGGTTCCTTTTCCGGTTTTCAGCGTTTCAAGCAGGGTGGTTCGCATGGTGCACATGCTGCAGTGGATGCTCGCACCGCAGCCGCCGGGAAGCCCGGCGTTGACGCATTCGAACACATCCCCCAGCAGTTGATCGGCGATACTGTCAGCATCCTTGCCTACCAGCCGGCAGCCGCTGCGGTTGACGGCGTGGAGCACACCGTCCTCGCCAAGGAGGAAAACCGGCTCCTCCACCAGGTCCAGCATCTCCCGGGCCGAACGGGATGTGCCGGTGGTGATCTTTAGGGCGCACGATGAGCAAATGCCGTGGGTGACCGGTGCATCCGCTTCGTGTCCCAGTTCCGGGTCCAGATTGTCTTTGCACCAGCCGCAGACTCTACGCATGCACGTATCCTCAAGATTCCAAAAAGTTCCAGATATTTTGCCATCAACCCGGATGAATTGATAGGGATATTTCCCGGATCAAATATCGGTCCCCGACGCCCGAAATTCAAGGGATTTGGCACATCACTATCTCCTGCGACACTCCGCCAGCCAGTCCCAGGGCGTCGGCGGGCCCAGGCTGCGCGGCGGGTTGTCGATCTCCTGGTTCCACGGAAACTGCACCCGCACCATGGACTGGACGTCGAACCCGGCTTCAGCCAGGAACGCCTCCAGCTCGTCGGACAGGAAATGCTTGGTTGGGGAGTCGCCTACCGAAACGATGCCGTCGACGACCGACTCGATCTCCTCGCCGGCCTGGCGGTTGGCAGACCGGACTGCGGCGCTCCGGCCGATGCCGCCTCGCACCTGGCAGTCCACCACGGTCTGGTACGTTCTCAGCGTGGACTCCAGGGACGGCACCACGAACACCGCCGGCCCTCCCCGTTTGGTATGAGCCGCCACGTTCCGGGCGATCTTTTCCCGGACGTCGTGATTGCGGTTGATCAGGACGTTGACGCAGAACGATACGTCGAATCGGAATCCGAGAGGTTTGGGACGGGCCAGGTCGGCATGGACGTACTCCACGTTGTCCGCCGCCGTCGCCTGTTCCGCTTCCCGAACCAGTCCGGCGGACTGGTCCAGGCCGGTCACCTTCCCGAAATGACCTGCCAGCAACCGGGTGACCGCCCCGGCGCCGCATCCGAAATCACCGGCATGCTTAAGGGTCGATCCGAGACGTTGGGCGGTGCTGAGGATGACGCCGTCGGTGTCATGATCGGTGATCTGAAACACCCGGTCGGAAAATTCGCCGGCGATGCTGTCCCAGTCCTGTGTTTCCATTAACTGTCCTGGTACGACGCCAGTGTCTCCGGGCCGGAGAACAGCAGGAACCCTTCTTCGGTCTTCAGGTTGAGGGGGAACTCCCGCACCGGGCAGCGGTCATTCAGGGTGATGAGGCCGCTGTCCAGGTAACGCAGAGGTGAAAACTTCGCTTCCGGATCCACCAGTTCCGCCAGAACGATATCCGGCATCTCACCGGCAGCCGGCGCCTCGGCCGGTTCCGGTTCTGGAGCCGGGGAACCGCAGGACCAGAGAAGGACCGCAGCCAGCAGCAAGATCAAAAGTTTCTTCATGGGTGATCTATTCCTCCACCGGCATCATGGCAGGGATCTGGATCGGCAGGTCCGAATTGAAACTGACGGCGACGGCCTTCCACTCGCCACCTTCCTTGCGGCGGAACACCACGAGCTGTTTGCCCCGGTCTTCAGGCATCCCTTCCAGTTTCAGGGTGTAGTCGCTGGAGCCGTAGGCCATGTTCCCTTCACCGGAGATCATCACGTTGGGCCAGGTCGCATCCTCCCAGCCTGGCATCGCCTCGGCCCAGGCCTGCAGGGCGGCGGGGCCGGTGACGGTGGGGCCGTTAGGCGGCATGAGGACGGCATCTTCGGCGAAGTTGGCGGTCCAGGCTGCGAAGTCCCTGGCGCGCATGTGTTCCAGGCCATCGTCGATCATGGAGGTCAGGGTCGCCTTGTCTTCTTCGGTCAACGCCGTATCCGGAAGCGAACAACACCCGACTATGGAAAATAGAGCCAATGCAATCGCGGAATACCGCAAAAATCTGTTCATGTCGTCCTCCGTTAAAGGTGGGGATTCGGGAGATGATACCCCGGACGGTCAGGTGACGGGAATCGTTTCGTCCAGATACTGCAGGACCCGCTCCCAGAACAGCGGGAGATTGTCCCACTCGCCGTGGGCCAGGCCTGGTGCGATCCAGATGCGAACCAGGTCCTGATTGCCGGCGTCCATGAGCTTGCGGCTCTGGTCCGGCAGGACGATACGGTCGTCCTCACCGTGGATGAGAAACACAGGCGCCGGTACCTTGCCGATATGCCGTACCGGCGCGATCCTGTTGAACCGGATGTTGTAGCGCAGCTCCAGGTACCTGAAGAAGATCCAGACCAGCGGGATGTACGGCACACCTTTGCGGTCGAAGGTCAGTCGCATCACTTCCAGGGGATGAGCGACGGCGCCGACGGTGAGTACGGTACGGATGCCGGCGCTGTGGGCGGCAGCATTGATGGCCGCTCCGCCGCCGATGGAAAAGCCGACCAGCCCGATCCGGGAATCGTTCCCGTTCCGTTCACGCACGTACCGGATGGCCGCCAGGGTGTCCTCGGTATAGCTCCAGACGGTGGTCTTCGCGGTGAAGCTGCTGTCGCCGTGGGAGCGGGCATCGAAGGCCAGCAGGTTGTAGCCCAGAGGGTGAAACTCCCGAATGAACCGGATCAGCCGCCCGGCGTTGTTCTCCCAGCCGTGAACCAGGATCAATACGGGACCATCCTGTTTCCCCGGGATCCACCAACCGCTCAAGTTGCCGCCGTCGGCAGTGTCGAACCGGACCGTTTCAAACGGTATCCCGAACTTGCCGGGGTCAAAAGTGTGTTTCGTATCTTTCGGCCGGTAATGCTTCGACACCAGCCGGTCCAGAACGAACCAGAGCAGGAGCAATACCGGGATGATCAGGAGGTACAGGCTCACGCTTCAGGCACCTCGATGACGATCTCCCTGGAGAAGAACGCCATGGAGGTCTTGCCGACCTGGCTGGTGTCGTAGAACGCGTACCCGCCGATGCCGACGGCGCCGATCACCGGCAGCCACCGGGACAGGGCCTTGCCTGCCGCCCGCTGGGAGATGGAGACGCCGATCCTTCTGAGTACCTGCTGCAACCCCTTGAGAGTCGCCTCCCGGATCAGGAACCTTTCTCCCACCCGGACCGCCACGTCCCGAACCACCTGGCCGGCGGCATGTTTGAACAGGCAGTAGATCATCTGCTGCCGTTCAAGGATGGCCGCCTTGCCGTATACCGCCGCAATGTCCGCCACCAGCTGGCGCTGGATGTTCCAGATCGCCAGCAGGTCGGGGAGGATGGTCAGCATGCCCAGAGGCCCCGGCGGCAGGGCCAGGGACCCGGAAACGGTGGCCGCCTTGCAGCTGGCCTTGAGGATCAGTGATCGGGACTTGGCATCCGGAGAAGCGTCCTCCGTTTCGTCCGATCCGGGGATCTTGCTGACCACCTGCATCAACGCAGATGTGATCTTGTCGACAACATTGTCCGGAGTGGCTACGTCGGTTTTCACTCAGTTCCTTCTATCCTTGCGTTGTCCGCGCGTCCCTCATTATAGCCTTCAGGTGGGGCGTGGGTGTAGTACACGACTGTAGGTGATTCGCTGGTTTCACCAGGTGTTACCCGCGAGAGCCGGTTTTAATTTCCGGTTCCGGTCAGGAGCTCCATCAGCTTGTTGCACCGTTTTCGAACCTGGAAATAGGAGTAGGCCAGAGACCCGACCATCATGACCGTTACGAAAAGGAGCATCGGAAGAGGAATGAACTCCGGCGGCCTGCGGGCGAGTAGCGCTCCGACAACTACGGCAAGGATCGGCAGCCATCCGATACTGCATTTCAGGAAGATCTGCTGATTATAGCGATCGTACCGGATCAGGCCGTGGTACATCGGGATCGAAAGGTGCAGGCCGGGACCTGGAATCTTTACCCTGAAACCAATGCGATCCATGTCGAAGTCGTGGAACAGGATGACCTGCCGGCCTTTTTGATGGAACTGCTCGGTGATCCGCGCAGCATTGGGAAACTCCGGAATGCTGGTGCTGGATTGATGCTCCCGCTGAAGGAACGGGATGCCGGTCATCCAGTACGGCTTGTGCCACCTCCCCATGGCGAAACCATGGAGGATGAAAAGCGCCGCAGTCGCCCAGGCGATATAGGCGTAGTAGTCAAAAGCGGTGGCTGGATCCAGAGCGGGGTTCAATTCTCACGCCTCAAAACATGACGGGAAATGTCGATGGATCGCACGTACGGCTCATCCTGTGACAGCAGTTTCTCCATCTCCGTTCGTCTGTTCTTTTCCGGTGGCCTGCGGTTGGCATGGCGGACGTAAAACAGGAAGAGGTTGCCCTTGCAGTGTCGGAACAGAAAGGTGCCGGGCTCGTATCCTTTCGGCTCCCTGTCAAGTGGTGCCAACGGGTAGCGCCTGGGGTCGAACAGAACGGCAAAACCTTTCTCCACCAGCCCGTTCTTGCGTTCATCGTTACTTCTGGTCAGGATGCATGGCAGCAGAACACCGGGGCCGGCTTGCTTTGGAGCGGCATAGACCTTGCGGACATGGTACACCTGCCGCAGTAGTGAAATGGAGCTGTTGAACCCGACCCTGAGCCGGCTGACCCAATCGAGAGGGCTGTCTTCTTCACAGTCGTCGGATTTGAGGTAATACCCATCCCAGGCCGCCGCTGAGAACAAGGTGATGTCCGGTCCGATGAGACGGAGCAAGGTGTTGTCGGAGGGGATCCTGGACCAGTTGATTTCACGGGTCAGACGGTTTCGTGTCGCCTCCCGTTCAGCTGTCATGGCGAACCCCAGAACAGTTTCCGCGCGCCATTCATGCCGCACTTCTGGTACTGGTGGTACGCCGAAGCGGCTGATTCCACAACTTCCTCCGTATCCCCACCGGCCGCCCAGGAACGGATGGCCGCATCCAGAGTGTACGCCTCCGGCGCCGTCAGGCCATCATGACGGATATCGGCCACAAGATGGGGCTCAATGGAGGCCGCCAGATCGAGGGACGCGGCTGATCATCATGCCCCTTTGAACAAACGATCCAGTGCGTCGGTCAAATGCTGGGCCCGTTCAGGAATCAAAACCCGCTTGAAACCAAGCCGCTCCGCTTCCTTGATCCTTGCATCCAGTCTCGAAACCGATCGCAGTTCGCCGGCCAGGCCCAGCTCTCCGATGAGCGCCCAGTCCTGGGGGATCGGTTTGCGGTGGAAGGACGATGCCACGGCTGCGGCGACGGCGAGATCGGAAGCAGGTTCGGTCAGGGTCAGCCCGCCGGCGACGTTGACGAAGACGTCACGGTCGGAGAGGGTCAGGCCGGCACGGCGTTGGAGGACGGCCAGGATCAGAGCGAGTCTTTGAGAGTCGATGCCTAATGCGGTGCGTCGCGGGTTCCCCTGCATCGGTTCGCCGACCAGTGCTTGTATCTCAACCAGGATCGGTCGTGTCCCTTCGATGGCTGCGTGAACGGAGGAGCCGGGAACGTTTTCGGGGCGTTCGGCGAGGAACACCTCCGACGGATTCGGTACCTCTTGAAGTCCTGTTGACGTCATTTTGAAAACGCCGATTTCATCCGACGGTCCGAAGCGGTTCTTCAGGGTTCGCAGGATTCTGTGGGCATGGTGGCGGTCGCCTTCGAACTGCACCACCGTGTCCACCACATGTTCCAGGGCCCGCGGTCCTGCCAGGCCGCCCTCTTTCGTGACATGGCCGACGAGGACCACCGGCATGTTGGTGGACTTGGCCAGGCGGACCAGGCGTTGCGCCGATTCCCGGACCTGGGCTACCGAGCCGGGAACGCTGGCGACGTCGGAGCAGGAGACCGCCTGGATCGAGTCAACGATCAGGAGTGTGGGAGAAGTTTCTTTCGCTGTTGCCGTGATCCGGTCAACGTCGGTTTCTTCAAGGACCAGTAGTGTTTTCTCGGTGACCTTGAGACGATCGCCTCGCAGTCTCAGCTGGGTGGCCGATTCTTCGCCGGTAACGTACAGGACGCTGTTGTCTCTGGACGCCAGGATCGATGCGGCCTGCAGCAGGATGGTGCTCTTGCCGATCCCCGGTTCACCACCCAGAAGGATCGCCGCGCCGGGGACCAGTCCCGATCCCAGGACCCGATCCAGTTCCGGAAGTCCGGTTGAAAGCCGGGCGACTCCGGTTTCGGGGATCTCGGGGAACGGTATCGGTCGGGAGGATCCGGGAGGGGCTGGTTTAGTCCTGTCCGGAGACGATTCCTCGAGGGTGCTCCATGCGCCGCATTCCGGGCAGCGTCCCAGCCACTTGGGGGACTGGAACTCACAGGCGGTGCATTCGAAGACCGTTAGCCTTCGCGCCATTCCATGTTCTCGAAGCGGGTGTGCTCCTTGATGAACACCAGGTCGATCTTGCCGATGGCGCCGTTACGCTGTTTGCCTACGATCAGTTCGGCCTTCCCTTTCAGGTCCGGGTCCTCCTTGTCGTAGACCTCTTCCCGGAACAGGAACATGACCACGTCGGCGTCCTGCTCGATGGCGCCGGATTCCCGCAAGTCGGAAAGCTGGGGCCGGTGATCGCCGGAACGCTGGTCCGGGGCTCTTGAAAGCTGGGACAGGGCCAGGATCGGAACATGAAGCTCCTTGGCCAGACCTTTCAGGCTGCGGCTGATGTCGGAGATCTCCTGCTGCCGGCTGCTGTACCGTGCGCCGCCGCCCATGAGCTGCAGGTAGTCGATAATCAGCAGGTCCAGACCGTGCTCCTGGGCCAGCCGTCTTGATTTCGCTCTAAGCTCGACGATGTTCACCCCGGCGGTGTCGTCGATATAGACCTTCGTTTCCGCCAGGGTCTGGTACGTCTTGATGATCTTGGCCCAGTCATCGTTGTTGACCCTGCCTGTTCGCAGGCGGTGGGCGTCGATCCGCGCCTCGGCGCACAGCATCCTTGTGAACAGCTGCTCGTGGGACATCTCCAGGGAGAAGATCCCCACCGTCTTGTCGGCGCGAAGGGCTGCGTGGGCGGCGATATTCAGTGCAAACGCGGTCTTTCCCATGGAAGGCCGGGCTGCAAGGATCAGGAGATCGGTGTTCTGGAAACCGGACGTCATGTTGTCCAGTTCCATGATTCCGGTAGCAACCCCGGTGATCATCTCCTGCTGTTCGGTCAGTTCCTCGAGGCGCTTGATCGCTTTATCGCCGGACTCCCTGATGTGGACGAACCCGGTGCGCAGGCGGCCCTGGGAGACCTGGAAGATCTTCTTCTCGGCCTCATCAAGGATCTCGTCGGTCGTGCCCTCGCCGTCCAGGGCGGACTGGCCGACCCACTGGGAAACCTGGATCAGTTCCCGCAGGGTCGCCTTCTCTTTAACGATCTTGGCGTAATGCTCGACGTTCATCGAGCGGCTGAAGCCGTCCAGAAGATCGGAGATATAGGCCGGGCCGCCGCAGGACTCCAGGTCGCCGGCCCGGTCCAGTTCGTCCCGCAACGTCACCAGGTCCATCGGGGTGCCGTTCTGGCTGAGCCGTTCGATAGCCTGGAAGATCTTGCGGTGACGGGCGGAGTAGAACGCTTCCCAGGACAGGATCTCCTGGGCCTTGTTGATCTGGTTGTTGTCCACCAGGACTGAACCCAGAACCGAACGCTCCGCCTCTTCCGAGTGGGGGAGTGAATCCCGGGCTGACAATGCGGCAAGTTTCACAGGCGGCGATCCGTCGTTTCTTCAATAAAAATGCAGGTTTCGAAGGTTCGACCCGAACCGGACGGATGTTATCACAATCCCCCGGCGTGAAGGAACGGATCGACGGTGTTAATCTCTTACCGCGCCTCCCGGTTGAGGTGAGAGGGGAAAGTATGATCCGCAAGCTGATAGGTGTCCTGCTTGTTCTGTTCGCCGCATCCGTTTTGTTCGCCCAGGACAAGCCCAAGGTGGTCATCATCGGTTTTGACGGCGCCGACGCCGGCCTGGTGCAGGACTGGATGGACGCCGGCCGTCTTCCCAACCTGTCGGCCTTGAGGGATGAGGGCACCTACGCACCCCTGCTTCCCACCAACCCGCCCCAGACCCCGGTGTCCTGGTCCACCTTCGCCACCGGTCTGAACCCGGGGAGGACGGAGATCTTCGACTTCCTCAAGCGCGACCCCGGGGATTACACGCCGAGCTTCGCTCTTAATGAGGAGAGGCGCAAGAAGCTGATGTTCGGGGAGAACAACGGGCCGGTTCTGGGGGCGATCATTGCCGGCCTGGTTTTCGTCCTGATCATGCTCCTCTCCCTCCTCCTCAAAAAGATGAAGTGGAAGTACCGGGTGGCAGCCGCCCTGGTCCTCGGTCTCGCCGCCGGGATCCCGGCCTCGTCCTACCTGGCCGAATACCTGCCTGTGGAGGTCCCCGACGCCGTCAACAACCGTAATGGGGCTACTTTCTGGCAGCTGGCCACCGACGCCGGCCTCAAGGCCCATGTCATCCGGGTTCCTGCAACCTTCCCGGCGGAACCGATGGACGGCGGCACCATGCTGTCGGGCCTGGGGGTTCCGGATATGCGGGGCAGGATAGGAACGCCGTCGTACTACACCTCGGATCCGTCCTACCGCATCGACAACAACGAGTTCAGCCTGGAACTGGTGAAGCTGCCGGCGAAACGGGGATCTATCAAGACCCGGCTCATCGGACCGAGCAACAAGCCGTTCTACGAATATGCCGTAAACCGGGCGGTAGTCGGCATCGAGGATCGCAAGGAACGGAACAAGCGCAAGCGCCAGGTCCGCCAGGAACTGGACGACGCCGGCGTGCCCCGGCGGATCGATGTGCCGATGGAGCTGTCGGCCTCCGACACCGACCTGACCCTGACCCTGTCGGGGCAGACCCGCACCCTGACCGTGGACGAATGGTCCGAGTGGTACGAGGTTGATTTCCCGGTGAATCCGGTGGTGGATAAAATTGCGCCCCTAAAGGGGATCGTGCGGTTCAAGCTGCTGGCCCTGTCGCCTGAAATCCAGCTCTATGCCTCGCCGGTGAATTTCCATCCCGACTGCCATCCGGTCGCCTTTGCCTGGCCGCCGGAGTACTCGGAAGAGATCGCCGATCGTTTCGGCCTGTACAAGACCATCGGCTGGGCGCTGGACACCTGGTCGCCTACCTCCGGCGTCGGCGGCGACACCCTGTTCCTCGAGGACATGGACTCCACCGTTGCCAAGTACGAGGAGATCATGGAAGGGTTGATGGGAGACGACGACGCCGACCTGTACGTCCAGATCTTCTACTTCACCGACCGCATCGGCCACATCTTCTGGCGGCACATGGATCCGGGCCATCCGCTCTATGACGCCGAGGAGGCGGCCCGCATGGCGCCGCACATGCTCAAGGCGTACCAGCGCATGGACGACCTGGTCGGCAAGGCCCGCAAGCTCGCCGGCGAGGATGCGGTGTTCATGGTGTTGTCGGACCATGGTTTCTCGTCGTTCCGCCGCGGTGTGAACTACAACACCTGGCTGGTGCGCAACGGTTACATGACCCTCAAGGGCCAGGACGAAGACCCGGCCACCCTGGAAAAACTGTTCGATCAGGGCGACCTGTTCACCAACGTAGACTGGCAGAACACGAAGGCGTACGCCCTGGGCCTGGGTTCGATCTACATCAACCTCGTAGGGCGGGAACGGTACGGCACGGTCATGGCCGGGCCGGAGTACAACCGGGTGCGGGAGGAGATCCGGGACGGGCTCAAGAGCCTGGTGGACCCGGCCACCGGTGTCAGCCCGGTCACCGACGTCTGGTTCCGGGAGGACATGTACCCGGGTGAGATCAACACCGACCTGGTCCCCGACATCCGGGTCGGGAACAACCTGAATTACAGGGTCTCGTGGCAGACCACCCTGGGCGGTGTTCCGCCTGACATCGTCGAGGACAATACCCGGATCTGGTCCGGGGACCACTGCTCCAATGATCCGACCCTTGTAAAGGGGATTTTCTTCATCAACCGGGAGATCAACACCGAGGAGCCGGGGATGCTGGACGTCATGCCGACGGTGATGAAGCTCCTCGGCCTGAACCCTCCCGAAGATCTGGACGGCAAGCCGCTGCTGTGAGAATCCCCAGCCTGATCCTGGCGCTGGTCCTGCCGGGCCTGCTTGTTCCGGCGGCAGGGCAGGAACGCGCCCCGGATCGTGAGACCCGGCTGCGGGCGGTTGAACGGCACATCGTACGACTGCAGGGGGAACTGGACCGGTTGCAGGCCCGGGAGCGGGGTGTTCTGGGGCAACTGTCCCGGATCGACGCCGAGATCACCCTTCGGGAAGCCCAGTTGCAGCAGACCGGCATCCGGATGGGCGAACTGGAAGAGCAGATCGAGGCTCGGGAAGCGGTGGCCGCCGACCTTGCGACGATTCAGGCCAATCGGGAAACCTACCTGTCGTTCCGGGTGCGGGAGATGTACAAGCAGGGACCGGGAAACAGTTTCCGCCGCTCCATGATCAGCGGTGACGTGGAAGCGTTTCTCGAAGGTCTGCGCTACGCGTCGTTTCTCAGCGAGCGGGATGCCAAGGTGATCCGTGAGTATCGCACCGACGCCGAACGGCTGCGCAGCGAGCAGGCGATCCTGGTCACCGAACGGGAGCGGCAGCAGGCTGTTCGGACCGAGGCGCAAAGGGCCCGCAACCGGCTGGTCTCAGGCCGGCGAGATCGCAGCAGCTTCCTGACCAGGCTCCGGAAGGACAGCAATGTTCGCAAATCGGCCCTTGGCGAACTGGAAGAAGCGGCAGGCGAACTCACCAACCTGGTGGAGGATCTGGCCACCGATCAGCTTGCGGTCGTGGATATGCACACCTTCCGCGGCCTTCTGGATCTGCCGGTAGACGGCGCCATCACCGAACGGTTCGGGGAGATCGTCCATCCCAGGTTCAAGACCAGGGTTCCCCACCCCGGCCTGGATATCGAGGCGGACCAGGGCAGGCGGATAACCGGCATTTTCGACGGCACGGTGGTCTACGCCGCATGGCTGAGGGGGTATGGCCTGACGGCGATCCTGGATCACGGCGACCGCCTGGTGTCGATCTACAGTCACGCCTCGGTCCTGCTGGTAGAGAAGGGTGAGAAGGTGCTCCGGGGCCAGGTCATCGGCCAGGTGGGGGAAACCGGATCCCTCAAGGGGCCCTTCCTTTATTTCGAACTGCGGGAAAACGGCAAGGCCATCGATCCGGCGCCCTGGTTCCGATAATTACCGATCCGCTTGCACCTTCCGTAGGGTCCGTGTAACTTTTTACCTGTGGGGAATGAGAATAACGGCGGAGAAAAGATGAAAAAGTTCAGCTTGGCGGCCCTGCTGGTTTCGGCGGTGCTGGTTGCGACCCTGGTGGGATCCGGCCTGTTTTTCAGGGTAGGGGCCACCGACAGCTCGTACCGGCAGGTCGTGGTGTTCTCGGAAGTCCTGTCCCTGATCATGGAAAACTACGTCGATCCGGTTGAGGCGGACAACCTCATGGCCGGGGCGTACGAAGGGATGCTCAGGGGGCTGGACCCTCACGCCGCCTATCTCTCTCCAGGTGAACTTACCGCCTGGAAAGAGCAGGGCGCCGATCTCTCCGCCGGACCGGGCCTGACAGTGCTCAAAGGGTATGGCGCCCTCCAGATCGTCGGAGTGGATCCAGGTTCTCCCGCCGAAGACGCCGGACTGATCGCCGGCGACCAGATCCGGGTGATCGGGGATGAACTGCTCAGGGACTTCTCCCTGGACCAGGCGCTCCGTCTCCTGAGAGGGCCGGCGGGAACATCGGTGCGGATGCAGATCATCCACCCCAGCACCGGGTTCTCCCGTGAAGATCTGACCCTGGACCGCAAGGCCCGCCGGCAGCTGCCGTACCGTTTGCACGAAAAGGACGGGGTGCTGGTGCTGGAACTGCAGGACCTGACCCGTCTGGATACCGACAAACTGGTTCAGGAACTGGATGGCTACAGGGAACGGGGGATCGAAGGACTGTTGATCGATCTTCGGAACGTAGCCGAAGGTTCGCCTCGGGACCTGCAGCCGTTCGCCGCCCTGTTCCACTCCGGAGCGGCGTTCAGGCTGGTGGACCGGGATGGGGAGGTTCTGGAGACGGTGGATATCCCAACCGTGGGTCCGGCCTGGAACGGGTCGATCACGCTGCTGGTGAACGGGGCCACCGCCGGAGCGGCGGAAGGGTTCGCCCGGCTGCTGCAGGTCGCCGGGGCCGTACAGATTTACGGCGAAGAAACATACGGTATGGGCTCGGAGGCGGAGCTGTTCGAGCTGCCCAACGGCGCCGGTGTTCTGGTGGCGGCGAAAGAATGGCGCCTTGCCTCCGGTGAATCCTGGGGTGGGGACGGAGTGGTCCCGGACGTTGAGGTCAGGCCGGAGGGCAGAACCTACTCCGACCGTCTGGAGGACCAGATGCAGAAGGTGATTCAAAAACTGGTGCTGATCCGTTGAGATTGAACAGGAAGCACCGGCTGTTTTCGGCCCTCATCCTGGCCGCTCTGGTCTTGACGCCGGCCGCAGGGGCCGATGAACTCGAGCCGGATGTAGCCCGGCAGGGCGACGCCTACTACCACATGATGAAGGCGTTGTACGTGGCGCGGCAGGGCCAGGTCGGACAGGCGGTGCGGGAGATCAACGAGGCGGTGAAGCTGGACCCGACGTCCAGCGATCTCAAAACGGAAGCCGCCTCCCTGTTGATGCTCATGGGTCAGCAGCAGCAGGCCGAGCGCCTGGTACGCCAGTCCCTCAAGGCCGATCCGGATCATGTCGGCTCCCTGGAAATTCTGGCCGAGATTCTGACCGCCCGGATTCTTGGCGGCAGGTCTGCCGACGGCGCACTGGCCGAGGCGATTACCATCTACGACCGCCTGATCCTGCAGCCGGAGGCCGATCCGGAATCGTTCCGGCTCCTGGCCACTTTCAGGCTCAGGGCCGGCGATGCCGACGGCGCCATCGAAGCGGCCCGCCGGTTCGTCGCAAGGCAGGAAGGGGACGCCGAAGCGCTCCGCCTGCTGGCCAACGTCCTTATGCACGCCGACCGGGATGAAGAAGCGATCGAAGAGGTCGTCCGGTTCCTGCGGGAGACCGCCGGCCTGGACGAAGGAGGCGTCGGGTTCCGTGACGCCGTCAGCCTTCTGGACAACCTGGTGCGCAGCCGCAACGCCTGGCTTCTATTCATTGATCGCGCCGAACCTCTACTGGCCGTCCGTCCCCAGGTCGGCAGCCTGAGGGCGCTGTACGGTGAGGCCCTTCTCAGGGTCGGCCGTCCGGAAGAAGCGGGAAAGCAGATGGAGATGGCCATCGACCTGGCCGGCGCCGACCCGATGCTCCGTTACCAGTTGGCTACCGTTTACCACACCCTGGGCCGAAGCGCCGAAGCGGTGGAACTGGCCACAGGGCTGGCGGAGGAGTTCCCGGCACACCATGGCGTCCAGGCCCTGCTGGGAGAGATGCTGGCGGTTCAGGCACGGGATCTTGAGGCGATAGCGGCTTACGAGCGGGCCCTTCTGCTCCTGACCGACGACGCCACCGAGGCGGCCCGCCGGGATGGTCTGCGGCAGAGCATGGTCTTCCTCTGGCTGTCAAGAGGTGAGCCGGAACGAGCCCGGGAAACATTGGCCACCCTTGAAAATCCGGCGTCCATCGATGCGCTTGCACTTGCCGGCCGGGTTGCACTGGTCATCGAAGATTATGACGAGGCCCTCGAGTTTTCCCAGCGTCTCAAGCGAGCTGCGGGGAACGGCGCCGGCGTGAGACTGGAAGCGGAGATCCGTGCCGCCCAGGGCGACACCACCCGGGCCCGGAAGCAGTTCAACGATGCAGCCCGGTACATGGGGAATACGGTCTGGCCCATCGCCGCCGACGCCCTGTACCGGGGTGGGGATCCGGATGGGGGAGAAGAGGTCCTCAAGGACTGGAGAGACGAAGAGCCGGGCAACCCGGTGGCCCGCTACCGTCTGGGCCAGTACCTGGAACGGCTGGAAAATTTCCGCCAGATGGAGAAGGAGCTGCTGGAGGCGATCCGCCTCGACCCGGAGTTCCACGCGGCGCTGAACCATCTGGGATATTCCATGGCCGACCGGAATATCCGCCTTCCCGAGGCTCTCGGATTCATCCAGCGGGCCGTGAAGCTCGATCCCTGGAACGCCGCCTACCTGGACTCCCTGGGCTGGGCCCACTTCCGCATGGGATCCTACGAAGAGGCCCGGGATCCGCTGGAGCGGGCCGTTGCCGCCATTCCCGGCGACCCTGTGATCCTGGAACACCTCGGGGACCTCTACGAAAAACTGGGCCTGGCCGAATCGGCCCTGGCCTCGTATCGCTCCGCCCTCAAGGCCGACCCGGCCAGCCAGAAAGAACTGCAGGCCAAGATCGCCGCACTGCAGGGTAACGGGGGCAGCGACACGCCATGACTTCCCCGGGCCGGCTTGCGCTGCGCCTGGCGTTCCCGGCTCTGCTCTGCCTGCTCTTGGTTGCATGCGCCGGCAGGGGAGCCGGTACCGGCGCCATCCCTGAAGGACACTCCTGGTCCGCCCTGTACCAGGGCCGATTCACAATCGCCGACGGGGAGACCACCCGCTTCCGGGCCTGGGTCTGGGCCGTTCCACCGGACCGGCTCCACGTGGAGGTGTTCGGCCCCATGGGCGGAACCCGCCTGGCGGTAGACGGTGGTTACGGCCTGTTGGCGGTTTCCCTGGTTCAGGACAAGATCGCCTTCGCCGGTGAGGCTGCCGGCCTTGAGCTTTCTCCTGTGCTGGGCGTTTCCATGACACTGGAAGAGACGGTCTCGGCGTTGACTGGTGGAACGCGCCCGCCGGGACTCACCGTCTGGCGCCGGGACGCCACCGCATCAGACCGCCTGCCGATCCGGCTTCACGTCGGTTCGGGAGACGCACTCCTGGAGCTGACCCGCCTTACGGTCCGGACCCTGTCGCCTGAGCGAACCGCCGACATCGGAACAGGCCGGCCGCCGGACGGACTGGATGTGCGGCCGCTGGCCGATCTGCTGGAAGGCGGCGGGGAGGGGCTCCTGCAATGAGTGGGCCGGAGATTTCCGTACACTGCCCCGGCAAGATCAACTGGTCCCTGCGGATCCTGGGGAAGCGGGAGGACGAGTTCCACGAACTCGCCACCGTACTTCAGGCCATTGACCTGTGGGACACCCTGACGATTCGGGAGGCGGACACCCTCGCCCTGACCTGTGACAGCCCCGGGATTCCCGTGGATGAAACCAACCTGGTGATCCGGGCCGCCCGGGCCCTGGCGGACCGGGCCGGGATCGGGACACCGGGTGCTGCCATCCATCTTGAAAAGCGGATCCCCGCCGGGGGAGGGCTGGGAGGCGGAAGTTCGGACGCCGCCGGTGCGCTCCTGGGGCTGGCCCGGGCCTGGTCCCTGGACCCGGGTCCGGCTGAATTGGCCGAGATCGCCGCCGAACTGGGTTCCGACGTGCCGTTCTTCCTCTCCGGCGGCACCGCCCTTTGCACCGGACGGGGAGAGCAGGTCGAGCCGCTGCCGTTTGCAGGAGAAGTCCCTTTATTGCTTGGGTTTCCGCCTGTATCCATCTCGACCGCCCAGGTTTATGACAGGCTCTCGGCCTATTTGACACTCCCTGCGAATGGTGTTAATTTGAGCGCACTTCGGGCACTTAAACTGCCGGGAAACAAGGACTTCGGTTTCGCGATCAATGATCTGGAACCGGTCGTTTTTGCCGGGTGGCCGGAGTTGCGGTTGTTCCGGGACAGCCTGCTGGAGCACGGCGCCAGACACGCCATGCTCAGCGGCAGCGGCTCCACCGTATTTGGTGTGTTTGAAGATCAGGACGGGATGATTCGGGCCGGAGAGAAGCTGTCCGGCCTGTTCCGGCATTGGGAACTGTTCAGGACGAGGACGGTGGCGCATGGACATCACCCAGATCAGGGTTTTCCCCGTTGAGGAGGAGAAGCTCAAAGCTTTCGTCTCCATCATCATCGATGACTGCTTTGTCGTCAGCGACATCAAAATCATCGACGGGGTCAATGGCCTGTTCGTCTCGATGCCCAGCAAGAAGAGGAAGAACGGTACGTTCCGGGACATCGCCCACCCGCTCAACAACGAGACGAGAAGGATGATCGAAGAGAAGATCATCGAGAGATACAACGAGGTGCTTGCGGAATCAGGCTTGGACTCGGGCTCCCAGATCCGGGAACTCGATTCTGAAAATGGAACGGAAATGGATCAGGAGGAATCGGGGAAACGGGGCAACCTGCTGGAAGGCGGAGAACAAACCTGGCCTTAGGCCCGCCATACTGGGGCGTCGCCAAGCGGTAAGGCACTGCCCTTTGGAGGCAGCATTCGAAGGTTCGAATCCTTCCGCCCCAGCCATCGGGCGCACGGCGCCTGACTCGAGCAAAAATCATGAAAAGTGAGTTGAAGGTCTTCTCGGGAAACGGCAACCCGAAGCTTGCGGATGCGATCTGCGAATACCTGCGCCTCCCCATGGGGAACTGGACCCTGCGGCGGTTCAGCGACGGGGAGATCTATTGCCACATCAAGGAGAACGTGCGGGGGACCGACGTTTTCATCATCCAGCCGACCTGCAGCCCGGCCAACGAAAACCTTATGGAGCTGCTGGTTGCGGCCGACGCCTTCAAACGCGCCTCCGCCGACCGGGTCACCGCGGTGATCCCGTACTACGGTTACGCCCGGCAGGACCGCAAGGACCAGCCCCGGGTCCCGATTACCGCCAAGCTGGTGGCCGACCTGATTACCGCCGCAGGGTTCCATAGAATCCTTACCATGGATCTGCACGCACCTGCGATCCAGGGTTTCTTCGACGTGCCGGTGGACCACCTGTTCGCCGCGCCGGTGGTACTGGACTGGCTGGAGCAGCAGGAATACCAAAACATTACCGTGGTCAGCCCCGACGCCGGCGGCGTGGAGCGGGCCCGGTTCCACGCCAAGCGCCTCGGCGCCGAACTTGCGATCATCGACAAACGTCGGGTGGAGGCCAACGTGGCCGAAACCATGAATGTCATCGGTGACGTGGACGGCCGCACCTGCATCATCGTGGACGACATCATCGACACCGGCGGCACCATGATGGGCAGCGTCCGGGCCCTGAAGGAAAAAGGGGCCGTATCGGTGGTGGCCTGCTTTACCCACGCCGTGCTGTCCGGGCCGGCCATGGAGCGGCTCTCCAAAATGGACCTGGACCGGGTGGTGGTTACCGACACCATCCCACTGAGCCCCGAGAAGCTGGCCTACCCGAAAATCACCGTATTACCGGTGGCCGGGTTGCTGGGAGAAGCGATTGCCCGTATCCATAGCAACTCCTCCGTGAGTTCGCTGTTTGTCCAGTAGATTTGTACGAGAACATGAAGGGACACGATAACCATGATCAGCAAGAGCGTAGTTGAAGTACAGCCCCGGGAAGAGCGGGGCAAGGGCCCGGCCGGACGGCTGCGTGCCGCAGGACGGATCCCCGGCATCGTTTACGGCATGGCGAAGGACTCGTTCGCCGTGGCCGTCCAGCCCCGGAACATCGAGTTGATCCTGCGGTCCGAGACCGGGTTCAACACGATCTTCAATCTCTCCCTGGGTACCGGGGACAAGAACGCCAAGCGGGCCGTCATGCTGAAAGAGCTGCAGCGCGACCCGGTGACCGACCGCCTGGTGCATGTCGATTTCGTCCGGGTGGATCTTGACACCAAGGTTACCGTGGACATACCGATCCGGATCATCGGTGAGTCCATCGGTGTGACTCTCGAATTCGGCACCATGGACGTCATCACCCGGTCGGTGCAGGTCGAGTGCCTGCCCAACGATATCCCCGATGCCCTGGAACTGGACGTTTCCGAGTTGCACGTCGGGCAGCACGCTTCCGTCGCCGACCTGAAGGCGCCTGAAGGCGTGACCCTGCTTATCGCCGACGACACCACCGTCCTGAACATCGCCCACCAGCGTGCGGAAGAGGTAGTCGAGGAAGAGGTTCTGGAAGGCGAGGAAGGTGCGGAGGTTGCCGAAGGAGAAGAGGCACCTGCCGACGGCGAGGAGAAGAAGGAAGAATCCTGAGCCGACTGAAGGTGAAAATCGTCCTTGGACTGGGGAATCCGGGAGCCGTCTACGCCGGCACCCGGCACAACATCGGGTTCATGGTGACGGATCGTCTGGCTGCAGAAGCCGGCGTCCGTTTCCCCGAACATCCCTCCCGCGAGTTCCTGGCCTGGGTGGCCGAGGTTCCCGGTGGAGGGCCGATCCTGGCCAAGCCGGCGACGTTCATGAACCGCTCGGGTATGACGGCCGCAAGACTGGCCGCTGATCGGGAGGTTGAGGCCGAAAATATCATCGTCGTGTACGACGATGTGAACCTGCCTTACGGCAGGATCCGTGTTCGCCCGCAGGGTAGCGCCGGCGGACACAACGGGGTTCGATCCCTGGTGGAGGAGCTGGGAACAGACGCCTTCCCCAGGGTCCGGCTCGGTGTGCAGGGAGCCGGTCGTGGCGATCTCGACCTGGCAGATTACGTTCTTTCGGAGTTTGACCGGGAGGAGGGGGGGAGGCTCGACGGTTTCATCGACCGGGGAGCCGGTGCGGTGCAGGCGATTCTGACAAACGGCGTCGCCGCCGCCATGAACGCGTTCAACCGTCCACCCCTTGATCCCGAAGAAAAGGAAATTCACCCGGACCGCTGAAGGTTCGGCGATACGGATAGGAGCGACTGTCGTCATGGAAAACATTCTCACGTACAGCCCGTACATCGGACTGTTCGGACTTCTGTTCGCCGGTTTCATTTACTGGCGACTCGTCAAACAGCCGGCCGGCAACGCCCGCATGCAGGAAATCTCCGACCAGATCCACGACGGCGCCATGGCGTTCCTCCGGAAGGAGTACTCCATCCTGGTGATCTTCATCATCGTGGTGGCAGGCCTCCTGGCGTGGAAACTGGCGACCGCCACCGCCGTGGCGTTCGTGGCCGGCGCAGCCTGCTCCATCATGGCCGGATTCTCCGGCATGAAAGCGGCAACCAGGGCCAACGTCCGGACCACCGCCGCCGCCAAGGACAAGGGCCAGGGCGCAGCGCTGCTTCTGGCGTTCAACGGTGGTTCGGTCATGGGGGTGGCGGTTGCCTCCCTCGGCCTCATAGGCGTCGCCGTGGCTTACATGGTGCTGTTCGGCGAAGGTGACTTTGCAGCCCTGTCCTCCATCAGCGGCTTCGCAATGGGCGCCTCGTCCATCGCACTGTTCGCCCGTGTAGGCGGCGGGATCTACACCAAGGCCGCCGACGTCGGCGCCGATCTGGTGGGCAAGGTGGAGGCCGGTATTCCTGAAGATGATCCCCGTAACCCGGGTGTCATCGCCGACAACGTCGGCGACAACGTCGGTGACGTGGCCGGGATGGGCGCCGACATCTTCGAATCGTATGTCGGCTCCATCATCGCCACTATCGCCATCGCCGCCACCCTGGCGATAGGCGGCGGCGCCTTCAACCAGCTCTCTGCAGGCGGATCCGCCGCCGGCGTTACCGTCAAGGCGTTCCTGACCTCCCTGCCGATCATGCTGGCCGCCGTCGGCCTGGTCTGCTCGTTCCTGGGCATTCTCTCCATGCGGGTCCTCAAGTCGATCAACCCGGCCTCCGCGCTGCGGTACTCCACATTCATCGCCGCCGGCCTGTTCCTGGCCGCCGCCTGGTTCGTGATCAACAGCGGACTGGTCAGCGGCAGGATCTGGTACGCCGTGCTCCTGGGCACCCTGGTCGGCATCATCATCGGCCTGATCACCGAGTACTACACAGCCGCCGGACCGGTTCGCCGGATCGGCCTGGCCAGCAAAACCGGCCCGGCCACCAACATCATCACCGGCCTGGCGGTCGGCCTGGAATCCACCGCCCTCCCGGTGCTGGCGATCTGCGTCGGCATCTACGTCAGCAACTGGGCAGCCGGCCTGTACGGTATCGGCATCGCCGCCGTGGCCATGCTGGCAACCGTCGGCATCACCATGTCGGTAGACGCCTACGGACCGATCGCCGACAACGCCGGCGGTATCTCCGAGATGGCCGGCCTGGGGCCGGACGTGCGGAAGATCACCGACAGTCTGGACGCCCTGGGGAACACCACCGCCGCCATCGGCAAAGGTTTCGCCATCGGCTCCGCCGCCCTGACCGCCCTGGCGTTGTTCTCGGCGTTCACCCAGACGGTAAGCGTCAACCTGGGCCAGGAACTCAATATCATCCTCACCGATCCCAAGGTGGTCATCGGCCTGTTCATCGGCGGCGCGCTGCCGTTCTTCATCGGCGCCCTGACCATGACCGCCGTCGGCAAGGCTGCCGAACAGATGGTGGAGGAGATCCGCCGCCAGTTCCGTGAGATCCCCGGTCTGCTGGAAGGCAAGCCTGGGGTGAAGCCGGATGCGGAGCGCTGCGTTTCCATCTCCACCGCCTCCGCCCTGAAGCAGATGATCCTCCCTGGCCTGACAGCGGTGATCGCACCGGTTGTGGTCGGCTTCTCCCTGGGCGCCTCCGCCCTGGGCGGCATGCTGGCAGGCGCCACCGTCACCGGCGTCCTCCTGGCCCTGATGATGTCCAACGCCGGCGGAGCATGGGACAACGCCAAGAAAGACATTGAGCAGGGTAAGGTCGAAGGTGAGCAGAAAGGCACCGAGGCCCACAAGGCCGCCGTGGTCGGCGACACCGTCGGCGATCCTTTCAAGGACACCTCCGGGCCGTCCATGAACATCCTGATCAAGCTGATGTCCGTGGTCAGCCTGGTGATCGCGCCGCTCCTGAGTCTCTGATCCGCAATGGCTGGCGCCTGCCGGCGCCGGATGGTATCTTGCAGGGATTGCGCCAAGGCGTAATTCCTGCAACTAGTTGCAGTACAACAATTTGTTTGACGACACCCCTTGCTCCCGGCCATGTCCGGGGGCGAACCGCCGCGAGGAGGTGCAGGCCTTGAAGACCTACGAATCCATCATCATCACCACGCCCGAGATGCCGGAGTCCGACGAGAAGACTCTGATCGACGGCATGGTATCCATCATTACCGAGCGGGACGGTCAGTTGCACATCAACGACCGCATGGGCCGCCGCCGGCTGGCCTACCCGATCAAGAAAACCGAAGACGGTGTCTACACCCGCCTGCTGTACGATTCAGGCAGCGACGCCCCCCAGGAAGTAGAGCGGCGTCTGCGCCTGTCCGACAAGGTCCTGCGGGTCATGACAGTCGCCCTTGAAAAGGTCTGGGCGGAAGACGCCAAGAAAGAGGCGGTCCGGCTCATCGAAGAGAAGGCCGAAAACGCCCGTCGGGAAATCGAAGACGCTAAAAAAGCCGAGGAAGATGCTATAGCGGCTGCTGCTGCTGCTGCTGCAGCCCCTGCAGTTGAAGAGGCGACGGCGGAAGGCGAAGAAGCTGCCGAAGGCGCCGAGGCCCCCGAGGCCCCCGAGGTCACGGAAGTGGCCGAAGTGCCCGAAGTGCCCGAAGTAGCGGAAGTGGTGGAAACGGCTGAAGTCGAACCGACCGAGGCCGCCACTGAAGACGCATCGGCGGAAGCCGTGACGGAAGGTGAGGAAAAAAATGGGTGATTATGGTGGCGGAGGCGGCGGCGGCGGCGGCGGCGGCGACCGAGGCGGACGTCCGTCAGGCAACCGGTTCGGAGGCCGCAAGCGGTTCCTGTTCCGGCGGCGGAAATATTGCAAGTTCTGTGAGAACAAGGCGGTCTACATCGACTACAAGGATCTCAAGACCTTGCAGAACTACACACCCGAGCGTTCCAAGATCCTGCCCCGGCGGATCTCCGGCAACTGCGCCAAGCACCAGCGCGAGCTGATGCGGGCGATCAAGCGGGCGCGGATGATCGCGCTGCTGCCATTCACCTGCGACTGACCGGGGAGGCGAGAACATGTCTGTGAAAGTTGTGCTTTGTCAGGATATGGACAACCTGGGCGAGCGGGGAGACGTGGTCAACGTGGCCGCCGGGTACGCCCGGAACTTCTTGTTCCCGAAGGATTACGCCCTGCCCGCCACACCGGGCAACATGAAGGTGCTGGAACAGCGCCGCCGCATCTGGGAGGCCCGGGACTCCAAGGAAATCGAAGCCGCCAGGGAATTCGCCTCCAAGCTGGAAGCGGTCTCCCTGACCGTGGCGAAGAAGTCCGGCGAGGGAGATACTCTTTACGGTTCCGTGACCAATATCGAGATCGCCGAGCTGCTCCACGCCAAGGGCATCGAAGTGGACCGGCGGAAGATCGTCATCGACGACCCGATCAAGACGCTGGGCACGTTTACCGTGCACGTCAAACTCCACAAGTCGGTGGTCGGTGATGTAACCGTGAACGTGACCGCTGCAGAGGGCGAATAGGAGCGGCATGGCCCGTCAGGAAGAGAACAAAGGCACCGCAGGACCGGAAGCGCCGGATAACCGCAGGCTGGCTCTTGTAATCTTTCTCGCCTGGCTGGTGCCCGGTCTGGGCCATGTCCTGCTGCGGCGGACCGGCCGGGGCCTGCTGTTTGCAGGGCTGGTGTTCGGATCGCTGTGGCTGGGACTGTCTCACCAGGGCAAGCTGGCCCTTCGGGACCCGGCCCAGCCGTTCCTGACCAGCCTGCAGGTCATCGCCAACATCGGCGTCGGTCCGGCGGATTTCATCGCAAGGAAATTCGTTTACGGCGAGAGCGCCCTGACCATTCCGAAGCAGGGCACCCATCCGGACAGGATCCAGCGTGTAGCGATCCAGCGCGCCAGGGCCAGTTCCGGCCTGTCGATCTACGGCACCGCCTACCTGTGGACCGCAGGAATCTTCAACCTGCTGCTGCTGTTCGATGTCTGGGACATCGGACGAGGACGCAAGTGGTGAAGAGCCATTTCCTGCACCTGCTGTTGTACTCCACGCTGGTATCGGTGTTTTTCGCCATGCTGCTCAAAAGCGACCGCAAGGAACAGCTGAAATTCGGCGGTATCATCTGGATCGCCATGGTGGGAGGGGTTCTGGCCCTGGCCTGGCTCATGTCCCCGTTTCCCAGTTGAAGCCGGCCCGTCTCCTCCACCTCTGGTTACCGCTAGTAGCGTTCATGGCGCTGCTTTACCTGGCCTCTTCCACCGACGACCTGCCCTCGGTGGACCTGATTTCCGACAAGGTGATGCACCTGGCGGCTTACACCTTCCTGGGGTTGCTGTTCCTGCGGGCGTTCCACGGTGGGATGCCGGCCGGCATGCGGTGGTTGCCTACGCTGGCGGCGGTGGCCGCCACGGTAAGCTACGGCGGGCTGGACGAGATCCACCAGGGGTTCGTCTACGGCAGGGTCCGGGACCCGGCCGATTTCGCCGCCGATACAGGCGGTGCGCTGCTGGCGGTTCTGCTGCTGGCGGCCTGGGTCAGGTTCGCCCCGGGTAAACCTTGAGTCCCTCGGCCAGCGCCTTCATGGCGCCGGTGAGATCGTCCCTGTTCAACACGTAGGCGATCCGGGCCTCGTCCCGCCCCAGGCCGGGGGTGGCGTAGAACCCTTCAGCCGGCGCCATCATCACCGTTTCGCCGCCATGATCGAACTCCTCCAGCATGTACTGGGCGAAGCGGTCGGCGTCATCTACCGGGAAGCCGGCGCAGACATAGAACGCTCCTTCCGGCTTCCTGAGGCCGACGCCGGGAATGGCGGAGAGGGCGTCGAACACCAGGTCCCGCCGCCCTTCGTACTCGGCGATGACTTCGGTCATGTAGGAGGCCGGCACGTCCATGAGGCCGGCGCCCAGGTGCTGACCCAGGGTCGGCGGGCAGAGCCTGGCCTGCCCCGCCTTGAGAATCGCCGCCATCAGTTCCTTGTTGCGGCAGACGATGTTGCCGATCCTCAGGCCGCAGACCGAGATCCTCTTGGACAGGGAGTCCACCACGATGGTCCGGTCTTCCATGCCGGGAAGGGTCAGGGCCGAGCGATGCTTCAGGCCGTCGTAGGTGAACTCCCGGTAGACCTCGTCGGCCACCAGGTAGAGGTCATGCTTCTTGCAGAGGTCGGCCAGCAGCTCCAGCTCCTGGTCGGTGTAGACGGTGCCGGTAGGGTTGTTGGGGGAGCACAGCATGATCGCCCGGGTGCGGTTCCCGATCTTCGATTCGATCTCGCTGCGATCCGGCAGATGGTAACCCTGGTCTGCCGGGGTGGTGACTGGTACCGGCACCACGCCGAGCATGGCGGCGAACCCGCTGTAGTTGGTGTAGTACGGCTCGAACACCAGGATCTCGTCACCGGGGTCGGCGATGATCCCCAGGACGAACAGGATCGCCTCGGAGCCGCCGGTGGTGACGAACAGGTCCTCGATCCCCACCTCGAGGCCGCAGGAGCGGTAATACGACTGCAACGTCTCCAGGAACTCCGGCGTTCCCTGGGAGGGGCCGTACGGGATGTTGACGTCTTCGTAGGTCTTGAGCCGGTCCAGGATCTCCCCGGGGGTCCGGATGTCCGGCTGGCCGATGTTCAGGCTGTAGACCTTCTTGCCGGCGGCCCGGGCGGCCACGGCGTAAGGGGCCAGGCGCCGGATGGGAGAAGCGGGCAGGTCACTGGCGCGTTGGGAGAGTTTCCGGGTGGTCGGCATGGCGTGGCACCTCCTGTGGTAAGGACCGTCCAGTGTAGCCGATAGTAAGGTATATTTCTTCTTCCCATCGTCGATCCAGGAGGACTCCAGGTGTTCCGAAAAGTGCTGGTGGCCAATCGGGGAGAGATCGCTCTCCGGATCATGCGGGGTTGCCGCGAACTGGGCGCTCTGCCGGTGGCGGTTTGCTCCGAGGCGGACCGGGACGGCCCGTGGCTGGACGAGGCGGCGGAGACGGTCTGTATCGGTCCGGCGAGAGCCTCCGATTCCTACCTGGACGCAGGGGCGATCCTGCAGGCGGCGGAACAGACCGGCTGCCAGGCGATCCACCCGGGCTACGGCTTCCTGGCGGAGAACCCCGGTTTTGCAGCCCGCTGCGAACAGCAGGGGTTGACGTTCATCGGACCCGGCCCGGACGCCATTCGCAGGATGGGGGACAAGGCGGAGGCGAAGATGACTATCGCCAACGCCGGACTGCCGACGATCCCCGGCTCCAGCGGCATCCTGTCCACGGTAGAAGAAGGGCTGGCCCTGGCGATGAAGATCGGCTTCCCGGTGCTCCTCAAGGCAACCGCAGGAGGCGGCGGCCGGGGGATGCGCATGGCCACGGACGAGAAATCGTTCAGGAAGGGATTCTCCGAAGCGACCCTTGAATCGGGAAAAGCGTTCGGCAACCCGGGGCTGTACCTGGAAAAATTCGTTACCGGCGGCCGTCATATCGAATTCCAGATCCTGTGCGACAGCTTCGGCAACGGCATCCACCTGGGCGAGCGGGAATGCTCGGTGCAGCGCAACCATCAGAAGCTGGTGGAAGAGTCGCCGTCACCGGTGATCCCATCCAAACTGAGGGACTCCTTCGGAACCAAGGTAGCAACAGCGGTTGCTTCCCTGGGTTACCGCAACGCCGGCACGGTGGAGTTCCTCAGAGCTCCTGACGGCGAACTGTATTTCATGGAGCTGAACACCCGGCTTCAGGTGGAACACCCGGTCTCGGAGATGATCACCGGCATCGACATCGTCCGGCAACAGCTCCTGATCGCCGCCGGCCATCATCTCGAGCACAAGCAGTCCGACATCAGCTTCAACGGACATGCGGTGGAACTCAGGATCAACGCCGAGAACCCGCAGGACAACTTCCGTCCGGACCCGGGAACGATCACGAAGTTCAAACCACCAACCGGCGACGGCGTGCGGTGGGACTCGGCGATCCGGGAGGGCTACCGCATCCCGCCCCATTACGACTCGATGGTGGGGAAACTGATCGTCCACGGCAAAGACCGTAACCAGGCCCTGGACGGGGCTGTGAAAGCACTGGACTCCATGGAAGTCGATGGCGTCCATACCACCATCGACCTGCAACGCAGCATCCTGAACCACCCGGTGTTCCGCAAGGGTGAATACGACGTGGACTGGCTGGCCGGCTCCGGCCTGCTGGAGGGTTAGACCGTGGCGAAAGTGATCCTGGAACCGCTGGGCGACTCCCGCGAAACATTCCTCCCCGGGGAAGCCTGGGACAACCAGCTGGCGGGGAACGAGAAGCTCAACCACGCCCTTAGGGAAAAGCGGGCGGCAGTGCGAGCCGGCTGGGGGCCGAAATACGAAGCCCGGGTGAAAGAGAAGGGCAAGCTGCCGACCTGGGACCGGATCGACCGCCTGAAGGACGACGACAGCCCGATCCTCCCGATCGGCACCCTGGTGAACCACGGCCGCACATTCGGAAAAGAAGAAAGAACTTCTCCCGGCGCCGGGGTGGTGACCGCCTTCATACGGATCCACGGCCGCTGGACGGTGGTGATCGCCAACGACAACACGGTGGCTTCAGGCTCCTGGTGGCCGCTGACGCCGGAGAAGATCCAGCGCGCCCAGGAAGTCGCCCTGCGCCTGCGGCTGCCGGTGGTCTATCTGGTGGACTGCTCCGGGCTGTACCTGCCGGAACAGTCCCACACCTTCCCAGGGCGTACAGGGGCAGGCGCCATCTTCCGGATGAACTCCGAGCTGTCCGCCGCCGGGGTCCCACAGATAGCCGGGGTCCATGGCGACTGCATCGCAGGCGGCGGCTACATGCCGCTGATCAGCGACGTGGTCTACATGACGGAGCAGGCGTACATGGTGATCGCCGGAGCGGCCCTGGTGAAGGGGGCCAAGTCACGGCATATCACCTCCCTGTCCATCGGCGGCCCGGACGTCCACGTCCACCTCTCAAGGTGCGCCGACCACCGGGTCCCGGGAGACGAAGAGCTGCTGGATCGGATCCGGGACGAACTCAAACGCCTCCCCAGCCCGGCCTGCGACTACTACAGGTACGGCGCGGAAGCGGCCCCACCGGCCTATGACCCGACCGAACTGAACGGCCTGTTCCCAACGGACCACCGTATCGCCTACGACGTGAAACAGGTCCTGGCGCGGATCCTGGACCACTCCCTGTTCCAGGAGTTCGCACCGAACGTCGGCAAAGAGATGGTCTGTGGCATCGGCCGGATCGGCGGCCTGTACGCCGGCCTGATCGCCAACAACCCAAGTTTTACCGACCATCCCAACCACCGGAAGCAGAAACGCCCCGGCGGCATCCTCTATCGTGAGGGCATCGCCAAGATCTCCCAGTTCAGCCGAGCCTGCAACGACGACGGCATCCCGCTGATCTGGCTCCAGGACATCTCCGGGTTCGACATCGGTCCGGAGGCGGAAGAGCTCGGCCTCCTGGGGTACGGATCCTCGCTGATCTACACCAACTCAACGAACACGGTCCCGATGTTCACGGTGCTCCTCAGGAAAGCGTCCGGCGCCGGGTACTACGCCATGGCGGGACATCCGTACAATCCGATCCTGCAGTTGGCGACGCCGTTTACCAGACTGGCAGTCATGGAAGGCCGCACACTGGCGATCGGCGCGTTCAACACCAAGCTGGACGACGATTTCAACATCCAGGCCGCCAACGAAGAAGACCGAAAGAAAATCCAGTCCGGCATGGACTCCGTCGAAAGCCGCATCACCGCCGACATGGACCCTGTGAAAGCCGCCTCCCAGATGGACGTCGATGAAGTCATAGAGGCCGGTGAGCTCCGCCTCTATCTCGAAGCGGCCATGGAGATGTCCTACCAGTCCATCGGCTACCGCCGCATCAAGAACCCACGCATATGGTCACTCCACGACCTGGCCGTGCTGGAAGGGGAGTGAGATGGAAACCCTCACAGCCCTGACAAGAACTACCGATGACGGAAAGACCGAAATCCTCTCTCCCAAAGTCGGCATCTGGTCAGCTCATCCAAAGGACCGTTCCCTCCTGTCCTCCCAGGCCACTATCGGCAAGATCCGCTGCCAGACCCGAACCTTCACCCTCCAGATCCCCGACGGCGTTTCCGGCCGAATCTCCGCCGACACCGACCGTGACCGCTCTGCAGCGGTGGAGTACGGTGAGCTTCTCTTCACCCTGGAACCGATCGGAACGGACCTTTCCGATCCGAAAAAATCCCAACAGCCCAAATCCAAGCCCGGCGACCAACTCCCACCCGGTTGCCACGCAATTACATCTCCAACGGACGGCGTCTTCTACGCCCGCCCAGCACCCGACGCCGAACCATTTGTGAAAAAGGGTGAAACCATTCACCTCGGACACACAATAGGTTTAGTAGAGGTCATGAAGACCTTCAACCCGATCCTGTACGGCGGCCCCGATCTGCCGGACAAGGCGGAGGTGGTAGAGCTAAGGGCTGAAGATGGCCGGGAGATTAGGGCGGGGGATGTTTTGCTCGTGGTCAATTGATTCGCGACAGCTGAGTGTGAATCAAAATATTATTGCAAGGATAGGTGGCTTGACTTTGCACATGCGAATTGGAATCTATTGGCTAATTTCGCTAGAGCTTTAACATTACACTAAACTGAGTTAGCATTGATTATGGACTGAAAGCAGTTTTATTCGTCGATACTCAGTGCCTGATGGAACAAACTATGTCGACCCCTCGAGTGACTGAGGTGCCCCCCTAAAACTGGCCCACTGAATACTGGAATAGTTTACTAAACTATGTCCAGGAGGAGGGTCAGTTTTAGGGGGTCACCTCACACTTGCTGGTGTTGTATGGCTTGGCTTCAAGGCAACTGAGGACACGAGCTATGTTGTTTGGTTCGGCCTCGCCTCAGCAATCATCGCCCCAATTGGCCTTTCGCTGCTGACCCTTGCGTTCACTCTTGGCAGTGACGATACGCTCAAGCGCCTCTCTGCTGTGCCTGACATACAAAAACTGATCGAGAAAGCAGATAGCGAAAAAGAGCGAATTCAGCTCCTGAAGCAGCAGCGTGAGCAGCTTGAAGAAGTGATTCGATATGAATCTCGCCGACAAGTATTACTCGCGCGTCGCGAGCAGTTCCAGGAAGATGGAGTTCAGTTACTCACGGATTTGGAATCAGTAGATGCTGAATTGTCAGCGATCGATGACAGCGTAGCTGGAAGTCCGTTTCGAGATGAAATCGCTCAGTTGCAAGATAGATTAGAAGCGCGGCGTGAAGGCTCGGTAGTGCTCCAATTCGGTTCTCGTCACCTTACTCTTGATAGAGATTTAGTATTAGGACTGCCATTTGGGCGGATCATTCTGTTTAACCTTCGGACAATACAATCTCTGCTTGGAAAAAGGCAGCAAACCGTCGAGAACCTGGAATCTGACTAGCTATGCGTGTTCTTCAAGCCTCAATTTAGGGATATGTTCTTGACTGGTGCTTTTGCGACTCCAGAGCAATCGGTTTTGGTTTGTTAATATCTCCACAGCAGCATTGTCTTTTGCCCTCTGGCCGTATCCCGTACCACGGGCACTGCTAGACGTCTGACGTCAGATACAGTGAGATCTCAATAGTTGATGTAAGCCAGCAAGAGTTCGTGATGTCGAAGGTGCCGTGAATCGCTTGCCCCAACTTCCTCTCAACACTCTTCACCTTGTAACCCATCGTCTGATCACGATTGACCCGTGTCCCCATCCGCATTGTCGAACAGATCCTCGAGCTCCCATTTTGTGAGCGGTTTCGTGGCAGAGCTTGACGGCGGTCATTACCTGATCCCAGGCGCCTTCGATATTGGTGCCGTAGGCGCGAGGGGGAAATCCTCATGGTGGCTCAGTGAATCGCGATCTGTAGTCCTGTGAACTGAAGGTGATAAAATCCTCAAGAACGGAATGAGGAGCCAGCAGGAGGTCGCAAATGCCTACATATGATGTTCTGGTAAAGAAAAGTCCTACGCTCGCCAAGCTGAAGAGCGGTTTTTCCTGGCCGGCGTTTTTCTTTGGGCCGTGGTGGGCGTGTT
>JACXWD010000015.1 GCA_014764515.1 Candidatus Polarisedimenticola svalbardensis | reverse complement strand
CTGTAAATCTGCCGGCCTAAGGTCTACGAAGGTTCGAATCCTTCTCCCTCCACCACACGAAGTCTTCATGAACGGGTCGAGGTTTTTAAAAGTTTTTGATTCAGCGGGAATAGCTCAGTTGGTAGAGCATCAGCCTTCCAAGCTGAGGGTCGCCGGTTCGAGCCCGGTTTCCCGCTCCAGATAAACGAGGCAACGTTCACTGGTCATGGGGCCTGTGAGACAGAACGAAGAAGCAGGAGAACCGAGGCACTCTTCCGGGAGTTCCAGGGCGCCCATGTAGCTCAGTCGGCAGAGCACTTCCTTGGTAAGGAAGAGGTCACCGGTTCAAGTCCGGTCATGGGCTCCAAACTGTTTTTTCTGTGTTGAGTAAATATCAGTCGTCCGGTTCGGAAGGTCAAGCGCGAGCGCACTGACACAAGAGGAGATTCCGATGGCCAAGGAGAAATTTGATCGTTCGAAGCCGCATGTCAACATCGGCACCATCGGTCACGTGGATCACGGAAAGACCACGTTGACCGCGGCGATCACCATGACGCTGGCGGCGAACAACCCGAAGATTTCGGTTCGTTCGTTCGACTCGATCGACAACGCCCCCGAGGAGCGCGAGCGAGGTATTACCATCGCGACCGCCCACGTGGAGTACGAGACGGAAAACCGTCACTACGCCCACGTTGACTGCCCGGGTCACGCGGACTACATCAAGAACATGATCACCGGCGCCGCCCAGATGGACGGTGCGATCCTGGTGGTGTCGGCTGCGGACGGCCCGATGCCCCAGACCCGGGAGCACATCCTGCTTTCCCGGCAGGTCGGCGTGCCGGCCATCGTGGTCGCCCTGAACAAGGTGGACATGGTGGACGATCCGGAGCTGATCGAGCTGGTGGAGCTGGAGCTTCGCGAGCTGCTCAGTTCGTACGACTTCCCCGGCGACGACATTCCGATCGTGCAGGTGTCGGCGCTGAAGGCCGGCGAGGGCGACGAGGATGCCAAGGCCCAGGTCATTGAGCTGATGAAGCAGGTGGACGAGTACATTCCGATGCCGGAGCGCGCCATTGACAAGGACTTCCTGATGCCTGTCGAGGACATCTTCTCGATTTCCGGTCGCGGCACCGTGGTGACCGGCCGTATCGAGCAGGGCATCGTGAAGGTCGGCGAGGAAATCGAGATCGTCGGGATCCGGGACACGGTCAAGAAGATCGTGACCGGCGTCGAGATGTTCAAGAAGCTTCTGGACCAGGGTCAGGCCGGCGACAACGTCGGGCTGTTGCTGCGCGGTACGGACCGCAAGGACGTGGAGCGCGGCCAGGTGCTGGCGAAGGTCGGTTCGATCACGCCGCACACGAAGTTCAAGGGCGAGGTCTACGTTCTGACGAAAGAGGAGGGTGGCCGTCACACTCCGTTCTTCACCGGCTACCGGCCGCAGTTCTATTTCCGGACCACGGACGTGACCGGCACTGCGGACCTTCCGGAAGGCGTGGAGATGGTCATGCCCGGAGACAACGTCACCATCGTGGTGAACCTGATTACGCCTATCGCCATGGTCAAGGGCCTGCGCTTCGCAATTCGCGAAGGCGGCCGCACCGTTGGCGCCGGCACAGTGACCGAAATCATCGAATAGCCTGGAAAGCGGAGTCGAGATGAGAGACAACGTGCAATTGGCCTGCGGTGAGTGCAAACGCCGCAACTACGTCACGACGAAGAACAAGAAGACGACGACCGGCAAACTTGAATTCAGCAAGTACTGCCGGTTCTGCAGGAAGCACACGCCTCACAAGGAAACCAAGTAGGTTTTTGGGAGAGACCCGTGGAATCGCTGAAACGGTTCAGACAGTTCGTTATCGAGACCTGGGCGGAGCTCAAGAAGACCTCCTGGCCCGAGCGCAAAGAGGTGTCGGGAACGACGGTGGTAGTCATTGTTACCGTGTTGATCTGTGCGGCGTATCTCTTTGTGGTCGACTTCATACTGAAGGAGATCATGGAGAAATTGCTGGGCGCGTTCTAGCGGGAGTTGGATATGGGCAAAGAGTGGTACATCGTCCATACGTATTCCGGCTTTGAGGCCAAGGTTAAGGAAAGCCTTCGTCAACGCGCCGAAGCCGCAGGTATGGAAGCGCTGATCGAGGAGGTCCTCATTCCGACCGAGGAAGTGGTCGAAATGCGGGAGGGCAAGAAGACTACGTCCAAAAGAAAGTTCTTTCCGGGCTACGTTCTGGTCCGCATGGAACTGACCGACGACACCTGGCACGTGGTCAGGAACACTCCGAAGGTTACGGGATTTGTCGGGACGGGCAATAAACCGGTTCCGTTGAGAGAGGACGAAGTAAACAGGATTATCAACCAGGTGTCGGTGGCGGCGGAGAAGCCGAAGCCGAAACTGGACTTCAGGATCAACGAAACGGTTCGGATCATCGATGGTCCGTTCAGTAACTTCACCGGGGAAGTCGAAGAGGTCAACGAGGACCGCTCCACGCTGAAGGTGATGGTGACGATTTTCGGTCGCGCCACGCCGGTGGAACTCGATTTCCTTCAGGTGGAGAAGCAGTAGGGTTGCAGGGAGAAAGTCCGCATGGCCAAGAAAATTATAGGAACCATCAAGCTGCATGTCCCCGCAGGCAAGGCGACCCCGGCTCCGCCGGTAGGTCCTGCTCTGGGTCAGCACGGCGTCAACCTGATGGACTTCTGCAAGGCGTTCAACGCCCGCACCCAGAAGGGCAACGGGATCATTACACCGGTTGTCATTACCGTGTACCAGGATCACTCGTACTCCTTCATCACCAAGACTCCGCCGGCTTCGGTCCTCCTGATCAAGGCGGCCGGGATCCCCAAGGGGTCCGGTGTGCCGAACCGCGACAAAGTCGGTACGGTCAAGAAGGCGCAGGTCGAAGAGATCGCCAAGACGAAAATGGAAGATCTCAATGCCGGCAGTCTTGATGCGGCAATGAAGATCATCGAGGGCACCGCACGGTCCATGGGAATTGAAGTCGTCTGACCGGATTCCGGTTGACGACTCAGGAGAAACTGAATCATGCCCAAGCACGGCAAAAAATTTACAGAGGCCAAATCCAAGGTCGAGCAGCGGTTGCACGCCCTGCCCGAGGCGGTCCAGAAGATCAAGGAAGTCAAGTTCGCCGGATTTGACGAGACCCTGGAACTCAGCGTCAAGCTGGGCGTCGATCCCAAGCACGCGGACCAGATGGTGCGCGGCACCGTGGTGTTGCCTCACGGTACCGGCCGGGACAAGCGGGTACTGGTCATCGCCGCCGGCGAGAAGATCAAGGAAGCCGAAGAAGCCGGGGCCGATTTCGTAGGCGGAGCCGAAATGGCCGCCAAAATCCAGGAAGGCTGGCTCGACTTCGACGCCGTAATTTCCACACCCGACATGATGCGGGAGGTCGGGAAGCTTGGAAGGGTTCTGGGACCCCGGGGCATGATGCCGAACCCGAAGACCGGCACCGTGACTTTCGAGGTTGCCAAGGCGGTCAAGGAAATCAAGGCCGGCAAGGTGGAGTTCAGGGTGGACAAGACCTCCATCATCCACGTTCCGCTGGGAAGAATGTCTTTCGAGGATTCCAAACTGGTGGAGAACACCGAGACCCTGATGGCTGCCGTCATTCGAGCCAAGCCGGCCGCCGCCAAGGGCAAATATCTAGAAACCGTATACCTGGCCTCGACCATGGGTCCCGGCGTTGCCGTGGATCCCGAGTCGCTCCAGCCGAAAGTTGCGTGAGGTAAGTCGTGTTACGCGCTGACAAAATCAATCAGATAGAGCAGCTGACCGAGACGTTCGGCAGTGTGCCGCATATTTTTCTGACCCGTTTCTCTGGGCTGAGCGCCGCGCAGTCTGACGTTCTGCGGGCGAAGATCAGGTCGGTCGGCGGGAGCTACCGCATCATCAAGAACCGGCTGGCGAAGCGGGCTGCGGTCGGGACCGGTCTGGAGCAGGTTTCCGGCCAGCTTACCGGCCCTGTCGCCATCGCCTACCACCAGGATGATCCGGTCGGGCTGGCCAAGGCCTTGATGGACTTCGCCGGCGACCACCCGAAACTGGAAGTGTTTGCCGGGGTCATCGATTCCAGCCAGGTCATGGATGCGGACAGCGTCAAGCAGCTGTCCAAGCTCCCGGGGCTTCTGGAACTCCGGGCGCAGATTCTGGCGATGATCAACACCCCGGCCACCATGCTCGTGCGTCTCATGGGCACTCCCGCGACCCAGGTCGTGCGGGTGCTGGACTCCAACCGTGAAAAACAGGAAAACGACTCCTGAGTGTCGCTGCCGGCCTGAACGCCGGTTGCAGCATTTTAAATAATCAAGAAACGCGCCTTACTTGGCGTTGAAAATGCAACGGAGGAAGACTGAAATGGCCGATCTGGAGGCAATTGCCGGGAACCTGAGCTCGCTGACCGTGATGGAAGCCGCCGAGCTCGTCAAGATGCTGGAAGACAAGTGGGGCGTTTCCGCCGCCGCACCGGTGGCTGTCGCCGCCGTAGCCGCCGATGGAGGCGCCGCCGCCGAGGAGAAGGTCGAATTCGACGTGATCCTGAAGGAAGTGGGCGCCAAGAAGATCAACGTGATCAAGGCGGTTCGCGAGGTTACCAGCCTCGGTCTGAAGGAAGCGAAGGAGCTCGTTGAGGGCGCCCCGAAAGCGATCAAGGAGGCCGTCACCAAGGAAGAGGCCGACGAGGTCAAGAAGAAGTTCGAGGAACAGGGCGCAACCATCGAGATCAAGTAGCAGCCTCGTGCTGGCGTTTTTGATTGTTACCGCACCAGCCCCTCAGGGAATTCCACGGCGGCCCTAAGCCTGCCGTGGAATGGTGCGGCGTCCTCCTATTTCGTATGGTTCGGCCCCGCAGGCGCCGGACAAGGGGGTAGTTACCGCGATGCCAGAGACCCTCAGGTCGATTTCTCCGAAGCGTTCCGATTCGTCGAAAATCAAGACTGCGATCCCGATCCCCAACCTGATCGAGGTCCAAAAACGTTCCTATGAACGTTTTCTGCAGATGCACACGGCGCCGGCCGACCGGGAAGCATCCGGGTTGCAGGCGGTATTCAAGTCGATCTTCCCGATCCAGGACTTCCGTGAAACCTGTTCCCTCGAGTTCGTCGATTACACCATCGGCAACTGGGAATGCAAGTGCGGCGAGATGCACGGTATCGAGCATCTCCGCAGCGAATGCACCTTCTGCAGTACACGCCTGATCGCGCCGGATGCCAGGGGCGGGGAAGTGATTTGCCACGCGTGCGGCAACGCTACGCCCGTAACCATCGAGGAATGCGACGATTGCGGCGAGCCGGTGGCCCTGAAATTCAAGTATACGGTGGATGAGTGCCAGGAGCGGGGGCAGACCTTCACCGTCCCCCTCAAGGTCACCATTCAGTTGGTGGTGTACGAGAAGGATCCGGATACCGGGGCGAGAAGCATCCGGGACATCAAGGAGCAGGAGGTCTACTTCGGCGAGATCCCCATGCTCACCGACAACGGCACGTTCATCGTCAACGGCACCGAGCGGGTGATCGTCAGCCAGCTGCACCGCAGCCCGGGGGTGTTCTTCCAGGCCGATGAAGTCAAGTCGACTTACATGGCCAAGATGATTCCGTACCGCGGGTCCTGGGTCGAGTTCGAATACGACCACAAGGACATCCTGTACATCCGGATCGACCGCAAGCGCAAGTTCCCGGCAACCGTTTTCATGCGGGCACTGGGTCTCGAAGACGACATGACAATGATCCGGACCTTCTACAGCCCGTTGAAGGTAACGGTGAAGGGCAAGGAGTGCCGCGCCGAACCGGGCAAGGGCCTGATCGGCCTGCGAGCCATGGAAGACATCATGGCGCCCCGCAAGCGCAAGGGCGACCCGATCATCAAACGGCGTCGTCGTTTCGACGAGGCCAAGGTCGAGGAGCTCATCGAGAAGGGTGTCAAGTCGGTCCGGCTTGATCCTGCGGAACTCACCGACGCCCTGATCGTCAGCGATGTTGTGGACGAGGAGACCGGTGAGGCGATCGTCGAGTCCGGACAGGCGCTCAGCGTGGACATGCAGGAATCTCTCGGCGGACTGGACGGCATCACACTGGACATCGTATTCCCCGACAAGGAAGAGGTCGGGTCCACCCTGATCAGCACCCTGGCCAAGGATCCGATCAAGACCAAGAATGATGCTCTTCTGGAAATTTACCGCCGCCTGCGCCCCGGGGACCCGCCGACGCTGGATTCTTCCAAGAACCTGTTCCACGGCATGTTCTTCGATCCCAGCCGCTACGATTTTTCCCAGGTCGGCCGACTGAAGTTCAACACGAAGCTCTACGGTTATGCCGTTGAAGAATGGCCGAAAGCGATCCGGGAGGGCTGGGAAGCCAATGAGGATCGTACGCCCAGCACTGACGATTTTATCGCGGTGCTGCGGTACATGCTCAAGCTGCAGAACGGCGGCGCCGAGCTGCTGGACGATATCGATCACCTCGGCAACCGCCGGGTGCGCAGCGTGGGCGAACTCCTGGAAAACCAGTTCCGGATCGGCCTTGTCCGAATGGAACGGGCGATCAAGGAGAAGATGTCCGTTTATCAGGAAATGACCACGGCCATGCCCCACGACCTGATCAACGCCAAGCCGGTTATGGCGGCGATTCAGGAGTTCTTCGGCAGCAGCCAGCTTTCCCAGTTCATGGACCAGACCAACCCGCTTTCCGAGGTGACCCACAAGCGGCGGCTGTCCGCCCTGGGGCCGGGCGGCCTGTCCAGAGAACGGGCCGGGTTCGAGGTGCGTGACGTTCATCCGACCCACTATGGCCGCATCTGCCCCATCGAGACTCCTGAAGGTCCGAACATCGGGCTGATCTCATCGTTGTCGTGCTACGCCCGTATCAACGAGTACGGCTTTATCGAATCGCCGTACCGTAAGGTCGAAGACGGCAAGGTCGTCGAGAACGTTCGGGTGGTTTCCACCGGTGAAAGCGACCTCAAGCTGCACCAGGTGATGACCGAGACCGAATTCAAGTCGGAATGCGCCAAGCTGAAAAAGAAGAGGAAGATCCTTCCGACCTCTTCCCCGCATTCCTTCTACCTCACTGCCTGGGAGGAAGACCGGGTGGTCATCGCCCAGGCCAACGCCACACTCAGCGAGACCGGTGAGTTCGTCAACCAGCGGGTCAACGCAAGGAAGGCGCAGGAGTTCAAACTCCTTCCCCGTGAGGATGTCGCCTTCATCGACGTCTCTCCGAAGCAGCTGGTTTCCGTCGCCGCTTCCCTGATCCCGTTCCTTGAGAATGACGATGCCAACCGTGCTCTCATGGGCTCCAACATGCAGCGCCAGGCGGTTCCGCTGATCCGCCCCCAGGCGCCGCTGGTCGGCACCGGTATGGAGGCGATCACCGCCCAGGACTCCGGCGCCGTTGTGGTGTGCAAACGCGCAGGGGTTGTGGATCTGGTGGACTCTGAACGGATCATCGTTCGGGTCGGGGCCGAGGGCAAGGAAGATTTCGGAGCCGACATCTACTCCCTGACCAAGTTCAAGCGCTCCAACCAGAACACGTGCATCAACCAGCGTCCCCTGGTCCGGAAGGGCCAGCGGGTCGGTCGGGGCCACGTCCTGGCCGACGGGCCCTGCACCGAGAACGGCGAGCTGGCGCTGGGTCGGAACGTGCTGGTCGCTTTCATGCCCTGGCGTGGATACAACTTCGAGGATGCGATCCTCGTTTCCGAGAACATGGTTCGGGAAGACTCCTACACTTCGATACATATCGAGGAGTTCGAGGTCGAGGCCCGGGATACGAAGCTCGGCCCCGAAGAGATCACCCGGGACATCCCCAACGTCTCCGAAGAGTTCCTCAAGGACCTGGACGAGGCCGGCGTTATCCGGATCGGCGCCCACGTCAAGCCGGGTGACATCATCGTCGGGAAGGTCACTCCCAAGGGGGAGAGCCTGCTGACCCCGGAGGAAAAACTGCTCCGGGCGATCTTCGGCGAGAAATCGGGAGATGTCCGCGACGCCTCCCTGACCGCCTCTCCGGGCATCAAGGGCACGATCGTGGACGTCAAGATCTTCTGTCGCAAGGGTGTCGAAAAGGACAGCCGGGCGATAGAGATCGAAAATCACGAAATCGAGCGCATGCAGAAGGATCTGCAGGACCAGATCCGGATCATCCGGGAAGAAGACCGCAAAATGCTGGTTGATCTCCTCGAAGGTGAGAAGCTGGTTGCTCCCCTGGTAGGCCGCCGTGCGCGGGAGATCATCCTCGAAGAGGGCACCATACTGACCCTTGAGGTGATGTCCTCCATCGATACGGACGACCTGCGCCTGTGCGAGATCAAGCCCAAGAAGACCTCGAAGGTCAAGGACATGCATCGCATCGAGGATCGTACCCGCAAGCGCATCGACGTCCTCAAGAAGATTCACGAGGACAAAATCGCCCAGATGCAGAAGGGCGACGAACTGGCTCCGGGCGTCATCAAGATGGTCAAGGTCTTCGTCGCCATGAAGCGCAAGCTCTCGGTGGGCGACAAGATGGCGGGCCGGCACGGCAACAAGGGCGTCATCGCCAGGCTGCTTCCCGAGGAAGACATGCCGTGGCTGCCTGACGGCACCCCGGTGCAGGTCGTGCTGAATCCTCTGGGCGTGCCTTCGCGAATGAACGTCGGTCAGATTCTGGAAACCCACCTCGGCTGGGCCGGACATGAGCACGGCAAGTGGATCCAGAACGCCCTGGCTGCGGAACGGGCCGAAGCGGCCACCGCCATCCGTGGGCGTCTCAAGGAGATCATGAACGTCAAGCATCACGAGTACCTGGATGGTCTCAGTGATGACGGCGTCATCGATCTCGCCGGTACCATGGAATCGGGTGTGAACTTCGCAACACCGGTTTTCGATGGTATTTCCGAGGTCGAGATCAAGTCCCAGCTGGAGTTGGCCGGTTTGCCGACCTCCGGCAAGATCCGCCTGCGGGACGGCCATACCGGCATCCCGTTCGAACAGCTGGTGACTGTCGGCTATATCTACCTCTTGAAACTGTCCCACCTGGTGGACGATAAAATTCACGCCCGCTCAATCGGCCCATACTCCCTGATCACCCAGCAGCCGCTGGGCGGCAAGGCGCAGTTCGGTGGCCAGCGGTTCGGGGAAATGGAGGTTTGGGCCCTGGAAGCGTACGGCGCCGCCCACATCCTCCAGGAGTTGCTCACAGTCAAGTCGGATGATGTCTACGGCAGGACCAAGATCTACGAGTCCCTGGTCAAGGGAGACTCGGCGGTCGAACCCGGTCTGCCGGAATCGTTCAATGTGCTGGTGCGTGAGCTGCAGTCCCTGTGTCTCGATGTTGAACTACTGAGCGGTGACCCGGATTCTCCGGGACCCTCTAGCATATGATCCGGAGGGTGAAGTCGTGAGCAGACCATCGTTCCTGTTTGACAGGGCCAAGACGATCAACGATTTCAGTGCGATCAGGATCAGTCTGGCGAGTCCGGAGAAGATCCGCTCCTGGTCCTACGGAGAGGTCACCAAGCCGGAGACCATCAATTACCGGACGTTCAAGCCTGAACGGGACGGCCTGTTCTGTGCCAAGATCTTCGGTCCGGTCACGGACTGGGAATGTCTGTGTGGCAAGTTCAAACGCATGAAGCACCGCGGAGTCGTCTGCGACAAGTGCGGCGTCGAAGTCACCCAGAGCAAGGTGCGTCGAGAACGCATGGGCCATATCGAGTTGGCCAGCCCGGTGAGCCACGTCTGGTTCTTCAAGGGGTTGCCGAGCAGGATCGGACATCTGCTTGACATGCCGCTGAGGGAACTGGAACGGATCCTGTATTTCGAAGCCTACGTGGTTATCGATCCCGGCGATTGTCCTGACGTCATCGAGCACCAGGTGCTCAGTGAGGATCAGTACCGCGAACTGATGGACGAGTACCCTGACGCGTTCGAGGCCTCCATGGGCGCCGAAGCGATCAAGGAGATCCTGGCCCGCATCGACGTTGAAACCATGACGCGCGAGTTGCGGGACAAGATGCGCACCGAAACGTCCCAGCAAAAACGCCTGAAATTCGCCAAACGGCTCAAGGTCGTAGACGCCTTCCGGAAGTCGGGCAACCGGCCCGAGTGGATGATCCTGGACGTTATTCCGGTCATTCCTCCGGAACTGCGGCCGCTGGTCCCTCTGGACGGCGGGCGTTTCGCCACATCGGACCTCAACGACCTGTACCGTCGGGTCATCAACCGCAACAACCGTTTGAAGAAGCTGCTGGATCTGAAGGCTCCCGACGTAATCGTCCGGAACGAGAAGCGGATGCTTCAGGAAGCGGTTGACGCACTGTTCGACAACGGTCGTCGGGGCCGGGTGTTGCGGGGAAGCAACAACCGTCCGTTGAAATCGTTGTCCGACGCCATCAAGGGCAAACAGGGCCGCTTCCGGCAGAACCTGCTGGGCAAGCGAGTGGATTACTCCGGTCGTTCCGTCATCGTAGTCGGACCGGAGCTGAAACTGCACCAATGCGGGCTGCCCAAGAAAATGGCGCTGGAACTGTTCAAACCGTTCATCTACAACAAGCTGGAGCGGGAAGGGCTGGTTTCAACCATCAAGGCCGCCAAGGAACTGGTGGAAATGGAGAGGCCGGAAGTCTGGGATTACCTTGAAGATGTCATCAAGGAACACCCGGTCCTCCTGAACCGCGCCCCGACACTTCACAGGCTGGGAATCCAGGCCTTCGAGCCGGTCCTGGTGGAAGGCAAGGCGATCAAGATCCACCCGCTGGTCTGTACCGCCTTCAACGCCGATTTTGACGGCGACCAGATGGCGGTTCATGTGCCGCTCTCGGCCAAGGCCCAGATCGAGGCCGCGGTCCTCATGCTGTCGACCCAGAACATCCTCAGTCCGTCCAACGGCATGCCGATCGTGAACCCGAGCCAGGATATGGTCCTGGGTTGTTACTACATGACCCAGGAGCAGACGGGCGCCAGGGGCGAGGGCCGGGTCTTCGGCAGCGCGGAAGAGGTCATCCTGGCTTACGAGTGCGGTGAAGTCGAAACGCTGACCCGGATCATCCTGCGTTACACCGGCAAGCTCATCGACCTGTCCACCCTGGCCGGCAAGGAACGGGAGAACGTGGTCCGGGCCCCGGAGCAGGACGTCGAGGATTACCGGCTGCAGACCACCGTCGGCCGGGTGCTGTTCAACGAAGAGATGCCCCGGGGGCTACCGTTCCTGAACGGCCTCCTGAAGAAATCGGCCCTGCAGTCATTCGTTTATTACTGCTACCTGCGCCACGGCGTCAACAAGACCGTGGACATGGTGGACAAGCTCAAGGATGTGGGCTTCCTGTACGCCACCCGCGCCGGCATTTCCATCGGTGTCGAGGACATGGTGGTTCCGCCCGAGAAAGCCAACGTGGTCAAAAGGGCCCGCAACGAGCAGATCGTCGTTGAGCAGCAGTACCTGGACGGGTTGATCACCAACCGCGAGAGGTACAACAAGGTCATCGCCATCTGGTCCGAGGCGACCGAAAAGGTCTCCGAGGCGATGTTCGTCGAGATGAACAAGATCGAGTCGAACGACAACGTGTTCAACCCGATCCTGATGATGGCCGACTCCGGCGCCCGAGGCAGCAAGCAGCAGATGCGCCAGCTGGCCGGTATGCGGGGACTGATGGCCAAGCCTTCGGGCGAGATCATCGAGACCCCGATCACCGCCAACTTCCGTGAAGGGCTGAACGTACTGCAGTACTTCATCTCGACCCACGGCGCCCGTAAGGGCCTGGCGGACACCGCCCTCAAAACCGCGAACTCCGGTTACCTTACCCGGCGGCTGGTGGATGTTTCCCAGGACGTCATCATCAGCCTGGACGACTGCCAGACCCTGGAGGGGATCGAAGTCTCCCGTATCGAGGAAGGCGGCGAGATCATCGAAGAGCTCCGCGACCGCATCATCGGCCGCGTTGCCCTGGAAGATGTGTGCGATCCGATGACCAAGGACATCATCGTCCCACGGAACGAGCAGATTGACGAAGATCTGGCCCGTGAGGTCCAGGACGCCGGTATTGAGACCGTGAAGATCCGGTCGGTGCTGACCTGTGAGTGCAAGCGCGGCGTGTGCGTGCGGTGCTACGGACGGAACCTGTCTTCGGGTTATGCGGTGGAGATGGGCGAGGCGGTCGGCGTCATCGCGGCCCAGTCCATCGGTGAGCCGGGAACCCAGCTCACCATGCGAACGTTCCACATCGGCGGAACGGCGCGCATCGACGAACAGAGCAGCATCGAGGCCAGCAACCCTGGCACCGTGCATTTCCAGAATCTCCAGGTGGTCAAAAACCGGGATGGCAAGATGGTGGCCATCAACCGTTCCGGTTCGGTGGTTATCCAGGACCGGGAGGGTCGCGAGCGCGAGCGCTACCATGTCGTGTACGGCGCGATTCTGGACGTTGCAGACGGCCAGCAGGTCGTAAGGGGAGACCGGCTCGCCGAGTGGGACCCGTACAACTACGTCATCCTCACCGACAAGGCCGGCAAGCTGGTTTACTCGGACATCGAGGAAGGCGTCACCATGAAGGAAGAGGTGGATGAGGTGACCGGCATCTCCCACCAGGTGATCATCCAGTCCCAGGATGAAAAGCGCCATCCCCATCTCCTGGTGGTTGACTCGAAAGGCAAGGAGCTTCGCAAGATCCTCATGCCTGTTCATGCAACCGTCATGGTGCAGAACGGGGTCAAGGTTGCCCAGGGCGACGTTCTTTCCAAGATCCCCAGAGCAACCACCAAAACCAAGGACATCACCGGCGGTCTCCCCCGGGTGGTCGACCTGTTCGAGGCGCGGCACCCCAAGGATCCGGCGGTCATGGCCGAGGTGGACGGCACCGTGCACTACGGTGAAATCGTCAAGGGCTCCCGGAAAGTGCTGGTTCGCACCGAAGACGGCGAAGAGCGTGAGTACAGCATTCCCAAGGGCCTGCACGTCAACGTGCAGGAGGACGAGTTGGTCCGGGCAGGCGACGCCTTCACCGACGGACCGAAAGACCCGCACAAGATCCTTGAGATTCTGGGTGAGCGGGAACTGCAGAAGTACCTGCTGGACGGGATCCAGGAGGTCTACCGTCTGCAGGGCGTGAACATCAACGACAAGCATATCGAAACGATCGTCCGGCAGATGATGCGCTGGATCAAGGTCGAGGACCCGGGTGACACCGAATTCATCGTGGATGAGCAGGTGGACAAGTTCAAGTTCGTCGAAGAGAACGAACGGGTCCTGGCGGCAGGCGGCGCACCGGCCCGAGGCCGGCCGCTCCTCCTGGGTATCACCAAGGCCTCGCTGTCCACCGAGTCGTTCATCTCGGCGGCCAGTTTCCAGGAGACCACGCGGGTTCTGACCGAGGCCTCCATCTCCGGCAAGGTCGATTACCTGAGAGGACTCAAGGAAAACGTCATCATGGGCCGGCTGATTCCCGCCGGAACCGGGATGGAGACATACCGCTCGATCAAGATCCCGGGAGACGGACCGCCCCTCGAGACGGACGAGCGGGAGGAAGAGGTCGTGGAGGCCGAGGTCGAAATGGATACCGATCGCTTCACCGAAATGCTTCGGGCTGCGGCAGCCGCTGCCGCCGCAGAGGGAGACTCCTGACCTTGACCAGTTGCGGAGGGTCTGCTAGACTCACGAGGTTTTTGCCCTAGAAATAACTAATTCTTCCCCTGCGGCGAGGGTATTTCGTAATCGCGGCGGGGTTCGTATTGCCAGGAGCCGGGTCGTGCCGACCATCAGCCAACTGGTCCGAAAGGGCCGAAAACAGATCAAGGTGAGGACCAAAAGTCCCGCCCTGAATGCTTGCCCCCAGCGCCGGGGCGTTTGTGTCCGCGTGTACACATCCACACCGAAAAAGCCGAACTCGGCTCTTCGGAAGGTGGCCCGTGTGCGCCTGACCAACGGGATTGAGGTCACGACCTATATCCCCGGTGTCGGACACAACCTTCAGGAGCACTCCATCGTGATGATTCGCGGCGGACGTGTGAAAGACCTGCCCGGTGTCCGTTACCACGTGGTACGGGGCACCCTGGATGCCATTGGTGTCGAGGGCCGGAAACAGAGCCGTTCCAAATACGGCGCCAAACGGCCCAAAGCTTAAGGACCGAGGGAGAAGATTCGATGCCCAGACGTGCTCAGATTCCCAAGAGGGATCCTCTGCCGGACCCGGTTTTCCAGTCTCCGCTGGTGACTCGATTCATCAACAACATGATGATGGGTGGCAAAAAGTCCACCGCCCAGGCTATTTTCTATAGCGCCATGGATCTGGTAAAGGATCGGGCCAATGACGATCCGCTGAAGATTTTCCGCAAGGCGGTGGATAACGTCAAACCGATGCTGGAAGTGAAGTCCCGCCGTGTAGGCGGTTCCAACTACCAGGTTCCGATTGAAGTCCAGCCTAACCGGCGTAATGCGCTGGCGATTCGCTGGCTGATCAATTACTCCCGGTCCCGTTCCGAACGTTCCATGAAGGAGCGGCTGGCCAACGAGATCCTGGATGCCGCCGCCCTCCGCGGAGGCGCCTTCAAGAAGAAAGACGATACGCACCGAATGGCGGAGGCGAACAAAGCGTTCGCCCATTATCGCTGGTAGATAGACTGTAGCGACTCCCAGGCCCGAAAGGGCGCCGCGTAAAGCGGCATGTTTGCGGCCTGTGACGGCACAGGGGCGCGTGGTTCTTTGACGTGACACGGAATACTCCGCTGGATAGGATCCGGAATATCGGCATCATGGCGCACATCGATGCAGGTAAGACCACGACCACGGAGCGAATCCTCTTTTATACGGGGATTAACTACAAGGTCGGAGAGGTCCACGAGGGTACTGCCACCATGGACTGGATGGTCCAGGAGCAGGAGCGGGGGATTACCATCACGTCGGCAGCCACCACCTGCGACTGGGACGACCACCGCATCAACATCATCGACACCCCGGGCCATGTTGACTTTACGGCCGAAGTGGAGCGATCACTCCGGGTCCTGGACGGCGCCGTGGCGGTATTTTGCGCCGTGGGTGGTGTCGAACCCCAGTCAGAGACCGTCTGGCGCCAGGCGGACAAATACTCGGTTCCCCGGATCGCCTTCGTTAACAAGATGGACCGCACCGGGGCGGATTTCGAACATGTCTGCGACATGATGCAGCGTCGTCTGGGCGCTCGACCGGTCCCGGTCCAGATCCCCATCGGCAGTGCCGAAAACTTCCGTGGCGTGGTGGACCTGGTCCGGATGAAAGCTCTGGTCTGGGACGACGACGCCATCGGAACAAGCCACCGGGAGACGGACATTCCCGCGGACCTCATGGAAAAAGCCCTGGCGGCCCATGAATTCATGGCAGAGGTGGCCTGCGAGGTCGACGATGTTCTCCTTGAAAAGTTCGTCAACGGCATCCCGCTGACCGAGGATGAGATCCGTTCGGGCCTGCGGAGAGGCACCTGCCAGTTGCGGTTCACGCCGGTGCTCTGCGGCACCGCGTTCCGGAACAAGGGGATTCGCCCTCTGCTGGACGGCGTCGTCGATTACTTGCCGTCGCCTCTGGACATACCGGCCATGACCGGGCAGGATCCGGACGAGGACCGCCAGATCGAGCGAAAACCGGATGATTCTGGACCATTTTCCGCCCTGGTGTTCAAGCTCATGGCAGACCCGTACGTCGGGCACCTGAGCTTCATCCGGGTCTATTCAGGCACCCTGGCGTCCGGCGATACGGTGCTCAACGCCAACAGGAACACCCACGAACGGATCGGGCGGATCCTGAAAATGCACGCCAACAAACGCGAAGAGGTCAAGCAGGTCTTCGCCGGAGATATCTGCGCCGCCGTGGGGCTCCGGAACGTCACCACCGGGGACACCATCTGCCAGCGCAAGGCGCCGGTGATATTTGAATCCATGGACTTCCCGGAGCCGGTGATCCGGCTGGCCATCGAGCCGAAAACCAAGGCGGACCAGGAAAAACTCGGACTCGGTCTTGCAAAACTGATGCAGGAAGACCCGACTTTCCGGGTTCAGACCGACCCGGATACAGGGCAGACCCTGATCGCCGGCATGGGTGAGCTGCACCTCGAGGTGATCATCGACCGTCTCCTGCGGGAGTACTCGGTGGCGGCCAACGTGGGGAAACCCCAGGTCGCCTACCGCGAGACCGTGGCCGGGGAAGCGGAGGGTGAGTGCCGTTACGTCCGCCAGACCGGCGGCCGGGGCCAGTATGGGCACGTCAAATTGACGGTGTTCCACGAAGTTTCCGGAGACAGTCTGAAGTTCGAAAACGCCATCATTGGGGGATCAATTCCGAAGGAATTCGTGCCGGCGGTGCGTGCAGGGGTTGAACAGGCGCTGGAAGGTGGTATCCTTGCCGGCTACGCCCTCCGTGACATCGGGGTGAGGCTCGTGGATGGTTCCTACCACGAGGTTGATTCGTCGGAGATGGCCTTCAAGATCGCCGCTTCCATGGCGTTCAAGAGTGCCTGCGAGAAGGCCGGTCTGCGGCTCCTCGAACCGGTGATGAGGGTGGAGGTCGTCCTACCGGACGATTACCTCGGGGAGGTCATGGGGGACCTCAATTCGAGGCGGGGTCGGGTCCAGAACATGGATGCGAGACCGGGGCTCCAGGTCGTAACGGTCCTGGTGCCGATGGCAGAGCTTTTTGGTTATGCAACGGACCTGCGGTCCATGACTCAGGGACGTGGAAATTACACGATGTACTTTAACCATTATAAAGAAGTTCCCAAGGCGATCGCCGAAGAGGTGGTGGCCCGGGTAACAGGAACGATTCGGCGCTAGTAAAGCGCACGGCTAGCTGAAGGAGTTGAATCGATGGCCAAGGAGAAATTTGATCGTTCGAAGCCGCATGTCAACATCGGCACCATCGGTCACGTGGATCACGGAAAGACCACGTTGACCGCGGCGATCACCATGACGCTGGCGGCGAACAACCCGAAGATTTCGGTTCGTTCGTTCGACTCGATCGACAACGCCCCCGAGGAGCGCGAGCGAGGTATTACCATCGCGACCGCCCACGTGGAGTACGAGACGGAAAACCGTCACTACGCCCACGTTGACTGCCCGGGTCACGCGGACTACATCAAGAACATGATCACCGGCGCCGCCCAGATGGACGGTGCGATCCTGGTGGTGTCGGCTGCGGACGGCCCGATGCCCCAGACCCGGGAGCACATCCTGCTTTCCCGGCAGGTCGGCGTGCCGGCCATCGTGGTCGCCCTGAACAAGGTGGACATGGTGGACGATCCGGAGCTGATCGAGCTGGTGGAGCTGGAGCTTCGCGAGCTGCTCAGTTCGTACGACTTCCCCGGCGACGACATTCCGATCGTGCAGGTGTCGGCGCTGAAGGCCGGCGAGGGCGACGAGGATGCCAAGGCCCAGGTCATTGAGCTGATGAAGCAGGTGGACGAGTACATTCCGATGCCGGAGCGCGCCATTGACAAGGACTTCCTGATGCCTGTCGAGGACATCTTCTCGATTTCCGGTCGCGGCACCGTGGTGACCGGCCGTATCGAGCAGGGCATCGTGAAGGTCGGCGAGGAAATCGAGATCGTCGGGATCCGGGACACGGTCAAGAAGATCGTGACCGGCGTCGAGATGTTCAAGAAGCTTCTGGACCAGGGTCAGGCCGGCGACAACGTCGGGCTGTTGCTGCGCGGTACGGACCGCAAGGACGTGGAGCGCGGCCAGGTGCTGGCGAAGGTCGGTTCGATCACGCCGCACACGAAGTTCAAGGGCGAGGTCTACGTTCTGACGAAAGAGGAGGGTGGCCGTCACACTCCGTTCTTCACCGGCTACCGGCCGCAGTTCTATTTCCGGACCACGGACGTGACCGGCACTGCGGACCTTCCGGAAGGCGTGGAGATGGTCATGCCCGGAGACAACGTCACCATCGTGGTGAACCTGATTACGCCTATCGCCATGGTCAAGGGCCTGCGCTTCGCAATTCGCGAAGGCGGCCGCACCGTTGGCGCCGGCACAGTGACCGAGATCATCGAGTAACACTTTATCAACATTAATCCGGACCCCCGGTCCGGCCGCCCGACGCACCAGCATCGGGAACGCGAGCCGGGGACGGATCGAAGATTTGAAGCTTCGGGCCAAACGCCGAAGCACGGGAACAGATGGTGAACGAGAAAATTCGCATCAGGCTCAAGGCCTACGATCATCGGATTCTCGACCAGTCGACCACCGAGATCGTGGATACAGCGCGCAGAACCGGAGCGCGGGTTGCGGGACCGATTCCGCTTCCCACCGTTCGGAACAAGTGGACGGTGCTGCGCTCGCCCCATGTGGACAAGAAGTCCCGCGAGCAGTTCGAGATCAGGACCCACAAGCGTCTCCTGGATATCCTCCAGCCGACGCCGGAGACGGTGGACGCCCTGATGAAACTGGACCTGCCCGCAGGTGTTGATGTCGAGATCAAGGCGTTCGGAGCGGCCAGCGCCTGACCGGCCCTGATTGATTGCGGAACCGCCAGTGGTTCGGCCCGGTCAACGGAGTCCGACGCTGTGTTCCGGAGGAAAGACAATGATTGAAGGAATGATCGGTAAAAAGGTCGGCATGACCCAGCTGTTCGACGAGGACGGCCGGGTAACGCCCGTTACCGTCCTTGAGATGGGCCCGTGTGTTGTCGTGCAACGCAAGTCCATGGACAAGGACGGCTATGAAGCCGTTCAGGTCGGTCTTGTTGACCCCAAGGCCGGCAAGCGGGCCAACAAACCGATGCGTGGCCACCATGAAAAGGCGTCCGTGCCCCCTACCAGGATCCTCAGGGAATTCGCCCTGGAAGAGGGCGATGACCCCAAGCCGGGAGACGCGCTGCTGGTGGAGATGTTCCAGGACGTCCCCAAGGTCGACATCATCGGAACTTCCAAGGGCAAAGGGTTTCAGGGTGTCATAAAGCGTTGGGGTTTTGGTGGCGGCAAGGCCAGCCACGGTTCCATGCACCATCGCGCACCGGGCTCCATCGGCCAGTCCGCATGGCCGGCCAAGGTCTTCAGGGGTGTCAAGATGCCCGGCCAGATGGGGAACAAGAGAATCACCGTCAAGAATCTCAAGGTCGTCCGGATCGACAACGAAAAAAACCTCATGCTGGTCAAGGGAGGCGTCCCGGGAGCCCCCGGCTCGACCATCATGATCCGGAAGTCCAAGTGATTCGGGTGTTTCACCTGGAGATGAGAGGAAGCAACCGATGGCCGAAATAGAAATCAGAAACTGGAAAAACAAAAAGGTAGGGTCACTGCCTTTGGATGAGGCGGTGTTCGATTATCCGCTCAAGGAACACCTCATCTACGAGGCCGTCTGCGCCTACCGGGCTGCTGGACGTGCCGGCACCCATTCCACCAAGAACCGGAAAAACGTTTCCGGCGGCGGCAGGAAGCCCTGGCGGCAGAAGGGAACCGGGCGCGCCCGGGCGGGGGACAACCGTTCGCCGCTGTGGCGCCACGGCGGAACGGTGCACGGACCGCATCCCCGGGATTACTCCTGGAAGTTCCCCCGGAAAATGCGGCTCAACGCCTTGAAATCGGCCCTGGCCCAGAAACTGCGCGACGGCAAACTGGTCTGCGTCGACTCGATGGACTTTGATTCGTACAAGACCGCGGAGCTCGAGAGCGCCGTGGGCAACGGCCTGGGTATATCGGGGAAGGTGGCCCTGGTTCACGAGGGCGTCAACGGCGACGGCGTGCAGAACCTGGAGCGGGCGGCCGGGAACAACCCGCGCCTCAAGGTTCATCGCGCTCTGGGCGTGAGCATCATCGACCTTCTGGACTGCGAGGTCCTGGTCGCCTCGGAAGAAGCCATCAAAAAGTTGAGCGAGGTGCTGGCGTCATGAGGAACGTAGAAGAGATCGTGAGGCAGCCGCTGATCACGGAAAAGTCGACCATCAAGCGGGATCAGACCGGAGTGTACTGCTTCCGCACCGACATCCGTGCCAACAAGATTGAAATCGCCCGGGCGGTTGAAAAACTGTTCGGCGTCAAGGTGGCCGACGTCCGCACCTCCAGGGTGCGGGGGAAGACCAAAAGTATGGGCCGATTCCTTGGAAGGAGGCCTGACTGGAAGAAGGCCTGGGTCAGGTTGACCGCGGATTCCAAGGAAATCGATTTCTTCGAAGCCTCGTAGGGGCGGGACTTAAGACATGGCGATCAAGAAATACAAACCAACGAGTCCCGGGCGGCGCTTTATGAGCTCCACCGTGCGGGTCGAAACGTCCAGCGGCAAGCCGCACAAGCCCCTGGTTGAGAAGCTCAGCAAAAACGGCGGGCGGAACAACAAGGGTCGGATCTCCATCCGGCACCGTGGTGGCGGCCACAAGCGGCGCTATCGCATGATCGACTTCAAGCGCAACAAGATCGGCATACCGGGGAAGGTCGAAACCATCGAGTACGATCCGAACCGCTCCGCGAATATTGCGCTGGTCTGTTACCTGGACGGCGAACGGCGCTACATACTTTCGCCGAACAACGTGAAGATCGGAGACCGCATTCTGGCCTCGCCGGAAGCGGATATCATTCCCGGGAACGCTCTGCCGCTGCAGGCGATCCCCCTGGGTACGACGATCCACAACATCGAGATGCGTCAGTTCAAGGGTGGTCAGCTTTGCCGCGCCGCAGGAGCCTCGGCCCAGCTTATGGCCAAGGAAGGTGAGTACGTCACCCTCCGGATGCCGTCCGGAGAGATGCGAAAAATACATCGCGAGTGCTACGCGACCATCGGGCAGGTCGGCAACCTGGAGCATTCGAACGAGAATATCGGCAAGGCCGGGCGGAACCGGTGGAAAGGCTGGCGCCCGACGGTTCGCGGCGTGGTCATGAACCCGGTGGATCACCCCCATGGCGGTGGTGAAGGCCGGACTTCCGGCGGTCGCCACCCGGTGACCCCCTGGGGTGTTCCGACCAAGGGTAAGAAGACCAGAAACAACCAGCGCACGGATAAGTTCATTGTCCGTCGGCGCAAGAAATAGGGGCCAGGTGAGGCTATGTCGCGTTCAATCTCAAAAGGGCCGTTCATTGACTCCCACCTTCTGAAGAAGGTTGAGGATCAGAACAACAAGAACGACAAAAAGGTGATCAAGACCTGGTCCCGCAGGTCCACCGTCATTCCCGATATGGTCGGACACACCATCGCGGTGCACAACGGCAAGAAATTCATCCCGGTGTACCTGACCGAAAACATGGTCGGACACAAACTGGGCGAGTTCTCTCCGACCCGCACTTTTCGAGGCCACACCTCGAAGGGTGACAAGTCGGGTGGCAGGTAGAAGGGGAGGACGCGGTGATTTCAACAGCCAAACTCAGGTACCTGCGGTCGTCGGCCCAGAAGACCCGTCTGGTCATCGACCAGGTGCGAGGTCGCAAGGTCGAAGATGCCCTGGCGATCCTGCACTATTCGCCAAAGGGCGTCGCCAAGGACATCGAAAAATTGATGAAGTCGGCGGTTGCCAATGCCCAGCAGAAGGATCCGAAGCTGGACGTGGACGACCTGTTCGTGTCCCGGGCCCTGGTGGACGAAGGGCCCCCGATGAAGCGCATTAGGCATCGGGCCATGGGCCGGGTGTTTCAGATCAAGAAAAGATCCTGTCATGTCACCATCGCTCTCGACGTTCCGAACAGCGGAGCCGGGGACGACACAGCAACGGACCGGAGGTAATCGTGGGTCAGAAGGTACATCCTTTCGGGTTCAGGCTCGGGTTCAACAAAACCTGGCGTTCCCGCTGGTACGCCGAGAAAAAGTATGCAGAGCTGCTCCACGAGGACCTCAAGCTCCGCGCCGACCTCAAGAAGCGTCTCGGTCACGCCGGCGTTTCGGAAATCGAGATTGAGCGGGCCGCCAACAAGCTCAAGGTCAACATCCACACTGCCCGGCCGGGAATCATCATCGGCCGCAAGGGCGCCGAAGTGGATCGCCTCAAAGAGCAGATCAAAAAACGGACGGACCGGGATGTTTTCATCAACATCATCGAAATCGACAAGCCGGAAGTGGATGCCCAGCTGATCGCGGAAAACATCGCGCAGCAGCTGGAAAAGCGGATTGCGTTCCGCCGGGCCATGCGCAAGGCGATCGAGTCGGCCCAGCGCTTCGGCGCCAAGGGTATCCGGATCCGGGTTTCCGGCCGTCTGGGCGGACATGAAATTGCAAGATCGGAGTGGTATCTGGAAGGTCGCCTCCCGCTGCACACGCTGCGGGCGGATGTGGATTACGGCCGAACGGAAGCCGCCACAACATACGGCGTCATCGGGATCAAGGTCTGGGTCTACACCTCCGATGCACGCACGTCCCGGGTTCACAGGGAACTCCGGGGCTAGAACCGAACTACGAGATAACGGGAAAGGGCATTCGCCATGTTGATGCCGAGTAAAGTCAAGTTCAGAAAACAGCAGCGGGGACGCCGTCGGGGCAAGGCCTTCGGCGGTTGCACGTTGAATTTCGGAGATTATGGCCTGAAGGCGATGCAGGACTGTTGGTTGACGGCACGGCAGATCGAGGCCAGTCGTATCGCCATGACGCGACATATCAAGCGTGGCGGCAAGGTTTGGATCCGGGTCTTCCCCGACAAACCGATCACCAAGAAACCGACCGAGGTCCGGATGGGCAAAGGTAAAGGCGCTCCGGAAGCGTGGGTCGCCGTGATCAAGCCGGGCCGGATACTTTTCGAGATGGAAGGCGTTGAGGTGGACATCGCCCGTGAAGCGATGCGGCTCGCAGCGCACAAGCTGCCGATCAAGACGAGATTCGTCACCCGTGAGTTATAGGGTCGGCAGGGAGAATATGTAATGGCTGCTGATATTTCCAAGCTTCGTGAAATGAGTGTCGAGGAGCTGGACAAAGAAGAACGGAACCTCCGTATGGAGGTCTGGAAGCTGCGGGTCCAGCAGGGTACGGGACAGTTGTCCAACTTCCGAAAGGTGCGGCAGACGCGCAAGGAACTGGCCCGAGTGATGACGATCCGGAAGGAAAGGGAACTGGCCCGGTCCTGACGGGGCCGGTCCTATAACGGAGAACCAGATGTCCGAGAACGTTGAAAAGCGAAAAGTTACCAAGACCGGCGTGGTCACGTCCGACAAAATGGACAAGTCGATCGTGGTCCAGGTGGACCGCATCGTCATGCACAAGATGTACAAGCGTTACATCAAGCGCACCGCGAAGTTCATGGCGCATGATGAGACGAACACCTGCAGGATCGGCGACACGGTTGAAATCGCCGAGTCCCGCCCCCTGTCCTCCAGAAAGCGATGGCGGGTGAAACGTGTCGTGCGTCGAGCCGTCGGCCAGGCGGCTGCCGCCGGCGAAACCAACGCCTGAACCCGGCGAGTTATCAGGAGACTTTGAAATGATACAGATGCAGACCATGCTCGGTGTTGCCGATAATTCGGGCGCGAAGAAGATCTGCTGCATCACCCTGCTGGGCGGATCTCAGGGTAAATATGCCGAGGTTGGTGATGTCATCACCGCCAGCGTCAAGGAAGCCTCGCCGGATGGAAACATCAAAAAGGGCCAGGTCGTCAAGGCTGTGATCGTTCGCACGGTGGCGGCCCAGCGTCGTAAAGACGGAAGCTACATTCGCTTCGACCAGAACTCGGCGGTCATCATCACCGATAACCGTGAGCCGGTAGGCACCCGGGTGTTCGGTCCGGTGGCCCGGGAGTTGCGGGACCGCAAGTTCATGAAAATCGTATCGCTCGCTCCGGAAGTTCTCTAGAGCGGTCGAGGGAGATATCAGGATGCCAAAGATGAAGATCAGGAAAGACGACCAGGTTGAGGTCATTTCCGGAAAGGACCGGGGCACACGCGGGCGTGTGTTGCGGGTCTCGCGACCGAATTCCATGGTCCTGGTCGAAGGTGTGAATCTGATCAAGCGCCACACCCGCGCCAACCCGCAGAAAAACGTTCAGGGCGGGATCGTGGAGCGTGAAGCCGAGATCCATGTGTCCAACGTCATGCTGGTGGATCCCGACACCGACAAGCCGACCAGGGTCGGAAGCAAGGTTCTGGAAGACGGCAGCCGGGTGCGGATCGCACAGCGCAGCGGCGCGGTGCTTGATAAGTAATTTTTGATTATCGCGGGACCCGTGGCGCTGGGCGCCGCGGTAAAGCGGAGGAAACGATGTCGATTCTGGCGGATAAATACAAAGACGAGGTAATGCCGGCTCTCAGGAAGGAGTTCGGCTACCAGAACGTCATGGCGATCCCGAAACTCTCCAAGGTCGTGATGAACATGGGTGTAGGTGAAGCGATCGGCGATGCCAAGATTCTCGATCAGGCTGTTGAGGAAATGGGCACTATCGCCGGCCAGAAACCGTCGATTACCCGGGCGACGAAATCCATCGCCAACTTCAAGCTGCGTGCCGGTATGCCGATCGGCTGTCGTGTGACGCTCCGCGGCAAAATGATGTACGAGTTTATGAACCGGCTGATGAATCTGGCCTTGCCCCGGGTTCGTGACTTCCGCGGCGTTCCGACCAAGGGGTTCGACGGCCGCGGTAATTACACCCTCGGACTCAAGGACCAGTTGGTATTTCCTGAAATCAATTACTCCAAGGTGCAGAAGGTCAAGGGCATGAACGTGAGCATCGTGACCACGGCCGCGACCGATGAAGAGTCGCGGGCTCTTCTGGCGCATCTTGGTATGCCGTTCCGTAAGAACTAGGAGGATAGAGAACGATGGCGACCAAGGCATGGCTTGCCAAGAACCGTCGCAAGCCGAAATTTGCCGTCAGGCAGGTGAATCGGTGTCAGCGCTGCGGACGGCCCAGAGGTTTTTTGCGCAAGTTCCGACTGTGCAGAATATGTTTCAGGTCCCTTGCACTTGAAGGGATGCTCCCCGGCGTCACCAAGTCGAGTTGGTAGCCGGGATGCACAGCGTGAACGGGAGGCGAGCAAGATGAGCATGACTGATCCAATAGCGGATCTTCTTACCAGAATCCGGAACGCACACGGTGCCAAGCACCGCAGCGTTGATGTGCCGATTTCGAAAATGAAAGTCGAGATCGCCAAAATTCTGAGAGAAGAAGGTTACATCAAGGACTTCGACATAGCTGAGCATGCCGTTCAGGGCACTCTGAGCATCGAGTTGAAGTACGGCCGCGGCGGTGAAGCCGCCATCACCGGACTGCAGCGGGTAAGCTCCCCGGGCCGCCGGGTGTACTGCGGTAAGGATGAAATACCGAAGGTTCTCGAGGGCCTGGGTATCAGCATCATTTCCACCTCGAGAGGCATCAGGAGCGGAACCGCCTGCCGCAAACTCGGCGTAGGCGGAGAAGTTCTTTGCAATATCTGGTAATCCAGACTGCAACCGGAGATTCAACCAATGTCCCGAATCGGTAAAGTACCCATACCCTTGACCTCGGACGTCAAGATCGACATCAAGGGCGATCTGGTCGGCATCAAGGGCCCCAAGGGAAGCCTGTCCCACGCGCTCCCCAGAGGGATCGCTGTGGAACGCGACGACGCCAACCTGACCGTGACCCGCAGGAACGACAGCAAGGAACAGCGCGCCCTGCACGGACTGATGCGCTCCCTGCTGGCAAACGCGGTCGAGGGCGTAACCAAGGGTTTCAGCAAGCAGCTCGAGATCCACGGCGTCGGCTACCGCGCCCAGGTAAAGGGCAAGGCTGTGAACTTCTCCCTGGGTTATACCCATCCTATCGACTTCCCGATTCCGGATGGAATCGATATCAAGGTCGAGGGCAACAAAGTCACCGTTTCCGGTTATGACCGCCAGCAGGTGGGCCAGGTCAGCGCCGATATCCGTGCCCTCAGGAAACCGGATGTCTACAAACAGAAGGGCATCCGTTACACCGGTGAGCAGCTCCGCAAGAAGGCCGGCAAAAGCGGCGTGAAGTAGCGGGAGGTAGGAAACAATGATTACCAGAGTAGATCGAAGCGCGATACGCAGGCGGATTCGCCATCGCATTCGCAAGAAAGTGCTGGGAACACAGGATCGGCCGAGGTTGGCCGTGTTTCGCAGCGGGAAACATATCTATGCCCAGGTCGTGGACGATAACGCCGGTACAACACTGGCCAGTTCCTCGACCCTGATGCCGGATGTCTCCATGAAGAACGGCAAGGGCGGAAATATCGCGGCGGCCGAGAAGGTCGGCGCCACAATCGCAGAGAAGCTGAAGTCTGCCGGTATCGAAACGATCGTTTTCGATCGTGGCGGTTGTCTGTATCACGGCAGGGTCAAGGCCCTGGCCGATGCGGCCCGCAAGGCCGGTTTGAAGTTCTGATCCGAAGATACCCTGGAGGAAAGAGTGGCGGACAATAGAAACGATATGGGCGAGCTCAAGGACCAGGTGGTCTTCATTAACCGTGTCACCAAGGTCGTGAAGGGCGGGAAAAACTTCTCGTTCTCCGCCCTGGTTGTGGTCGGTGACGGCAACGGCTGGGTCGGTTTCGCTTCAGGCAAGGCGCGGGAGGTTCCTTCCGCCATCGCCAAGGGCGTCGATCAGGCCAAACGCAACGTGTTCAAGGTCCAGCTCAAGGGAGGCAGCATCCCTCACGAAATCATGGGTCGCTATGGCGCCGGCCGGGTTCTCCTGAAGCCGGCGTCTCCCGGTACCGGGGTGATTGCCGGTGGTGCAGTGCGGCCGGTTCTTGAATCGGTCGGTGTCCAGGACATCCTGACCAAATCCCTGGGAAGCAAGAACCCGCACAACGTTCTGCGCGCGACCATGGACGGCCTGCGCCGTCTGAAGAGCATCGAACAGGTTGCCAAGACGCGTGACAAGGATTTGGATGAGTTGAGGGCGGAGGCTGCGAGATGAGTGCTGCCAAGAAAAAGGAGAAACTCCTGCGGGTCCGGCAGATCCGGTCCGGCATCGGTTTCAACAAGAAACAGAAGGCGACTCTGGCAGCGTTGGGTCTGTCCAAAATCGGCCGCGAAGTGGTCGTTCCGGACAACCCGATGACGCGAGGCATGATCTTCAAGGTGGTCCACCTCGTGGCGGTTGAAGAAGACGTCACCGCCGCTAAGGCCTGAGCCAGCCGGAACGGCTGAAAGGAACAGATCCGATGAACCTACATGAACTCAAGCCGGCGGCCGGCTCCCGCAGAAAACGCAAGCGGATCGGGCGAGGTCCCGGATCCGGAAGCGGTAAAACCGCGGGCCGTGGCGAAAAAGGACAGAAGTCCCGGTCAGGCTATTCGGCCAAGCGCGGATTCGAAGGTGGCCAGATGCCGCTGCACCGCCGTCTTCCGAAACGGGGTTTCACCAATATTTTCCGGACCGAGTACCGCACCCTCAACGTGGACCGGTTGAATCGTTTTGAGGCCGGGTCCGAGCTTACACCCGAGAGCCTGCAGGCCTCCGGTTTGCTCAGGAAAGGGAAGTTGGGAGTCAAGATCCTGGGCAACGGCGAGATCAAAATCGCCCTGACGGTCAAGGCCCACAAGTTCACCAAGGCGGCGGTCCAGAAAATCGAAGCTGCCGGGGGTAAGGCCGAGGTGCTGTCCTAAAGGGACAGGGAGATCTTTTCAGCCATGATGCAGGCTTTTCGTAACATTCTGAGCATACCAGACCTCCGCAGGCGGGTGTTCTATACCTTTGGTCTTTTGGGCGTGTACCGCATCGGCGGTCATATCCCAACTCCAGGCATCGACAGCCAGGCGCTCATGGAGCTGTTCCAGCGTAATCAGGGTTCGATCCTGGGGTTCGTGGATATGTTTTCGGGGGGCAACTTCTCGAAACTGACTATCTTCGCCCTGGGGATCATGCCGTACATCACGGCGTCGATTATCCTGCAGCTCCTGACGGTGATCTGGCCGTACCTGGAGAAACTCAGCAAGGAAGGCGAAGCCGGCCGCAAGAAGATCACCCAGTACACACGGTACGGCACGGTGGCTCTTTCGCTGGTTCAATCCTTCGGTATCTCCATCTGGCTGGAAACCGGCGCCGGAAGCGGTGTCGTCACGAGTCCCGGCTGGGGTTTCCGGTTGATGACCATGCTCACCCTGACCACCGGCACCGCTTTCATTATGTGGCTCGGTGAACAGATATCCGAAAGAGGCATCGGAAACGGTATCTCCCTGATCATTTACGCCGGCATCGTGGTAGGGCTGCCAGGGGCAATCGTCAACACGATCCAGGACTTGAAAACCGGCGCCCTGTCCGCGTTCACGGTCCTGCTGCTCCTGATCCTCATGGTGGGCGTCGTCGCAGCCATCGTTTTCGTAGAACGGGCTCAGCGCAAGATCCCGATTCAGTACGCCCGTCGGGTGGTGGGCCGCAGGGTCTACGGCGGCGCGGCTACCTTCCTTCCCCTGCGGGTCAACACCGCAGGCGTGATCCCGGTGATCTTCGCTTCGTCCATGCTGGCGATTCCCCAGACCTTGGGAGGCATCGACAAGCTCAAGGAATGGGGCTGGCTGCAGGCCATCCTGCGCCAACTGGACTATTCGGCCATGTTCTATAATGTGGCCTACGCGGCGATGATCATATTCTTCTGTTTCTTCTATGTGTCCATCATTTTCAATCCGGTGGACCAGGCGGACAACATGAAGAAGTACGGCGGGTTCATCCCCGGCATCCGGCCAGGCAAACGTACCGCCGAGTACATCGACCGCATCCTGACCCGGCTGACATTCGGCGGCGCTCTGTATCTGGCCGCCATCAGTCTCCTTCCCATGATCCTGATCAACGGGCTCAGGGTCCAGACCCTGCCGTTCATCGGACCGTCATTGGAAGGTTTCTTCCCGACCTGGATCACCCAGGGCCTGGGAATCAAGTTTTTCTTCGGCGGCACCTCACTCCTGATCGTGGTGGGCGTCGCCATGGACACGGTGCAGCAGATCGAGTCCCAGCTGATCATGCGGCATTACGACGGGTTCCTGAAGGGCACCCGCCTCCGCGGGCGGAGAGGGTAGCGTCAATGTCGGCCATCTCTGCTATAATCCGGGGTTTGGTGCTGTGAGGATTGTTCTCATGGGGCCTCCAGGTGTAGGCAAGGGGACCCAGGCGGTCCGTCTCGTCGGTACCCTGGGCGCGCCGCACATCTCCACCGGAGACATCCTCCGGGAGGCGGTGAAAGGCGGTACCGATCTGGGTGGGAAAGTACGTTCCTTCCTGGAAGCAGGCAAGCTGGTTCCGGACGATCTCATGGGAGGCCTGATCCTGGACCGCCTGGCCCAGAACGATGCGGGCAGCGGGTTTATCCTGGACGGCTTCCCGCGAACCCTGGAACAGGTTCATCTCCTGGATCGGGTGCTGGAAAATCTGGGAGCCGGACTGGATGGCGCGTTCATCCTGGCCGCGCCGGAGGGAGAGATCGTGCGCCGGCTGACCGGCCGCCGGGTGTGTCCAGGCTGTAACGCCGTGTTCCACCTGGACAGCAAGGCTCCTGAGGCGCCTGGTGTTTGTGACGATTGCGGTTCTGCCCTGGTGCAGCGACCTGATGATACGGAAGCGGTCATCCGTGACCGCCTTGCAGTTTACGAGGAACAGACCCGTCCGGTGGCGGAAGCCTACCGGGAGCGGGGACAGCTGGTGGAGGTCGACGGTCTGGGTGATCCGGATGAGATCACCGCCAGGCTTGAAGACAGTTTGAAGGAGATCCGAGCGTAGTGAGCCCGACCGTTCTCAAATCGCCTGCCGAGATTGATGTCATGGATGAGGCGAACAGGATAATCCGTACGATCCTCCGGGATCTTCGCGGCATTGTGCGTCCGGGAGTCACGACTCTCGAGATGGACCGCTTCGCCGAGGAGCGGATCCTGTCGGAAGGCGGGGTGCCGGCATTCAAGGGATACCCGCACCGCAACGACGGTCGGGATTTCCCTGGAACGATCTGTTCGTCACTGAACGGAGAGGTGGTTCACGGCGTTCCTTCGGAGAATGTCCGCCTGGAAGAAGGCGATATCATTTCGGTAGACCTGGGGGTTCGATACAAGGGCTACTACGGCGATTCGGCGGAGACCTTCCCCGTGGGTACCGTCAGCGAAGAGGCCGATCGTCTGATGGCGGTCACCCGCCAGGCGCTGAATCTCGGCATTGCCCAGGTTCGGCCCGACGGCAGGGTCTCCGACATCGGGCATGCGGTCCAGAGCCATGTGGAGGCTAACGGCTTCTCGGTGGTTAGGGAGTTCGTGGGCCACGGCATCGGGTCGGAGTTGCATGAAGAACCACAGGTGCCGAACTTCGGGAAACCGGGGCGGGGTACGCGCCTTGCGCCTGGAATGGTGCTCGCCATCGAGCCGATGGTGAACGCGGGCGGAGCGGATGTCATGATCAGTGCCGACGACGGCTGGACCGCCCGGACACGGGACGGCAGCCTATCGGCTCATTTCGAAGTTTCGGTGGCGGTCACCGAAACAGGTTACCGGGTGCTCGGCGAGCCGACCCCCGGAAAGGAGTGACCGGCTCTATCCGATGAGCCGCAACTTATGTCGAAGGAAGAAGCAATACAGGTAGAAGCGACGGTGGTCGAACTGCTCCCCAATGCCATGTTCCGGGTGGAGCTGGAGAACGAGCACAAGGTCCTGGCGCACATCTCCGGGAAGATGCGGAAGAATTTCATCCGCATACTGCCGGGGGACCGTGTCCTGGTGGAGTTGTCACCGTACGACCTCACCCGGGGCCGGATCGTATACCGGTACAAGTAACCGCTGGTTACACCGTTCGGAGGAAGAGTTCAATGAAGGTTCGAGCATCAGTTAAGCGCATGTGCGACAAATGCAAGATCGTGAAGCGTAAGGGCGTGGTCCGGGTGATTTGTGAGAACCCGAAGCACAAGCAGCGTCAAGGCTAGGCCAGATAGGCCCGGCAGGAGGATAGTCTCGTGGCACGTATTCAAGGCGTCGATCTTCCCCCCAGCAAACGGGTGGACATCGGGTTGACCTACATGTTCGGAATCGGCCGCTCCAAGGCGGTGGCGATCCTGGAAACAGCCAAGGTGGACGGCAACATCAAGGTCAAGGACCTCTCGGAAGACGAGGTGCGAAAAATCACCGCGGTGATCAACGCCGACGACCGCATCGAAGGCGATCTTCGCAAGTCCGTGAGTATGGACATCAAGCGCCTGATCGAAATCGGGAGCTATCGCGGCATGCGGCATCGCAGGAACTTGCCTTGTCACGGCCAGAGGACCCATACCAACGCACGGACACGCCGTGGGCCTCGGCGGGCTATCGCCGGCAAGAAGAAGTGACGGATAGGTAAGGAAATATATAATGGCTAAAGCGATTCGAGGCGGAAAAAAGGGCGGGCGGCGCGAGAAGAAGAACGTGCCTCACGGCATCGTCCATATCCGTGCGACCTTCAACAACACCATCATCACCATCAGTGATCCCACGGGTAACGTGGTCTCCTGGTCCTCATCCGGCGGTCAGGGTTTCAAGGGCTCCCGCAAGGGCACCCCGTTCGCGGCGCAGAGCGCGGCGCAGATCGCCGGTCAGACCGCCAAGGACAATGGCATGCGCACGGTGGATGTTCGGGTCAAGGGTCCCGGCTCCGGTCGTGAGTCCTCAATCCGGGCTCTGCAGGCCGCCGGCCTCGAAGTCCGTTCCATCAAGGACGTGACCCCGATTCCTCACAATGGTTGTCGTCCGCCGAAGCGGCGTCGGGTCTGACCCGGGGAGATTAGAGAAGTGGCAAGACATACCGGTCCAGTTTGCAGGCTTTGCCGTCGAGAGGGGCTGAAGCTGTTCCTCAAGGGCGACCGTTGCTTTAAGGAAAAGTGCGCTTTCGAGCGTCGGGGATACGCCCCCGGCCAGCACGGCCGCCGCAGGGGACGCAAGGTCCAGAGCTACGGTCTTCAGCTTCGTGAGAAGCAGAAGGTCAAACGCATATACGGTGTCCTGGAGAAACAATTCCGGACATATTTCAAGAAAGCAGCCGGCCGCAAGGGCATCACCGGCGAGCACCTGTTGCAGTTCCTGGAACGGCGGCTGGACTCGGTGGTGTACCAGCTCGGCTTCGCCGCTTCGCGGAACATGGCGAGGCAGCTGGTCGCCCACGGAAACGTTGAGATCAACGGACGTAAGGTTGACGTGCCCTCCTGCCTGGTCAAGGCGGGGGACGTGGTCGGCCTGGTGGAATCGATCCACAAGAACGAAGAGATCCAGGCCTGCATCGATACCGCTTCCGGTCGGGGAACGCTCCCGAACTGGCTGGAGCTGGATGCAGAGAAATTCAAGGGCACCGTCAAGGGTCTTCCGTCAAGGGATGACATCACGATGCCGATCCAGGAACAGTTGATCGTGGAGCTTTACTCCAAGTAAACGGGTTGAAAACCCGCCGGAGGATTGGAATGCTTTGGACCGGATTTCAGAAGCCCAAGCGGCTTGAGGTCGATTCCAAGACCCTGACCGAAAAATACGGAAAGTTCTGGGCCCAGCCTTTTGAGCGTGGGTACGGAACGACCATCGGCAACGCCCTGCGGCGGATTCTGCTCTCCTCCACCGAGGGAGCTGCGATCACCGCGGTGAAGATCGAAGGCGTGCTCCATGAGTTCTCGCCTGTGCCGGGATGTGTCGAGGACACCACCGATATCATCCTGAACCTGAAACAGATCCCGTTCCGGGTGCACACCGATTACCCTGAAACCCTCACGCTCAACGCAGAGGGCCCGGGCACGATTACCGCCGGGGACATTGAAACGAATGCCAATGTGGAGATCCTGGATCCGAGCGTGCCGGTGGCGACCCTGTCCGAAGAGGGCAAGCTTGTCATGGAGATGCGGCTCAAGAAAGGCCGGGGCTATATCCCGGCCGATCGCAACTTCGACGAAGATCTCGGCATCGGATTCATCCCGCTGGACTCGGTGCACTCGCCGGTCCGGAAGGTCAACTTCACCGTTGAAGACGCCCGCCTGGGCCAGACCACCGATTACGACAAGCTCACCCTGGAAGTCTGGACCAACGGCGCCGTGGCCCCGCAGGATGCCGTGGCCCTGGCCTCGAAGCTGCTGAAGGATCACATGGCGATCTTCATCAATTTCGAGGAAGCTCCGGAAGAAGAGCTCGATTTCCCGACTTCGGAAGACGAGCGTCTTTACGAACAGCTCGGACGGTCGGTAGACGAGTTGGAGTTGTCGGTACGATCCTACAACTGCCTCAAGAACGCCGACATCCGCACCATCGGTGATCTGGTGATTCGTACCGAGCCGGAAATGCTGAAAACAAAGAACTTCGGAAGAAAATCCCTGAACGAGATCAAGGAGATTCTTGCCGAAATGGGCCTCGGTCTCGGCATGACCATCGACCCGAAGAAGATCAAAGTCCGCTGAGCCACATCGTCGGCGACGGAGAAGCAAGACTATGAGACACAGAATTGCAGGGCGGCGGCTGGGGCGCACCAGCGAGCACAGACTGGCCCTGATGCGGAATATGTCCACCTCCCTGTTCGACAAGGAGCGGATCCAGACCACGCTGCAGAAAGCGAAGGAGCTGAGATCCTTCGCCGAGAAGCTGATCACCCTGTCGAAAAAGGAATCATTGCACGCAAGGCGCCTGGTTCTTCGTGACGTGCACGACAAGGCTGTGGTGTCGAAACTGTTCGACACCCTCTCTGCCCGTTACTCCCAGCGTCCCGGCGGATACACCCGGATCATCAAACTCGGGCCGCGCAGGGGCGACAACGCCGAAATGGCGATCATCGAACTGGTGGACGCCGAAATCGGGGGAGCCCCCGAGCCGGCACCGGCCAAAGACAAGAAAGCGGCCGGGTCGAAGAAAAAGAAAGCCGGAGACGCCGGCAAGGAATGAGCGGCTTGCCCGGCATCGCCGCTACGCGTTGAATGACGACGTATCCAGGGAGGGAGCCGGCGGCTCCCTCCTTTTTTATATCCGCCCTCCGGGAGGGCGGCCGGGGACAGCAGCGTGCCCAAAAGAACAGATTTAAAAACGATCCTTGTCATCGGATCCGGCCCGATCATTATCGGTCAGGCCTGCGAATTCGATTACTCCGGAACCCAGGCCTGCAAGGCGTTGATAGAAGAGGGGTTCAGGGTCGTGTTGGTGAATTCCAACCCGGCGACGATCATGACCGATCCCTCGGTCGCCACGAAGACCTACGTTGAGCCGTTGACGCCCGAGGTTCTTGAACGTGTGATCGAAATTGAACAGCCGGATGCCCTGCTGCCGACTGTTGGAGGGCAGACCGCCCTGAACCTGGCGGTGGCCCTTTCGGAGCGGGGAGTTCTGGACAAGCACGGCGTCGAGCTGATCGGCGCCAAGATCGAATCGATCCACATGGCCGAGGACCGCCTGCAATTCAAGCAGGCGATGGAGAGGGCCGGCCTCAACACTCCCCGAAGCGGCACGGCACGCAGCCTGGAGGAGGCCCGGGAACTGGCCGGGACCATCGGATTCCCGATCATCATCCGGCCGTCCTTCACCCTGGGCGGCCTGGGAGGCGGCACCGCCTACAACGTTGAGGAATTCGAGCAGATCGTCTCCGGAGGGCTGGACGCCAGTCCGGTGACCGAGGTCCTGGTCGAGGAGTCGATCCTGGGCTGGAAGGAGTACGAGCTGGAGTTGATGCGAGATCTCAACGACAACGTTGTCGTGATCTGCTCCATTGAAAACTTCGACGCCATGGGAGTGCACACGGGAGATTCCATAACCGTGGCTCCGGTTCAGACCCTGACCGACAAGGAATACCAGGAGATGCGCGACGCGGCTATCCGGGTCATCCGGGAGATCGGCGTCGAAACCGGAGGATCGAACATCCAGTTCGGCCTGAACCCTGCCGACGGGCAGCTGGCTGTGATTGAAATGAATCCCCGGGTCAGCCGTTCATCGGCTCTGGCCTCCAAGGCGACCGGCTTTCCCATTGCGAAAATCGCCGCCAAGCTGGCTGTAGGTTACACCCTGGACGAGATCCCCAACGACATCACGAAGTCCACACCCTCATCGTTCGAGCCTGTTCTGGATTACGTCGTCGTGAAGATTCCGCGCTGGGCGTTCGAAAAGTTCCCCGACACCAGTCCGGTACTTGGGACCCAGATGAAATCGGTGGGCGAGGCCATGGCCATCGGCCGGACCTTCAAGGAAGCGCTCCAAAAAGGACTTCGTTCCCTGGAAATCGGCCGCAGCGGCCTGGGTGGAGACGGCAAGGACGACCTGGATATCGATCGCCTGCGGGAGCGGCTGATCACTCCGAACTGGGAGCGCATCTTCTACATGAAATATGCGCTGCAGACCGGCATGTCGGTAGACGCCCTTTCGGAGCTGACCCATGTCGATCCCTGGTTCATCGGTCAGATGGAAGAGCTCGTGGAGATCGAGGGCAGGTTGCGTTCGTTCAGTCTGGCCAGCCTTCCGTCGGAGCTGTTGCTGCGTGCCAAGCGCTGCGGATTTTCGGACCGGCAGCTGGCCCATCTGCTGGGGGCTACTGAAGGCGAGGTCCGTGGACGCCGGAATTCCGAAGGGTTGAAGCCGGTGTACAAGAGGGTGGATACCTGCGCCGCCGAGTTCGCGGCGGAGACGCCGTACCTGTACTCGACCTACGAAGAGGAGGACGAGTCCGACCCGACCGATCGCAAGAAGATCATGATCCTGGGCGGGGGGCCCAACCGTATCGGCCAGGGCATCGAGTTCGACTACTGTTGTTGCCATGCTTCTTACGCGCTGGGCGAAATCGATATTGAAAGCATCATGGTGAACTGCAATCCGGAGACGGTTTCCACCGACTACGACACCTCCGATCGGCTCTATTTTGAACCGCTGACGCTTGAAGATGTCTTGAGGATCGTGGAGATCGAGAAACCGGACGGGGTCATCGTGCAGTACGGCGGCCAGACCCCTTTGAGCCTTGCTCTTCCACTGCAGGCTCATGGAGTGCCGATTCTCGGTACGTCGCCGGATTCCATCGATCTTGCGGAAGACCGGGAACGGTTCGGCGCCCTGCTCGACGAACTGGGGATCCCGGCTCCGAAGTGGGGGACCGCCCGGTCTCTGGAGGAGGCGCGGAAGGTCGCCTCTTCCATCGGCTACCCGGTCCTGGTGCGACCGTCCTACGTGCTGGGCGGACGGGCGATGTTCATCACCCACGACGAAACGGTGCTGGCGGAAACCATGCGCCTGGCGGTGGCTGCCTCACCGGACCATCCCGTCCTGCTGGACCGTTTTCTGGAAGATGCCTTTGAAGTCGATGTCGATGCGGTCTCCGACGGAGAACGAGTGGTTATCGCCGGGATCCTGCAGCACATCGAAGAGGCCGGCGTGCACTCCGGCGACTCTGCGTGCGTCATGCCGCCCTACCATGAAGTGGTTACGGGACACCTGGACCGTATCCGGGAATACACCGTCAAGCTGGCCCGGGCCCTGCGTGTGCGGGGCCTGATGAACGTACAGTACGCCATCAAGGACGACACGGTTTATGTCCTGGAGGTCAACCCCAGGGCGAGCAGGACGGTGCCGTTCGTCGCCAAGGCCACCGGTGTACCGATTGCCAAGATCGCCGCCAAGGTCATGGCGGGGATGACCCTTCTAGAACTTGGATTTGTGGAAGAGCCGAAGGTCAACGGCTGGTTCGTGAAGGAGTCGGTTTTCCCGTTTGTGAAGTTCCCCAATGAAGATCCCAGGCTCGGGCCGGAAATGCGCTCCACAGGCGAGGTCATGGGCAGCGACGAGGAGTTCGGCCTTGCATTTGCGAAGGCCCAGTTCGGCGCCGGCACCCATTTCCCCACGGAAGGGTCGGCGTTCCTCTCCGTGAACGACAATGACAAGGACAACCTCATCCCGATCGCCTCGAGGCTTGTGGACCTGGGGTTCAAGATCCTTGCCACCAAGGGAACCGCCGAAGCGCTGCAGGAGGCCGGCCTCCCGTGCAGCCCGATCTTCAAGGTCCTCGAGGGCAGACCCAATGCGGTGGACGCCATCAAGAACAGTGAAATCGACCTGATCCTGAATACGCCTCTGGGCCGGGATTCCTACTTTGACGAAAAGGCGATGCGCCGGGCCGCCACGCAGCACGGCATCCCGCTGGTGACCACCCTTTCCGGAGGACACGCCATGGTTGAAGCGATCACGGCGTTACGCAAAGGCGGACTCAAGGTGCGCTCGCTGCAGGAGATCTACGACTGATCTCCCCGGATCCTGGCAACCATGTCCCGGGTGGCATGCCGCTTGGTGTCGCCGACGATGGCGATGCGGATGCCGAGCCTTTCCGCCACACCCCGCTCCGGCACCGTTTTCGGTGAGTAATCGGTGCCTTTACAGTGCACGTCCGGTCTCAATGCTTCCAGAACCTCGCCAACAGTGGCGCCATCGAATACAACGGCATGATCCACGCACCTGAATCCTGCAAGCAGTTCGACTCGTTCCCTTTCCGGTACCAGCGGCCGTCCCGCCCCCTTCAATTCCCGGGCCGAGCGGTCCGAGTTCACGGCGACGACCAGAATATCCGCCTCCAGCGCAGCCGCTTCCAGGTACCGCAGATGGCCGACATGGAGAATGTCGAACAGGCCGTTGGCCAGGGCAATGGTTTTCCCGTCACGCCGCCAGGCGGCGGCCTGTTCGGCCAGGCCGGGGTTCATCGGTCCGGGTCTCCGTCCACCGCACCGTGGAGTTCTTCTCTGCCGAGGGTGGCGGTGCCGGCCTTCATGACCACCAGGCCTGCGGCGTAGTTCGCCAGAACCGCAGCCTCCTGGAACGATCCCCCCGCCGCAAGCGCCAGGGTGAATACGGCGATGACCGTATCTCCTGCGCCGGTGACGTCGGCAACTTCATCGCCGCCATAGGCGGGGATACGGAACCCTGGACGACCTTTCTCGAGCAGGCTCATCCCGGCTGCGCCCCGGGTGACCAGCACCGCCTGGTGTCCGGTGCGCTTCAGGACAGTCCGTCCCGCTGCGGTTACCGCCTGGTCATCCTCGGTCAGTTCCACACCGGCGGCCTGTTCCAGTTCCTCCTGGTTCGGCGTGCAGGCGGTCATCCCACCGAAATGCATCGACCGGGTACGGGAGTCCACCGTCACCGGCACTCCCTTGCGCATGAGGCCAGGGCCGTAGCGCTTGACCAGGGCAGGCGATGCGGCGCCGTAGCCGTAATCGGCCACCAGCAGGCCCTCGGCCTTCCCCAGTGCCTGTCGCAGCTTGCCGGACAGACCGGAAGGGGTCGGAGGCACCTCTTCGCTGGTGCGGGCGCCCCGGTCGATACGTACGATCTGCTGTCGCCTGGTATGGATCCCGCCGGCCAGTACCCGGCTCTTGGTCGGGGTTTCCCATTCGGGATCGACCACGATGCCGGTGACCGGGATGCGGTCCTTCCGGAACGCCGCCAGGAGGCGCCGCCCGCTGTCGTCCCGGCCGACCCGCCCTACCGGGACCGGAACCGCATCCAGCGCCCGCAGGTTGGCCACCGCGTTCCCTCCTCCGCCGGGGACGACCACCGTCCTGGTGTGGTTCAGGATCAGCACCGGCGCTTCCCGGGAAACCCGGACGATATCGCCGTGGACGAACTCATCTACGAGAAGATCCCCCAGAACCACGACCCGTCGCCGGCGAAAACGCTCGATGAGCTGGTGCAGCCGTTCCCGGTTCATGTTGGTGTTCCTTTCTTCCGCATCATTCTACCGCGGAGGCCGGCCTTGTCTTCCAGCGCCGGTGCATCCACAGCCACAGTTCCGGGCGTTCCCGTATCCATCCTTCGAGCATGGCGGTACAGTCTGCGGTGATGCGTTGTACTTCTCCTGCGCGCTCGGCGTTCCGGTCCGCCAACATCACCGGCAGGTAGATGATCTTCCAGCTGCCGTCGGCGCCGGGCAGGGTCAGGAACGGGACGATCGGCGCACCTGTGCGGATCGCCAGCATGGCCAGGGTCGGCGTCGTCGAGGCCGGCCGACCGAAGAACGGGGCGAACACGCCGTCGCCCCTGGCGTCCTGATCGATGAGCAGGGCGGTGAGCCCGCCGGACCGGATCACCTGCAACATCGCCCGGACGGCGCTGCGTTTGTGAAGCAGCGTGTTGCCGGAGCTTCCCCGGAGCGTAGCCAGCATTTTTTCCAACCTGGGGTTGTCCAGAGGCCGGGCGACGATGGAGAGGGGGAGGCCGATGTGGCCTTGCATCAGGGCCATCAGCTCCCAGTGGCCGAAGTGACCGGAGAACAGCAGGACGCCCTTACCCAGTGCGTGTGCTTCCTTGAGATGCTGCAGCCCTTCGTAGTGCACGTCCCGGCCTATCGATAGAGGGCCGAGCCTGTGGAAAGTCAGGGTGTCCAGAACGATCTCGCCAAAATGTCGCCAGCACTTCCTGGCGACAGCTTCCCGGTCCCGCCGGTCCAGATCCGGCAGCGCATGGGACAGGTTGGCCAGGGCGATGGCGTTATGGCGCCGGTCCAGGAGCCTGCCCAGGTCGCCTGCGAACCGGCCCGCGGCCCGGACCATGCCTCTGGGCAGGAACCGGGTCACGGCCATCAGGAGCGCAAACAGCGAGGCTTCCAAAAGGTGGCGCAGGCCGGTCATGTCGCCTTCCTGCCGGAGACGGCGCCACGGACTGCCTCCATCAGGACATCGGGCCTGTCGATGACCAGATCCAGCCCCAGGCTCAGGATCGCCGGAAGGGCAGGATGGTTCCGGCCCGACATTCTCGCCAGGTCCTTGCGAGTGGTTACCAGGCTTGCCCCGGACCCGGCGGCTGCCGCCGCCAGTTCGGCAAGTTCCCTGTCGCTGAACGGATGGTGATCGGGGAACGGCCGGAAACCGGAAACGGTGACTCCGGTCCTTTCCAGATTTCTGAGGAAACTTTCCGGGCGGGCGATGCCGCAAAACCCGAATACCGATTGCGGCGCCTGATGAGATCGCCCGGTGCTATCGGCGAATCCGTCCGGTACGTGCCGTGCCGCCACGATCGGCGCCGTCGGGTTGAAACTCCGGACCAGGGTCGTGGCATCGGAGAGATCGTCTCCTTCCTCCGACCTTGTCACCAGGACGACGCCGGCCCGCCGGAGTCCTGACGGATGCTCCCTGAGAGGCCCAGCCGGCAGGTGACGGCCGTTTCCCAAAGGTGCCTGCCGATCCAGGAGAACGATATCCAGATCCCGGCGCAACCGCCGGTGCTGGAAACCGTCGTCCAGGACTGCCACCGTGGCCCCCATCAGCCTCGCCTCCCGCGCGCATGCGATCCGGTCCGACCCGGCCACTACCCGCACTCCTTCGAGACTCTCGGCCAGCAGGTACGGCTCGTCTCCGCAGCGCTCTGCCGGGATTTCGGGGCCTCGGCCACGGGAAACCACCAGCGGGCCGACGCCGGCCTTGCCTCCGTAGCCCCGTGTTATCACCGCAGGCTGCTCACCCTCGGCAAGGAGCCTTCGGCAGAGCCATTGGACCACGGGGGTTTTCCCTGTGCCTCCGACGGTGAGGTTGCCGATGGCGATGACCGGGAGGCCGGCGGACCGGGACGATGCCGGCCGGTCGTAGTACCGGTTCCTGACTCGGGTCACTGCGGAAAAAAGCAGGGCCGGCAATCCGAGGAGAGCCAGGATCCATCGGTTTCGTGGGAAGGTCATGAGGCTGATCCCGGCGGTGCCGCCTTCAGGACCAGTTCTACCGAGCGGGCCAGGGCGCCCCGGTTCGCCGCAACGACCCGGCCGGCCGCCGCGCCGGCGGCCCGTGCCCGGTCCGGCTGTTCAAGATAGTTCCGGAACGCCCGGGCCAGTTCGGCGGCATCGGTGACAACCGAACCGCCACCGGCGTCCACAAGCGCCTGGGCCGGCTCCCTGAAATGTTCCGTATGGGGACCGAATAGCACCGGCACTCCGGCGGCTGCAGGTTCCAGCACATTGTGACCACCGACCGGTATCAGGCTGCCGCCTACGAAAGCGGCGTCGGCCAGGGTGTACAGAGTTGTCAGCTCGCCCAGGGTGTCCACGAGCAGGCCGTCGATGTCTTCGTTGTTTTCCGCCGCCGCCTGGGACAGTCTTCGGAGCTTCAGCCCGGCGGTTGCGGCCTCACGGTACACCCCCTCGGATCGCTCCGGGTGCCGGGGTGCGAGGATGAGGAAGGCGTTCGGATGGTGGCGGCGCAGTTCCAGGAACGCCTCGGTGACAATCGGTTCCTCACCGGGTCCGGTGGAGCCGGCCACCAGGACAGGGCGGTCCCGGGAAAGACCGATACGGGCTGCAAGGGCGGACGGATCGGTTGCCGGACGAGGGAGGTCGTACTTAATGTTGCCCGTGACCACGATCTGGTCATGATGCACACCCAGCTCCATGAACCGCCCGGCGTCCTCTTCAGACTGGACCCCCACCGCCGTGAGGCTTTGGAGGAGCGGTCGGTACAGCGCGCCGTAGCGCCTGTATTGCCGCATTCTTTTCGGGGACAGCCTGCCGTTCACCATGACGACGGGGATCCGCCGGGACGTTGTTTCCCGGATCAGGTTCGGCCAGAGTTCGGTCTCCACCAGCACCAGTGCGGCTGGTTGCAAACCGTCCAGGAGTCGCGACGGGTACCCCGGCAGATCCAGCGGCATGAAGAAGGTTGCATCCAGCGCCGGTGGGCCCGGGAGGGAAGCCCTGCCGGTACGGGTGTAGGCCGAAGCGGCCAGGGGCCTGTTCGGCTGGATTTGCCGCACGGCTGCTGCCAGGGACGCGACGATTCGGACCTCGCCTACGGATGCGCCGTGGATCCAGAGCCCGCCGGGACGGATATCAGGCACCGTCCGCACCCGTCTTTCCGACCATTCGGCCGAACGGTCCCGGTCCCGTCGGAACCGGAAGGAGGCCAGTGACGTCAGCCACCGGACAGGAACGAGCAGGATGTTGTACAGGGTGTGCATGCAGGGGAGTTATCTTCTTGTGAAGAAGCAGCTTAACTCAAATGACCGTGGACGGTCAACGCGAAGGCTCTCCGGACAAAGTACGAAAATGAAATTGAACCGGAGAAAACCACATCCCTATATTGAATAGGTATTCCAACAGGAAGGAGACCGTTCCTTGGCCAACCTCCACGAGGCTGCCGGAAAGGAGACGTCGGACCGGCGTCCCAATCGTCGTCGCGGGCATATCGCCTATGCCCTGACCGCCGTGCTGTGCCTTGTCGGCCTGGTGCCTCTGGCAAGTGTCGCGTTCAAGTTGATCCACATCAACCGGGAAGCACTTACAACGGCACAGCAGGAGAACCAGCTGCTGCTGGCTTCGTCCACGGCCCAGGAAGTCGGTATCTACATCTCCGGCCTGAAATCCAGGGTCCGGAACGTGTCGCTCAATCTGTCCCATCTGCAACCGGGAACCCAAAGGTTCCCTGTTTCACGGGGGCGCACGGTTTTGTCCGAGGCCGAAAGCGGCGGGGTTTTGTACCTGCGGTTCACCGACTTGAGAGGGAATGTCATCGGCTCCAGGCCGGAAAGTTCATTCCCCCAGGGTCTGGAATCCCTGTTTACCGCCGGTATGGGAGAGGTGGCCGGGTTGCTTGAGGCCAGTGACGATCCGGCGGGCCGGGTCTGGTTGTCCGAGCCGTACCTTCTCGATGTGGACGGACCGGCGCCGGCCGCCATGATCCTGCTGGCGGCTCCTGTGGTTGCCGAAGGGAAGTTCCGGGGAGTAGTGTCGGCGCTGGTGGACTTCCAGGAGTTCTGGGAAACCATCATGGCTTCCAAACGGACGGGCCAGACCCTGTTCATTCTGGACGGCAGCGGCACGCCGTTCGTCAGCAGCAACCTCCGGGACGTCATGCCCGGGAACAACATGTCCGATTCGGAACTCGTGCAGCATTTCATGCTGGGAGCCCGCCGGCTGCGGGCCACAACGCCGTTTGAACGGGAGGCGGACGGCGTTGTCGAGGAGTACCTCGGCTCCTACGAGATCTCGGCGCAAGGCTGGGGCGTCTTCGTCCAGGCCCGCATGGAGCAGGTGTACCTTCCGGTACGCACCATGATCGAAAGTACGGTGACCTGGGTCTTGTGGGCTCTGGGTCTGGCGATCGTCACGGCGTTGATCTTCGCCCGCAAGGTGGTGGCCGGTCCGATCAATACGCTGGCTGCGGTCTCGCGGGCCTTCGCCAAGGGCGATTTCAACGCCCGTGCGGTGGTGAAGGCAAACAACGAGATCGGCGAATTGGCCGACACGTTCAATTTCATGGCCGACGAGATCGAGAGTCAGATATCACGTCTGAAACTTGCCGCAGAAGAAAACAACGAACTGTTCCTCAGCACCATCCGGGTCATGGCCAACGCCATTGACGCCAAGGATCCGTATACACGGGGCCACTCGGTCCGGGTCAACAAGTACTCGGTGATAATTGCGCGGTACATGGGCCTTGAGAAAAAGGAGATCGACGCCATCCACGTCGCCTCGGTGCTTCACGACGTCGGCAAGATCGGAATCCATGATGCGATTCTGAACAAGCCGGGAGCGTTGACTCCCGAGGAGTACGACGTCATGAAGACCCATACCACACGGGGTGCGGAGATCATGGCGCCGATCCGCAAGTTGAAGAACATCATCGACGGGCTGCGGTCACACCATGAGCGCTGGAACGGATCCGGCTATCCCGACGGCCTCAAAGGCGAGGACATCCCGCTCATGGGACGGATCATCGCCGTGGCCGACACGTTCGACGCCATGACGACCAACCGGCCGTACCAGCGTTCCCTGTCGTTCCAGCAGGCGGTTGACAGGATCAACGACATCAAGGCGTCCGCATTCGATGACCGGGTCGTGGAGTCGTTCAACCGGGCCTACCAGGCGGGAGAGTTCGGCACGAAGGCGACGGAACACGGACCGGATGTCAGCGCCGTAGCATCCTGATCCACCGTAATTTTACAGGTGCTGAATTTCCAGCTTCTCGGGAGGGGTGTCCAGCAGGGGACTGGTCACACCGCCGCGCAGGTCGTCTGCGACGGTTTCCAGCACCCTGTTTTCATGCCACCGCCAGCTGTCCAGCAACCGCAGGCGGGGAACCCTCACCGCTTCAAGATGCGGGATGGCATCCTTGCCAGCTGCCTTCATAAGGTAGAGCAGGTAGAACCAGTCGGCGCCCTGAACCTGTTCCGATGCAGCCTGCAGCAGGGCGATCATCTGTTCGCCGCCGATCCTGCCTGCGGTCCAGGCGGCCGTGGCCCGTAGAGGGCCGAACGCACCTGGGCTGTAATCCGGCGACGTCATGATCTCTTCCAGCAACCCGGCAACCTGCCCGGCGTCGGCCCGGTTAAGGTGGCGGACGATGTCCAGCTTGAGGTCCAGATCCGCCTCCTTGAATTCGGCCAGCAGGCGGTCCACCGCCTTGCGGGTGCCCAGCGATCCGAGATTGGCGGCGACCAGAGATCGGGTGGCATGATTGTCCTGCTTGAAATGGCCGGCCCAGAGATCCACGTCACTTCCGTTGGTTTCGATGAGGCGCAGGTGGGTCGCCGTCTCTACCAGGATTTCGCGGATAACCGGGTCGGTCTGGCGCTGGAGGGCCGCCGAGATGTCCCGGTGGGCTTTTGCATAGCGCAGGCTCACCAGCCCTCGGGAGAAATTGCGCACCCCATCCCGGTCCTGGGGCGATGCGTCACCGGCGAGCAGACCGGAGAGCAGCCGGGACGCGATCCTGGGCGCTGCCCGCGATTCTTCCCTTGCAACCAGAAGATCCAGGGCGACGGTCGCCGGCCCGATACCTGGAGCGTTCAGAGTGGACAGCATGGAGTCTATTGCTCCCGGAGTGCCGATCCGGTCCAACGCTTCCAGCGCGGCGAACACGACCCTGTCGTCCCGGTCCTGCAGTCCCTTCCTGATGACGGGCAACGCTTTCGTGCTGCCGGTCCATCCCAGGGCCGCCACCAGCACCCGTCTGTCGTCAGGGTCCGGACTGCCCCGGTGCTGGAGTAGCGCCGGTACTGCGTTGGAGCCGCCGATCTGGGCGATGGTTTTGTACAAAACCCCGCGGACCGGATAGAAAGGTTCCTTCTCGAGGACGGCCAGAATCCTTTCATACGCCAGGGGCGGTTTGAGACGCTGGAGGCACTGGGCCGATTCCAGCCTGATCCGTCTGTCTTCTTCCTTGTTGAGGATCTCAAGGAGCCTGTCCACCGAACGGGCATCACCCAACCGGCGGAAACCGTCTACGGCGGCCATCCGCACCGGCCATTCCGGGTGTTTCAGCAGGCGGGACAATGTGTCGAAGGACTCGGGAACGGCCACCTGGGAGTAAGCGGTAGTCGCAGCCAGGAGCTGATCCAGATAGCGATCCTCGTCACCGTACAGGGTGATCTGCTTTTCCAGGCGAGGAATGCTTTCGGGAACAGTGAGGGTGGCCAGTACGGTCATGAGCGGAGTTTTGAGAAACAGATTGCGGTCCAGGCCGACCTGGATCCGGCCACTGTTGCCGAGGTCCACTGCGGCGGGGTCACCCTGGACGGCAAGGGCATGGAGCGCCGAGAGTTTCAGCATCCGTGTCCTGGCGTTCTCGTCCCCCCGGTCGAAGCGCTGGATCGCCTCCTTCACGATTCTTATGGTTTCTTCCGACGGCATGAAGCTCAGGACGTTGAGAGCCAGGTATTCCAGGAACGCAGTCTCCTGGGTCAACTCGTTCTCGACGAACGGGATCACATCCGGCCCCATGGCCAGCAGCAACTGCGTCGCCTCGTAACAGCCGGACTGGCGGTCATGAACCCCTTCAGGCGGGTCGGTGCACAAGCTGTACGCCGATTCCACCTGATCCCGCAGTTTCTCGAAGGCGAGAAGTTCCTCGGCCGGAGACGCTTCCTGGGCGTTCAGCGGACTCACGGTGATCGTCAGCAGGGTGCAGAGCAACAGGATCGGGAAGCGCAACGCTTTTTCCTCCGCGAGTTTAGGTGAAGACCTCAATATACCCGCGGGTCCTGCCGGCTGCAAAACAGGACAGTCCCTCACCTTGACTTTCGCATGTTGTTCGCCTACCCTTGCGGCGAGGAGGGCAGCCATGGCACTGACCCGTCGACAGCGTGAAGTGATGGACGTGATCGAAGAGTTCATCCGTACCAACCAGTACTCACCCAGCCTCGAGGAAATCGGTGGCGCCCTGGGCCTCTCCTCGGTGGCCACCGTGCACAAGCACGTGACCCACCTGGTGGACAAGGGGTTCCTGCGCCGCGCCTGGAACCAGAACCGGTCCATCGAACTGGCGGAACGACCGGAAACCGTCGGTATGGCCGAGCTGCCACTCATGGGAACCATCGCCGCTGGAGTGCCCCTGGAGGCGGTGGCCGACAACGAGGTCTTCCGGGTTCCGGCCGAAATGGTCCGGGAACAGACCGGTAGTTACCTGTTGAAGGTTCAGGGTGAGTCGATGATCGAGGAACAGATCCGGGACGGAGACCTGGTTATTGTCGAGGAACGTGAAGTTCCGCGAAACGGTGAAACGGTAGTTGCGCTGATTGACGGCACCGACGCCACGCTGAAGCAGTTCTACAGGGAAGAAGGCGCCATCCGGCTTCAGCCGGCCAACCGCAATATGGAGCCGATCGTTGTCGCTGCGGACAGGGTCACCATCCAGGGTGTGGTGGTCGGTCTGATGCGCCGCTACTGACCGGCGGCCGATGGATCAGCTGGAACGGTCCTGGTCCGGCGAGCCGGAAGAGCTGGCCGGTTCACTGCGGCATGCCGGGGAAGAAACGGTTATTTTCCAGGCAGGCGCCGGGTTCGATGACGGCTGGGCCACCCGACTGGCGGTAGATCCCCGCAGCGTGCTTTCCCGCCCCAGAGACCCGGCAGATCCTCTGGCTCCGGTCCGGGAACTGGAGAGCCTCCTGGCGGGCCGGCGTGGAACGGGTGGTACCGCCTGCACCGGTGTGGCCGTCCTGGCCGGCTACGAACTCCTGCAAGGGACAGTCCCCAGGCGGCCGGGGCCCGGCCTGCCGGATCTCCATGCCTGGTCCGTGGACGACTCGTTTACCCGGGCCGGGGACAGCCGATGGGTTCTGACTTCCCGCCATGGCAAGGCAGGGGAGCTGGAGCGCTGGTTCCCTTCCGGACAGCAGCCGGTTGAGCCTGGCCGCCCGGTCACGGCTGGTCTGGTTCAGGCGGCCACCAGCCTGCCCCGGGAGCGATACCTGCGGTCGGTAGACAGGATCCGAAGTCATATACTGAACGGCGATGTCTATCAGGCCAACCTGACCCAACGGTTTTCAGTCTCGTTCACCGGCGAAGCCCTCGGCTTGTACCGCAACCTGACAAAACGGACTCCCGCACCACGATCGGCCCTGGTCGCCTGTCGGCGATTCGCGCTGGCTTCGGTTTCACCGGAACTTTTCCTGAGCGGTGTTTTTGGCGGTGCGATCAGGACCGGGCCGATCAAAGGCACCCGGCCGAGACATGAAGATCCGGCTGCCGACCGGGCTGCAGCCCTGGAACTCCGGCGATCGGAAAAGGACCATGCCGAACTGTTGATGATCGTCGATCTGATGCGCAACGATCTTGGCCGGGTATGCCTGCCCGGCTCCATCGAGGTGCCGGAACTGGCCGGTCTCGTGACCTATCCGGCAGTCCACCATCTGGTGGCGAAGGTGGCAGGCCGGCTCGATGCTACGGTCACCTTGCCGGAGATCCTGGCGGCCGCTTTTCCCGGCGGATCGATTACCGGTGCGCCCAAGAAGCGGGCGATGGAGATCCTCCGGGAGCTTGAGCCGGTAGAACGGAGCTTTTATACCGGGAGCCTGCTTTGGTTCGGCGATGATGGATCCTTCGATTCCAGTATCCTGATAAGATCGGTTGTCCTTGCAGATGGACTGGCCCATCTCGGTGCAGGTGGCGGGATCGTGGCCGACTCCGACGCCGAGGCGGAGTGGATGGAGTCCAACGACAAGGCTCGGGCACCTGCCGAGGTACTGGGATTCATCCCGGAGGATGCACGTTGAGGGTTCCAGGGAAAGGCAGCGTCGTCTGGATCAACGGGCAGGTGGTGCCTCGGTCGGAAGCGACCCTGCCCCTGTCCGATCCTGCGGTGCAGGCCGGCCTGGGCCTGTTCGAAACCATGGGCGTCCGTCAGGGTCGGGTCATGGATTTACCGGGTCACCTGCAAAGATTGAGGCGCGCCGCCGTCGTCATGTCGGTGGACCTTCCAACCGACCGTGACCTGGTTCGCGCACTGGCGCCTGTGGTCGCCTCGCTCCCCGAAGTGTCCTGGGTGAAAATCCTCGCCAGCCGTTCAGGTCTGCTGGCTGTGTTCGGTGCAGGCATGGAGCCGTCGGAAGAGGGTCGTCCTTCCTCGGCGATCCTCCTGAACTGGCGGCTCAGCCATCTCGGTCCGATCGCCGGTATCAAAACCCTGAACTATGCACCGTTTATCCTGGGAACCGAACAGGCCAGAGCAGAGGGGGCCGACGAGGGCATCTGGTTGAACACCAGGGGGCATGTGGGCGAGGGTTGCTCCAGCAACCTGGTAGTGGTCCAGAAGGGCAAGCTGTTCACCGCCTCGCCAGGCGATGGTGTGTTGCCGGGCATCGTCCGAGACCTGGCGCTGCGCGCCGCCAGGGAGTTGGGGTTGACGGTCCATGAAGGCAAGGTGCGGCAGAAGCGTCTGGAGCAGGCAGATGAAGCGTTCCTGACCTCCAGCCTCAGGTCGGTCCGCCCGCTGATCCGGTTCCGCGCCAGACCTGTCGGCAACGGCCGGCCCGGACCGGTCACCATGCGGATCGCCCGAAAAGTCGAAGGGATGAGGACCTATACCGACCCCGCCCGATGGGATACCGATCCGGAGGGTGTCCCCGCCGCCGGCGGGACCTATGTTTGAAAAGGGCCGAATACAGCTTGGAGGCATGACCGATGACCGCACCGCTCGAACCGACCTGGTACCTGCTGGACGAATCCCAGGCAATGAGCTTCCTGATCGTCTGGGTTGTGCTGGTCCTGGCCTACGGGTTCTACCGCTCGCGAGGCGAGGCGAAACCGGACCCTATCCTGCCGTCGGGACCGTCCGGCGTATTGGACCAGGAAGGATAGCGCTTCCATGGGATCGACCTGGTGCCGCTTCTGTCTTTCTCAACATGAGGGTGAGCTCGATTGTCCGGGTGCTCTCGATGTCTCCGGCGTCGAAAGACACGGCTGGCGCGTCACCGTACAGACCCCCCACGGCACCGAGGCGTACGGAGTTCTGATCGTCGAGTGCGGTTCCCGCTTTCGCGCCAGGATCCTCACTTACCCGAATATCCTGTGGCTGGCCCCCGGGCTTCAGGGTTCCATGAAATTCACCGGCGACACGCCCAGCGCAGCCGAAAGCAAGGCTGTTGAGTTCATCAAGGCCCACTGCAAACAGCGCGGGTTCAGGATCTGTGACGAGCCGATCCTGGCATGGAACGACCCGTTACTGGCGGTGAAACCGGACAGTACGGTGCAGCGCGTCAAAGGCCCGCAGGTCCTCCGGAAAATCGCCTTCACCCCGATCCGGTACGGCCCGTTCAGGCCCGAGGTCCGGGCGGGAACCGGCAACCTTTCGGAAACCGGTCTGTTCATCATCACTAAGAGCCCGACCCAAACCGGGTCCCAGATTCGAATGAGGCTGGAACTGGAAAACTACGGCATACCGTTGGTTGGCCAGGTCTGCTGGGCCCGGTCCGAGCCGGTTGAGGGCAGGACGCCGGGGATGGGTATCCGCCTGTCCGTTCCCCCGGTGGTGTACCGGCGGTACGTCCAGTCTCTGCCATAGTGCTGAACGGGATTCTGGTGCCTCGAGGCGGACTTGAACCACCGACGCATGGATTTTCAATCCATCGCTCTACCAACTGAGCTACCGAGGCCCGGAATGCATAAATATTGCACCGGCCGGGGTGTCCGTCAAGGGGCTTGAGGGGATGTCCTGGCCTGTCCCCGGGGGGAGGCGGGCCGGCTATCTCCATCAGGCTCACCCACTTCGGCCCCCGGGACATCCGCCGGATCGGCTTTGGCGTGCATTCCCAGGACCCCGCGGACCTTAATATCGATCTCATCGGCCAGATCCGGATTGTCCTTCAGGAACTTTCTGGCATTCTCGCGACCCTGACCCAGCCGGATCTCTCCATAGGAGAACCAGGATCCGGATTTATCCACCATCTTGTGGGCGATCCCAAGGTCGATCAGGTCGCCTTCTTTGGAAATGCCCTCACCGTAGATGATGTCGAACTCGGCGATCCGGAACGGCGGGGCGACCTTGTTCTTGACCACCTTCACCTTGGTGCGGTTCCCTACCACCTTGTCGCCGTCCTTGAGGGCGCCGATCCGCCGGATATCCAGGCGGGTGGAGGCATAGAACTTGAGCGCCCTGCCGCCGGAGGTGGTTTCCGGCGATCCGAACATGACCCCGATCTTCTCACGGATCTGGTTGATGAAGACCAATGACGTCCTGCTGCGGGATACGATACCGGTCAGTTTCCGCAACGCCTGGGACATGAGCCGGGCCTGCAGGCCTACATGAGAGTCGCCCATCTCACCGTCCAGTTCCGCCTTCGGCACCAGGGCCGCCACCGAGTCGATAACCACCACATCCAGGGCGCCGGACCGGATCAGGATCTCTGTGATTTCAAGGGCCTGCTCACCGGAGTCCGGCTGGCTGACCATGAGATCGTCGACATCGACCCCCAGCTTACGGGCGTAGGCCGGATCCAGAGCATGCTCGGCGTCGATGAATGCCGCCACACCGCCGTTGGCCTGAGCCTGGGCCACCAGGTGCAGGGCAAGGGTCGTCTTGCCTGAGGACTCAGGTCCGTAGATCTCGCAGACCCGGCCCCGTGGAATGCCTCCCACGCCCAGCGCGTAGTCCACCGAGAGGGACGTGGTGGAAATGACCGGAATGTCCACAATGCTCCGGCTCCCCAGTTTCATGATGGAGCCCTTGCCGAACTGGCGCTCGATCTGGCCCATGGCCAGGTCCACCGCCTTGGTCTTCTCCTTCGATTCCTTGCTGACTTTGCTATCTTTTTCCATGGTCATCCTGTTACTCCCTGGGAGGCCGTTACCGGAAAGAGAAGGTTAGGCGAAAGCCCCGGCCATTGTCAAGAACCTGCCATGTTTTTCTGCCGAATACCGGCCTTGACAGGAGCGCGTTCACGTTTCTATATTTACAATTGTCAGTGATCTACCGCCGTCGGCTGGACCGTCGGACGGGAATACGTCCCTGCATTTCCTCAGGAGATGGAATGAACGGTCTTGCCACCGGCGCAAAGCTCCGGAATATCACGTTTTATCTGATGCTGTGCGGCGTCGTTGCTGTTCTGGCCACGAGCTGCACGCCGATGCACGTCCGGACCGCCCCGGAAACGGTAGAGCCAGCCGCCGAAGTGAATTCGACGCCGGCCCCGGTTGAGGCGAGGCGACCTATCCCTGATCCGCTGTTTGATATCACCCGGGAGTCTTTCGAGGACGAAAGCGTCCTTGCCGAGAACGCGAGTCCGCTTGAACTCGATGCCGAGATCAGTGCGGGTGAACCGATTTCCCACTCGCCTCACGACGATCTGGAAATCGCCAGTCCGGAACTGACTCCGGAAGAGGCGGAGCAGGAACGGCAGCGACTGGAAAACCTGGAACCGGTGTTCGATATTCCGATCGAGATCAACAAGCAGGTTCTCGGCTGGATCGACTATTACTCGAACAAGCACAAGGACAGCTTTACCCCCGGCCTGGTCCGGTCCGGAAAGTACCTGCCGATGTTCCGCAAGATCTTTAAGGAAGCCGGCCTTCCCCAGGACCTGGTCTACATGGCCCACGTCGAGAGCGCTTACAAGACCAACGCCTATTCCCGCGCCCATGCCAAGGGTGTATTCCAGTTCATCGCATCGACCGGCCGCCGCTACGGCCTGCGGGTGGACTGGTGGGTCGATGAACGCAGCGACCCGGAGAAGGCAGCCGTCGCGGCTGCAGCGTACCTGACCGATCTCTACGATGAGTTCGGAGACTGGTACCTGGCCATGGCCGGCTACAACGCAGGCGAAGGCAAAGTCCGCCGCGCCATCCGGCGCACCGGCAGCAAGGACTTCTGGACCATCGCCCAGACACGCTACCTCCGCCGTGAAACGAAAAACTACGTACCGGCGATCCTGGCCGCCACCCTGATCTCGAAGCAGCCCGAGAAGTACGGCTTCGAGTTCACTCCGGCCACGCTGGTCGAATACGAGTCCATCGAAGTTAACGGCGCCGCCGACCTCAAGGTGCTGGCCCGCTGCGCCGGTTCGGACTTCGAAACCCTCAAGACGTTGAACCCGGCCCTGCGCCGCTACCAGACGCCTCCGGACGGCACCACAACCGTCCGGGTACCCACCGGTACCGGAGGCGCAACCCTTGCCGCCCTCGAGCAGGTCCCCCGCACCGAGCGCGTGCTGTACGTGCGTCACCGCATCCGCAAGGGAGACACGCTGTCCGTCATCGCACGGAAATACGGCGTGTCGGTTTCCGCCATCCAGCGCTCCAACAACATGGGCCGCAGAACCATGATTCGTGAGGGCAAGACCCTGGTGATCCCCACCGTCGCCGCAGGTGCTTTCGATTACGCACCGGCAGGCGAGGCGACCGCAGCCACAGGCGAGGCTATCCGGTACCGTGTACGACGTGGAGACACCCTGTCCCATATCGCCCGCCGCCATCGCACCACCGCCCCCGCCATCGCCGCTGCCAGCGGAATCAGTGTCAACAAGGTTCTGTCCATCGGGGAACGGCTGACGGTAGTGCCCGGCGTACGTTCAACATCTTCGGCCCGCAAGATCGGCCAGGGCGACACATCGGCCGTAGCCTCCGGAAGCGGCACCCATACGGTGCGCCGCGGCGATTCGCTCTGGAAGATCGCCAACCGGTACGGCACGACTGTAAGCAGGCTCTGCGGCCTGAACGGCATCAGCAGCAGGAGCACCCTGTACCCCGGCATGAAAATCCGGTTGCGCTGAACGATCCCACCTGGTCCCGCCCCCGCCTCCATGCGAGGGCCTCATGCTTGGGCGAGCCACAGGCATCGATCTCTACGGGATCGAAGCCACCCTGATCGAAGTCGAAGCCGACCTGGGAGGTGGCCTTCCGGTCATCACCACGGTCGGGTTGCCGGACCCTGCAGTCCGGGAAGGAGTGGACCGCATCCGGTCCGCGATCCGGCACGCCGGATTCGTCCTGCCCCAGAGGCGCGTTGTTGTGAACCTTGCGCCGGCAGGAATGAGAAAACAGGGCGCCGCACTGGATCTCCCGGTAGCGGTGGCGATCCTCGCCGCAGATGGCCAGATCAGCCCGCCGGGACCACCGGGAACGGTCATGGTCGGGGAGCTTGGGCTGGATGGAACGCTGCGGCCGGTTCGTGGAGTCATCTCGGCTGCAATGGCTGCGAGGGATGAAGGCAGGGTACGGATCATCGTCCCGGAGGCCAATGCCGCCGAGGCGGCGCTGGTCGATGGCGTCGAAGTGTTCTCCGCATCCTCGCTGGCCGAGGTCGCCGCCCTGGGTGAACCAGGTGCGGCTCGTCCGGTCCGGGCGGATATCAGGACCCTCCTCGAGGGTACGGACGGATTGCAGGCAGGGGCCGACCTGGCCGATGTCCGGGGCCAGGCGTTCGCCCGCCGGGCCCTGGAGGTGGCGGCCGCCGGAGGGCACAACCTCCTGCTGGTCGGTCCGCCAGGCGCCGGGAAGACGATGCTGGCACGGCGCATGCCCGGCATCCTGCCTCGCCTCGGGCCTGAAGAGGCCCTGGAGGTCACACGTGTCTACAGCGCCGCAGGGTTGGGCACCAGCCTGGTGACCCGCCGGCCGTTCCGGGCGCCGCACCATGGCATATCGCCGGCAGGCCTGGCAGGGGGAGGAACCCGGCCCCGACCGGGTGAGGTCAGCCTTGCAACCCACGGCGTTCTGTTCCTCGACGAACTGCCCGAGTTCCGCCGGGATGTGCTGGAAGGTTTGCGTCAACCGCTGGAAGACCGTGTGATTTCAATCACCCGTGTATCGGGGACCGCCGTTCTGCCGGCGCACTTCGCCCTGGTGGCCGCCATGAATCCGTGCCCGTGCGGATACCATGGAGCAGCATCCCGCCGCTGCAACTGTACTCCCAATGAAGTCCGCCGGTACCGTGGCCGGGTTTCCGGACCGCTCCTGGACCGGTTCGATCTGGTGGTGGAGGTGCCTGCCGTGGACCTTGCGATCACACCTCAGGTCCCGTCTGGAGAAAGTTCCCGCGAGGTTCGCAGCCGGGTGGAAAAGGCGCGGTTGATCCAGCGCAGGCGATTCTCCGGCGGGGAGTTAGCCGGCACCAATGCCGATATGGATACACGGGATCTCGAGCGCTTTGCGCCTCTTGAAAACCGGGCGCTGGACCTGTTGCGCCAGGCCGGCGCCTCGGGCCGCCTTTCGGCCCGAGGCTTCTGCCGGGTGCTGAGGGTCGCTCGCACCCTTGCAGACCTGGCGGCACGAGAGGAGGTCGGACCTGACGAACTGATGGAAGCATTGATGTTTCGTCAGGGTGGCGCCCACTGACGCCGGGTTTCCCTCGAACTCCCTGCCCTGCGTTGACTTCCGCTGTTTCCGCGGCTATTCTCCTGAAGGTCCGGGTCGGCTGATGGCGGCCGTATCCGGCACTTTTGGACGACGAATGGCAGCCGAAACCAGTGTCAAGCTAGTTATTCCGAGCCGGGTCCGGCTAGTGGACCTGGTGCATAGTGCTGCGGAAAAGATTGCAGAAATTGCTGGGTTCAGCGACGACGAGATGCTGAATATCGGCCTGGCCGTTCGGGAAGCGGTAATCAACGCCATCAAACACGGGAACGGTGAGGATGCCTCCAAGGAAGTGGAAATCCTTCTGGAAGTAACCGGCCGCGGATTGCGGGTCCGGATCCAGGACGGTGGCGCCGGGTTCGACCCTGAGGGCACACCCGATCCCACCGCAGAAGACAACCTGTTGCAGACCTCAGGTCGGGGACTGCTGCTGATCCGGGCGTTCGTGGATGACGTCCGGTTCAATTACAAACAAGGCCGGGGGATGGAAGTCACCCTGGAAAAAGCATTGAAGACCGGTTAAGTAACGGTCGCGGAGGCACAAGCATGAAATCGAACGTCAGGCAGATCGGACACGTCAGCGTTGTAGATCTATCCGGCAAGATCACCATCGGAGAAGGCGACGTCGCCCTCAGGAACGCGGTTCAGGAGATCCTGGACGCCGGCAACCAGCATATTCTGCTGAATCTTGAGAAGGTCTCGTACATGGACTCGGCCGGAATCGGCGAGCTGGTGGCGTGTTACAAGCGCGCCAAGGAGAAGGAAGGCAGCGTCAAGCTCCTCAATCCGTCGGGCAAGGTTTATGACCTGCTCTCGCTGACCAAGCTGGAAGAGGTGTTCGACACCTTCAAAGACGAGAAGGAAGCTCTGGTCTCCTTCTGACCGGGGACAGCAACCTTTACCGGGGTTTCGGGGACACCATCAGTCGTGTCCCCGGACCCCCTTTTTATTTGAGTTTGCGGCAGAGCTCGTCCAGGAGCAACAGCGCTTCCATCGGCGTCATTTCCTCCGGAGACTTCTCCCGCAGGCTGGCGAGCACCTCGGCGGCGGCCGGGTCCTCCGGTTCCCGGGGGGCGGAAGCCGGTTCCGGTCGCATCATCGGAAACAGGCTGGCCTGGGACTTCGATACGGTATGGCCGGCGCCGCCCTGGCCGCTTCGGGACAGCCGCGGGAGACCGTCCCGGCCGTAGGCGTCGTTTTCAAGGTTGCCCAGGATTTCTCTCGCCCGGTCGATTACAGGCCGGGGGATGCCGGCCAGGCGGGCGACATGAATCCCGTAGGACCGGTCGGAGGCTCCCGGCTCCACCCGGTGGGTGAACACCACACCGTCGCCCCCATCCCTCACGGCCATTCTGCTGTTGATGATTTCCCGGTACTGAACCGCCAGCTCGGTCAACTCGTGGTAGTGGGTGGCGAACAGTGTCCGGGGCGCGCCACCGGCCATACGCTGCAGCTGCTCGACCACTGCCCATGCGATGGAGAGGCCGTCAAACGTGGATGTTCCCCGGCCGATCTCATCCAGGAGAACCAGGCTGCGGGTTGTGGCGTGGTGCATGATGTTGGCGGTCTCGGTCATTTCCACCATGAAAGTGCTTTGCCCCTCCGCCAGGTTGTCTGACGCCCCCACCCTGCAGAAAACCCGGTCCACAATCCCGACCGTTGCCTCCTCGGCCGGCACGAAAGAGCCGGACTGGGCCAGCACGGCAATCAGGGCGACCTGGCGCAGGTAGGTGGATTTCCCTCCCATGTTCGGCCCGGTCAGAATGACGATACTCCGTCCTCCGGCCTCCATGACGGTGTCGTTTGGGGTGAACCGGTGGTCCACCAGGTTTTGCTCCACCACCGGATGCCGGCCTCCCCGAATTGCCAGGCCGGGGCTGTCCTCCACCACCGGCTTGGAAAATCCCTGAACCGCGGCGGTCTCCGCCAGACCTGCCAGCACATCCAGAACTGCGGTGCATCGCGCCGCCTGCTTTAGACGCGGCGCCGCCGTGGCGATCTGTGTGCGGAGGGCGCAGAACAGTTCGTGCTCCAGGCTCTCTATCCGCTCCTGGGCGTTCAGGACCTTGGCTTCGTACTCCTTGAGCTCCGGTGTGATGAACCGTTCTCCATTGGCGATGGTCTGCTTGCGATGGTAATGCTCGGGGACCCGGTCCAGGTTGGATCGGGTGACCTCGATGAAGTATCCGAACACCTTGTTGAATCGGACCTTCAACGATCCGATTCCGGTGCTCTCCCGCTCGCGGCTCTCGAGAGAGGCGATGAAAGATTTACCGTCACGTGAGATCGTCTGCAGCTCATCCAGCTCACCGGAATACCCGGCAGCGATGAGCCCGCCTTCCCGGCTGGAGAGGGGAGGCTCCTCCACGATGGCCTGTTGCAACAGATCCGCCAGGTCCTGGCAGGGGTCCATGTCGTCCAGCGTTTTGCGGAGCAGGGCAGCGGACAGATCCTGCAGTGCGTCCGCCAGCCCGGGAAGGCGTTGCAGCGAAGATCGCAGTGCCGCCAGCTCTCGTGGTCCGGCTGTTCCGGCCACGACCCGGCCGGTCAGGCGCTCGATATCCAGAACGCCGGTCAGCCCTGTCCGGGCCGCTCCTCTCAGGTCGTGGCGGCGCAGCCACTCCTCCACCGCGTCCAGCCGGTCGGTGATCGGCCCGGGATCCAGCAGCGGAGCCAGCAGCCAGCTCCGCAACAGGCGGCCGCCTGCCGGTGTTGTGGTGGAATCCACCGTGGCGAACAGTGAGTTCCTGCGGCTGCCGTCCCGGATGGACCGGTCGATCTCCAGGTTCCGGCGTGTCGACGGGTCCAGGAGCATGTGGCGGGACGGTTCATGGACGGCCAGGTGGTCGATATGTTCCAGTCCACTTTTCTGTGTGTCCTGCAGGTACAGCAGCAGCCCTCCCGCCGCCGCTACCGCCGCCGGTTTTTCGCAGAGGCCGAAGCCGTCCAGTGAGGCGACGCCGAAATGACGCTTCAGCAGGGTGTCCGCTGCCTGGTGGCTGAAGGTGTACGGATCAAGAGATGTAAGCAGCGCGCCGGAAGCGAGGGAGCTGCAGTACGGTTCGGTCCAGGGCAGGGATTCGGGATAAACGATTTCCCGGGGTGCGAATCGCGCCAGCCTGTCGCCCAGAACGGTCCAGGGATCGGAACGGTCCTCAGGCTCCCAGGCGATGAACTCCCCGGTTCCCGCATCCAGGAATGCGGCGCCGACACGGCCGTTCACCATGGCAACGCCGGCGGCCCAGCAATTGTCGCCTGATTCCAGGCCTGCCGCCTCCGGCAGGGTTCCAGGTGTCAGGACACGGACGACTTCGCGGCGGACCAGTCCTTTGGCTTCCCGGGGGTCTTCAACCTGATCGCAGACCGCCACCCGGAACCCGGCTTTAACCAGGCGGCTCCCGTAACCTTCGAGCTGGTGGTGGGGGAATCCGCACATCGGCACCTCGTTCTCGGTACCTTTGCCCCTGGCGGTCAGGGTCAGTTCCAGGGCGCGACTGGCCTCCCGGGCGTCCTCGTAGAACATCTCGTAGAAGTCGCCCATGCGGAACAGCAGGATCGCCTCCGGATGATCCTGTTTGATCGACCGGTACTGGCGGAACATCGGTGTCAGTTTCGGTGCCTTTGCCATGCCGCACATAGTGGAGCCCAGAACCGCCGAGGTTGCAACCCCTGTCTATCCGCCAACATGGTTGACGGCGATCAGACAGGAGGATATAAAGGCGGCGATGGAACAGGAAGACCTATCGGTTGAGCTCAGCGACCAGGACCGCATCCTGCTGGTATTCTGTTACCTGGGGCCACTGGCGATATTTGCCTATATCGCCACCCGCCGGGAGTTCGTCAAATGGCACGCCCGGCAGGGCACCATGCTGTTTGCGGTGGTGGCGGCGCTCTATGTTCCGGCCAAGGCCTTCCACAAAATCGCCAACAGGTATTTCTGGGGCTGGGTGGGTGAACTGTTCTGGGGCTGCGTCTGGCTGATCGCCCTGGGAATCCTGCTGACCATGCTCCTCTGCATTTTTCGGGCCCTTGAAGGCGAACGCTTCAAGATCCCGATGCTGGGCGACTGGGCCGACCGGATCTGAACCGGCTCAGGGGTTCGGAACCACCCACCTTGAACCATGGAAAATCAGTGGCGCATACCCGCCCTGGAAGGCGGTTTCCCGGATCGGATGGCCCTGGAAGGCATACTCCAGTGCCACGGCAACGAATACCGGCTTGATTTTTGAGAGCTCCTGCTGTGCCGCCTCCCTGTCCGCTTCAGGATTCTCCGCCACACCGGTCTGAACTGCCGTCATGTTATCGGCCATTTCCTTCATGATCACTTCCATCCGGTCCTTGTCCATGCCGGCGATCGGCTCGCCGTCAAGACTCTCCAGGGGAAGGGTGCCGACCTCCCGGGCCCGGATGGTCAATTGCCGACAATACCTGGGACGATCCGACTGGGCCGGGTCCATCCGTTCCAGGTTCCTCCAGGCTTCTTCCGCTTCCGCCCACTGTCCGGACCGAGTCAGCAGGACCGCCAGGAGATCGTGATCGGCCCGTGAGCCCCGCCCCCCTTCCAGGTTGGCCCGCATCATCTCGCCGGCGGTTTTCCAGTCTCGTTGATCCGATGCGACCTTGTAGAGGTAGCGGCGGATCCAGTTCTCGTACGACGGGAACCGCCCAGGCTGTTTCTCGAACCCCTGGAGCGCCTTCCGGTACCAGCCGGCGGCCTCCTCTTCACGGTTCTGGTCGGCGAACAACTTCCCGATACGGAACCGATCCAGGGCTGAGTCCGGCTCCGGCCAGGCACCGGAGTCCAGACGCCGGGTCGCCTCACGGGCGACCTCCACCGACCGGGTCGGGTTGTTCCGGTTGCGGTAGGCGTTGGAGAGGTAGAACGCGACATCCAGACCGCCCCCGGCGTCGAATTCCTGTTCCAGAACGGTCAGTGCCCGGTTCTCCATCGCCTTCCCTGCGCCGGGATCGCCGGTTTTACCCAGGGCGAATGCCAGCCGGTACAGGAGAGGGCCGGCTGCTTCGCCCCGCTCGTCCAGCGCCTCCAGCATCGCCCGGGCTTCCTCGTACCGGCCGGCGTCGTAGTGCGCCAGCGCTTCTTCCGGAGTGACGGCGCCGCCGGCTGCAAACAGGGCAGTGGAAAGCAGGAGAACTGCTGCCAGGAACACGGTGTATCGGTATCCCATCGGTCTTCCTCCGCAGAACGTCCATGGCAACGAGAGGCCCGTTCCGCACATTCCATGTACACTATCATTCATGAAATCGCTACTTCCAGTTGGGGTATCGGTCCTTGTGGCCTTGCTGCTGGCGCCGGTGGCCGTACCGGCCGACGGGCCCGATGCCGAAGCGATCCTGGAAGGATTGCAGTCCTGGCTGGACCGGTCGGAAACCCTTTCCGGACGGTTCGAGCAGTCCCTGGTTTCAGGAGCTTTCGGTGAAGGTGTCCGGGAGACCGGATCCCTCTGGATTCATCGCCCGGGGCGTATGCGCTGGGATTACACCGACCCTGAGGCCAAGACTGCGATCCTCAACGGCTCGGCCACCCTGTTCTACGAAAAAGAAGCGCGGCAGATGATGACCGGCACACTCACCGAGGGAGGGGGGCTGCTGGCGGCGCTTCTGACCGGGGAAGAACGTCTGGCCGACCTGTTTACCGCCAGGCGTATCCAGCGGCCTGATCTGACCGAGGGCCGAGGCTGGTTCCTGCAACTGGTTCCCACCGGGACCGAGGAGGCTTTTGAGGAGATCACGCTGTTCGTGGGGCGCCAATACCAGCTCCGTGCCGTGGAGGTCCTGGACGCTTCCGGGAATCGGGTTTTATATCGTTTTTCGGATTTGAAGAGGAATGTGGACATTTCGGAAGCGATCTTCCAGTTCGAGCCCCCTGAGGGAACCGAGATCCTGAGTGAGGCGCCAGTCGAGTGACCGCCGTTGCCCCCGGCAAGGGGCAGGTGATAACATCGCATCATTCTATGGATAAATTCTTTGAGGTTGGGCTGAATTTGAATGTAATCAGTGCCTTCGGCCGCAAAGTGCGGGCAGTGAAGGACCCTGCAGCCGACGTTCGTTCCCTTGTCGCCGACCGGCTGGAGGGCGTGGAGGAGCTGTTCAGGGAGAACCTGGCCTCGCCTGTAGGGATCGTCCGTGAAATCGGCAGCTTCGTGTCCGAGGGCGAAGGCAAACGGGTCCGGCCTACCTTGCACCTCTTGTGCTCTTCACTGTGCAGGTATGAGGGCAAGGACGACATTCTCATCGCCACCGTGCTGGAGTTCATCCACTCGGCCACCCTGATCCACGACGACGTAATCGACGAGGCCCGCACCCGGAGGGGGCGGGACTCCATCAACGAGCGCTGGGGCAACAACGTTACGGTCCTGTTCGGGGACTACATGCTGGCCAAGGCGATGGAGATGGCCTTAAGGGTCGGCAGCCTGGCCGTGATGGAACGGCTGGCCGACGTCACCCTGCGCATGACTGAAGGCGAGATGCTCCAGACCCGTTACGTTGGGCGGATCGATCTCACCGAGGAAGAGTACCTGGACCTGGTGGAACGTAAAACAGCCGCACTGTTCGCCTGCTGCTGTGAGCTGGCCGGCATCCTGGCAGGGGTTGATGCAGAGCGCGCCGGAGCTCTGCGGCGTTACGGGCTCAATCTGGGGCTTGCATTCCAGCTGGTGGATGACCTGCTGGACTACACAGGCGATGCCGCCACCCTGGGGAAACCGGCTGCTACCGACCTGCGGGAAGGGAAAGTCACACTGGCCCTGATCGGTCAGCTGGAGCAGGGATCGGGAGAAGCCCGGGACCTGGCGGAGCGCATTATGGCGGAGGGAAGGCCGGACATGCCCGAGATCGCCAGGCTGAGTGCATTGCTCCGCAAAAGGGGAGCGATCGACAAGACTTACGATCGTGCCAGGATGTACGCCGAGGCCGCCGCCAAAGAGCTGAAAATGTTCGAAGATTCACCTTCCAGGAGAGCGTTGCAGTCCCTTCCCGATCTGTTGTTGTTTCGGGTGCGCTAGGATCTCGCTCAATCGGCTCCCGGCACTTCCATTTTTCGCGAATCCCCAATATAATGTGCCCGCACGCGGTGGTGGTGCAGGATCTGGGGGTTGTCGGCACGACCAACCTGATACCGGCCGTACTGCCGTGGAAGGGTGTTAGAATCTTTTAAATTATAGACCAGCGGAGAGCCACACTACCGATGCTCAAGCTTGAAAAAATGCAGGTTTCCGGTTTCAAGTCGTTCAGCGACCGAACGGAAATCCGCTTCCCCGACGGCATCACCGCCGTGGTCGGGCCGAACGGATGCGGCAAATCCAATCTGGGTGACGCCATCAACTGGGTGCTCGGTGAGCAAAGCCCGAAAAACCTCCGCGGCAAACAGATGGTGGATGTCATTTTCAACGGCTCCCGGGGCAAAAAACCGAAAGGGATGGCCGAGGTCAGCCTGTATCTCAAAAACGACGATTCCAATCTGCCGCCCGACCGGCAGCGGATCGTTCTGACGCGCAAACTGTTCCGGTCCGGCGAGAGTGAGTACTTTCTCAACGGATCCCGTTCCCGGCTGAAGGTGATTCAGGAAATTCTCAGGGACGAACACGTAGGCGCCAAGACCTACGCCACCATCGAGCAGGGTCGTATCGACCAGATCCTCAACGCCAAGCCGAAAGAACGCCGCCTTATCATCGAAGATGCCGCAGGCATTTCGGGGATCAAGCACAAGCGCCGGCTTGCCGAGTTGAAGCTGGAGTCGACCCACGCCAATCTGCTCCGGGTGAACGACATCATCGTGGAGGTCACGCGGCAGATCAATTCTCTCAAGCGGCAGGCGGCCAAGGCACGCCGGTACCAGCGGCTGAGGGAAGAGCTCCGCACCAAGGAGCGGACACTGTTCGGTCACCGGACACGGGAAATGGATAACCGGTTCGGCAAGCTCAAGGATCAGGAAGCGGTAGCTCGTGATCAGGAAGCAGCTTCTGCCGCCGGTCTGTCCAGGGCCGAAGCGTCTCTCAGCGAGGAACGCCATGCCCTTGATGAAGCCGACCGTGTATTCCGACAGGCCGCCGAGTCGCTCCATCAACTGGACATGGAGATCGACCGGGAGGAATCGGCCATACGCCATGCCCGGGACCGGATCAACGAGGCGGATGAAACCGCCACCCTGGCCGCCGACGAGGCCGGCCGCCTGACCGGCAGGCAGGAAGAAATCCGCGCCCGTGCCGACGAGCATCGCATAGTGGTGGAGCAGGGCGCCCGGCAGATCGAAGTCCTGCGGGAACGCCTGGCTGCCTGCCAGACCGAACTGGCAGGTCTGGCGGAGAGGCAGGCAGAGGGGCGTGAAGAGCAGGAGCAGCATCGCCGGGACCTGTTCCGGGCGATGAACCAGGGCGCCGAATTCCGCAACCGCAAGAAATCACTCGAAGAGTCCCTGACCCGGACCGGTGCGGAGCGAGCGGTGCTGGACGGTGAACTGCGGAGGGCCTCGGCCGACCATACCCGGCTGACCGAGGAGTCCAGCGATCTGACCCGGGAGGCCCATGATCACCGGGAGAATCTGAACCGTCTCGCCCTTCAGCAGGCCCGGCGCGAGGACAGCCTGGCCGCCATCCGTGAGCGGCTTGCAGCAGGAGTCGAGGAACTGGCGGCAGGTCGGGCCGAAGCCCAGTCCGCCACGGCGCGGCTCAGGACCCTGGAGGATGTCGCTACCCGCTTCGCCGGGGTTTCGGACGGTGTCCGGATGCTGTTGACCACCGGTTCCGCCGCCGGGATGAAAACCCACGGGGTGGTAGCCGATTACGTGGAGGCCGGCAAGGATATCGAAGCAGCGGCCGAGGTTTATCTCCAGGGGGTTCTGCCTGCCGTGATCCTTGAGGATGGGGCCGACGCCCGCCTGGCGGTGAATATGCTTCGCAGTGAAGGGGCGGGGAGGACCACCTTCCTGTGCCGTTCCCAGCCGGTAGGCGGCACCGCCGTCGGCACACCTGCCAACGGCAGCTCGCCGGTGCCGGGCGAAATCCTGGCGGATCCCCGTGTTGTCGGGCGACTCAAGCATCAGATCCGGTTGAACACATCGATGAACGGTGTGGTCCAGGATCGCATCGGCGATGCAGTGGTGGTGGACAGCCTCGAGACCGCCCTGGAACTGCACGCCCGTTTTCCGGCCAGTGATTACCTCACCCGGGAAGGGGAAGTTGTCTACGCCTCCGGACTGGTATCGGCCGGTGGCGACGGTTCCGCCGAACATGGGCTTCTGGCACATAACCGTCAGGCCAACGAAACCCGTGACAGCCTGGAGCGGATCGGGGTCGAGGTGGCTCGGATGGAAGGGGAAGTGCAGGCTGCCCGTGACGATGCCGCCGCCCTTGAAGCACAGGTTCGGGCCGGGCGGCAGGCACTGGAGGAGGCCGGTCGCAGGAAGGTGGAGCTGGATCTCAGAGAGCAGCGGGCGATGGAGGAGGAGCAGAAGAGCTCCCGCCAGGGCGATGTACTGAAATCGGAGGTGGCCAACCTCCTGCAGGCTGCGGAGCAGCTTCAATCGGAGTTGACCGAAAAGTCCCGCCTGGTGCACGAGGCCGAGCAGTCCCATGCAGACCTGGAAGCAAAGATGAAAACCAGGGCCGAGGAACTGACCTCCCTGGAAGCGGTTCTGCAGGAGAAGAACGAGGCGGCCGCCCAGCACAGGGCAGAACTGGCCGCCATGGGTCAACAGCAGGAGTCGTCGGATCGGGAGCAGCAGCGCCTGGACGAATCCCTGGCCGACCTTGGCGCCCGCATCGCAGGCCACAGAGGGGAGGCCGACAAAGCCCGTGTCCGATCCACCGAAGCCCGGGAACTGGTCCGGACAACCGAGGCATCCCTGACTGAACACCTGGCCATCCGCGCCGACAAGGATGGCGAGGTCAAGGCGATGGAATCGTCCATTGCCGAACGGAGGCTGGTCCTGTCCGGATCCGAAGGTGGACTGCACGGGCTGAAAACCGAACTGGACCGGTTGCGGGAAACGACCCGGCTGGCGGAAATGGAACGAACCAAGGCCGAGTCGGACCGGACGCACCTGGATGAACTCTGCCAGGGTGAGTTGGGCTGTTCCGCCGCAGATGCCCTCAGCCTCCTTGAGGAGGAAGAGGGGCAGGCGAGTGAAGAAACCGGCGATGGCGAAAAATTGCCGCTGGATCTGGTGAAGCTCGGAGAAGAGGTGGATGAAATCCGGGAGAAGATCGAAAAGATCGGACCGGTGAACATGATGGCCATAGATGAATTCAGCGAGCTCGAGGAGCGGCACACTTTCCTGACCGCCCAGAAAGAAGACCTCACCCAGTCCATGGCCTCGCTTCAGGAGACGATCAAAAAAATCAATCGGACTTCCCGGGAGAGATTCGCCACCGCCTTCGAGGCGATCCGCAAGAACTACCAGGAGATCTTCGCCGTTCTGTTCAGCGGTGGCCGGGCCGACCTGCACATGGAAGAAGGGGAGGATATCCTCGAAAGCGGCATCGAGATCATGGCCCAGCCTCCCGGCAAGCGTCTCGGCAGCGTCAACCTGATGTCCGGCGGCGAGAAGGCGATGTCCGCCATCGCGTTGCTGTTCGCCATCTTCCGGTTCCGGCCGTCGCCGTTCTGCCTCCTGGACGAGGTCGACGCCGCTCTCGACGACGCCAACGTCGCCCGCTTCACCAAGATGGTTGCGGAATACGCCCAGCATACCCAGTTCATCCTGGTGACCCATAACAAGGTCTCCATGGAA
>JACXWD010000049.1 GCA_014764515.1 Candidatus Polarisedimenticola svalbardensis | reverse complement strand
GATCAGGACCTCGTCGTTTCCCGGGCGGCCGACGGCTCCGCCGATCGCATCCAGCACGGCCTGGACGCCGAACACTTCCACCGCCACCGGCTTGACCTCGATGAACAGGGTGAGCTCCGGCCTGCGGCGGCATATGGCGACGACGGTTTCCAGCGTGGCGGGCGGGAGGCCGTGGAACCGGTCCTTGAAGTAGTCCGGTTCTGAAAACGACAATCGGTTCAATTCGGCCAGCGTGTAATCGTGGACAGCGCCGCCGACGCCGCAGGAGCGGTCCAGTGTGCGGTCATGGTGAAGAATGACCTGCCGGTCCCGGGTCAGCTGGACATCGATCTCGATGAAACGGGCGTCCAGCTCCAGGCAGCGCACCAACCCCGGGATGGAATTTTCCGGGAACTCCAGCGGACTGCCGCGATGACCTACAAGGGAGTTATGTTCCATGGGAACATTATATGGAATTCGGGACCGGATGATCCCGGTTGTGATCAGGTGGGACGCGGCCCGTCATCCTATGTGGGCGAAGCAACGCTTGCGGGGCCTTGCGGGCCTTGTGGTTGACAGGCCACGCCCGACTCTGTTCACACAGAAAGCATACGCCCCGTTGTCTCGTATCGTCAACCTGAAAGCTGACCTCCTAGGGTCGTTGGTCGGGGTATTCCGCCTTGACTTCAGGGAAGATGTAAAATGGTAATCAGGCAGCACCGGACTGGACCGGCCAAGGAAAGGGTTTGTTTTGGCTCAGGCACCGCAGTATCCAAAGGAAACAGCTGAAGACGGAACATTCCGAAGGCAGGAAAGCCGTTTCCGGCATCAGGTGGAAGGTGGTGGCCGCACACCTTTCCCGCCGGATCCGGGTCGTTATCACCTTTACGTGTCCTATGCCTGTCCGTGGGCTCACCGAACCATCATCATGCGGAACCTCAAGAAGCTGCAGGATGTAGTCAGCATGTCCGCAGTCGATCCGATCCGGGGTGAGAGGGGCTGGGCATTCAGCGAAGGAGAAGGGCATGGCCCGGATCCGGTGAACGGGTTCGCCTACCTGGAGGAGGCTTACCTCGCCTCCGATCCAGGTTTCGATGGCCGGGTGACGGTTCCGGTGCTCTGGGACCGTGAGTCCGGCGCCATTGTGAACAACGAATCGTCGGAAATCATCCGGATGCTGAACGGAGCGTTCGACAAGCACGGCGATGGTTCGGTGGACCTGTACCCGCTGGAACTCCGGGATGAGATAGATCGTGTCAACGACCTGGTCTATGACACGGTGAACAACGGTGTGTACAAGGCGGGGTTCGCCTCGAACCAGAAGGCTTACGAGGAAGCCTGCCGCGCCTTGTTCCAGACCCTGGACCGTCTGGAGGATGGACTGGCCAGACAGCGTTACCTCGTGGGTAACCGGTTGACCGAAGCTGATGTCCGCCTGTTCACAACCCTGGTACGGTTCGATCCTGTCTACCATGGTCATTTCAAATGCAACATCCGTCAGTTGAAGGACTACCCGAACCTGTGGGGATACACCCGGGATCTTTTCCACCATCCCGGTGTTGGTGAGACCGTGAATCTCGACCACATCAAGCGGCACTATTACGCGACACACACCGCCATCAACCCGACAGGTGTAGTCCCGCTTGGGCCGGACCTGACCTTCGATCCATGTCCCGAGCGATCCTATCTGGGCTGACCCGGGGAGGAGGAAGCCATGAAAACCTTGACCATTGCACTGTTCGTGACCGTTCTTGGTCTCGCAGGCGTTATTGCCGGTGAGCCGGAGAAAAAACAGAAGAACGAAAAGAAGGAACCTGAGAAACAGGAGGTCGTCACCAACGAAACCCTGAAGAAAAAATACGGTGAGCCGGCGCCGGCCCCTGCTGCTCCGACAAAAAAGGAGGACAGGGTAGAACCCCTGCCCAGGGCGGATCAGCCGGCGCCTGTCTCTCCGGAGAAGGACCGTAAGGCGCGCATCGCCGAACTGAACAAGGAACAGGAACGGCTCAGGAGCCGCATCAAGTCTCTCAAGAACCCGTTCCTGCCCAGGGTTCCGCTGACCGACGAGGAGAAGAAGGCCGAGGAGGGCAAGGGGTCCGATGAAAGGGTTCGGATGCTGGAGAAGCTGCTGGCCGGGATCGGGGAGGAGCTGAAGCAACTGCAGGTATCAGGACGTACACCTTAGGACACACCCTGTGGCGGGTCGCACACGGCGCCTGATGGCGACCGTCTCGTAAACCTAACGAAACAAACAAACATCGAGTTGGCACCGATCATGCCCTTCCTGCTGGTATCCATTCCGGCAGGAGGGCCGATCATGATCCGAACCGAGTTCCTCAATTCCCAAGTTCATCGTTACCTGGATCGTCTGGCCTGGGCCTGGTTACTCGCAGTGCCGGTGTTGATCGCCGTCGCCGTTTTTTCAGGAAGCCTGCCGTTGAGACCGGCCGGCGCGGTGGGCGGTGAGATGGTGATCCGCTCGGCCGGTGGGTCTCAGACCATCCCGATGCAATCCAGCGAAGTGGAACTGCAAGTGACCGGCATGCTGGTTCACGGCAAGACCACCCAGACTTTCGTGAACACTACCGACCGGGTCATCGAAGCGGTCTATCGCTTCCCTCTACCGGAGCGGGCCACGATCCATGCCATGGAAATGAGAATAGGGAGCCGGAGGATCGTTTCCGTGGTCCGGGAGAAGGAAGAGGCGAACCGGATCTATCAGACCGCCAAGGCAGAAGGCAACAAGGCAGCCAAGGTGGAGCAGGATCGCCCGAACCTGTTCACCACGTCTGCCGCCAATATCAACCCTGGTGAAACGGTGGTGGTGGTCCTGGAATACCTGCAGGAGTTGGAATGGGAGGACGGACGGTTCCGTCTCGTCTACCCGCTGACCTTTACCCCGCGTTTCGGGGATGCAGTCTCAGTCGAGTCGAACCGGGCTGTCCGGGAGGGCTGGACCGCGCCGGACGTCAAACTGACCGTCCGCCTCGATTCCGGTCTGCCGCTGGATGAGGTCGACTCCCGATCCCACGTCATCTCATCCCGCTGGGAGGGGTCGAACCTGGTGGTGGAGTCTCCCGGTGACGGGCTGGCTGCCGACCGTGACTTCATCCTGGAATGGTCACCTGCCGCCGCCGACCTCCCGGGAATGGCCTCCTTCGTGGAACCGCGGGACGACGGCCGCTATGCCATGTTTATGGTAGTGCCGCCGGCGGTTGGATCGTCGGAGGCCGGCGGAATGCCGACCGATACGCTGTTCATTCTTGACATCTCCAGCTCCATGCAAGGGCCGTCCATAGCCGCCGCCAGGCGGTCCCTCCAAACCTTTCTCCGCAGCCTGAATGGCGGCGACCGTTTCCGGATCCTTCTGTTCAACAACGATACGCACTGGCTGGTCCGGGAGCGACTGTATGCCGACGGCCCTATAGTGGAAGAAATTTGTGGAATAGTGAGGCGGCTTGAAGCGACCGGAGGCACCGACATTGCCGGCGCCCTGGCCGAAGGGCTGGCGGTGATCTCCGGTAATGAAGACGAGGCCCATCGCCGCATCGTGTTCCTCACCGACGGCGCAGTCAGCAATGAGGACCAGCTATTCCGCCAGATTACATCCAGTCTTGGAGCCGTTCGGCTCCATGTCCTGGGTATCGGCGCCGCTCCCAACCGCTACCTCATGAGAAAGATAGCCGGATTCGGCAGGGGAGTATGCAGCTTCATCCCGGATTCATCGGATGTGGAACCGCGCATCCAGCGGTTCCTGGAGCGGCTGACACGGCCTGTGATGGCCGATCTGAAGCTGGAATGGCCCGGCTGTCAGGTCGAAGCGTACCCATCCCGCCTGCCGGACCTTTACCAGGGTCAACCGATGTTCATTTCGGCAAAACTCCCTGACTCCTGCGACCCTGGCGTCGTTCCGGGGCTCCGGGGCCGGTTGCTCGAAGGTGAGATCGAGATTCCGGCGGTAGAGGGCGAGGGCCCAGCCACCGGTGTCGGCACGCGCTGGGCCAGGGCCAGGATCGACCAGTTGATGGATTCCAGATTCGAAGGGGTGGCGGAAGACCAGGTCCGGTCCCAGGTGATCGATGTAGCACTGGGGTTCGGACTGGTGACCCGTTATACCAGCATGGTTGCGGTTGAGGAGTTTGCGAGTTCAGAGGGTGATTCCGAAACCTGCGCGGTGCGCAGTATGCCTCCTGCCGGCTCCCGGGGAGATCACTTCCTGGGCCAGGGTGGAACCGCCCGGCCCCTGTTCCGGCTGCTTGGGGTCGGTCTGCTCCTTCTGGGTGGGGCTGGGTGGTTGATCACCAGGATGCGGTGACATGCGTTCCCGCCGGTTCGGAATCGTTTTCGGTGTGCTGCTCTTTCTGGGTGGAACATCGATCCTGGGCCACGATCTGTACCTGGGCGCCAAGGCGGCGCTGGCCCGGGTTCGTATCCGGCAGGCGTTCGGCCTTCACCTGGCGGATGGCCGGTCGCACCCGCCCTGGCCATGGGCCGACATGGCGCCGGTGGCCAGGCTCGATTTCCCCGGCAGGGGAATCCGCCGCTACGTTCTGACCGGTGGTACAGGGGAGTCCCTGGCGTTCGATGTCGGGCACATCCACGGTACTTCGTTCCCCAACCGTCCCGGGAACTGCGTGGTCACCGGCCACCGGGACGGCCGGTTTGCCTTCCTTGAGCGGTTGACACCTGGTGATCTGGTGGTGGTTCGCACCTTCGGCTCGACCCGTGAATATCGGGTGGATTCGGGAACGGTGGTGTCGGCCGGAGATACGACCGTGCTTGCCAACGACGGAGACCGGCTGACCCTGGTGACCTGCTGGCCGTTCGACGGATTGACCCGATCAACCCTGCGGTACGTCGTATCCTGCCGTCCGACGGATGGGGTACGATACGCTCGTGAAAAGGATCGCAGGAGTACTGCTGGCCTGTTGCCTGGTGCAGCCGGTTACGGCGGCTGAGCCGACTACATGCCTTGTTCTCAGCGGAGGATCGGCCCGGGGGGCTGCCCATGTCGGGGTTCTGGAGGCACTGGAAGAACTCCATATCCCGGTGGACTGCGTGGTCGGGACCAGCATGGGCGCCGTGATCGGCGGACTGTACGCCTCGGGAATGTCGCCTCAGCGCATCCGGGAAGTGACGGTCTCCACCGACTGGGAAGATCTGTTTACCGACAGGCCGGCCCGGGAGAGGATCCCGTTCCGCCGGAAGCAGTTCGACAACCTGCCGATCTTTGAGTTCGAGTTCGGGCTGAACCGGTCCGGCCTCACGCTGCCTACCGGCCTCATCGCCGGGCAGAAACTCGATTTCCTTCTGAAAGCTCTTCTGTTGAACACCACTGTGGTGGAGTCGTTCGACGATCTCCCGGTGCCGTACCGAGCTGTAGCCACCGACCTTGCGACAGGCGGAATGGTTGTTCTGGAACGGGGCGATCTTGCCACCGCCCTCCGGGCCTCCATGTCGGTTCCCGGCGCGTTCAGTCCGATCCGGATTGACGGTCTGGACCTGGTGGACGGCGGCATCGCCAGAAACCTGCCGGTGGATGTGGCCAGGGACTGGGGTGCGGTTCGGGTCCTTGCAGTGGACATCTCCAACCCGGTCCGGCCACAGGAAGAGGACATCAGCGCACTGGGAGTGGTCAGTAGAACCATGAACATGCTGATGGAACAGAACATGGACATTTCCCGGCAATCGATCGGCCCTGCCGATTTTTACATCAAGCCCGATCTGGGTGACATGGGGCCGGGAGATTTTGATCGGGTGGAGGAGGCGATCGAGCAGGGAAAGGCGGCTGTTCTTGCGGAGCAGGACAGGCTTCGGCCGTTTGTAGTTTCCGCCGGTGAGTTCGAGTCGTATCTGGAAGAACGGGAACAACGGTTGACGCAGAGGGGATCTTCTCCGGTGCTGGACGATCTGATCATCGAGGGCCTCCAGCGGGTGGATGGCGGCCGGGTTACCAGCCGGTTGAAAACCAAGGCAGGCGAGCGGCTGGATCTGAACGTTCTGGGGAGGGACCTGGCCAGGGTCTACGAGATGGGAGAGTTCGAGCGGGTGGAATTCGACCTGGATCCCGGCCCCCACGGCAACCTCCTCCGCATCCATGCGACGGAAAAGACCTGGGGGCCGAACTTCGTGCGGTTCGGCCTGGAACTGGAGGCCGACTTCCGGGGCAGCGGCGAATTTGCCGCGCTAGCCGAACTGAACCGGGTCGGTATGAACCGCCTGGGCGGTGAGTGGAGGACCCTCCTGGCGGTCGGTGAGGAAAACAGGCTGCTCACCGAGTTCTACCAGCCCCTCAACCGCAAGGGGCGCTGGTTCGTATCACCCGGCTTTATCGCCAGCCGGGAGCGGGAAGACCTGTTCAACGAAGACGGATCGGTGTCCCGGTTCCTGGTGGACTCCTTCGAAGGGCGGATGGAGCTGGGCTACCAGTTCGGCCGCTACGGGGAGTTCCGGTCCGGGATCAGTCGAGGGCGCCTCAACACCGACCTGGATACCGGCGGTGTACTGGAAAATGCTTCGCGTGTGAATACCGGCGGGTTCAGAGCCGCCATCACACTGGATCAGCTGGACAGCGCCAATTTCCCGAGGCGCGGTTTTTTCCTGCAGTCCGAACTGTTCCTGTCCCGGGACGGCCTGGGGGCGGAACAGGAATACGATCAGCTGTCCACGGTTCTGGTGGACGCCGGTAGCTGGGGGCGGAACTCACTGGTGAGCGTCATCTCCTTCGGGTCGGACCTGGGAACGATGTTGCCGCCCTACGGCGAATTCACCCTGGGCGGGTTCCTGAACCTCTCCGGGCTGCCACCGGAGTCATTGCGGGGGCAGACATCGGCCCTGGCCCGGTTGGTGGTGTACCGAGAGGTCGGCAGGCTGCCCTCTGGCCTGGGGCGGGGAATCTATGTTGGAGGATCTCTGGAGGCAGGCAACGCCTGGCCTGTCGGGGTCAAGCCTGCCTGGGGCGATCTGCGGCCGGCCGGCGCCCTGTTCTTCGGTGTCGATTCTGTATTCGGCCCTTTCTTCCTGGGGTACGGTCGATCAGACACCGGGGATGGATCACTCTACCTGTTCCTGGGACGGCCGTTCTAGCGGGGCAACTGCTCCACCTGGCTCGAGGACTCGATCTCGTCACCCGACCCGGCTCCAAGATCCTTCAGCTTCCTGGCGGAAACCAGCACCCGGGACTCCATGGTGGCCTTGGTCCTGTTGTAGGACCCGACGGTCCGCTCCAGGTTTTTCCGCAGGTCGTCAAAATGCTCCGCCATTTTACGGATGCGCTCGTGGAGCTCACGCCCCAGATCCCGGACCTGCATGGCGTTCTCCGCCACCTTCTCCTGCTGCCAGCCGTAATGGACAGCACGCAGCAGGGCGATCAGGGTCGTAGGGCTTGCCGGGATGACGTAACGGTCCACGCCGTATTCGATCAGCCCGGGATCGTTCTGCAGCGCGGCGGAAAACAACATCTCGCCGGGCAGGAACATGATCACGAATTCCGGTGAGGGGTCGAACTGAGCCCAGTAGGTTTTGCTGGCCAGGCCCTGGATCCGTTCCCGAACCTGCCGGGTGTGGTCCAGCAGTTTCGCCTTGCGGTCATCGCCTTCGGCTTCCATCGCTTCCAGATAGGCGCCCAGGGGGGCCTTGGCATCCACAACGACGCTTTTGCCGCCGGGAAGCCTCACAATCATATCCGGGCGCAGCCGGCCACTTTCCGTTCCGGCGGAGTCCTGCTCGGTGAAGTCGCAATGCTCCTGCATGCCGGCCATCTCGACCACCCGCTTGAGCTGAATTTCCCCCCAGCGACCCCGGGCCACCGGGGAACGCAGCGCCTGCACCAGCTTCCGGGTTTCGTCCCTGAGGTCCTTTTCCGTGCCGGCCATCGTTTCGATCTGCTGCCGGAGAGCGGCGTACCCTTCGGTCCGGGCCTTCTCCACATCGCCCAGCTTCTGTTCCACCTTTTTCAGGGAATCGGACATCGGGGCGATCAGATCGTCCACCGCCCTGGTCCTGGCGGTCATGTCGGTGACCGCTTCCTTCTGGAGGTTCTCCATCATCGGACGGAGCAGCCCCAGGAATGAAGCCTGGTTTTCCTTCAACGAATCGGCGGAAAGCGCCTTGAACGCGTCCCGGAAGCGGCTTTCAGCCTCTTCAAGGAGGCGGAGCTTCTCCTGGGCGGCGTTCCGTTCGTTCTGCAGATTGGCTTCAAGGGAGGCGATGGCGGCCGCCTTCCGGGCGGTTGCAATAAACCAGCCCAGCGCGAACCCGACGACGGCGCCGGTGCAGGCCAGGCCGATGAGCAGCCAGAACGAACTGTCGACCTGGGACGGCATGGTGCGGCGTACTCCCGGGTTCTCGGCTTCGGCGCAGGATCGGGAGGATTCCCGGTCCCGGTGCCGTCAACCGGGCTGAGGTCAGTTTCATGGTAGCATTCGCGCCGGAACCGGATACAGCTTCCTTCTTATGCAGGAGACCGATTTCCGATGATGAACTGGATCGAAAACGCCGCCTCGTCTCTGGCCGAAGCCGTAAACGGGCTGCTGGGTCCCCTGGCCGATTTTCTTGTAGGTTACGTGTGGAACTGGCCCGAGCAGGCGCCGCTCCTGGCCGTATTGCTGCTGGGAACCGGCCTGTTCGTCACCGTCCGGCTGGCCTTCGTGCAGGTCAAGGGGTTCCGGCACGCCATCAACATCGCCAGAGGGGTTTACGACGACCCGAAAGACGCCGGCGACCTCAACCACTTCCAGGCGCTGACCACCGCCCTGTCGGCCACCGTGGGGATCGGCAATATCGCCGGGGTGGCCATCGCCATCCGGATGGGCGGACCCGGCGCCCTGTTCTGGATGTGGCTGACGGCGTTCTTCGGCATGGCTCTGAAGTACGCCGAGTGCACACTGGCGCTGAAGTACCGCCATCTCCACAAGGACGGCTCGGTATCCGGCGGTCCGATGTTCTACATCTCCAAGGGACTGGGCGGCAACTGGAAGATCATGGGCGGGGTGTTCGCAGCATGTGCAGCCATCTGTTCCTTCGGCAGCGGCTGTATGAACCAGTCCAATACCCTGGCGGTGCGTGTCGAATCCCACTTCGGCATACCGGCAGTCTGGACCGGATTGATCTTTGCGGCCCTGGTGGCGATGGTGATTATCGGGGGGATCAAGCGCATCGGCCGGGTCACATCGATCCTGGCGCCGTTCATGGCGATCCTGTACGTCGGCGGCGCCCTGGTGATCCTGATGATGAACCTCAACCTGGTGCCCGGCGCGTTCGAGACGATCTTCACCCAGGCGTTCGCTCCCAAATCCCTGGCCGGCGGTGCGGCAGGCTCCATTCTCATGACCGTCATGTGGGGGATCCGCCGGGGCCTGTTCAGTAACGAAGCAGGTCAGGGCAGCGCACCGATCGCCCACGCCACTGCCAAGACCGACGAGCCGGTTCGGGAAGGGCTGGTCGCTTCCCTCGGCCCGTTCATCGATACTCTGGTGATCTGCACCATGACAGGGCTTGTGATCATCGTCAGCGGCGCCTGGATGGACAAGGTGCCCCAGACCCTGGATCTCGGGGCGGTTACCGTCCGCTCCGCCGCACTGGAACAGGCTTCGGCGCCCATGGCCGAGCTGAAGGTCCAGGACGGCCTCCTGGATCAGGTCACGGTGGAATACCTCCGGAACACGGTGGACAACGTCCGCCTGCTGGACGAAAGCGGATCGTCCTGGAACGGTACGATCCTGGTGGATCATGAAGGTGCGGCGTCACTGCCGGAAGGCGGCACGCCGGTCTTCGTGGAGGGAGACGCCTTCCTCACCGGGGCGGACATGACCGCCCTGGGGTTCGAGAAGATGCTGGGGAATACCGGCTCTATTCTGGTCACCCTGGCAGTGATCCTGTTCGCGGTGTCCACCGCCATTTCATGGTCCTACTACGGTGATCGCTCGGTGGAGTTCCTATTCGGCCCTCGGGCGATACCGATCTATCGCTGGCTTTTCGTGGCGTTCTTCTTCCTCGGTTGTGTTCTGCCCCTACAGGCCGTCTGGACCTGGGGGGATGTGGCACTGGGGATCATGTCGATACCGAATCTGATCGCCCTGGTCCTTCTGGCCGGCAAGGTCCGGGAGATGACCAAGGACTATTTCTCGCGGGAACATATTCCGTATGGCCGCTGACTCTCACAGGAATCGCATCATGAAAAAGCTCGTTTGTTTCGCCGCCGTGATCGCCCTGGCCGGATTCGTCTTTGCCGGTGAGCCCCACCCGTTCACCGTCCATGACCTCCATGCCATGGACCGCCTGTCCGGCCTCTCGGTTTCGCCGGACGGAAACACCGTGTTGTTCACCGTTCGCAGCACCGATTTCGACAAGGATGGCGGGACCACCGATCTGTGGACCGTCCCGGCATCAGGAGGTGAGCCCCGGCGGTTGACTACCGACCCGGCTGCGGATCATTCCGGCGCCTGGACTCCGGATGGAACGGCGGTTCTGTTCCTCTCTTCCCGATCCGGTTCTTCCCAACTATGGAAAATCCGGATGGATGGCGGTGAAGCACGGCAGGTCACCGATCTCCCGGCAGGGATCAATGGATTCCTGCAATCACCTTCCGGTGACCGGCTGGTGCTGGCGCTGGAAGTGTTCCCCGATTGCGACACCGTGCAGTGCACGGTGGATCGGTTGGACGCCCGGGCCGCCGGCAAGGTCTCCGGCCGGATCCATGACAGCCTGTTCGTGCGGCATTGGGATACCTGGAAGGATGGCCGCCGTTCCCACCTGTTCCTGATGCCGGCGGGAGGGGGCGATCTCCTGGATCTGATGAAGGGGATGAACGCCGATTCACCTTCCAAGCCGTTCGGTGGTATGGAAGAAGTTACCTTCACCAGGGACGGTACCGGTGTGGTGTTCACCGCCCGGCAGGGGAAGGGCGAAGCATGGTCCACCGATCTGGATCTGTACCTGGTGCCGGCCGACGGATCGGCCAGGCCCGAGGTGCTCACTCCGGACAACGATGCCGTGGATACGACCCCTGTGTTTTCGCCGGACGGCGGAACGCTGGCCTGGCTCGCCATGGAGCGACCGGGATTCGAAGCCGACCGGCTCCGGATCATGCTGCGATCCTGGCCCGATGGTGAAACGAAGGTCCTTGCCGATGACTGGGACCGATCGGTGAGCAGCCTGTTCTGGGCGCCGGACGGCAAGTCGATCTATGCAACCGCACCCGATCTGGGCAACGTTTCCCTGTTCTCGATTTCGATTCCCCGGGGCAAGGTCAAACGCCTGGTGACCGGGGGCAAGGTTCAATCGGCTGAACGATCCGGAGACCGTCTTGTCTATGGTCTGGAAACGTTGCGATCCCCGGTGGAGCTGTTCACCGCCGATCTCAAGGGCAAGGATGTGCGCTCTCTGACCCGGATCAACGAGGACCGCCTGAACAGCGTCCTCATGGGTGAGTACGAGCAGTTCTCGTTCAAGGGGTGGAACGACGAGAATGTATACGGCTATGTGATCAAGCCTGTCGGGGTTATGGAAGGCCGCAAGTTTCCGGTGGCGTTTATCATCCACGGTGGGCCTCAGGGCTCGTCGGCCAACGGCTTCCATTACCGCTGGAATCCCCAGCCGTACGCCGCCGCCGGCTACGGCGTCGTCATGATCGATTTCCACGGTTCCACCGGTTACGGCCAGCAGTTCACTGACTCCATCAGCAGGGACTGGGGCGGCAAGCCGCTGGTGGACCTTCAAAAGGGGCTTGAGGCGGCACTGGAGCGCTACGATTTCCTGGACGGCAACCGGGTCGCCGCCCTGGGGGCTTCGTATGGCGGGTACATGGTGAACTGGATCGCCGGTAACTGGCCGGACCGGTTCCGTTGCCTGGTGAACCATGACGGCGTATTCGATACACGCGCCATGTATTTCGAAACCGAAGAGTTGTGGTTCGATGAATGGGAGCAGGGCGGCACGCCCTGGGAGAATCCGAAAGGGTACGAGGAGTTCAACCCGGTTGCCCACATCGGTAATTGGAAAACCCCGATGTTGGTGATCCATGGCGGCCTGGATTACCGGGTGCCCGATACCCAGGGTATCGGCGCCTTCAACGCCCTGCAGAGACGGGGCATCCCGTCCAGGTTCCTGTACTTTCCCGACGAAAATCATTTTGTGCTCAGGCCGTCCAACGCCGCCCTGTGGCATGAAACGGTCCTGGGCTGGATGGATCGCTGGACCAAACCGATGCCATGACGGCACTGAGGTTGCGTAACCGGCTTTACGGAATTTTCCTGCTGGTGTGCGTAGCCTCCCTGGGCTGGCCGATCTATCCGCTGCTCGGTTCCCGGATCGAGCCGTTCATCCTGGGGGTGCCGTTCTCCCTGGGCTGGATGATCGGCTGGGTTGTTCTGTCGTTCCTGGCGTTGTTGATTTACGACCGGACCGGGCGGCACTGAAATGGATTCCCGGTATCAGATCCTGGCGATTGCGGGAGCGTATCTGGTTGCCTGCCTGATCCTCGGCATGGTTCCAGGGCGCAAATCATCTTCGGGTGCTGCCGGGTACGTGGCGGGAGACCGCTCCCTCGGCATCATCCTGATGTACTTCATCACCGGCGCCACCATCTTCAGCTCCTTTGCCTTCCTTGGTGGACCGGGATGGGCGTACTCCCGGGGAGCGGCTGCGTTCTACATCCTCGGATACGGAGTGCTGGGGATGGTTCCGTTCTATTTTCTGGGACCCCGGGCCGCCCGTGTCGCCCGTGAGTATGGTTTCGTAACCCAGGCTGAAATGGTTTCGCATCGCTACGGCAGCCCGGCTGTGGCCGGTCTCATGGCGGTGGTCAGCGTCGTGGCGTTTGTGCCGTACCTTGCCTTGCAGATGAAGGGGGCCGGGTATGTTCTTTCGGCGGTGACGGAAGGCAGGGTGCCGGACTGGGCCGGGGCAGCCCTGGTGTACGGCGTCGTGCTGATCTACGTCCTGCGGTCCGGTGTATTGGGGGTCGGTTGGACCAACACGTTCCAGGGCATCTTCATGATGGTGATGGCGTGGGGGTTGGGTCTGTACCTGCCGGCGAAACTTTATGGCGGTGTACCGGAGATGTTCCGGCAGATTGCAGACGCCCGTCCGGAGCTGTTGGTCGCGCCGGGGCTGGATTCAGCCGGCGCCCCCTGGTCCTGGGGTGAATTCACCTCCGCAATCCTGGTGTCCATCATCGGGTTCTCCGCATGGCCCCACCTGTTCATGAAGGCGTTCACCGCCCGGAGCGACCGGATCATCAGGCGGACGGTGCTGCTGTATCCGACCTTCCAGATTTTCCTGGTGCCACTGTTCTTCATCGGTTTCGCCGGTGTGCTGTACCCCGGTTCGCCGGAGAGGCCGGATGAGATCCTGCTCTACATGATCCTGGATATGCGGATCCCTGCTGTGGTGGTCGGCCTGTTCTGTGCGGGGGCGTTGGCCGCATCCATGTCGTCAGGCGACGCCATGGTCCATGCCGCAGCTTCCGTAGCGGTTCGGGACGGCTGGGTGGCCGCCCTTGGCAGGCAACTGAGTCCGAATCGGGAGAAAACCGCGATCCGCTGGATGGTTGTCGTGGTTATAGGTCTGGCCTACGGGGTGGCCATCTCCTACCAGGGTTCCCTGGTTGCCTTGTTGCTGTCCGCCTACGGCGCGGTGGTTCAATTTATGCCGGCGCTGGTGGCGGCGCTTTATATCAGGAGAAGCACCGGCCAGGGTGTGGTCGCGGGGATCGTTGCCGGCTCGCTGGTCACCCTTCTCTTCGTACTTTACAAGGACATGCGCCCCTGGCCGATCCATGCCGGGTTGTACGGCCTGGCTGCCAATGTAGCGGCGATGTGGGTTGTGTCCCGGCTGACTCGCGGAACCGGTCCGAAAGGCGAGGCCGCGTTCCTCCGGATCGCCTCGGAGTGACGCGATGGACCCTGTGACTCCGGAATCCGATGCGTTCCTTGTCCTTCTGGACGGGCCGGAAGTGGAGCTCAAGGTCCGTGGATCCCGGTTCATCGGACAGGCATTCCACGCCCCGGATCTGGAACAGGTCCAGGCGCGGCTGGCGGCGGTTCGAAAACGACACCACGCCGCCACACACCATTGCTGGGCAGCCCGTTTCGGCGGAGTGGACAGGCTGATGGAACGGTCCGAAGATGATGGCGAACCGTCCGGCACCGCCGGCATTCCGATCCTGAAACCACTGGCGGGCCGGATGCTCCATAACGGCATGGTGGTTGTGACCCGGTACTACGGAGGTGTGAAACTGGGCACCGGCGGCCTGGCGCGGGCCTATTCGGATGCGACGGTTCTGGCCCTCAACATGGCGCCGGTCGAAACCGTCCTGCTTGAAGAGATCGTAGCTCTGACATGCTCATGGGACGACATGGGAACGGTGGAGGCGATCCTGGCCAGGGCCGGCAGGCATATACGAGGCGTGGAACGTGGTTTCGGAGACGAGCCGCACCTCGAAATAACCGTCAGGCGTTCTGCCGCAGGCGACCTGAAGCGCGACCTGGTTGAATCTACCGGGGGACGGGTGCGATTCACGAGTTAGTACCCTAAATCGGTCTACAATGGGGTCGCTTAAACCTGTCCCGCTCCAGATGTTGGTGGTAAAAGTACTGATGTAGTTACAGTTTGCCGGGGCGGAAAACTTCGTTCTTGAAATTTGAGGTTCTAGTACCGAGTGATGTGCGACATGGAACCGGGCCGGTAGAGTCGGCATGCCCAGCGGTTCAGCGAAAAGTGAGTGCTCGAGTTAAGCCGACGTAACCGGAAACCTCAAGACCCAAGAACAAGCTCCCCTTTCTATCCCGTCGTCCTTTCCGCCCCGGCAGCATTTCCCCACAAGGAAACGCTGACCACCAGCAGTGCGCTGATCAGCACTGCTGCCGCCTTGATGTCCAGGACGGCTCCCAGGCTCTCGAAGTTTTTCCAGAGAATGGTCGCCACCATCCCTCCCACCATGCCGGCCAGCGCTCCTGCGCGACGGGTCCGCTTCCACCACAGCGCCAGAAGCAGGGGAGGGCCGAACGAGGCCCCCAATCCGGTCCATGCATAGGAGACGGTGGCGTCGATGATCCGGGAGTTGTTGAGGGAAGCCCAGGCCAGATAGAGGGCGATGCCGGCGATGATGACGGTGGCGGCCCGGGACATCAGCACCAGTTTCGCGGCGGAGGCCCGGATCCCGAGCAGGCGGACACAGATGTCCTCCACCACGGCTGACGATGCCACCAGGAGCTGGCTGTCGGCTGTGGACATCATGGCCGCTGTGGCGCCGGCGATCATCAGGCCGGCGAGCCAGCCGGGCATGAGCGCCTTGGCCAGGAGGGGCATGACCTGCTCCGGATCGGCCAGGTCCGGCCCCAGGATGGCCAGTCCTACGATGCCGATGAACGGGGCGCCCCAATAGGACAGCAGGGTCCACCCCATGGCTATGGCACCGCTCTTGGGGAGTTCGCTTGTTTTCCGGATAGCCATGTAACGGGTCAGGAGATGGGGCTGGCCCAGATAGCCCAGGCCCCAGGACAGGTTGGCCACCACTACCCCGAACAGGAAGGCCGACCCGGCTTCGCCTCCGCTCATGGACATGAAACCATCACCCCGGGACTGGAGCGCCTCGGAGAGTTTGCCGAACCCTCCGATCTTGATCAGTCCGACCACGGGGAGTACGACGGCAACGGCGGTCATGAGCACACCCTGGATCAGATCAGTCCAGGCTACAGCCAGGAAACCGCCCAGCATGGTGTACAGCAGCACCACTACCGCCCCGGTCAGAAGCCCGTATTCAACCGGGATGCCGAAGGTCGCTTCCAGGATCTTGCCGGCGCCGTTGAGTTGTGCGGCGACGTACGCTGTGTAGAACACCAGGATCGCAACGGTGGAAAACAGCCGCAGCATCCTGCTGCGATCACCGAACCGCATTTCAAAGTAGTCGGGGATGGTCAGAGCGCCCATTGCGGCGGTCTGTCGTCGCAACGGGATGGCTATGAAGGTCCAGGAAAACAGGATTCCGGATGCGATCCCGATCACCGCCCAGAACCCGACGAACCCCATGCCGTAGGCCGCTCCCGGGAGGCCCAGCAGGAACCAGGCCGACTCGCCGGAGGCCCGCTCCGATATGGCGGCCACCCAGGGGCCGAGGCGTCTCCCGCCCAGGACATAATCGTCCAGCGATTTCATGTAACGGGAGGACAGGACGCCGACGATCACCATGAACGCCAGGTACAGCAGCAGGCCTGCGAGGATGGAGCTGTCGCCGGTCAATCGTCCGCTCGTGAACGGTTGAAGCGGTAAGCCACAACCGACAGCAGTGCCAGGACGATCCATGCACCGGCGACAATAAATAGGGTCCAGCCGTTCACGGCCGGATTATAGGCGATCCCCCTTGCGGGACAAACTCAGAAACTGAGCGGACCCGATTCGGGCCGTTGGGTCGTCGCTTCCCATTCGTGAAGGAACGTGTCGATGGCCAGTTGATCTTCCGGTCCGCCGAACTGCTCGAATTCCAGGCCCATTCCCGGTATCGGTATCATTGCGGTGTACTCGGGGGACAGTTCCGGGGGTACGGCCCGGACGACTTTGCCGATGACATGCACGTTGCCCTGGTGGCCGGGAAGGGGGAAGTTCAGAGCGCAGCGCATGCCGATGTCGATCGGCGCCGATGTCTGGACGAAGACGCCGCTGGGGGACAGATCCCGGGTATAGCCGACCAGGAGGGATTCGGTTCCCTCGAAGTAGACAGGGACCTGAACCGGCACCCGTGGCCGCCTCAGATAGCACCAGACCCGGTTGCGGCCTAGGGCGCGAGCTTCGTCCAGCGCTTCCCGGGCGCGTCCCAACAGCGCCTGCGGGTTCAAGGCATCTGCCGGGAAAGAGGCCGATCCCAGGCTGAGGGTGATTTTGCCTGGCCATAAATTTCTGGGGAAGAACCGGTAGCGTTCAACGGTAGAGCGTACCGCCGCCGCCATCTGCCGCGAATCGCCACGACCGGAACCGGGTAGCAGGATGGCGAAGTCGTCGTTTTCAAGCCTTCCGGGGATGCCCGCATCACCAGCGGCGGCCCGGAGGATCTCCGCCACCTTCCGGAGGACCGTATTGCCCTCCTCATAGCCGAGCTTGTCGTTGATGTTTCGGAGGTGATCGATGTCCGCCAGAATCAGCGCCACAGGGTTGGCGGTGATGCCGGCATGCTCAACCTCCTTCTCCAGCAGTACGGAGAAGGCGTCGGCGTGAAGCAGTCCGGTCAGGGGATCGATTTCCCCGACAGGCATTTCCCCCTCGTTGGGACCCGATCGGGCTACCACTCTCTGGACGGTGATCTGGGCCCGCAGGCCCTGGCCGGCCAGTCGCCGCACGTTCGCTTCCACGTCCAGGGAGCTTCCATCACGGCAATGGATGCGCATAAGGGTCGCCGCATGATCTTCCGGGATTTCCACAGTCCCGGCGAACAGTTGCGGGCGGGCTTCGGCTCTGCGGTTCTCTTTGATCCGGCCGGCGGCTCTTGAGCGGTGGCCGTGACCTACAACCGAAGCGGCGTTCCAGCCGGTGAGCGCTTCCATGCCCTCATCGAACCCCAGGACCATGCCCTTGCCGTCGATGATGAACGAGCCGTTCCGGCTCCAGCGACCCCCGGTGGAGCGGCGGGGATGGTTCCCGTCGTTCCTATGTATTGCCCCCATGATGGAACCTCCTTCACCGTGAAGTTAGGTCCCGGCCAGCGGCCGGGCAAGGACAGGCAGGGATTATTAGAAGAAATCCGGGTTCCCGGATCGGGTCGTGGATACCGCAGAAAGGCGAGAAATCATGACCGTTCTCAATGCCCCGATCCTTATAAGGATGAAAACTCCTTGAAAACAAAGGGACTTCTCCGTATTACAAACAGGAACATCCGCCCCCGGAACCGGGATTGACGATTCCGTCCGGGTCGGCGAACAGGCTGTCCGACAGGTAGATCAGAATTCAACACGGGATACACCTTCCGACCAGGAGGAATGCGGGTGTCAGTGTCAGGACAAGCCAAAATCGTCTTTGTTGTTCTAGTCGGCCTCTTTCTTTGTTCAGGACTGCTGGCGACCGAACCCCACGTGGCGGCCGTACTGGTTGCGGAGTGGGATGAGACCGGGGAGACCATCCGTCTTTCCATCATCCCCGACCGGTTGATGACCGGCGTCACCCTGCGACTTGAAATCCCCGAGATGCTGGCCCTGGAGCCTGGCGCCGGACCGTTCCAGGATCGATTCCGGGAGCGGGTGGCCCGGGAAGGGTTCCGTACCCTGGAAGCAGGGCTGGGCGCGATTCCTGCCCGGTCGATCCTGCAGTTGACGTTCCGACCTTCGGGTCACGAGACACGTGGCGGAGTCGTGGCATTCATCGTCGAAGGGCAGACGGCCGGTGGGATCCAGGTCCGGGACGCCATCGGTGTGGCGGTAGGCCACCCGGGGGAGCGGCCGGTCCGGCGTCATGGCGCCCTTGAATTCCCGGCTGTACCCCTTCCGGGAGAACCGCAATGATCCGCCCGGGGGGGATGAGTTGCTGGATCCTGGCGCTCTGCCTGGTTCTGTTCTCTTCGGCCGCCCTGGCCGACTGGACCGCAACGGGAACGGTCTATTACCAGGACAGAGAATTCGATCAGACCGGGTTTACAGGTGTTGAGCTGCCCCTCCCGGTCCGGTTCGCCGACGTGGAAATCGTGGATGACGGCAACGGAGCGGTGCTGGCTTCCGGCGCCACCGACGGTGGCGGCGGCTTCTCAATTCTGGTCACGGACACGGAAATCCGGGACGTCTATGTGCGCATCCTGACCGAGTCCAACCAGACTCCGGATCTGTTCCTGCGGGTGACCGACACCCTGAGCGTTCCTTACGCCATAGCCGGAAACATTGTCAGCGGTCATGATCCCGGCACCGATATCCACATGGGGTTCGTTACTGCTGCGGTGGGAGCAGGCGGCGAGGCGTTCAACAGCTTCGACATGGGTGTTTATGGCGCCGATTATATCGCCTACCTGCAGGGCTCAAGACCCGATGCCGCCCACTCGCTGCGCATGGTCTGGGAACCGGCACGGGGCTGGCCCGCTTCCACCGCTTCAGGCGCCCGCATGGACATCCGGGACACCGGAGCCTACGACGACACGGTGGTATTCCATGAGTACGGCCACTATGCGGTGATCAACTGGGCCGATGACGACAACCCGAACGGATCCCATGCCTTGGCGGACTGTGACCAGAACCCGGCGCTGGCCTGGGACGAGGGCCACGCCTCGTTCTTCGGAAACTCGATCATGCGCCATTTCGGTTTGCCGCGGCCCCACATTTACGTTGCCACCCTCGGCGGCGTCGGGCCGGGACACATGCGGACCTGGTTCGACCTTGAGACGGAGGTCCGGTTCGAGTGCAGCGGCAGCACCGGCGAGGCGGCGATCTACACGCTGCTCTGGGACATGTATGACGGTCCCGGGACCCAGGACGACAGCCCCGGCGTCGATGACGGACCGATGGACACTCTGGATCTGCCGGATACGGAACACTGGGACAACATGCTCAACGGTCTCAAGGGCAGAGCGTTCATTACGGCGGAGGACTACTGGGATCCCTGGTTCCTGCCGCCGCTCCAGAAAGGCTATCTGGCGGAGATGATTTCCATCTGGTCCGGTGGTGTGGAAATCAACTACTTCGAGGACGGCTTCGAGATCAACGACACCCGCAGCGTGGCAACTCCCAGGTTGGCCGACGGGACTGTGATCCAGGGGACCTTTTTTCGGGACCCGGAATCGGACGGCGCCGGAGACAACGCCCACGAAGATGACTGGTTCTCGTTCCCGGCCATCGAGAATTGGCGTTACCGCATCGAAACGCTGAACCTGTTGTCCGATGTGGACACCGCCCTGGCGGTCAAGCGGCTGACCAGCGGCACGAGTCTGGCGTCCAACGACGACAGGGAACCTGGTGACCCGTCCTCGCTTGTCGATTTTGTGGCGCCGGAGACCGGTACTTTTTACGTAGAAGTAACGGATGCGAACGATGCGACATTCTACGGATCGTACGATTTCATAATCACTCCGCCGGCGGATACCGATGGTGACGGTATTCCGGACGAACTGGACGTTTGCCCGATAGTGGCCGATCCGGCTCAGGTCGATACCGATACCGACGGCTTCGGGGATCTGTGCGACAACTGCGTGGATGTCATCAACGCAGGACAGGAGAACGCCGACGGCGATGCTCTGGGGGATGACTGCGACACATGCATCGATGACCCTGACAACGACCAGGATGGGGACGACATTTGCGGCGAGGTGGACAACTGCCCGTCGGCGGCCAACAACGGACAGGCCAATACCGACGCCGATTCGTTGGGAGATGCCTGCGACAACTGTCCGAGTATCGACAACGAGGCTCAGGACGATCTGGATGGCGATGGAACCGGTGACATCTGTGATGCGGACCGGGACAACGACGGGGTGGACAACGGCTTCGACTGTGCGCCGGATCTGCAGACCGTGGCCTCCGCTCCGGCGGAACTGCTACTCGAGATGCTGGACGATGATGGCGGCACCGTGGTGTGGAATCATATCGCCGAGGGCGCCGTTTATGATCTCTACCGCGGCAGTTTCTGGTTGGGCATAACCCCGGTCTACAACCATACCTGCCTTGCGGCAGGGCTCACCGGTAACTCCTACATCGATCCGACCAATGGCATATCCGGCGAAATTCGCTACTTCCTGCTGGCGGCCCGGAACGCCTGCGGCACCAGCGATCTGGGGATCGGCGTCAGCGGCCAGCGACCCAATGCCAACGAATGCCCCATCCTGACCGGGGTCGATTCCGATCTGGACGGCGTGGACGATTACCAGGATTCCTGCGCCACAATCGCGGACCCGGCCCAGCTGGACGGAGACCAGGACCGGTTCGGTGACGCCTGCGACATCTGTCCTACCGATTTCGACCCGCTGCAATCCGATGACGATGGTGACGGCCAGGGTGAAGCCTGCGACAACTGTCCTGGGCTTGCTAATCCTGCTCAGGGGGACGGCGACGGCGATGCCCAGGGTGACCTGTGCGATTCCTGTCCGGCGGACTTCCTGAATGACGGTGACAGTGACGGACTGTGCGCCGATGTGGATAATTGTCCTGCCCACACCAATGCAGGCCAGGAAGACGGTGATATCGACGGGGCAGGGGATCTGTGTGACAACTGCCTCGGACTTTCGAATCCATCCCAGCTGGACAGCGACGGAGACGGGCCGGGCGACGCCTGCGATGCATGTCCCAGCGACCCCCTGGACGATGGGGACAGCGACGGGTTCTGCGCCGATGTGGACAACTGCCCGGTGGATCCGAACCCGACCCAGGACGATGGCGATGCGGATGGTGCCGGAGACCTGTGTGATACCTGCCCGGCCGATCCTGCCGATGACCAGGACGGCGACGGCGTATGCGGTGACGTGGACAACTGTCCTGCTGTGGACAACGCCGGACAGGAAGATGAAGATTCAGACGGCGTAGGCGATGCATGTGATCTGTGTCTTGGTGACACCAGCAACGATATCGACGGCGACGGCGTGTGCGGCGCAACGGACAACTGTCCGAACACTTCCAACCCGGCCCAGGCGAACGACGACACCGACACCCTGGGCAACGCCTGTGACAATTGCGACACCACCACGAACGAAGACCAGGCCGATGGGGATCTGGACGCGGCCGGTGACGCCTGCGATGTATGCGTCAACGATCCGAATCCCGGCCAGGAAGATGCGGACAGCGACGGTCTTGGGGATATCTGCGACATCTGCATCAACGACGCAAACGATGACGAGGATGCGGATGGTCTCTGCGCTGATGTGGACAACTGTCCTGCCGACAACAACCCCGGCCAGGCCGACGCCGACGCCGACGGGCTGGGAGATATCTGTGACACCTGCTCCCTCGATCCGGACAACGATATCGACGGAGATGGCGATTGCGGTGACGTGGACAACTGTCCCACCGTTTCTAATTTCCTGCAGAATGATGAAGACTTGGATGGTCTCGGTGACGCCTGTGACAACTGCATCAGTGATCCGAACCCGGGCCAACTGGATTCCGACGGCGACGGCATCGGCGACGCCTGCGACAGCTGCCTGTTCGACAACGGCGACGATCAGGACGCCGACGGTATCTGCGGAGACGCCGACAACTGCCCGGCGGTGTTCAACGACCTGCAGGAAGACGGGGATCTGGACGGCGTAGGCGACGCCTGCGACAACTGTGACACCGTCGGGAACCCGAGCCAGGCGGATGCCGATCTGGACGGGGTCGGGGACCTGTGCGACAACTGCGCCGGCGCCGCCAACCTCAACCAGGTTGATGCCGACTCCGATGGTGTCGGGGATACCTGCGATAACTGCCCGGCCGACCCGAATGCCGCCCAACTGGACAATGATGTGGATGGCGATGGTGATGTCTGTGATGTCGATGACGATAATGACGGATTGGATGATGGGGTGGATAACTGCCCGTTCATGGTGAACCCGTCCCAGGTTGACACCGACATCGACGGCCAGGGCGATATCTGCGATGCCGACGATGATGGTGACGGTGTCGATGACGTAGTGGATAATTGTCCGCTGGACGCCAACGCCTCACAGCTGGATACCGACCTGGACAGCGCCGGTGACGCGTGCGATGCCGATGATGATGGCGACGGTTTCGACGACGGAGTAGATAACTGCCCGCTGGACGTCAACGTCTCCCAACTGGACACCGACCTGGATGGCGCCGGTGACGTGTGTGACGCCGACGATGACGGTGACGGCGTGGATGACGGTGTTGATAACTGTCCCCTGAATGCCAACGCGTCCCAGCTGGACACCGATCTGGATGGCGCCGGCGATGCCTGCGATGCCGATGACGATGGTGATGGTCTGGACGACGGTGTCGACAACTGCCCGCTGGATTCCAATGCTTCCCAGCTGGACACTGATCTCGACGGAGCAGGTGACGCGTGTGACACTGATGACGACGACGACGGCGTTTTGGATGGCGCGGACAATTGCCCGCTGATCGCCAACGTATCGCAAAACGACAGTGACATGGACGGCAGCGGTGATGTCTGCGACACTTGCCCCAACGATCCGGATGATGATATCGACGCCGACGGAGTCTGCGGTGATGTAGACAACTGTCCCGTCGACCATAACCCGTCTCAGCTCGATACCGATCTGGACGGTGCCGGCGATGCCTGCGATGCCGATGATGATGGCGACGGCGTGAACGATGGCGTGGACAACTGTCCGTTGACTGCCAATGCCTCCCAGCTGGATACCGACCTGGACGGCGCCGGCGACGCCTGTGACGCCGACGACGATGGTGACGGCGTGAACGATGGCGTGGATAACTGCCCGTTGACTGCCAATG
>JACXWD010000126.1 GCA_014764515.1 Candidatus Polarisedimenticola svalbardensis | reverse complement strand
ATCGGTGCGCTGATCATGCCCTCGCGGATCGCTTCGTTGAACGCCAGGGCGATCCGCTTCCTCCCTTCCTCGTCGGAGTAGAGGATGCGGGCCCTGGTGCCGACCACCATGGCGTGCCCTTCGGCCTCTGTGATCCAGCGCTGGTTGTCCAGCAGTTGCTGTCTTATTTCCGGCGGCGCCTCGGCAGCCATTTCCGAAAGAACCCGGGCGGCGATGCCGTCACTGATCCGCAGGTCGCCGGAATCGCCGCTGGTGCAGACCCAGCGGAACGGTCCGAAGCCGTAGTCGAAGCACATCGGACCCATGATGTCTTCAACGTAGGACGGGTAGATGAACGAGCCGTCCTTCGCCGTCACCGGCGCCCCGGCCCGCGCCGCCTCCAGGAGGAAGGCGTTGCCGTAGTCCCAGAAGTGCATACCCTGGCCAACCATCCTATTGACGGCGTCCACATGACGAACCAGTGTCTTCCGGACCTCATCCTTGAACCGCGCCGGATCGTCGGCCATCATCCGGTTGGATTCATCGAGGGTCAGACCGGCAGGATAGTAACCGCCGCCGAACGGGTTATGCAGCGAGGTCTGGTCCGATCCCAGGTCGATGGGGACCTGGTTGTCGGCAAGTTTTTCCCACAGATCCACCACGTTACCCAGGTAGCCCAGGGAGACCGCTTCACCGTTGACCCGGGCCAGCTCGATCCTTGCAAGCAGCCTGTCCAGGTCGGTCTCGACTTCATCCAGCCAGCCCTGTTCGTGACGCTTCCATATAGCTTCCGGGTTGATCTCGGCGATCACGCCGACTGCGCCTGCAATCACCGCCGCCTTGGCCTGGGCGCCGCTCATCCCGCCCATGCCGGAGGTAACGTAAAGTTTCCCCTTCAGGAGATCGTCGCCGGAAGCTCCCAGGTATTTCCGGGCGGCGTTCATGAGGGTGATGGTCGTGCCGTGGACAATCCCCTGGGGTCCAATGTACATGAAGCTGCCGGCGGTCATCTGGCCGTAGGAGGTCACACCCAGGGCGGCCAGGCGCTCGTAATCGTCCGGCGAGCTGTGGTTGGGGATCACCATGCCGTTGGTCACCACCAGCCGCGGGGCATCCCGGTGGGACGGGAACAGACCCAGGGGATGGCCGGAGTACAGCACCAGGGTCTGCTCTTCCGTCATCTCCGAGAGGTACTGCATGGTCAGACGGTACTGGGCCCAGTTCTGGAAAACGGTGCCGTTGCCGCCGTAGGTGATCAGTTCATGGGGGTGCTGGGCTACCGCCGGATCCAGGTTGTTCTGGATCATCAACATGATCGCCGCCGCCTGAGCGCACCGGGCCGGGTACTCCCCGATCGGCCGGGCGGCCATGGGATACTCGGTCGGGCGGAACCGGTGCATGTAGATCCGCCCCTCCTGCTCCAGCTCGGCGGCGAACTCGGGGGCCAGGATTTCATGCTGGGAGGAAGGGAAATACCGCAGGGCGTTGCGGAGGGCGAGCTTCTTCTCTGCCGGGGTCAGCACCTGCCTTCGAGTCGGAGCATGGCTTACCGAGCGGTCCTTCTCCGGCGCCGGCGGCAGCCGGTCCGGGATGCCCTCAGCCAGACTGCGGGCAAAGCCTGTGGTATCCGTCGGTTGGCTCATGTTCCGATCATAGCAAACGTGCCGGGACAACTTCCTCGTTTTGCTGTACATTCTGCCGAATGGACGACGAGAAACAGCAGGAGTCTGCCGGCCCGGTGGAGCTGCCTGAGGGCCGCGAAGGGTACCCCCAGGAGGTGCGGATCGTCCGCAGGAACGACCGTGAGTTCGTTCTGGTCGGCACCGCCCACGTTTCCAGGGAATCTGCGGACCTGGTCCGGCGCGTTATCGAGATCGAGAAGCCGGACTGCGTGTGCGTGGAACTGGACGCCCAGCGGCACAAGGCGCTGGCCGAGAAGACCCGCTGGGAAAATCTCGACCTGAAGCAGATCATCCGTCAGAAGCAGCTCACCACCCTGCTGGTCAACATGCTGCTGGGCGCCTACCAGAAAAAAATAGGCCAGAAGCTGGGGGTGACCCCGGGAACCGAACTGCTGGAGGCGACCCGGGCCGCCCATGACCTGGATATCCCGGTGGAGCTGTGCGACCGGAACATCCGGACCACCATGCTCCGTGCGTGGCGGTCGATGGGGTTCGTGCAGAAGATGAAACTGATGGTCGGCGTCCTGGCCGGCCTGTTCGAGGATCAGGAGATTTCCGAGGAGGACCTCCGCAAACTGCGCCAGCAGGATGTCCTCACGGAGCTGATGGATGAGCTGGCGACTGCAATGCCCTCCCTCAAGCGGGTACTCATCGACGAGCGGGACACCTTCCTCACCGAAAAGATCCGCCGCAGCCAGGGACAGAGGATCGTGGCGGTGGTCGGCGCCGGACACATGAACGGGATCGTAAAAGCGCTGGAGAATGACGAGGGTGACCAGCCGGTGGACCTGGAGGATATCTCGGTCATCCCGCCGGTCTCACCGGTCTGGAAGGTCGTCGGCTGGGGAATCCCGGCGGTGATCATCGGCTCCCTGGTCCTGATCGGAGTCACCCAGGGCGGAGCCGTGGCGGGAGACAACGCCTGGTTCTGGATCCTCGCCAACGGCATACCGGCAGCCATCGGCGCCATCATCGCCCTGGCCCACCCGGTGACCATCATCCTGGCGTTCGTCGCCGCCCCGATCACCAGCCTGACGCCGGTTATCGGCGCCGGCTACGTCACCGCCTTCATCCAGGTGCTGATGCGACCGCCGCTGGTCAAGGATTTCCAGTCCCTGGGCGAAGACGTAGGCAAGGTCCGGATGTGGTGGCGGAACCGCCTCCTGAAAGTATTCCTGTGCTTCATCCTTCCAGGGTTCGGCAGCTTCATCGGCACCTGGATCGGCGGCTTCGAGATCATCAAGAACCTGTTCCACTGATTCGGGGACAGCAACCGAAACCCGGGTTTCGGGGACACCATAAATTGAAGCACCTG
>JACXWD010000125.1 GCA_014764515.1 Candidatus Polarisedimenticola svalbardensis | reverse complement strand
CTGTCGCAGATCCGTTAAGGGTGTCCCCGAAACCCTAGTTTCGTGCCTGTCCCCGTAAATCGATCTCGTAGTCGACAAACTGGGGCGGGAACCCCTGTCCCAGGGCCTGGTTCAGGAGATCGGTCGCTGCGGCCGACTCCGAGCGCGCCTTCCGCACCGCCTGGAGGTACAACAGCTGGCTGTCGTTCTCCGGCCGAACCTTCCGGCGCAACTCGATCGCCTGGTCCAGATGGTTGTCGGCACCTTCGTGATCACCCTGTCGTCTCGAAAGCCGGGACGAGTAATGATGGTTTTCCGACAGTACAACCTCTCCACCTTCACCGGACTCTTCGAATACGGCGCGCACTTCTTCCAGGATCGCCTTCGATTCCTCAAACTGTCCTTGGTATTGCAGGGTCAGGGCCAGGTCGTTCGCGATGTTCGCCCGCCCTGTCGAGGTCGGTTTGGCCTGTCCCTCGGCGATCGCCATGGCGCGGCGCAGATCGGCTTCCGCCTCGTCGTAGCGCCCCATCATCCGCAGGATGTTGCTCCGGTGGCGCAGGGCGCCGGCGACCCAGAGATGCTCGGCTCCCTTGCTTCTGGCGTACGACGCCACGACCCTATCCTGAATCTCGAGAGCTTCTTTGAAGCGGAACCGGACAAGGTATATGCCCTCGAGACCCATGAGGTTGTTGATCACTCGCGGGCCATCTTCCCCCAGGGTCGCTTCCATGATGGCGATCCCTTGGGCGAAGTGCTGCTCCGCATCCTGCCAACGCTTCAGTCCCCGCTCAGCGTAGGCCACGTTACACAGGTTGCTGCCCACCTCCATATGATCGTCACCGAAAGCCTCCCGGCGGATAGCGAGGGCGGAGTGATACTGCCTGAGGGCGCTCTCGAAATCCTGCACTTCATAGAACAAGTTCCCCAGGTTGCCGGCGGCCACCGCCAGGTGGGGATGCCCTTCGGGCAACACCTTCTGCCAGATGTCGATCGCCTGCTGGAGCTTCTCCCGGGCCTCTCCATTTCTTCTCAATGCCGAAAGGATCATGGACTGGTCGTTGAGGCACCAGGCGAACGATGGGTTGGCCTCTCCCCCCGCCTCTTCCAGGATCGGACAGGCGCGCTCACTGATATGGAGCGCTTCCTTACTGTTGCCATGCCTGTGCTCCAGCCAGGCCGAATGGTAAAGGTTGTTGCCTGTCGCAAGGGAACGTAAACCATGAACTTCTTCGTTGATCACCAGCGCCTTGTCCAGCGTCGCCCGTGCTATGTCCAGGTCCCCCCGGTCCCGTTGCAGGAGTCCCAGGGTCACCAGCAGTTCTCCGGCCAGACCGTTCCCGGATCCGAGAACCGTTTCGGCGATGTCGATCGCCTCCTGAGCTGCTTCGATACCTTCGTCGATACGCCCGGCGCTACGGTGCACCCAGGCCATCTCCTGCAGGCCCCGAACCGTAGGTCCCGGGTTGGTGTTGACAACGGAGCGACCGACGGCAATCCCCTGTTCCAGGATGCTGCCGGCCTCCACGTGGAGGCCAAGACTGTTGTAAACCCTGCCCATCAACACCATCAACCGGGCCTGGACCAGCGGTTGCCCCTCCAGGTCGGTTTCTATTTTCTTCGCCCCGCGATCCAGCATCTCCCGGGCAGTGAGGTTCTCCCCCCGGGAGACGCGGGGATCCGGACCCTGGAACAGCTGCTGGAGGAAGCCGGAAACCTGCTCCGCGGTGGCCGCCTCCTGCGTCGCCTTGTCCCGCTCAGCACGGATCCGGCGATTCTGCACCCCGGTCAGAACCCCGAACCCGGCCAGCAACAGCAGCATCACCGCAGTCAGAACTGAAGCAATCCGGTGGCGCGCCACCAGTTTCCGGAAGTGATAGAGGGCGCTGGGGGGCCGGGCCAGGATCGGCCGGTTGTCCAGGAACCGTTTCATGTCGTCGACCAGGGCCGATACCGAGTCGTAACGCTGTGCATGGTCTACAGCCAGCGCCTTCCCGATGATGGTGGCCACATCCTCCGGCAGATCCCGGACCAGAGAGGTCACGGCCGTCGATCCTCCACCGGCCACGGTCCGGATCGCTTCGGTAATCGTCTTGCCCTTGAGATCGTGGAGCGGGCGACCGCCCAGCAGCTCGCAACAGATCACGCCCAGGGAGTACACATCGGAACGGGTGTCCAACTCGGCGGTGTCGCCACGGACCTGTTCCGGGCTCATGTACGCCAGGGTTCCCAGGAGTCCGGAACTGTTGGCACCCATTGTAGTGGCCTGGAGATCAGCATCGGTCCCCCTGGCCACACCGAAGTCCAGAACCTTCGGCTGGCCGCTGCGATCCACCAGGATGTTGGCAGGCTTCAGGTCCCGGTGGATGACCCCTTTGCGGTGAGCATGGCGCACCCCTTCGCAAATCTTGATCATCAACCGGATGCGATTGCGCAGATCGAGTGTGTGTGCCTCGGCCCACTGGGTGACCGGGAGACCATCGATGTACTCCATGGCGAAGAACGGCCATACCGCCTCGCCGATCTCCGTTGTGCCTGCCTCAAAGATCTGGGCGATGCCGGGGTGTTGGAGCCGGCCCATGACCTGGACCTCGACCTCGAACCGCCGGGCGACTTCAGGGGTCAGCAATCCGGGGGCCATCAGCTTCAGCGCAACTTGCCGGTCCGGATTGTTCTGCTCGGCGCGGTAGACGATACCCATGCCGCCCCGGGCGATGGTTTCGAGAACCCGGTAACGCCCGACCATCTTCCCGACCAGAGCATTGTCATTGTCGGAAACCGCCGCGTTCAGGGCCTGACCCAGGTCGCTGCCGTCCAGAAACGAGTCGATGCCCTCCTCGGCAGCCAGCAACGATTCGATCTCTTCACGGAGTTCCCGGTTCCCGGCACACGCCTCGTCCAGGAATTGGACGCGATCATCAGGCGTCAGCTCCCGGGCGACCTCGAACAGCTCCCGGACACGATCCAGGTGGCCGCTCAAGAGTCCTCCCGATTGCCGGATTTCAGTT
>JACXWD010000048.1:6061-23709 GCA_014764515.1 Candidatus Polarisedimenticola svalbardensis | reverse complement strand
GAGAAAGGTAGCCAAGAAGAAGGCCACCAAGAAAAAGGTAGCCAAGAAAAAGGCAACCAAGAAAAAGGCTGCGAAGAAAAAAGTAGCCAAAAAAAAGGCCAAGAAAAAGGTAGCCAAGAAAAAGGCAACCAAGAAAAAGGCCAAGAAAAAGGTAGCCAAGAAAAAGGCAACCAAGAAAAAGGCTGCGAAGAGAAAAGTAGCCAAAAAAAAGGCCACCAAAAAGAAAACGGCCAAAAAGAAGACGACCCGCAAAAAGAAAAGATAATTCCCTCGGGAATTGACTTTTCGGGACGTCATCTCGAAAAGAAACATCAAGGGACGCTGCTTGCAGCGTCCCATTTTCTTTGTATCTAATGGCTTTTTTCGCTTAACACCGAAGTAACACGCCTGTAACACCCCTTTAAGGCGCCCGATCTCCAATAGTGCTGCAACCGAATACCGGTTGCCAACCTAACTATCCAGGAGATCGGAATCATGAAATCCATCCCCAAAACAGCTGCAATCATCGTGATGGCCTGTTGCACCCTGTTCGCCGGAGCCGCCATGGCCCAGGTGGTCAAGGTGGATGAAGCGATCCAGCCTTATGCCAAATCAAGCGGTGTGTCGGGAAGTCTGAGCAGTGTCGGCTCCGACACCCTGAACAACCTTATGACCCTGTGGGCCGAAGGGTTCAAGAAGCAGTATCCCAACGTCAAGATCCAGATCGAAGGGAAGGGTTCTTCTACCGCCCCCCCGGCACTGATCGAGGGTACTGCCCAGCTCGGCCCCATGAGCCGCAAGATGAAGTCCAGCGAACTCGACAAGTTCGAGGCCGAATTCGGCTACAAGCCGACTCCGATCCGGCTGGCGGTGGACGCCCTGGCGGTGTACGTCCACCGGGACAACCCGCTGGAGAAGATGACACTCACCGAAGTGGACGCCATGTTCTCAAGGAACCGGGCTTGTGGAGCCACCGACGCCGTCGATAAGTGGGGACAGGCCGGCCTGACCGGCCGCTGGGCTTCCATGCCGATCAGCCTCTACGGACGCAACTCGGCTTCCGGCACCTACGGCTATTTCAAAAAGCACGCCCTGTGCAAAGGTGACTACCGGGACAGCGTCAAGGAACAGCCCGGTTCAGCCTCCGTGGTCCAGGGCATTACCGAAGATCTTGGCGGCATCGGCTACAGCGGCATCGGCTACAAGACCTCCGGCGTCAAGGCCCTGGCACTGGCCAAAAAGGACGGTGAACCGTACTACGGCACCGGAGTTGCCGACGTCATGTCCGGGAACTACCCGCTGGCCCGGTTCCTGTACGTCTACGTCAACAAGAAGCCCGGCCAGCCCCTGGATCCGATGATCCGGGAGTTCCTGAAGTTCGCCCTGTCCCGGGAGGGTCAGGAAGTGGTCGTCAAGGACGGTTATCTGCCGATACCGGCCAAGATCGTCGAACAGGAAACCGGCAAACTCCAGTGAAACGAACCTCGAAACGCAGGGTCCTGATGGACCGCGCCGGCAGCTGGCTGGTCCGTGGGAGCGGATTCGTCATCATCGCCAGCATCCTGGGGATCCTGCTTTTCATCCTGATTGAAGTAGGCCCGCTCCTCGGTGGCGCCGAAGTGGCGGTCCGCGGCAGTTTCTCCCTCCCCGGCCCGGATGCCTCCGGCGGTATCGCAGACGATTACAGGTCCCGCTCCGGATTCCTGGATCCCACCGGGCGGATCACCGTGCTTTCCATACCCGAAGGCGAAACGGTCCTCCAAACGGATGCCTTGAGTGGAACGGACCTCTTGACCACCGCGGCCCACCGCTCGGGACGATTTTTCACAGGAACGACCTCTACGGGGGAGGTCCTGATGCTGCCCTTCAGCTATCGATATGAATGGAACGGAGACAACCGCAGTGTCGTTCCCGAGCCCGGTGAAGCCAGGCTTTTTCATTTGGCCGGGCCGGATGAACCGGTGCTGCTCTACGACATCTCCGTGGACCCGGACGGCGGCACCACCGTGGTGGCCTGGACCGGAGGGGACCGACTGACGATCCTGCAGGAGAGGGAGGAAGAGAGCTTCCTGGGTGACGGCGAGATCGTCGAGACACGGACTACCCGATCCGTACCGCCAACGGTTTCATCCCTCTCTCTGGATGATACAGGCCGGCACCTGTTCGCCGGCACCACCGAAGGGGACCTGCTGAGCTGGGATCTTGAGGAAGGCATCGACGATGCGGTGGTTGCCGAACGCGACGGTCGGGCCCCGGCCGTAACTGCCACGACTCTGTTGCTGGGTGGCCGGACGCTGGTGGTCGGCCGGGCAGACGGTTCCATCGGTATCTGGTTCCGGGTGCGGGACGACGGCCAGCTCTTGCTGCGCCGGGCACGGGTGTTTGAAACGATGAGCAGGCCGATCACCACCCTGACGCCGTCACCCCGGAACAAGGGGTTCGCCGCCATGGACGACAGCGGCAGGCTGGGACTGTTCCACTCCACGTCCCATCGGGTGCTGTGGACCGGCGAGGCGCCGGTCCCGAATCCTGCGGCGCTCTCGTTCAGCCCTAAAGCCGATGGACTTGTGGTTACGGGCCGGAACGGTTTCGCCGAACTGGACCTGCACAACCCCCACCCCGAGATCAGCCTCGGCGCACTGTTCGGCAAGGTCTGGTACGAAGGTTACGAGGAACCATCCCTGACCTGGCAGTCCAGCAGCGGAACCGATGATTTCGAACCAAAGCTCAGCCTTGTGCCGCTCCTCGTCGGCTCCCTCAAGGGCACTTTTTACTCTCTGTTCCTGGCGATCCCCCTGGGTGTCCTGGGAGCGATGTACGCATCCCAGTTCATGCACCCCTCGCTTCGAGGGGTGGTGAAACCGGCTGTGGAGGTGATGGCCGCTCTCCCGAGCGTCGTGCTTGGATTTCTTGCCGGACTTTGGCTGGCCCCCCGGCTGGAAGAGGTGCTGGGATCGATGATCCTGCTGGCCTTCGCCGCGCCGCTCACGGCGATCCTTACCGGCCTGCTGTTCTCCCAGCTGCCGGCACGGATCCGCCACCGGTTGCCTACCGGGCTCGAAGCAGTAGCGACCATCGGGACCCTGGCGGTCTCCGGCTGGCTCTGCCTGAGGTGGTCGGCGCCGTTCGAGCAACTTCTGTTCGGCGGGCCGATGAAGCACTGGATCACCGATATCCTCGGGCTGCCGTTCGACCAGCGCAACGCTGTGGTGGTCGGCCTGGGCATGGGGTTCGCCGTGATCCCGATCATTTTTTCAGTAGCCGAGGACGCTTTCTCCAACGTTCCCCGCCACCTGGTAGCCGGCTCCCTGGCCCTGGGGGCGAACCGCTGGCAAACAGTGACCCGGGTTGTCCTGCCCACCGCCAGCCCCGGAGTTTTTTCCGCCATCATCATCGGGTTCGGCCGGGCGGTTGGCGAGACCATGATCGTGCTGATGGCCACCGGGAACACCCCGATCATGGACTGGAACCCGTTCAACGGCTTCCGGACCCTGTCGGCCAATATCGCCGTCGAAATCCCGGAGGCGCCTCACGGCGGAACCCTTTACCGCACCCTGTTCCTGGCGGCGCTGTTGCTGTTCATCCTGACGTTCGCCGTCAATACGGTGGCGGAACTGGTCCGCACCCACCTGCGGAACCGTTATGCGAATCTCTGACCGGCTGAGAAAGCCCAGGCCGGGAGACATGTTCACCTGGCTGTGCGGCGGCGCACTGGCGGTGTGCGTCCTGCTGGTCCTGGTGCTCATGGGGATCCTGGCCGTGAACGGCTTCGGGTATTTCTGGCAAAAGCCGGTGGACCTCGTCGTGCTGGACGACGGGACGGCGCTCATGGGCGAGATCCACGACCGCGAAGAGATCGATGAAGGCGACGGCCCGACCGGCCGATTCCGCATCCGCATGAAGCTGGGCAACCGGGACCTGACCGGATCCGATTTCCGCTGGATCGACCAGGACCGCATCGTGGACCAGAGCCGTCCGGCAGACGCGCTGGTCCTCGAAAGGATGGAATGGGGCAACTTCTACGGCAGCCCGGTGGAGCTGCGCCGGGATGGTGAGCTGCTGGTTGCCGGGGTGATGGATATCCGGTCGACCCTCCCTTCCCTGCACCGCAAGAAGCTGGCCCTCCTGGCCGATATCCATGAACTTGAAACCGGGGCCATCGGTGACGTGAATTACGAGATCGAGGAACGTACCCGGGCCCTGAGAAAACTCCAACTGGGCGGCGGGGATCCTACGCGCAGCGATGCGAGCCAGGCCGAGATCGACGCCCGGAACCGGGCCTACCGCCAACTGGCGGAACAGCTCTCGGTATTCCGCGAGGAACTCCTCCGGGAGACGCTGGTCATGGAGGCAGCCGATGGGACCCGGCAGGAGGTGCCGATAGGCTCCATCGTCCGGGCCATCGAACCGAACAGCCTGGATACCGGTGAGGCGGTCAGCCTGTACTTCAGCCGGATCCGGGAGTTCCTGCTGGACGACCCACGGGAGGCGAACACCGAAGGCGGGATCTTCCCGGCGATCTTCGGGACGGTCATGATGGTGTTCATCATGGTCTTCGCAGTGACCCCCCTGGGCGTTCTGGCGGCGGTGTACATGCGGGAATACGCCAAACAGGGCTGGGTGATCCGGGCGATCCGGATCGCCGTCAACAACCTGGCCGGTGTGCCGTCCATCGTATTCGGCGTTTTTGGCCTGGGTTTCTTCGTCTACCTGGTCGGGGGCTCCATCGATCGCCTGTTCTATGCCGAAAACCTGCCGGCCCCGACCTTCGGCACCGGCGGCATCCTGTGGGGCAGCCTGACCCTGGCCCTTCTGACCGTTCCGGTAGTCATCGTGGCCACCGAAGAGGGGCTGGCGGCGGTTCCCCGTTCCACCCGCGAAGGGTCCCTGGCCCTGGGGGCGACAAAATTCGAGACGACCTGGAAGGTCGTGGTTCCGGCCTCGGCGCCGGGCATCCTCACCGGGATCATCCTGGCCATGGCCCGGGCCGCCGGCGAGGTCGCCCCGCTGATGATAGTCGGCATGGTGAAGCTGGCCCCGTCCCTGCCCCTTGACCATCATTTCCCCTTCGTTCACCTGGAGAGGAAATTCATGCATCTGGGCTTCCATATTTATGATGTCGGGTTCCAGAGTCCCAACGTGGAGGCGACCAAACCGCTGGTGTTCGCAACGGCTTTGCTACTGGTGGTGATCGTGTCCCTGATGAACCTGGTGGCAACCTGGGTTCGGAACCGGCTGCGCAGCAAATACGCATCCAGCGCGGTATGAGGCAATTGTGAGCGAATCAGAAACCCAGACTCCGGATCGGAAGGAACTTATTACTGAAGTTCCATCCGCACTGGTGAGCATCCGGAACCTTTCTTTGTGGTACGGAGCCAAACAGGCTCTGGACAAGATCGACTTCGAGATTCCACGGAAGAAGATAACCGCCTTCATCGGACCGTCAGGTTGCGGCAAGTCCACCCTGCTGCGTTGCCTCAACCGGCTCAACGACCTGGTGGATGGCGTTCGGATGGAAGGGGACATCCTGATGGAGGGTTCCTCGGTCAACGATCCGGAGATAGACGTCAACATGCTCCGCAAGCGGGTCGGCATGGTATTCCAGAAGTCGAACCCGTTCCCGAAGTCGATCTACGAGAACGTCGCCTACGGCCTGCGGATCCATGGCGTCACCAGCAGGCGGGAACTGGACGAGATCGTCGAGCGCAGTCTGAAGCAGGCGGCGCTGTGGGACGAAGTCAAGGACCGCCTGGACGATTCCGCCCTGGGGATGTCCGGAGGCCAGCAGCAGCGTCTGTGTATCGCCAGGGCGCTTGCGGTGGACCCGGAGGTCATCCTGCTGGACGAGCCGTGCTCGGCACTGGACCCGATCGCCACCGGGCACATCGAAGAGCTGATGCAGTCGTTGAAGGACGAATACACCATGGTGATCGTGACCCACAACATGCAGCAGGCGTCCCGGGTTTCCGACTACACCGCGTTCCTGTACCTCGGTGAGCTGGTGGAGTACAAGGAGACGGAGAAGCTGTTCCTGACCCCGGCCAGCCGCCGGACCGAAGATTACATCACCGGCCGGTTCGGATAAGACCTGCCGGGCTACACCGAATTCGATATCATAGAACCATACCGAGGAAGCAATGGACCCTAGAACAACTCATTTCGCATCCAGACTGGACGAGCTGACCCAGCTGGTGCTCCGACTGGGCGGCCTGGTGGAGGAAGCGATCGGCCGGTCGGTCCACGCCCTGGTGGACCGGGATTCGGGGACGGCACGGAAGGTCCTGGAGAGCGACCACGCCATCGACCGGCTGGAACTTGAGATCGACCACCTCTGCCTGGAACTCCTCCTTCTGCAGCAGCCGATGGCCGGAGACCTGCGCTTCATCGCCACTGCCATGAAGATCAACTCCGACCTGGAGCGGATCGGCGACCACGCGGTAAACATCAGTGAACGGGCCCTGGAGCTGAACGAGGCGCCTCCGATGCCGACGTTCATCGACCTGCCGCTCATGGCCACACGGGCCCAGGCCATGGTCAGGGACGCCCTGGACGCATTCGTTCGCCGGGACGCGGAACTGGCCGTCGCCACCATCGCCCGGGACCGGGAGTTGAACGACCAGATGAGGGAAAATTTCACCCGGCTGGCCGATCATGCCCGGGAGCAGCCCCAGGACATCGACCAGGCACTGCGGCTTTCGTTCGTCACCAAGTATTTCGAACGGATCGGGGACATGGCGAAGAATGTGTGTGAGCAGGTGGTGTTCATGGCCAGTGGTGAAGTCATCAAGCACCAGCGTGTGAGCCGCACCGGATCGGGCGAGGACCAGTCATGAAATCGATCCTCATCATTGAGGATGACCCGGACATCGCTCTTTCCCTGAAGTACAACCTGGAACGGAACGGTCCCTACCAGGTGGATACCGCCGAAGACGGTGTCTCCGGCCTCCGAAAGGCGGAGCGGTCCGGCCCCGACCTGGTCCTCCTGGACCTGAACCTCCCGGGAATGGACGGCCTCGAGGTCTGCCGCAAGATCCGGGAACGGCGCGACACCTCGAGCACGGCGATCATCATGCTGACTGCACGGACCGACGAAACCCAGAAGATCGAAGGTCTGGACGCCGGCGCCGACGACTACGTCTCCAAACCGTTTTCGGTCCGGGAACTCCTCGCCCGGGTCCGGGCGCAACTGCGGAGGGCGGAACTGGCCGGGAACGCCGACGAACAGGAGTCGGTCCTGCGATCCGGTGCGACCGTAGTGGACCTCGAAGGCAGGCGGGTGAAGGTGGATGACGCGCTCATTGAACTGACCCGCAAGGAGTTCGACCTGCTGACCGCCCTCCTGCGCAACCGTGGCCGGGTCCTGACCCGCAACCGGCTCCTGGAGCATGTCTGGGGCTACGACTACCCGGGGGAGACCCGTACGGTAGATGTCCACATCCGGCGTTTGAGGCAGAAGCTGGGAGAGGATGCCGGTGCGGCCATCGAAACGGTCGTCGGGGTGGGCTATCGCTATCGGGGCGAGTCGTGAAGATCCGCCACAAGCTGTTGATGGCGTTCATCATCACTGCCCTGGTGACCTCCGTCCTGGTCACCGGCGGCGCCGGCCGCCTCCTGGGAACGGTGGTTGAAGAACGGTATGTGGAACGGATCCAGGCCGAAAGCCTGCTGATGCGGGCCTGGCTGGAAGAGAAAACCGGGAGCGCAGAACTTTCAACCGGATCCCTGCAGGATTTCGCGATCACGGCCGGCGCCCGACTCGGGTACCGGGTGACGCTGATCCGAGACGACGGCCTGGTCATGGCCGACTCGGCCCAGGATCTTCCCGGGCTGATAGCCATGGACAATCATGCCGCCCGGCCCGAGATCGCCATGGCGATGCGTGAAGGGAACGGCGAGAGCCGGCGCACGTCCGCCACAACCCGGACGGAGTACTACTACCGGGCCTTGCGCGTGGACGGCACCGACCCCGTAAGGATCATCCGCGTCGCCCTCCCTACCAACCAGGTTCGCCGGATCCAGAGCCGGTACGTATCCCTGATGGCGGTCACCACCGCTGTGGTGCTGCTGGCGATTTGCGCTCTGGGGTATCTTTTCGTCAGCAGGCTTTCCAAACCGATGGAAGAGATCACCCGGGCAGCCGAGTTGACCGCCGGCGGGGACCTGAACTCGCCCCTGCCCCCGGTTGGTGACGACGAGGCCGGCCGACTGGCCGCGGCAGTCGGGGACATGCGGGCCGGCCTGTTGCACAAGATCGAAGAGATCGCGTCGGAGCACCGGCTCATGCTGTCCATGATGTCCGGCATCCGGGAGGGGTTGCTCCTTGTCGGAACCGACCATCGCATCCTGATGGCCAACCAGCCGCTGAGAGAGATATTCGAAGTCGGCGGCAACCCGGAGGGCGACCTGCTGGCCGAAGTGGTCCGGAACCCTTCCGTGATCCGGCATGTGGAAGCGACTCTCGAACATGGCACCGCCGCCGAAGACGAAATCATCCGCTTTCCGGCCACCGGACGGGCGTTCGAGATCCGCACCGCTCCGGTTCTGGACGAGAACGGCCAGACCCGGGCGGCGCTTGCTCTGCTGTTCGATATCACCCGCCTCGAGACTCTGGAAGGGGTGCGCCGGGAGTTCGTCTCCAACGTTTCCCATGAATTGCGGACACCGTTGACCTCGATCCAGGCGTTCGTAGAAACCCTCCTCGAAGGAGGGATGGACGACCGGGAGAACCGCACCCGCTTCCTCAAGATCATCCGGCGCCATACCACTTTTATGGGCGAACTCATCGGCGAACTATCGGACCTGAACAAGATCGAAACCGGCGCCGTGGACCTGGATCCGGTGGACCTGGACCTGATGGAGGTTGCCGCCGCCGTCACCGGCAAGCTCGCCCAGGCCTATGGCGGCCAACAGATCGAGCTGTCTACGGAGATCCCGCCGGAGTTCCGGCTCAAGGCCGACCGCAGACGCCTGGAACAGATTTTGACGAACCTCGTGGACAACGCACTGAAGTTCAACAAGGCGGGCGGAACTGTTCGGATCGAGGCGTATCGCACACGGGAAGGTGGTAATCCGCGCACCGAAATCGTCGTGGCGGACGATGGTGTCGGCATCCCTTCGGATTGTATCGAAAGGGTGTTCAACCGGTTCTACCGGGTGGATCAGGCACGCTCCAAAGATGTGAGCGGCACCGGGCTTGGACTGTCCATTGTGAAACACCTGATGCGGCTGCACGGCGGCAGGGTGGAACTCGCCTCCGAATTGGGGGTTGGCACCCGCGTAACCCTGATCTTCCCGGACCGGCTTTGAACCTGCCTACTCGATCAGGCCTGCAACCGCACCGGCCGGATCCTCAATGACGCAGAACCGGCTGTCGCCCATCGATCTCGGACCATGGATGACCTTACCGCCCAATGCGGTGCATTCGGTGATACTCCGGTCCAGATCGGCGACTTTGATGTAAATCAGCCACTGGGCCGGCATCCCGGCGTTGCCCCCCTGGGCGTGGCAGACACCGGCGACGCAGTCTCCGCCCTCCGTCAGCATGCTGTAGTCGTCATAGTCGCCCATGCTGACCGGGTCGGCCTTCCAGCCGGTGACCCGGGTGTAGAACTCCTTTACTTCAGCGGCGTTCTTCACCGTCAAGTCCCGCCAGACGACGGTTCCTGCTCCTACATTCTCTTCGTTGCTCACCGATCGGCCCCTTCCTGCTTCGGCGCCTTGCCGCCCTTCGGGCGCTGAATACCCCATTTGCCGCCTTTGAGGATATCGTCGCGCAACTCGAGCTTTGGTTTCTTCGGCTCGTAGTACTCCGCTTCCGGAAGCGGCGCCGGATCGCCGACACTGAATATCTCCACAGTCTCCAGGATGATCGGCTCCAGCGGACGTTCGATGGAATCGGTCTTGACCGAGCTGATCGAATCGACCACTTCCCGGCCTTCGATCACCGTGCCGAAACAGGGATGACGTCCGTTGAGCCAGGGCAATCCCTCGGAAGAGACGAAGAACATGCTTGCGCTGATCAGGCCGCCCCCGGCCCGTGTGTTGCCCAGTCGGCCGCCCCTGGAGAAATCGATGGGACCGAACCCTTCGTGCGGTAGAAAGAACGGGGCATACCCCTGCCCGGATGCGGTAGGGTCACCGACCTCGAACCGCTGGCCGACCACCGCCTTGTGGATCGTCAGGCCGTCGTAGTACCGCTCTTTTTTCGGTTCCCCGGTGAACGGGTCGTTCCAGACCAGTTCCCCGCGAGCCAGGGCCACGAAATGGGCAACCGATTGAGGCGCCTGCTCCGGATGCAGCCGGGCCACAATGGTGCCTCTGGAGGTAACCAGCCTGGCATACCAGCCCGGTTCCTCCGGCTCGGTCGCAGCGCTGCCTGCCGTAACGGCCAGAACCGTGGCCAACAGGACTGCAGCCGCTCCCTTTTGCGCCCTACTCTTCATGCGGGGTGATCACCGCCTTCTTGATGAAGTCCAGCCGGGGGAATTCGCTCTCGAGGTAGGCGTTGCCCTTGCTGATAATCAGATCCTGCCGGGGGCTGCCGCCATAACCGGCAAAGACACCATCTATGAACTCCATGCCGGAGATGACCTTCCCGAACGGCGAGAATCCCATGCCGTCCAGTCTCGCGTTGTCCACCAGATTGATGAACATCTGTGTGGTCCGCGTGTTGGGCTGGCTCGCCTTGGCGAAGGTGATGGTTCCCCGGGCGTTGGTCGACTTCACAGGCTCGTCCTGGATTCTGGCCTCGCGCCAGACGCTGTTCACCGCCGGCGAGCCGTTCAGTCCGAACTGGACGACGAAGTTGGGTACCACCCGGAAGAAGCGGCAGTCGTCGAAAAACCCGTTTTTCACCAGGTTGTACAACCGGTCCGCGCCGATGGGCGCCAGAGATCGGTCGACGGCAATGACCACATCCCCCTTGGTTGTTTCAAGGGTGACGTTGAACTTGTCCGGCGCCGTCGCATCGAGAGCCGAAGCGTCCAACAACTTTTCATTGGCGGAGGCAAGACCGATCGATACCAGGGCAATCATCAGGAATGTGCAGATACGGCGCATTATTTTCTCCAGAGGGGTAGGGTCCGCGCGGCGGAAATTGACTTCGAAATGCTACGCCGAGATCCCAGGACCTGCAACCCGCTAACCGCAGGTAGGGCCACTTGATGCGCGAACATCGGGAACCTATATTTCGTTCAGCCAGGGTCCATCTTGGCCCCTGCCTGAAATAGATTGACTTTACGGGCTTTTCCTCGTTAGGAGATCCGTTGTCCCAACTTGATCCGATGCTCCGGGCCCTGGCCGAACGGGGAGCCCTGGAACTCCTCTTGAAGGACGGCGCCAGGCCGGTATTCCGATTCGATATAGGAGACCGGCCGGTTTCCCAAACGGTGCTGGAGCGAGCCCAGATCATCAAACTGATGTCCGAGCTTGCCGACGACAACTACGGCACAATGATCGCCGATGGCGGCCCGGTCCGGTTCACCTACAGCACGCCTGACGGGGCTGCTTTCGAATGCGTGGTTCGTGCAGAGGAAGGCATGCTGGGCGCCCGCCTGGTGCCTTGCGGGGGCGGGAAGGCCGCAGAGGTCACCCCACCCCCCGTGCTCCAGCCGTCTGCGCCGATCCCGGTAGGACCCGAGCTCCCCTCGGAGCTCGCTCCCGAGAGCGGTGACCCGATGCCTGCGTCACCGATACCGCCCAGGCGAACCGGAGTCCCGGAGATCGAGGCCCTGCTCCGCCAGCAGGTGGAGACCGATGCCAGCGACCTCCACCTCGCAGCGGGTGAGCGACCGATGTTCCGGATTCACGGCGACATGCTTCCGGCGGAAGGGCGGGAGGTCTGCTCCCCGGAAGAAACCGCCCGGCTGCTGTTCTCAATCATTCCGCCCAGGAACAAGAAAGAGTTCGAGGAAACCAACGACACCAGTTTCCCGCAGACCGTCAGAGCCAGATCCGGACCATGTTGTCCGAGTCGCTCAAGGGGGTGATTTCCCAGACGCTGCTCAAGAAGATCGGCGGGGGGAGGGTGGCCGCCCTGGAGATCCTGATCGTGCAGAACGCCATCTCCAACCTGATCCGGGAGGCCAAGACGTTCCAGATCCCCAGCATGATGCAGACCGGAAAGAAGCACGGCATGGTCCTGCTGAACGAAGCCCTAATCGACCTGGTCAAGAAGAAACAGGTGGAATCGGACGAGGCGTACCAGAAAGCGGTGGACAAGGCCGGATTCGTCTCTCAACTCCGCTCCGCCGGCCTCAAGGCGCCCGCACTGGTGGAATGACCGGACCTATTCCCGCAGGTCCACCAGCTTGACGCCCAACTCGTTGGCAATCTCCAGACTGCGCTCGTCCCGATAGAATTCGCCGTAGTACACGGTGACGATTCCGGCGTTGACGATCAGCTTGAAGCAGTTCCAGCAAGGCGAAGCGGTGGTGTACAGTTCCGCTCCCTCGATGCGAACCCCGTTCTTGGCGGCCTGGATGATGGCGTTCGCCTCGGCGTGGACGGTGGCGACGCAGTGGCCGTTTTCCATCATGTGGCCGACATCATCGCAGTGCGGCAGGCCCCTGATGGAGCCGTTGTAGCCCGTGGACAGGATCGTCTTGTCCCGTACGATGACCGCGCCTACGTTTTTGCGGTCGCAGGTCGACCTGGTGGCCGCCTGCCCGGCGATATTCATGAAATAGGTGTGCCAATCGACCCGGCTGGACATCAAGCCTCCTCCCCCGTTCCGTCGGAGCAGAAGGCTATCACCCGGCGGGTGGATTGTCAGCTGACCATCTTGTTTTTGCTCCAGCGGGAGTTCTTGATCTCGTATTTGGAGACCTTGTAGTTCATCACCCTTGAAGAGATGCCCAGGAATGCGGCGGCATCCTTCTGGACCCAGTTGTTGACCCGCAGCGCTTCCAGGATCGCCTGCTTTTCAAGTTCTTCCAGCTCGATACCGCCCGGGGGCAGTTTGAGGCTGATGGCCGAGCCGCTGCCTTCACCCGATCCGTCGATTCCGGAAAGGTTCAGGTCCTCGAGGCGTATGAACCGCTCTTCGGCCATGAGCACCGCCCGCTCCATGCTGTTTTCCAGTTCCCGGATATTTCCGGGCCAGGTGTAGCGCTTGAGGGTGCGCACCGCTGCCGGGTCGATTCCGCGGATATCCTTCTTCATCTCCAGGGCGTAGCGGTCGATGAAATGCCGGGCCAGGGGGAGGATATCGTCCTTGCGCTCTCTCAACGGAGGCACCTGCATGCTGACCACGTTGAGGCGGTAGTAAAGATCTTCCCGGAACTCGCCCTTGGCGATAGCCTCTTCGATGTTCCGGTTGGTGGCGGCGACGATGCGGACATCCACCTTGATGGTCCGCGAGCCGCCCAGCCGCTCAAACTCACGCTCCTGGAGCACTCTCAGAAGCTTGGCCTGGGTCGACAGGGCCATATTGCCGATCTCGTCCAGGAACAGCGTACCTTCGTTGGCAAGCTCAAACCGGCCGATGCGCTGGCGCTCGGCGCCGGTGAACGAACCTTTCTCATGGCCGAACAGTTCGGATTCCAGCAGGTTCTCGTGAAGCGCGGCACAGTTCATCTTCACGAACGGACTGTCGGCGCGGCCGGAGTTCACATGGAGGGATTCGGCCACCAGTTCCTTACCGACTCCGGTCTCGCCCAGCACCAGCACCGATGCATTGGACCGGGCGACCTTGCGGATCGTGCTGAAGATCTCTCTCATCTGTGAGCTTTCGCCTACGATGTTCTCGAATTTCGGGATGATGTCTTCACGGCTGTACGCCCGGACCTTGGCCAGAAGGCGCTTGTGGACCAAGGCCTTTTCGACCTTCATCTCCAGCTCCTCAAGGCCGAAAGGCTTCTGGACATAGTCGTAAGCGCCGGTTTTCATCGCTTCCACTGCCGACTCGACCGTACCGTGGGCGGTCATTATGAGGCATGCGGTGTTCTCATTGACCATCCGGCAATGCTTCAGTACGTCCATGCCGGTCCGTCCCGGCATCATGACGTCGGTTACCAGCACATCGAACAGGTCGGCCTCAAGTGATCGGATCGCCTCATCGCCATCCGCCGCCTCGGTGACTTCCCACCCTTTGTCGCGGAATGCGGTGGTGATCCCTTCCCTGAGAGTCTGTTCGTCTTCAACTACTAGAATCCTGGTCATTACCGTTTATCCCTCCGGTTTATTCACGACCATCGGGAGACGCACGATGAACACCGCACCTTTCCCGGGTTCCGACTCCACATCCAACAGACCGCGATGGCGGTCCACTACTTTTCTGGCCATGGACAGGCCAACGCCTGATCCTTGTTTCTTGGTTGTAAAAAACGGGTAGAACATTTTTTCCATGTTCTCGGTGGAAATCCCGGGGCCGGTGTCCGATACCCGAACCACGGCAAACTCCTCGAACGAGGACCACGGATCGGTGGTGCCGGGTCCGTTGGGCTCGTAAGGCGTCATGGCCGAGGCAGGCGCCGGGACGGAGGTGACGTCAATGCTGAGCCGTCCCTCGTCTCCCATGGCCTCCAGGGCGTTCAGGAACAGGTTCTCGAATACGTGGCGCAACTGCGCCCGATCCATGAGGAACGGCGGGAGCATCGATTCACAGGCTGTCTCGACGGTAATCTCCGGTGTCCCGCGACGGCCCAGGGCTACCGTCACCGCCTCGTCCAACACGGTATGGAGGCTTTGACTGCTGAGATTGAGCTCCAGGGGACGGGCGAATTCCAGGCTGGAAGTAATCGTTCCGTTGAGCCTGCGAACTTCGGCCACGATCTTCTCGAGAAGGTTGATCTCTTCCGGGCGCTCGTTAAGGCGGCGCTTCAACAGGGAGCAGGTCACCTCGATGGAGGCCAGCGGGTTGCGGATCTCGTGGGCAAGATTGGCGGCCATCTGGCCCAGGGAGGCAAGCCGGTCCTTCAACCGTTCCTTCTCCTCCTTGTGCTCCACATTGGTCAGGTCCTTGAAGAACACCGCCGCACCGCGGTTCTCACCGTCCTGGTCCGCAACCATGGACAACGTCAGACCGACGGTCTTCCTCCGGCCGTTGCCGAATTCCAGGTCGATCTCGGCGCGGTTCGGCAGGCTGGACATCTGGAATGAATCCCGCAGAAGGCGGGCCAGTTGGGGGTGGCGCGCCAGGGCGGTGGCGATCGGCAGAAGGTTTCCGGACGGGGCCGGGATCTCAAGGATCTGCACCGCCGGCTCGTTGATCAGCATCAGGCAGCCCGACCGGTTGATGGTCAGCACACCACAACGCATCCCCCCGACCAGTCCCTTGAGGAACTCGTACTCGTCCTGGGAGAATCCCTGGTGATCAGGCTCCGGGATGGTGGCATACTCAGACAATCTTCCAGTTCTCCTGCTACCGTCGGCGAGATTCCAGACCGGTTTCCACGGAGGGAAAAAACCGGAATCCCGCGTTATCGGCAATATCTACCGTGACCTCATTACCAATACGGAATATTAGTTTTTAGAGATGCAGAATCAAGTAATTGACTGAGCAATTTCGATATTCTTGGTATGTTTTCGAACGTGCCACAAAAGTGTGACTATTCGGGGAAAAGTACCTTGTATGCCTGAATAACCGGGAACCGGCTCACTCGGCCAGGAGGCGTTCCAACTCGTCGGCAACCAGGTCGTAGCCGCGATGGTTCAGATGGCGGTTGTACGGCAGGAAGGTGGACCCAGGATCCGGCATGGACTCCCACAGGCGGAAGCCGTCCACGTACCGCACCTCGAGGCTGTCCAGAACTCCCCTGACATGGCGGGCGAACGGATGATCCCCTGACCCGGCCTGCCCGGCCAGGTCCACCACCGGGAAAATCACCACGTAGAATTCGAACGGGTGATCGGCGGAAAGGGCCACCATCTCTTCGTAAAACCGGTCGATCGGCTCCAGTTCTTCCGGGTTCACCTCGCCTGCGAGAAACCGGTTGTACGCCTGCTGGTAGGTGGTGACGCCTCGAGATTCGTTCCTGCCCCGGGCGAGAACCCGCTTCAGCGTGAACAGGATCGCCGAGTGACTGGAAAGGGAATGAACCACCCGGCGCACGAACCCGGCAGGAGGCCTGGGATCGTCCCAGGTGAAATACCCGGCATCATTCACCGCTGGCGGCGAGTCCGGATCCGGAGGGCCGGCCGACATGTAGTCGTTCCAGTACAGACCGTGGATCACGATGTCCGGATCGACGCCAAGTCCCCGTTTCCGGAACAGGTCGATCTCCTGGAACACGCCGTAACTGACAGTGCCGCCGTTGAGGACCTGGACAGAACCTGGCTCGGCCCGGTTCAGCCGCTGTTCCAGGACTGCCGGCCAGGTCTGGTGATCCTCAACCCCCATTCCGAAGGTGAACGAATCGCCCGTTGCCAGGATCGTCCGTCGCCCGTTTTCCGGAGCGCCTGCACCGTTACGGCGGAAACCGTCGGCATCGACGTTGAACGGCGCCTCCCATGTGAATCCGCTCTGATCCGGACGCAGGGTGAAGCGGCGGACCGGGTCGGGATCATAGCGAACCTGAGGGAGCGGCTTCGTCCTCGGCAGGTCGACGAAGACCCGAAGGATACCTTCACCTGCCAGGAGGGCCAATGCCAGGACCCCTGTCAGCAGGATCAGTCTGAATACGAGTTTCTTCACAACCAAGCCTTTCGCCGAACGGCATCGGTTGGAAGACCTTAGATTTTAGTGGCCGGGTTCGTCAAGCGATCCGCTGCAGCCCGATCAGGTGCCGATCAGCGTGCCGCCGAACCAGGCGACTCCCGGAACAGCCTGCCCCGATGCTCCCAGAAGATCGGCCAGATCGAGGACCACCTGCCCGCTGCCCTGGGCGTCCGCCCGGAAGCTCAGGCGGATCAAGGTTTCCGCGCCGTTCACCCCAACTGCGGTGGCGCTGCCAACCCCGATGACCAGGTGGCCGGACACCGGCTCGTTGACACCGTAGATCGGGGTCACACCGGAACTCTCGAACAGGTCGCCTGCAGAAGAACCCATGTAGGTGAATCGTGCCGGGTCGTAGGTGACGTCGAATGTGCCACCGGTCAGATTGACGGTGTCCGTGACCTGTACGAGGACCGTGACCCTGTTGCCGCTGGAAGAGCCTTCCTGGAGGGAAACGCTGTTCTGGCCGGGGTTCTGCTCGTCAGCCGAGAACGAAGCCGCCAGCAGGCTGCTGCCGCCACCGCTGCTGGCAACGTCACCGCCACCTCCGCCGCAGGCGGTCAGGAACACCACGGCGAGGAGGCTGAGGATGGTAACGACCCGGTTGACGCTCTTCATGATCAAAGGACTCCTTCCCCGTTAATCTGGTTACCGAAGGCTTGCGGGGCAAGCCGAAATATTCCAGCCGGAGCCGGAAGAAGTCCAGTTTTCTCCATCCCAGCAACCACCCATGTTGCTGGCGATGTACGAAAGGTCCACACCGTCGATGGAGCCGTTGCCGTCCAGATCGTAGTCCGGATCGTACAGGGCGTTACCCTCGTTGACCCCGAACACCCGTGCCAGCCAGACCAGATCCTTGCCGTCCACGCGACTTTCCGTCGTAGGGTCGGACTGGTTGAGGTTGAATCGGGCAGAATCCAGGGCGACCTGGATCGAACCGTTCCGGGTGCCGTAGACCTGGTCCGGATTGATGACGGACAACGCGAAAGAACCGGTCTCCGCCGCCCGCACACCT
>JACXWD010000048.1:0-5961 GCA_014764515.1 Candidatus Polarisedimenticola svalbardensis | reverse complement strand
GTCCGGATTGATGACGGACAACGCGAAAGAACCGGTCTCCGCCGCCCGCACACCTGCAGACAGCGGTTCCACGGTAAGGCCGACCACCAGGGTGTTGCATGCGGACGCCGTCACCGAGTCCACATACACATTGGGGTTGTCGACTTCCACATCGAGTCCGCTCATGAAGTTGGTTCCGGAGATCTCCACCTCCACCTGGGAGCCCTGCCGGACCGTATTGACGGTCGCCGCCAGGGTCGGTCGGGCCCAACCGGAAATCTCTTCCGAGAAAGTATCCGACTCACCCAGTGAGTTGAATGCTTTTACGGCCAGGTAGTACATCGTGCAATCCTGCAGAGACGGGATCGTAGTCTGGGTGACCCTGCCGACCTGATGGTAGTTCTGCGGATTGAACTGACCTGATGTAGTGGAGTAGTAGATCCGGTAGCCGTCTGCCATCGCAACCGAATCCCATTGGAGGGAGATCGTCCCGGCCTGGGCAATACCGGTCATCGCCCCGAGGACGATCACCACCAGCGCCAGTTTCCAGGATTGCTTCATACTTGGCATCTCTATTGGCTCCGTCCCCCACGGAGTATATTTAGCAAGGCCGGTGCCAAGCCTGAATCCAGACCACTGACACCTATGTGCACCCTTAAGTATTTGACTGCAAGGGGTTTAGTATTCCTACCCGATAATCCGCCCAAACCGTGATATCACGAAAACCGTGCAATCTTTACATCCATGTAATCGGCCCGGATCCGGACCGGATGATGATTTGATTTTGTATAAGGAACAATTTACCGACCGTGCCGCTACCGGAGGAACGATAGCACGGTCGACGCGCGACTTGAAATATCCGGAGGATATTCGTGATTTTCCACCTTTCTCCAATCCAACGAGCTTGCCCCGGGGATTTAGGACCACCACAATGGCGTGGGAGAGTCATTCACGATGAAATCAGACCTTGTTCACCAGTTCCTGGAAACATGGGTTGCTGCCGACCCTGAGGCTATTCTTGTCACCGAAAGGGACGGCAACAAGACCTATTCGGAGGTGGAAACCGGGGCGAACCGGATCGCCAGGATCCTGGTGGACTGCAAACTCCGGAAAGGGGACCGGGTTGCGCTGATAGCCCCCAACTCCTCCCTGTACATCGAGGCGTATTACGGAATCCTGAAGGCCGGCGGCATCGTCGTCGCGCTGGACGCAGGCGGCGACCTTGAATCCCAGGCGGCAAGGCTTGCCGACTGCACCCCGACGGGGATCATCTGCAGTGGTCCACAGGTCCGCCGCGGACTGCAGCTCGCCGCGCGACTGGACCTCGGCTTCGTGCTGAGCCTGGACGTCTCCGTCCCGGCAGCGAGATCCGGACTTGGTGATGCCACCCTGCTGATCGACGGACCGGAAGCGCTCCCGGCATCCGGCGCCGAGCCTCTGAACCTGCAAATGGATCCCGGCGACCGCGCCGCCATCGTGTACACATCCGGCAGCACCGGCAAACCGAGAGGCGTCATCCTCAGCCACCGTAACCTGGTGGCGAACACGGTTTCCATCAACAGTTACCTCGGCCTGACTGCCGCCGACAGCATTCTGGCCGTGCTGCCGTTCCATTACGTCTACGGCAAATCTCTCCTGAATACTCACGTGGCTGCCGGAGGCCGTGTAGTAATCGAGAACCGGTTCCTGTACCCCCAGGAAGCGCTCAATACCATGGAACAGCAAGCGGTCAGCGGGTTCTCCGGAGTGCCGTCCACCTTCGCCATCCTGCTGAACAAATCAAATTTCGAACAGCGCGAGCTACCGGCGTTGCGGTATGTGACCCAGGCCGGAGGCGCCATGGCGCCGGCGATGCAGGAACGTCTGCTGAAGGCGATTCCCGGCAAGGAGATCTACATCATGTACGGCGCCACCGAGGCCTCGGCGCGGCTGTCCTACCTGCCGCCGTCCGACCTCAAGGCCAGGGTCGGCAGTATCGGGAAGGCGATTCCCGGTGTGGAGTTGACCGTACGCCGGGACGACGGCACCGTCGCCGGCCCGGATGAAGTGGGTGAGCTGGTAGCACGTGGCGACAACATCATGGAAGGGTACTGGAACGCCCCGGCGGAGACCGCAGAAGTGCTTACCGATCTGGGCTACCACACGGGAGACCTGGCCCGGCGGGACACGGACGGATTCCTGTACATCGTCGGTCGCAGCCGGGAAATGATCAAAAGCGGGGCCCACCGGATCTCACCCAAGGAGATCGAGGAGGCTATCGCCAGGAATCCGACGGTGGACGAGGTGGCGGTAAAAGGGGTGGCGGACGAGATGCTGGGCGAATCCATCCATGCGTTCATTACCCTACGGGCGGGCCGGCCCTGTTCGGAACGGGAGATCCAGGAATGGTGCCGGGGACAGATCGCGCCCCACAAGACGCCGCACCAGGTTCATTTCATCGAAACGTTCCCCCGGAACGCCAGCGGCAAGATCGACAAGCTCGCCCTCAGTTCACGATGATCGTGTCGTTGTGCTGCAGGTAGGGGTCCTGGACGGCGGAAGATCCGGTGAGCAGTTTTTTCAGGTCCACCGGCATGCGCCAGTCCGATCCGTTCACCGAGCGCAGGATCACCGCATCCTTCTTGGAGTACTCGGTAATCCCGCCGGCCTTGGCCAGCGCCTGCAGGAACCGGGTCGGCTGATGGAAGTTCATTTCGCCTTGAGCAGCCACCTCACCCAGGATGAACACCCTGAAACTGTTGTATTGCGACAGGATGACGGTCACCGTCGGAGTGTTGTGGGTCACCGACAACCGGGTCACGATGATGTCCCGTATCTCGGCGGTGGTGAGGCCGAGCACCTGGATGTCGTCGATGAGGGGGAGGGTGATCATGCCGTCGGGCCGGACCATCACTTCCATGGACAGATTCGGTTCGTCCCAGACAAACACCTCCAGGACATCTTCGATACCGACCTTGTAGCCGGTCGCCTCCACCTGCTCGGCGGCGGCCGCTTCCCCGGTTGCGGGATCCTGTGCGATCCCGAGAGAGATTGCGAAGAGGGCGATCAGCAACCCGGTGATTATCTGTCTCATGATTCAGTGCACTCCTTCCTCTAGAACCTGCGTCTTCAACAGGCGCTCGTCCAGTGAAGCGGACTCCGGCGGCGTGCGGATCAATCGATCCCAAAGCAACTGGGTCGAGAGCACACCGATGAACGCCATGTTGTCGGTATTGGACAGTTTATGCCGTAACACCCCATTCTCGCATTTCGCCACCAGCCTGCGGACCTGCTGGACCTCAAAAACGCCTGCCTGCTCCACCGCGGCATCGGACAGGACATCGGCCACGTACGCCGGTGCCTTTTCCCCCAGGAATCCGGGAGCGTCCGGGGCCCGATACGGCTGTTTCGGCCGGTCCAGGATCTCCTGCGGCACCAGTTCGGCGGCGCATCGCTTGAGGACATGCTTTTCGTCCAGCACCCGCAGCTTGTACCTCGGAGGCAGGCTGTTGCAGTACTCCACCACATGATGATCGAGGAACGGGAAACGGCCCTCCACCGAGTGGGCCATCAGCATGCGATCGCCCTGGGAGGAGAGCAGGTAGCCGGACAGCAGGGTGCGCACCTCCAGGTACTGGGCCATGGAAAGCGGGTCCCATCCGGCCGCATCCTCCGGCAGGTCGGCCAGAAGCCGCCCCACCGCATCGATGCCGGCCACTGCAGACGCCGTATCGCTGCTGAACATCCGCTTGAGATTCGCCGCACTGCCCCACCGCGGCCGGTGGGAGAACGCCGGATCGTTCAGTTGCTCGATACCCTGCCCGAAAAACTTCCTGGCCATCGCCCGGGACGCCACCGGCGAGCGGGCCAGGTACGGGTACAGCCGGTCGAGAAGCAACGGGCGCCAGGTCGATTGAGGGTTACGGCCCCAGAACCTGCGTACCTTCGCTTCCCGGAAGATATCGTAGCCGGCCAGGATTTCGTCGCTGCCCTCTCCGGTGAGTACAACCTTGAACCCGTTTTCACGGACCAGCCCGGACAGCAGAAACAAAGGCGCCGGCGCGGTACGGAGCACCGGCCGCTCGCCGTGGGCGATGACGTCCGGGAACGATTCGGCGATCTCCTGCCCGTTGCACATGATTTCATGATGGTGGGAACCGAGGAGGTCGACCATCATCCGCTGGTAGGTCGTTTCATCGAATTCGGCGTCGGAAAACCGGATGGAGAAAGTCCTGAACTCGCCATCGGTAGCCTGCCGCCCCAGGGCGGCGATCAGGGACGAATCGATGCCGCCGGACAAATAGGACCCTACCGGCACGTCGGACCGGATCATCCGCAAACGGGTCGATTCCCGGAGACGGTCCAGCAGGCCGGAGGTGGCGTCCGCAAGGGAGAGGTCGCAGGCCGCACCGGCCTCCGGAAACCGGGGCCGCCAGTACTCGGTTTCCACCGGCGCCGGATCGGAGACGGTGTTGAGGTCCAGCACCAGGGTATGCCCCGGTCGCAATTCCCGGACACCTTCGAACGGGGTCGCAGGAGCCACGCTGGTCCAGAAGGTGAACACCTGGTCGATCCCTTCCGGATCGAACCGGCGCGGGAACTCCGTATCTGCAAAAATCGATTTCACCTCGGAGGCGAAGTAGAACCGTTTGCCATACCTGGCATGGTAGAGCGGCCGGATGCCCAGCCGGTCCCGGGTCAGCAGCAACCGTTGCCGTTTCCGATCCCAGATCGCCAGCGCGAACTGGCCGTTGAGCCGCTCCACGAAGCGGTCGCCCCAGGCTTCATAGGCGTGGAGCAGGACCTCGGTATCGGATCGGGTGCGGAAGCGGTGGCCGAGAGCTTCCAGTTCGGCCTGCAACTCCACATGGTTGAAAATCTCACCGTTGAATACCAGCCAGACCGACCGGTCCTCGTTCGCCATCGGCTGCATGCCGCCGGAGAGATCGATGATCGACAGCCTGGCGTGGCCCAGGGCGGCAACGGCGTCGGCGTAGATGCCGAACTCATCCGGTCCGCGGTGGGCCACCGCGCCTACCATCCTCTTCAGCAGGCCGGGGTCCGGAGGTCCGGATCCGGGCAGGCCGATATATCCGGCGATGCCGCACATCAGTCCGGGTGGATCTCCCCGATCGGCTCCACGACCCTGGGCGTCATGTGGAGGTAGCGGGTGGTCCGGCGTTTGACGTCGATGTCCTTGAAGACGAAACGGACCTGGTCGGCGTTGAGTCCGGCGGCCTCTGCCACCTCCTCCGCCGGGACACCATGGTTGTGAGCGTACAGACAGAGGTCCATGAGGTCATAAGGCAGGGCGAAGTAAAACTCCTCCTGGCTCTGGGGCATGGAATAGGTGTCGGTGGTCGGCGGCCGCTTGCAGATCTCGTCGGGAACACCGAGATGTTCGGCCATGGCGTAGACCTGGGTCTTGTACAGGTGGGCGATCGGTTTCAGATCGGCCAGACCGTCGCCGCCCTTCACGAAGAAGCCCTGATCGTATTCCAACCGGTTCGGCGTGCCGGACACGGCGTAATTCAACCGGTCGGCATGGAAATACTCCGTCGCCTTGCGGGTGCGCTGCTTCATGTTGGTGGCTGCCACCAGCTGGAGGTACGGCTTCAGGGGAAGACGTTTCTTCTCGATGGAACCGTCCGGCTTCTGAACCACCAGGCTGTACACATTGAGTCGCGCCTTCTCACCCAGAGGCGGGAGCACGATCTTCGATTTCCAGTCCTCCTCGAAGTCCGGGAACACCTCCCGGATCGCTTCGTTGCGGTAGCGATAGCAGCCCATCGCCTCGAGGGCCGGCCCGATATCGACGACGTCGAATCCGATACCCAGTTTTTCGGCCAGGATAGTCGCCAGTCTCAGGCTGTCTCCGGACGAATCGTGCTCCGGGAGCATCAGCCCGTGAACCCGCTCCGGACCGACCGCCGAAACGGCCAGCGCGGCCACGGCGGAGCTGTCGATGCCGCCGGACATGGCGACCACGATCCCCTTACGATG
>JACXWD010000014.1 GCA_014764515.1 Candidatus Polarisedimenticola svalbardensis | reverse complement strand
TTGAACCCGCGACCCCGACCTTGGCAAGGTCGTGCTCTACCACTGAGCTATTCCCGCACCTTCCGTAGCAGCCGCTCAAGATACTGCAACGGCCCGGATTCGTCAACTCCGCTCAGAGCCTGAAAGCATCGGGAAAATGGCGAATCCTGAAGTTTTCCGGTCCGGATCCCAGCACATCCACAACATCAAACCGGCAGGTTCTGAGCTGCTGCGCCGTCTCCGCCAGGAACCAGCGGGCCACGGTGGCGATCTTCAGCCTTTTCCGGTGATGGACCGCTTCCCAGGGCTGGCCCCGACCGGCCACCTTGCGGGTTTTCACCTCGACGAAAACAAGGATTTCTCTGTCATTCAGGATCAGGTCGATCTCGCCTGCGCGGCAGCGGTAGCGGGTTGCCAGGATCCGCATGCCCTGCTCCTGCAGGAAGCGGCCGGCGGCCTCCTCCCCTGCCAGCGCCAGGGTCTGGCGCCTGTCTACCTTGCCCATGGGAACCGTTTCCGGAGACGCAGAGGGGACCTCTAGAACGTCAGCTTGCCGGTGATCTGGTAGGACCGCCCGGTGGTAACTCGGGATTCGTTCTCGCCGTTGACCCGCAGGCCGGACTCGGTAGCCGGATTGTAGATCTGCAGAACCTGGCTATCGAGGAGATTGTACACCTCCAGCGACAGCTGCAGGTTCTGGCCCCTGGGGAGGTTCATCTCACGTGTAAGGCGGGTGTTGACGTTCCACCAGGAAATGTTCCTGCCGCTGTTGCGGCTGCCGTCGGGGTAACTGGAGCGGGTGCGGATCGCCGGGTACCCGATCGCCCCCAGCGGCGGCGGCACCGCGTCCAGGGAGCCGGTGCGACGGATAATCGAGAACGGCAGGCCGGACTGCCACGTGATGGCGGTGCCCAGCCGGAAACCCCAGGGGGTGATGGTGGTGGCGTTGATCTTGACCACGTGACGCTGGTCCTGGGACTGGAAGCCGAACTCGTCGTCCACCAGGCTGCGGTCGTCACCGATGCCCTGGCCGAAATCTTCTCCGTCTCCGGTGGATTGGGACCAGGTGTAGGAGCCCTGAAGCTCCCAGCCCCGGTACTGCCGGCGTACGATTTCGAGAACGTACGCCTCATAGTCGGAGCGGTTGTAGTTCCCGACCTGGAAGACCTCACCCCAGAACGGATTCTGGATGTAGAGATCGGAGAAGCCGTCCGGTACGGCGATGAGATCGAACCCCAGGCCGATCGGATCAGGCTCGATAGGCGGTTCGGTGGATCCGGGGGGCTCGAACGGCGGCTCCTGCAGGTCGCCGGTGCAGTCGTCCTCCACACCGTCCGGCCCGAGATTGATGTGGGACGACCCGAAGCGGCAGCGGGAATCGGTGTAGTAGTCGCCGGGGATATGGTTGAGATCGAGATCCTGGAACTGATCGCGGTACTTGCGGTTGATGTAGGTCAGGCGGCCCATGGTTTCGGGGAACAGCTCCCGTTCGAAGGCGACGACCCATTCGTCCTGGTACGGCGTCTGCAAATCCTCCCGCACCTCGGTGATGTTCGGCACGATGGAGGTGGAGCCGACCCGGCAGTCGAACCGCTCGCAGCCGATAGCCACATCGGCGGACACCGGGCGAGCTTCCTGGAGCGGAATGGACAGGATGGTGTTGTTGTAGTGCCGGCCGGCGGCGAAGGAGATTTTGGTCTTGCCGTCGCTCCAGGGGTCCCATGCCGCCGAGAAGAACGGGGAAAGGTTCAGGTTGGTGATATTGAGGCTGTTCGGTTGCTGCTGGTTCCGCAGACGGAAACTGGAAGAGCACAATCCGGAGCATCCCAGCCCCTGAAAGCCGGAAGAGTTGGCGACCTGCTGGTAGAAGTCCAGGATATCGCCTCGAGCCACAAAATTGGCCACAATCAGGCTCAACTGATCGTTGACGGTCGGAGTCAGGCCGGTGGCCTGTTCGATGGCGGCGAGCCCCTCCAGATAGCTGTTGTAATCCGCCTCGGTGTCCAGCTCGGTACGGCCGACACCGTTCAGCTGTTCGCTGTCCACCCGCATTCCGAAGGTCAGGCTCAGGTTAGATAGCGGCTTGACCTGATCTTCAACGAACATCGCCCAGTTGGTTCCGGTCGCGGTGCTGACGGCGTTTTCCGGTGTGGAAACCCGGGCCACGATGATCGCCTTGAGGGGCGGTTCGCCAAAACCGGCCTCCTCGTCATTGGTGGGAAGCTCGTCGTCCTCCCCCTTGGGATCCTCCGAGTCCGGCGACTGGAATCCCTCCTTGAAGCTGAGGGTCAGTTCGGGCCCGACAGTCAGGTCCCTGAAATAGCGTTCGTTCTCGATGCTGAAACCGAGCTTGATCCGGTGGCTCATCCCGAGAAACCGGCCGCCGAACAGGTTGGCTGTTGATTTCATGGTGAAGCGCTGGCGATGGTCGATATGGACCACGTTGGAGGGCCCGCTGTAGCGGCTGTTGATGGCGTCGAAGCAGAACGCCTGGGTAAGCTGGGTGTTGGTGTCGGCCCCCGAATCGGGATAGCAGCTATTGGAAACGCCCGACGTCGTCGGCGACAGCCGAAACTCCGTATCCTGGTAGGACACGGTGCTGTCCACCAGGAGCCGTGTTGAGTATGGCGCCGTCCAGGTCAGGGAGTAGGTATCGCCGCCGTACCTGGAGCGGACGGATGATTCCGGCCCGCGGATGGAACTGACGCCCAGGTTGGTGATGTCCAGGGGGTCGTGCTGGAACTGCAGCGCCAGCTTGTTCCGGGGCGTGGCCTGCCAGGTCAACTGGTCGGAGTTGATCTGCCAGCGGGTCTTGACCACTTCCACGGAGGTGGTGACGTCCACAGGGTCCTCACGGTCGATCAGTTCATGGGACAACCGGTACCAGAGTTTGTCCTTGATGATCGGACCGGAGAGCTGGAAGGAAGGCTGGAACGTGCGGTAGTCCACCGTGCCGGCGCCGCTCCCGCGGGACGAGGAGAACGCGTTGCCGTCCAGCTCGTCGGAGCGGTACAGCAACTCGACCAGCCCTTCCATCTCGTTGCTGCCCTGCTTCTGGATGATGTTGGCGAAGCCGCCCTGGGCCCGTCCGAACTCGACGCCGGCTCCGGCGGTGATGACCTCCATCTCCTCGATGGAGTTCGGGTTGACCTGGTTCATCTGCTGCCCGGTCAGAGGATCGACGTTGCTGACGCCGCTGACGATCGCCTTGAAATCCCTGGACCTGGAACCGTGGACATTCGGGTTGCCGTCGCCGTCGGCGTCCTGCACTCCCGGCGCCAGGGTCAGGACGTTCTGGTAGAACCGGCCCGGTACAGGAAGATCCTGGATGAAGTCCTCGCTGAACCGGGTGGAGGTTTCAACTTTTTCCAGGTCAACCACATCCCGTTCCATCCGGACCTGCACCGTTTCCTTCAGCTCATCGGCCAGACGGATACCTTCCACCGAAGTACGGTTGATCAGGATACGGACTCCGGTCTTGCGGACGGTGGAGTACCCCGGGAACGACGCCTCAACAATGTAGCCGGTACCGGCCCGGAGGACCGGAAATTCGGCAACGCCGAGCTGGTCGGTCACAACGGCGGTGGCTTTGACGTATCCCCGGTCGCTGCTCAAGGCGACTGTGGCCCCCGGTAACGGGCCATCTTCGCCGAACACCTGCACCTTGAGTCCACCGGACTGGGCGAAGGCCGTGCCGGCGGCCAGAAACACCAGTGCGATTCCCAGGATCCGCCGGACCGACCGCACTACTCTCCGTTCCCCGGGCCGAGCCCTTTCCTCTTCCAGTGCACGCCCTGGGGTGTGTCTTCAAGGACGATGCCCATGTCGGACAGTGCATCGCGGATCCGATCCGCTTCCGCCCAGTCCCTGGCCTCCCGGGCGGCCGCCCGGCTGGCGATCAGCGCCTCGACCTCGGCGTCCAGCCCGGCAGACTCTTCACGGGTCATCACCATCAATACCGTGTCCATCCGCAGGAGCGCCTCCCGGAGAACCTCCCGGCTGCCGGACGGCAGCTCGCCCTGGTCCAGACGGCTGTTGGTTTCCCGCACCAGGCGGAACAGGGCTCCCAGGGCGCCGCTGATGTTCAGATCTTCAGCCAGCGCCTTACCGAAAGCCGACAGTTCGGCGGCGATCCGTTCTTCGTAGGCCTGGTTGTTGCCCGGGGCCAGTTCTTCCCGGTCCAGGCGGTCCAGGAGATCGTCCAGGCGGTCGAGCTCGGCTCCGGACTGGGCCAGCCCCTTGAGGGTGAAGTTCAGGGGCGTGCGGTAATGGGTAGAGAGCAGAAGGAGCCGGATCGCCCTGGGGTCATACCCTTTGTCCAGAATGTCCCGCAGGGTGTAGAAGTTCCCCTTGGACTTGGACATCTTCTGGCCATCCACCATCAGGTGGGCCGCATGCATCCAGTAACGGACGAATTGTTCGCCGTTGGCTGCCTCGCTCTGGGCGATTTCATTCTCATGGTGCGGGAAAATGTTGTCGACGCCGCCGGTGTGGAGGTCGAACGTTTTCCCGAGATACTTCATGGCCATGGCGGAGCATTCCAGGTGCCAGCCCGGCCTCCCTTTCCCGAACGGACTCTCCCAGCCGACTTCCCCTTCCCGGAACCCTTTCCACAAGACGAAATCCCGGGCGTCTTCCTTTTCGTACTCGTCGTTGTCGATCCGCGCTCCGTCACGGATCTCCCGCTTGTCCAGGTGGGACAGCCTGCCGTAGTCGGCGAACGAATCGATTTTGAAATAGAGAGAGCCCTGGCTGGCGTAGGTGTGGCCCTTGTCCTTGAGCTTTTCGGCCAGCTCCAGCATTTCGGGGATGTGGTCGGTGGCCCGGGGATAATGCTCGGCCCGCTCGATCCGCAAGATATCGATGTCCTCGAAGAAAGCATCGATATTCGGACCGGTCACATCCTCCAGGCTGCAGTTCGTCTCCTGCATCCGGGTGATGATCTTGTCCTCAATATCAGTGATATTCATGACCTGGGTCACCCGGTAACCCAGAAACTTCAACGTCCGGCGCAGGAGGTCTTCCCAGACATATGCCCTGAAGTTCCCGATGTGAGCGTAGTTGTAGACCGTAGGGCCGCAGGTGTACATGCGGACGTGTCCCGGCTCCAGCGGCTCGAACGGGACCGGTTTCCGGGTCATGGTGTCGTGGATCTTCATTTCGTATTCCCGTGGATCGGGTCAGGTTGACGGTTCGCAGTCTAGCGTATTCTACAACGAAGGGCCGCCATCACGACGGCCCTTCGGAATGGACATTGTGCTCTGATTCGGATCAGAAGGTCAGCTTGCCGCCGACCTGGAACCGACGACCCAAAGTAACAATCGCCTCGTTCTGCCCGTTGATCTGCTGACCGGATTCGTTACCGGGGTTGTAAACCTGGTACACACGCTCATCCAGAAGGTTGAAGACCTCGGCGGAGATCTGGAGGTTCATACCTTTGGCCAGGTTCATTTCCTTGGTGAACTTGGCGTTGATGTTCCACCAGGAGCGGTTTCTCTCGCTGTTGCGGACTCCGGTGGGGAAGGTGGTCCTGGGCCGGCTGGCCGGGATGCCGAGATCACCAAGTGCAGGAGGGGTGCCGTCCAGGGCGCCCTGCTGGTCCATGATCGAGTACGGCAACCCGGATTGCCAGGTTACGGCGGTACCCAGGCGGAAGCCCCAGGGGGTGATGGTGGTGGCGTTGAGTTTGACCACGTGACGCTGGTCCTGGGACTGGAAGCCGAACTCGTCATCCACCAGGGTCCGGTCATCGCCGGCCACCTGGCCGAAGTCCTCGCCGTTACCTACCGACTTGGACCAGGTGTAGGAACCTTGCAGCTCCCAGCCCCGGTACTGCCGACGCACTACTTCAAGAACGTAGGCCTGGTAGTCGGACAGGTTGAAGTTACCGACCAGATACACCTCACCCCAGAACGGGTTCTGGAAGTACAGGTCGGCAATCTCGTCGGAGCGCTGGGAGACGTTGAATCCAACGCCGATATCTTCGCCCGAACCCGGGTCATCCCCTACACCCGGGGCGAACAGTTCACCGGTGCAGTCGTCAAGGATGCCGTCAGACCCGAGGGCGATATCGGTCGCCCCATCTTTGCAGAGGTCGTTGATGTAATAATCGCCGGGCACGTGGTTCAGGTCCACATCCTGGAACTGGTCCTTGAACTTCCGGTTGACGTAGGTCAGACGGGCCAGGGTCTCGGTGAACAGCTCGCGCTCGATGGCCAGCACCCATTCATCCTGGTACGGAGTTCTCAGGTCCCGGGCGACCTCGCTGATGTTCGGCACGATGTTGGCGTTGCTGGGACGGCAGTTGAAACCGTCACAGCCGACGACCACATCGGCAGACACCGGCTCCAGCTCGAGCATCGGGATCTGCAGCAGGGTGTTGTTGTAATGCCGCCCGGCCGCCATGGAGATCTTCGTCTTGCCGTCGCTCCACGGATCCCAGGCCATACTGAAAAACGGGGAAATGTTGGTGTTGCGAAGGGCCAAGTCACTGGGCAACTGCTGATTCCGGAGGCGGAAACTGGGGGTGCACAATCCACTGCACCCGATGCCTCCGAACCCGGTCTCATTGCTGACCTGCTCGAAGAAGTCAACCACATTGCCCCGGGCCGTGAAGTTGGCGACGATGAGCGCCAGCCGCTCTATGTTGGTGGCCTCGGCGACCTGGCCGGCCTCGATCAGGTCCAGATCCGAAAGGTAGTTATTGAATTCGGTTTCCGGATCGAGGAGGGAGCGGCCCTGAGCGTTCAGGTTCTCTTGATCTATTCTCGCTCCCAAAGTCATGGTCAGGTTCTGGAGCGGCTTGATCTGGTCTTCGACGAAGAAGGCCCAGTTGGTGCCGGTGGCCGTGGACTGGCTCCGCCCCGGGATGGAAACCCGGGCGGACAGGATCTGGGTGGACAGTTCGGTAAGCTCGGGATCTTCCTCGTCTTCCTCGCCTTCGCCACCGTCCGGAACCGTTCCGCCACCCGGATCGGTGCCGCCCGGACCGCTGTCACCGCCACGGGGGGTGAATCCGGTGTCCTCGAACAACCTGCGGACAAACGGACCGACGGTGAGATCGCGGAAGTAGCGTTCGTTCTCGACCCGGAGGCCGAATTTGAACCGATGGTTCATACCCCAGAACCGGCCGCCGTAAAGGTTGGCGGTGGAGCCCAGGGAGAATCTCTGCCGATGATCGAGGTCGATCCGGTTCCAGCCGCCGGAGAATCGAATGTTCACGAAATCAAGGCAGTAGGCGTTGGCCAGTGCGCTGTTCGGATCTTCAGGGTTGTTGGGGAAACAGTTATTGGCCACTGCGCCCTGGGTCGGGGTCAACTTCCGCTCGGTGTCCTGGTAGGCGACGATGGTGTCCACCAGAAGTTTCGGCGAATACGGCGCGGTCCAGGTCATGGATATGGTGTCTCCTCCGAACTCGGCATTGATCGCCGATTCCGGGCCTCGGATGGAGCTGACGCCCAGGTTGGTGATCTCAAGGGGATCATTCTGGTACTGGAACGCCAGTTTGTTTCTGGGCGAGACCTGCCACGTAAGCTGATCAGAGTTGATGGACCACTTCCGGGAGACGATCACCACGGCGGAAGTGACGTCCACCGGATCTTCGCGATCAATATATTCGTGGGACATGCGGTACCACAGCTTGTCCTTGATGAGCGGACCGGAGAACTGCAGCGAAGGCTGCAACACGGTATAGGACGCCTTGTTGACGCCGCTGCCCTGGGCTCCCGCACCGGCGTCGCCATCCAGTTTGTCGGAGCGGTAGATCATCTCCACCAACCCCTCGAACTCGTTGCTGCCCTGCTTCTGGATGATGTTGGCGAAGCCGCCCTGGGCGCGGCCGAACTCAACGCTGGCTCCGGCGGTCACCACTTCCATCTCTTCGATGGAGTTCGGGTTGACCTGGTTCAACTGCTGGCCTGTAAGCGGGTCGACGTTGCTGACGCCGCTGACAATCGCCTTGAAGTCCCTTGAGCGGGAGCCATGGACCGTCGGGTTGCCGTCACCATCAGCGTCCTGCACACCCGGGGCCAAGGTCAGAACATTTTGATAGAACCTTCCGGGCACCGGCAGGTCCTGAATAAATTCATCGCTGAACTTACTGGAGGTCTCGGTTTTCTCGAGATCGATCACGTCCCTCTCAGCGATGATCTTGAGGGTTTCCGTCAGCTCCTGACTCAACTGCACCGCTTCCTTGACGGTTTCGTTGATCGGGATCCGGACGTTGTCCTTGCGGATGGTTCCGTAACCCGGGAAAGACACCTCATAGGCATAGCCTGTGCCGGCACGGAGGATCGGGAATTCAACGACGCCGTCCACGTTGGTCGGCAGGGAAACGGTTTTCACGTACCCCTTTTCGTTGGAAAGAGTCACGATGGCGCCTGGTAGCGGTCCCTGGGCGTCCAGCACCCGGACCACCAGTCCACCGGACTGGGCGGATACGGCGCCTACCGCCATGAACGCAACGATCATGACGACGGCGATACGAAGCAACCGCATGTTCTCCTCCTGCTGACTGGTCCGGCGCGCCTCTGAAGTGCCCCTCGACAACGCCGGACAGTTATTTCTGGCTGGTGACCGTGCCTCGGGATCCATAAGGACCCCGCGGTTTTTTATCACCCGGGCCTCCCCCAGTCAACCGGGGCGGTATCCGGGCCGGTAACCAGCGTTCGATACATTATTTATGGCAAAGCCGGTATTCCGGCACAGCCGCCGGGTATCTATTGCTGCACCCCCGCAGCAGTCCCGGAGCCTCCCGGATCGGCGTTCGACGGAAGACGTTCAAACTCAGTGAGTTATCCCGAGACGCTTGATCTTTTCGTTCAGGGTGGTCGGCTTCAGGCCGAGGATTTCTGCTGCTTTCTTCTGGACTCCCCCGGCCTGTTCAAGGGCTGCCCGGATCAGAGCGGACTCAAAGTCGGCCACCGCCTGGCTCAGCCCGACTCCCTCCACCAGGGCCGGCACCATCGGAGTCCGTCCCGGACCGAAAAGATCCGCCGGCAGCGAATCGACCTCGATACGGTCTCCGGTTGCCAGCACCACTCCCCGCTCCACGACGTTTTCGAGCTCCCGGACGTTCCCCGGCCATCCGTACTCCATGAACACCGCCATGACATCCGGCGTGAACCCTTCAACCTCCTTGCGATTCTCCTTGATGTACCTGGCGAGGAAATGTTCCGCCAGCAGCGGGATGTCTTCCACCCGTCGCCTCAACGGCGGGAGGTCGATGCTGATCACCGCCAGCCGGTAGTACAGGTCCTCCCGGAACCGGCCCTCGCCCACCAGGTCCCGCAGGTTCTCGTTGGTGGCGGCCAGAATGCGGACGTCCACCTTGCGGCTCTCCAGCGCCCCGATCGGGAGGAACTCCTTCTCCTGCATCACCCGTAACAGTTTGGCCTGAACATCGCCGGAGATCGTACTGATCTCGTCGAACAGAATGGTGCCGCCGTCGGCCAGTTCAAGAAGGCCTCTCTTCGCGCCGACTGCACCGGTGAATGCGCCCCGGGCGTGGCCGAACAGGTTGTCTTCCAGCAGTTCGGCGGGGATGCTGTGACTGTTGACCACAAGGAAAGGTTTTGCGGCCCGCAGGCTGCGCCTGTGTATCGCCTGGGCCACCAGTTCCTTGCCGGTGCCGGATTCACCCTGGATCAGAACGGTGGATGTACTCGAGGCGACCTGGTCGATGAATCGATACAGTTCCTGCATGCGCCGGGACTTGCCGATGATCTTCTCGAACTTGTACTTCTCCTCCAGCGCCTTGCGGAGGTCCCTGTTCTCCCGTCGCAGGCTGGACGTCCTGGCCGCCTGGGCCACAAGGTGGCGGACCTCTTCATTCTTGAACGGCTTGGTGAGGTAATGGAAGGCGCCCAGCTTCATCGCCGAGACCGCGTTCTCCACGGTGCCGAAGGCGGTGATCATGACGACCACCAGTTCGGGATGAAGCTTGCGCGCGAATTTCAGCACTTCCATGCCGTCCTCATCCGGAAGCATGAAATCGAGGAGGAAAACGTCCCAGTCGCCGTCCTCGGAGAGAAGCTTCCGGGCGGCGGCGGCATCGCCCAGCACCGTAACCTCGTAGCCGGACTTTTCCAGCAGGTTGCGCAGGACATCCTGGATGACAGGTTCGTCGTCCAGAACCAGCACACGCCCGGCGCGACCCGCCTGATCCACCTTCTGCATTGTCTTATTCCCCATGCCCCCTCAAGTGTTGCGCGGTGCGGTCAGACCGGAACCCGGGCCGTGTCGGCCACCGGCAGATCCAGCGTGAAGCGGGTAAAGTCACCCGGAACCGAGACAACGCGCATGTCGCCGCCGTGGTCCCGCACGATGCCGTAACTGATAGACAAACCGAGACCGGTGCCTTCTCCCCTCCCCTTGGTGGAAAAGAACGGATCAAACACCCGCACCAGGTCTTCTTCCTGAATGCCCCGGCCGTTGTCCAGGACATCGAGCCGGACCCTGCCGTCCCGGCCTCGCGTTCGTATCGTAATGGTCCCTCCCGGCGCAAGGGCGTCCCTGGCGTTCATCAGCAGGTTCAGGAGGACCTGCTGCAGCTTCCCCTTGTGGCCCAGGATCGAAGGGATCTCCTCCTCGAAATCCTCTTCCACCTGGATCTTCCTGCCCTTGATCTGGGGCACGAACAGGCTGAGGCATTCCCTGGTGACCATGTTGATGTCGAGAGGTTCGAACGATGCCTCCTCCGGCCTTGCGAAATTGAGCAGGGAGTTGGCTATATCCGAAGCACGCCGGGTCTGCTCATCGATCCGTTGCAGCATCTCCCGCCTCGGGTCACCCTCAGGCAGATCGTCGATCATGATCTGGGCGTAACTGGAAATACCGGTCAACGGGGTATTGACCTCATGGGCGACACCGGCGGCCAGCATCCCAAGCGAGGCCAGGCGCTCCTGCTGCACCATCTGTTCTTCCAGGCGGATCTGCTCGGTGACGTCATCGAACGCAACCACCCGGACCTTGCCGTCGCCGGAATCGCCTGCCGCCTTGGAGACCGCGATATTGACAACTACCTTGTCGCCGTCCCGGTTGGTCATGGTGTAGCGGAACCGCCGGTTGTCGCCGCCGCCGTCGCCGCCCGGCGCGAACCGCTCCAGGATTCGGACCTGGTCCGGGGGGAAGACTTCCTGCAGGCTTCTTCCGATAGCCGCCTCCCGGGGAAGCTTGTACATCTCTTCCATGGCGTTGTTCCATGTCAGTATCCGTTCCTCCTCGTCCAGCATGAGCAGCCCGACGGCACTGCTTTCGAGGATGGTCGCCTGCTGGGAGTGCAGCCGCTCCACTTCGGCGGCACGCCGGCGGAGTTCCTGGAAAAGTAGAGCCGAATCGATGGCTGTGGCGGCATGGGCGGAGAACGTGGACAGCAGGGCCCGATCTTCCGAAGACAGGGATTCGGAATGGTCGCTGCGTTCTGAGGTGGCGATCAGTGCACAGAGTCCACCTTTGACCCGCATGCCGAACAGGTAGCGGGCCCACGGTATGGCGCTCAGCTCCCCGGCTGCCAGGTGGACATACGGTTCGGTTTCCACCTGTTGCAGCGTCGCTTCATCCAGTACCAGCTTCCCCACCCCTTCTTGCTCCCCAACACTCTCGAACGTGTCGGAACCGGTCATGACGAACAAGGTCGCCATCCCCAGATCCAGCGTTTGGGTGATGCGGTCCCGCAGCAGCCGCGCCAGGGAGACCAGGTCGTTCTCCGAGTTCAGCTCCCGCGCCCAATCCAGCAGGGTCGCCCTGTAGCTGTATCGCCGGCGGAAGAACGCCTGGCTTACCAGCAGAAGCATCCTGCTTCGTATCCTGGGATAGCTGATGGCGGTAAGGAAAATGCCGATATAGCGCGTGCTGCTCTTGCTCAGCGGGAGAATGTCCGAGAGGCCGTGCCGCAGGGTGTAAACCACGACGCCGTAAGCTGCGAACGTCAGGAAAATCGAAGCCGCTTCCACCAGCACGGTGCGCAGGATCATGTTCACGTCGTGAAGACGATAGCGAACCAGGGCGGCGGTGAAAGCCGCCGGCACCAGAAGCATGGGAAGAACCGAGAGGAACTGGGCCCATCCCGGCAGGTCGGTGGCGTTCAGCGCCCATGGAATGGCGTAAAGGATGGTGAACGGGGCGAGGCCGACGAACAGTCCCCACAGCATCCAGCGCAACTGCCCGGTATGCTGGGTCGAGCGCGATCGACCGTACGCCTTCAACATGATCAGCGCCGCCACCGCCACCGCTACCCCCAGGAACAGGATCTGCAAGCGGTCCAGGAGTTCGACCGCTCCGGCAGGATCATTGAAGCGATAAGCGCCGCCGAGAGCGGCCGGGTGCATCCAGAGCGCCGCCAGCAGGATCGCTGCGGCGGGGAGGTACAGCAACGGGATGAACCGCCGCGTCTTCCCCGAGCGGGTCAGTTCGAGGGAAAGCTGAATCAGAAGAGCCGGAACCGTGACCCCTGCAAGTAGATCGAGCCAGTAGAAGGTCCAGTCCAGGAAATCGGCTCGGCCGGTATGGCTGAAAACCAGGTAGCCGAACAGGCCTGCCGCCAGGAGGGCGTAGGCCGGGGCGCCTCGCACGGCCCGCCAGCGGAAAGCGATGAAGGCGCCGGTGAACAGGAAGGCAAAACCGACGAGGCTGAGGTAGCCGTACGGCTCGGTGCGGTAGACGAACCCGGGCCGGAGATCCACGGTGAACCGTTCACGTCCCCTGCGAATTTCGAGGACCGAGGGCACGTCCCCTTCCCGTCCCCAGGCGAAGGTGGAAGCATCCAGTGCACTTTCCACCGGCCGGCCGTTGACCGCTTCCAGGTAATCCCCCGGTCTGAGACCGGCTGTCCAGGCGGGGCTCTCCTCCAGGATCGCAACGGCGATCGGCCCTGAGCTGGTCTGGACCCATTCCACGCCGGTCACCGGTTCCAGTGTGCCGAACACCCTGTAGATGGAGACGGTTCCCAGGCCGGCAAGACCGACGAGGGTCAGCACGATCAGCGCCTTGGAGCCTGCACCAAGTCTACGACCAGGTCCCACGATCCCTCCAGGTGGTCCGGTTCACTTCCCGTACACGGATATAATAATCCAAATTTTTGAACCGGCCTGCAGGAATAATCCGGAATTCTGGATCGGCCTGGTCAGAAAACAACCGAAACACCGGCATTGAGCATGGAATAACGGATGAATTCCTGGGGTTCGGCTTCGGACGCCTGGGCGTCCGTTCCCTGATCCTGGGCGATCAACGCAACCGCGAGCCGCCAGGAAGCGCCTCTCGCAGGCCGGTACAGGTCCTGCTTCAAGTAAATGGAATAACGGCTGTTCTGCCGCCCCCCGCCAGGCTCTCGTTCCCCCGGACCCAGGGTCGTTTCCTGGACCCCCATGGTCAGTTCGGTACCGGTAGACGGGAAGGCCAGAGCCAGATCCAGATTCTCGAACCTAAGCGTCTCCTCGTCCCAGATGAGGAACGGCGATTCCAGATCCGGAGTAGTGCCCAGCAAACCGCTCATGTCGCCGTCGCTCCAGGTCAGCTTGACGCGGCCGGAGGCCCCGTCCCGTACCAGGGCGGCGTAGCGACCGCCGTAAGCTATTTCGCCATAGGATCGAACCAGAGCGCCTGGGAGACCGGGAGCATCCTCGGGGAGGCGATCGGCCATCGGGTCCCGGATCAACGCACCCAGGAGCCGGAACCGACCCGGAAGGGGGATCTCGAATTCCGCCTCGTAACCGACAGCCCCGTCCGGCGCGCCGGGGCTCATCGCCCCTACCGCCGTCCCTCGCAGGGCGAACCTGGAGCCGGTCCAGGCGGCGCCGATTTTGGGGCGTAACACGCCAGCAGCCCGGTAGCCGTGCCGGCGGCTGTACTCTAGGCCGTACACGAGGGTCAGCGGCGCCGTTACCGCCCAGGCATCTTCCGACTGAAGACGGATTTTCCAGGTGTCCGGCCCGAGGAGCGTATCGGGCCGCTGTGACAGGCTGGCCTCCATGCCGGCACGGATCCTGTGTCCCGGGGCCACCATGGATTCGAAATTTCCACCGACAACCGCCTGTCGTCCAGCCACCGGATCGGACAAGGCAACCGTCGCCTCGCCGGTGGAACCGTCCCTGTATCCCATGCGAACGCCCAGACGGGAAACGCCGTCCAGTTGCCTGTCCCAGCGAGCATCGTACCCCCAGGAAAGAGCCGGTGGTCCGGCGCCGTCCCGATCCGTTTCACGGCCGCCGAAGAAAGTCCTGATGTCGATGCGGTCATCAGGTCCGGCGTCAAGGCGCAGGCCGGCGCTCACATCCGCCCTGGTTCCTGCAACGGCGTCATCGCCGGCAGCGGCACGGTCCACGCTGCGGCGGCTGCCGGTGAAGTCGAGGCGGGCATGCTCGTTAAGAAAGCCGGTCATGTTCAGGGAGGTGTTCAGACCGTATGCGTCCACCAGCCTGTCATCCATTCCAGGCGAGGAGCGCGCCTCGAACGAATGGGTAAATTCACCGGACAGCATCCTGGCGGCGCCGGAGGACCGTGAGGCGACCGCCTCCCCGGTCGGGCGTCCAGGCGTCAGCACCTCCGCCCCGGTTTCACGCAACAGACTGCGCCGGGGGAGGCGCAGGGACCAGGAGGCGTTCCCGGGGACGATTTCCGTCCCCGCTTCGCCCTCGACGGGCATCGGTTGGAGGACGACCTGGATACTGCGCTGCAGGAGCGTATCCACGCGGCCCAGGTAAAGCCTGTATCCTTCCTTGACGGCGGCAATCCTGTAGGAACCGGGAACGAGTTCGCCCAGATCGAACCGGCCCTCGTTATCCGAGAGCCGTTCGGATACCGGCGGGCTACCGACAGTTTCATGGAAAAGGAAGATTTCAACCTGTTCGAGGAGCAGGCCGGAACTGTCCCGGACTACCCCACTGAACGGTGTACCGGCGGCCTTGAGCGGAGATGGCAGGGCGATTACCAGCAGAAGACACGCTACGGCGACCCGAATCCGGCAGACTGGTGAGATCATATCGTCCTGGTCCTTCAGACAGGCCTTCCCCGCCAAGGCTGTCCTGGCATCATGGTAGAAACGGGCTGACGGGTTGTCAACTTCAATGAAAGCAATAACATAGTCAATGTCGTGCCGTTTGCTGCGCGGCTCGGGGACCCACTCATGAAACCTGCAGGCCGGCTGGTGGTTTTTACAATCCTTATACCCTGGCTGGTGCTGGCGGCGCTGGCGGCGCCGTACCCGGTAACGATGGAGCCCAGACTGAGGCTGGAGCTGCAACCGGTGGCGGTCATGAGCGGCAACACCCGAACGTTCGAATCCCGCACGTTGGAGATCGATCCCGTGGTCGGCGGTTCGATCCGCCTTGATCTTGCCTGGCCTCTGCCGGACAGGGCGTCGAGGATCGATCTGCATTTTACCGGCAGCCCTACCGGCGCCGGACAGGTTCACGATGTCAGGGTGCAGTCGTCAGTCACCGTGCCCGGGAGTGATCCGGTGCTAGTGGACCGTCAGACTGCCCTGGACGAAGGGTCTCTCAGGTTCTTGGAGATCTATGCGAAGGGAGAACGGCACCTGACGCTGGCCCTGAAAGTGGAATCGATTCTGAAACCGGTGGTTCTCAAACCGACCGGGAGGGAACTGCCGGTGAATTTCCGGCTGGAGGTCAGCAGGGTTACGGAGCAGGGTGTAGTTCCGCTGGAGACGGACACCCTCCATACAATAATCGGCCAGCAGGTGGAGTACTTCTTCCGCCGGGGACGGGGCGGAGACCTGGAAACGGTCCGACTGGAGCTGACCCCTCTGTCGATCCGGGGCGATATGCTTGAAGTGCAATTCAAAATGCAGGGGGAGATACGGACGGCTGCCAGCCCCCTCTTCCTGAGCCGCAAGGAGACCTTGTTCACCGGAAGGTCCACCGTCAATGAGTTTCGGGCCACTACCGGCGACCCGCCTCTGGGATACCTGTTCTCCGTAATACCGGTTTTCTGAATCCCGGTCTGGGCGAACAGTGCACAGGACCGGTATCATGGTGGGCGTGGGAACCCGCAACCCAATCTCCGGCCTCACCGGCCGTTACGCTGCGGCGCCGGTTTGATACGGCGCCGGCGGCTCCACGTACTCTTTCAAACCGTCCTCTGGATGGCAGGGTTCTGTCTGTGCCTCACACCGGGAACCGTTTCGGCATACGCCACCGAAGATCGTATCGTCCTGAATTCGGAACTGTCGGTTCTGGTTCGTGACGGCCGGGATCTGTTTCTTGAGGTTCGCCCCGGTCAACCGACAACCTACGAGGGGCTGGCCGAGCGGTTCGCAGGCAATCGCAGGCTGGCGGCGGAGATTTCCGCCGCTAACGATCATGAACCGCCGGACCGGGCGGAACGACTGGTACTGGCGTTCCACCTCCTCCATGACGATTTCCGAGCCTTGGTACTGCGCAACCTGTTCCCCAACGACCGCCCCACGCAGGAAGGTTGGTTCCATACCGTAAGGCGGGGAGCCGTTCCGACCGCCGGCGAAGGGATGTGGCAGTTGGCGGTCTGGTTCACAGGCGACGGGGACCGGTTCGATGAACTGATGGCGGTGAACGGGCTGACAACACCGGAACTGCAGCCGGGGCAGACGATACGGATACCACCGAAACTGCTCCACCGTTCGCTTCGAGAATCGGCGGTCTCCGATGACGGATCTCTGGTGTACGGCAGCGACCGCCAGGGGCCGTACGCCGGTTACCGTCTCAAGGCCGGCGAGGCGATGTATTCGTCGGTTGTGGTCCGGTTCACCGGCCGCACCAGGGCCGAGAATGTTGTCCAACTTGCCGGTGAACTGGCGGCTCGCAGCGGCATCTCCGACATGGGGGACATTCCGGTCGGCTACGTCATCAAGATCCCGTACTCGGAGCTGACCCCCGAGTTCCTTCCCCCTACCCACCCGCGGCGGAAGGAAGCGGAGGCCGACCGGATAGAGCGGGCGGAAGCTCTGGCGGAAGCGCCGGTGCCGGTGACTGTCGGAGGTCTGGAAGGGGTACTGGTCATCATCGACCCGGGACACGGCGGCCGGGATACCGGCGCCATCAAGTACGGTCTGACCGAGCATGAGTACGTCTACGACGTGGCCTGCCGGCTTCGCAGGATCCTTCAGGAACGGACCGCCGCCAGGGTCGAGTTGACTCTCAAGGATCGCAAGACCGGGTACAAACCGAGCCGGGGCGACCGTATCAAATCGAACCGGCAGGGCGAAATCCTGACCCATCCGCCGTTCCTGGCGAAAAAGGAAGGCGAAGCCAGGATCGGTGTCAACCTGCGGTGGTACCTGGCCAATTCCCTCTACCGGAACGCGCTCAAAACCGGGACGGACAAAAACAAGGTTGTGTTCCTCTCCCTCCATGCCGACTCACGGCACCCGTCCCTGCGGGGCGCCATGATCTACGTACCCGGCGCCCGTTATCGCACACGGACCTATGGCGTCAGCGGGGCGGCTTATGCCCCGTTCAGGGAGGTCAAGGAGAAGCCGACCATTAGCTTCGGGAAAAACCAGCGCGTGCGGTCCGAGGCGGTCTCCCGGGAATTGGCAGCCGACATCCTGAAAGGGTTCCGGCGCCAGGGCCTTGAAATCCCCAAGACCAAACCGGTGCGCGACAGCATCATCCGATCCAAAGGCCGCCGCTGGCTGCCGGCGGTGCTGAGGGGGAACCAGGTGCCGACCAAGGTCCTGGTAGAAATGCTGAATCTGAGCAACAAACAGGACGCCGATGTGCTGGAAAAAGCGCGAAATCGTGAGAAACTTGCGACCGCTCTGGCCGATGGTATCCTTACTCACTTCGGTGAGAAGCCTCTGTAGTCATCCCCCCGGTACTGTTTGGAGGTCCAAGGACCATGCCGATTTACGAGTACTCATGCACCGCCTGCAGGCGGACATTTGAGAAGATCCAGAAAGTAGGCGCCCGTTCACTCCGTAAATGCGAGGAGTGCGGCGGCAAGCTGGAAAAGCTGGTTTCCCGGTCCGCATTCCACCTCAAAGGTGGCGGCTGGTTCGATTCAGGCTACACCAGCGGCGGCGGCAAGTCGGCCACCCCATCGTCCGAGAGCGTATCGAGCAGCAGCAGCAGCAGCAGCAGCAGTACGAGCAAAAGCGACACCGCCTCGAAAAAGAGTACGCCGGCCAAGTCCAAGTCCGATTGACCCCGACTCCGGCGACATGGAATAATTCCGGTTTTCACTCACCTGAACCGAAAGGACACAGGATGAAGGTTCTCGTCATCGGAGGCGGTGGCCGTGAACATGCCCTGGTCTGGGCACTCGGCCGCAGTCCTCGCGTCCACACCCTGAGATGCGCTCCAGGCAATGCCGGCACAGCCGCCATGGCGGAAAACGTCGCCATCTCCGCAGACGATGTGGACAGCCTGGTGGATCACGCCGCAGCCGAACGGTACGACCTGGTTGTGGTCGGCCCGGAGGGACCGCTGGTGGCCGGCCTGGCCGATCGGCTGCAGGATCTCCACATCCCGGTTTTCGGCCCCTCGGCGGCGGCGTCCAGGATGGAAGGCAGCAAGGTATTCTCCAAGGAGTTCATGGCGCGGCACCGGATTCCCACCGCGGCCTTCAAGGTGTTCCGGGACGAAGCCGAGGCCAGGGAGTACCTGCTGGCGGCAGACACGGCCTACCCGTTGGTGGTCAAGGCCGACGGCCTGGCCGCAGGCAAAGGGGTCATCCTGGCCGATACACCGGAACAGGCGGCGGAGGCCGCCTCCGGGATGCTTGCCGGACGGGATTTCGGCGAGGCCGGACGAGTCGTGGTGGTGGAAGAGATGCTCCGCGGCATCGAGGCGTCGTTCTTTGTGCTGGCCGACGGAGACAACGTGGTTGAACTGGCCACCTGCCAGGATTACAAGCGTGCCCTGGACGGAGACCAGGGACTGAATACCGGCGGGATGGGAACCTACTCCCCTTCGGCATTCCTGGATGAGGCGACCCGGCAAACCATCGTGGAAACTGTTGTGAACCCCACCATCAACGGCCTGCAGGCCGAGGGCTGTGCCTACCGGGGTGTCCTGTTCATCGGCGTCATGCTCACCGACGAAGGGCCGAAGGTCCTTGAATACAACTGCCGGTTCGGTGACCCGGAAACCCAGGTCCTGCTACCACGTCTGGACGGTGACTGGTTCGATCTCCTCATGGCCTCCGCCACGGGAAACCTGAACAAGGTCCGGCTCTCCTGGCTGGACCAGGCGGCGGTCTGCGTCGTCATGGCTGCCGGCGGGTACCCCGGCTCCTACGGCAAGGGCGAGAAGATCACCGGACTGGAGAAGGCCGGCGCCCAGGACGGCGTCGTGGTTTTCCATGCCGGCACCAGCCTCGATGAAAATGGAGCGGTGCGAACCTCCGGCGGCCGCGTCCTGGGGGTGACCGCCCTGGGAGACGATCTGCCCGACGCCAGGGAAAAAGCGTACGCGGCATCCGCAGCAATCACATGGTCCGGCGAACAGCACCGGACCGACATCGCAGCCGATGCGGCGGCGACACTGGAGAGAACCCATGAGTCCTGAACCGAAGCCTCTTGTGAAAATCCTCATGGGCAGCGATTCCGATCTGCCGGTGATGGCCGAGGCGGCCAGGATCCTTGAAAAGATCGGGGTCCCTTACGACCTGGAGGTCACCTCCGCCCATCGCTCTCCCGAACGAACGGCGAAAATCGTCGAATCGGCCGTTGAGTCCGGCGTGAAGATCTTCATCGCCGGCGCAGGCGCCGCGGCCCACCTGGCAGGCGTCATCGCCTCCCACACCGTACTGCCGGTTCTCGGGGTGCCGCTGGCGGCCACTGACCTGCAGGGGCTGGACGCCCTGCTTGCCACGGCCCAGATGCCCGCCGGCATCCCTGTAGGGACACTGGCTATCGGCAAGGCCGGAGCGGCCAATGCCGGTTGGCTGGCCTGCAGCATACTCGCCACCTCCGACCCCTCCCTGCATCAGAAGCTGCAGGAAGAACGACGGGCCATGGCGGATGCGGTAGGGCTCAAGAGCGCGGCGGCCCAGGGCCGGCTGTCCGAACTCCTCGGAAAATGACACCGACGTTCCACTCCATCACCCTGGGCTGCAAGCTGAACCAGTTCGACTCCGCGGCCATGGAGGGCGAGCTCGCCCGGCGAGGGTTCACCGAAAACCCGGATCGGGACCGGGCCGGCGTGATCATCATCAACACCTGTACGGTTACACACCGCGCCGATGCCGATGCCCGCAAACTGATCCGTTCGGTCCGGCGGAACAACCCGGCCTGCAGGCTGCTTGTCACCGGCTGTTTCGCCGAGCGGGATGCTGAAGCGATCCGTCGTATCCCCGGGGTGGACCGGGTGTTCGGCAACCGTGAAAAGCCGGCTATCGCTTCCATACTCGACGAAATCGGCCTGGTGGGAAAACCGGTGGTGCGAGGTGACACAGGCTGCGAAGAGACCCTGGGACTTCCTGACGACCTGTATTTCGGCGATCGTTCCAGGGCGTTCCTGAAGATCCAGGAGGGGTGCGACCTGGTCTGTTCCTACTGCATCATCCCCAAGGTCCGGGGACGGAGCCGGTCCGTGCCGCTGGAGCAGGTCGATACCGCCATGGAATCCCTGTTCCGCAGAGGCTACCGTGAGGTGGTGCTGACCGGTGTCAACACCGGTGATTACGGCAAGGACCTGGAAGGCGGGCTGATCCTCGAGACTCTCCTGGAACGGCTCCTGGACAGGTGCGGAGAGAACAGGATCCGGCTGAACTCCCTGGAACCGTTGACCGTTACCGACGGCATTATCAGGCTCATGGCCGCATCCGGCGGAAGACTGGCGCCTCACCTGCAGGTCCCTTTGCAGTCCGGCTCGGAAGCGGTGCTCCGCAGGATGAGGCGGAACTACCGGGCCTCGGCCTGGATGGACCGCATGGAGCGGTTGCGAGCCGCCATGCCGGACATCGGGCTGGGGGCCGACATGATCGTCGGGTTCCCGGGGGAAACCGAGGAAGAGTTCCAGGAAACATGCCGCCTGCTTGCCTCCTCCCCGGTGAACTACCTCCACGTTTTCAGCTGGTCGGAGAGGCCGGGCACACCTGCCTCGGAGCTGCATGACCGGGTCCACTCGGCTACCATCCGGGAACGATCCGCCACGCTGCGTCGATTCGCCGACGAAGCCGGCTTCCGATTCCGGAGCCGGTTCCCGGGCCGGCAGCTCGACTGCGTTGCCCTGGGTGACGGCAGCCGGGCGCTGACCGGCAATTTCATTGAAGTGGCCCTGGACGGCAAACCGGCGGAACCGGGGTCGCGGGTCCTGGCCGAGATTAAAACCGTCACCCGGGAACAGACGCGGGCGGTTATCGTTCCCGGGTAAGGCGAACCACCTGCTCCACCGACCGATCCAGGTCCGTTCCGTCTACCCGGTGCCGGGCAAGGGCGTAAGACGGCATCCGTTTCTCGTACAACAGGCGCATACCGACCGGATCGTCCCGATCATAGAGCGGCCTGTTCTGCCGTTCACCGGCCAGCCGGGTTCGGATCACCGGCAGCGGCACATCCAGCCAGACGGTGATTCCGGAAACGATCATCCGGCTGCGTGGCCGGAACGAAAGGAACGCCCCCCCGCCGGTGGCGGCGACCAGCGCTCCCCCGGTACAAAGCTGATCCACAACGCGGCTTTCCGTTTCCCTGAAAGCCGTCTCTCCATCCTCCCGGAAGATTTCTTCAACGGTCTTTCCGGCAGCGTCGGCGATCAGCCGATCGCAGTCCCTGAATTCCAGATCCAGTTGTTGGGCCACACGCCGTCCGACGGCGCTCTTGCCGCTACCCATGAATCCGACCAGGAACAGTGGTCCGGTCATCCCCTGCGGTATCCCTGCTCGCCGGCTTCAACCCGGATTTTCAGGCGGTTCTCCGCCGGCGTTACCGGGCAGGCGTACTTCTCAGGCATGCCGTAGGCGCAGAGCGGGTTGAAGGCCCGGTTGAAATCGAGGATGTAGCGGCCGTCACCGGTCTCACTCAAATCCACATACCGGCCGGCCGGGTAGCTCTCCACGCCGGAAGTCCGGTCGGTAAACGGAACGAACAACTCCTGAACCGGTGTAGGCGCCTTGCTGTCCAGCAGGCGGTAGACCTGTAGCACGAGATGCTCACCCATGAGGGTGAACCGCATCTCGCCGTACCGTTCCGCCGGCCGGGACTTGCCGGTTGTGGAAAGGATGGTGAACTGCTCCCTGGTCTCATGAGGGTGCATCGGGCCGACCAGACGATAGGCCGGGTCCGGCGGGAAGTAGGCCAGGCCGCCGAAGGCTGCGCGGTCGTCGGGGTGGACCGGCGTGTCCGGCGCCGTAGCATAGTTGACATCCTTGCTCGCCCGATAGGACAGCAGGTTCTCTTCCCACCCGGCCGCTGCCGGCTCCACAACCATCTCTCCCCCGCCGGATCCTGAACAGCCGTACAGGACACAGGCGGTCACGGCGAGGAACACGAGCAGGCAGGTCGATCTGCGGAACAAAATCATGATCGGGTCTCTCCAGTTCACCAGTCTGCGGGGATCCGCAGCGTGCGGTCCCGCTTGTCTCTGTATAACAGATAACCCCGGCTCCTGCCGGTCTCCCACAGCTTGCGGGTCATCTCCACATCCTTGCGGCAGTACGATTCGATCAGGTCGATTTTACCTTCCTTCCACCACTTGAGACTATCGAGTCCGCTGCCCGATTTTGATTCCCCCAGATTGACTTCCGAGAGGTGCTGCAACGACAGCCGGTAGCCGAGCTTGCCGTGCACCCGGGTCAGCAGGTCGCAGGTCCGGACCCTGCCCAGATCTCCGTCGGTATACCCGGACAGCACCTTGAGATCGAAGCGGTCCACGTTGAACCCGACCACCTGGTCGGCGGTGAGCAGGTCCAGCAGCAGCCGGTCCACATCCTCCTCGAAATAAGTCCTGTACTCCTGCCGGTTCACATCGTAAACCACCGCCAGGGCCAGCCCCATACGGTCGGCGTTTCCCCAGCCGCCGACTTCTTCGGCGCTGCGCCGGGTTTCGAGATCCATGACCAGGACCTTTCCATCCCGGGGTTTTTCTCTCTCAGGCGCCCGGACGATGCCGTGGCGTTTCCTCGGGCCTGACTGTTCCACCGTTGCAGGCTCCGGTTCTGCCTGCACCACGATTTCCCGGGCATCACCGATCCGGGGCAGGTCCCCTTCCCCCAGCATCCCTTCCAGAACCTCCCGGCAGGCGATCTTGTCCAGTGGCCGGTTGCCGTTGCCGCATTTGGGCGAGTGGATGCAACCGGGACAACCGTCCTCGCAGGGACAGCCAACCACATGGGCCAGGGTCTGGCGCAGCAACGATTCCAGGTCCCGGTAACCCCGCTCCGCCAGTCCCGCGCCTCCCGGGGTTCCGTCATAGATGAATATTCCCGGTCCGTTCAACTGGGGATGGCCGGTATGGGAGATGCCGCCGATATCACCACGGTCGGAGATCGCCAGCAACGGGAACAGGCCGATGAGGGCGTGCTCCGCCGCATGGATGCCGCCCATGAAGTGCCGCTCCCGGGCAGCGAACTCCGCCGCCCAGCCGGTGGGCATTTCGATCCAGAAACCGGTGGTCTCGTAGATCTGCTCCGGCGCCTCCAGGGGATACTCGGAGATCGTCTCCCCTCCGAATATCTTCTTCTTCTGGTACCCGTGGATCCGGACCGTGACCTTGAGCCGGCCGTAGCCGGCCCGGTGGTAATCCATCTCCCGGGTTTCGCAGACCTCCAGGATCTCCGTCTCCTTCTCCCCGAGGACGACTGTGTAGTAATCGGCGGCGTACGGTTCGGCGGTGACCACCCTCTTGTCCACATCCAGTTCCCGGATCCTCAAGGTTCTGCCGCCATGGAGATAGATCGCATCCGGGTGGCACTCCTGGTAGACCCGGCCGCCGTCGATGCTCCCAAGAACCGTTCCGGTGCCGGCTTCCAGGATGGTGAACGGCCGGCCTGCGCCCCGGAGATTCATATGACGGTGAGGCTTCAACCGGAACGAAATGAACCGCTCCCCGGCCTCGTCCTCCGCCAGCTCGCCATCATCCACCAGCTGTTCCGCCAGCCGTTCCAGCCGGTCGCCGTCCTCACGCAATTCATCACGACGGAGCGGCGTCTCGGCGGCGGCGCAGACCAGGTGCCTTGCAGCCACCACTTCGTTGGTCGGATCCAGCACCGCCTGCTCGAAGCCGTCGCCGAAGAACCGGTCCGGGTGGGATATGACGTACTGGTCCAGGGTGTCCGGCATGGCGACCATCACCACAAGGGCCGGCCGCCCGGTGCGGCCTACCCGGCCGATCCTCTGCCAGGAAGACATCAGGGAGCCTGGATACCCGACCAGGACACAGACGTCCAGGCCGCCGACATCGATGCCCAGCTCCAGAGCGCTGGTGGTCAGCACCGCCTTGAGATCCCCCCGGAACAGCCGCTCCTCGATCCTGCGCCGCTCCTCCGGCAGGTAGCCGGCACGGTACGGCGCCACCTGCCCGGCCAGTTCCGGCTCCTGCCGCACCAGCCAGGTGTGGAGCAGTTCGGTGATCCGTCTGGCCTTGGTGAAGGCGATGGTCCGCAGCCCGGCCTTGGCGGCGGCGGCCACAACCCGCACCGCCACGGTGTAGGGCGAAACCATCACCGGGTTCAGGAACATCACATGACGTTCGGCGCCGGCGGCGCCGGAAGCGGTCACCGCGGTGAACGTTTCTCCTGTGAGGGTCCCGGCGAACTCCTCCGGATTGCCGATGGTGGCGGATGCGGCAACGATCCTGGGAGGTTTGCCTCCCCCTGCAAGACGCTTCAAACGGCGCAGCACATGGTGGACGTGGGCTCCGAACATCCCCCGGTAGACGTGCAGTTCGTCCAGAACGACCCATTTCAGATTCCTGAGAAACGGCTCCCAGGATTGATGATTGGCCAGGAGGGAGAAATGCAGCATGTCCGGATTGGTGATCAACACGTTGGGCGGATCGGCCCGGATCTTCTTGCGCTGGTGCTGGGTGGTATCGCCGTCGTAGATCTCGAAGGAAGGCGGGTTCAACGGTGAGGCGGCCATGGCCAGCTTCCGCAGACCGGCGATCTGATCCTGGGCCAGCGCCTTGGTGGGGTACAGGAACAGGGCCCGGGAGTTCCTGTCCGCAAGGATCGACTGCAGCACCGGCAAGGCGAACACCAGGCTCTTGCCTGAGGCGGTGGGGGTGGCCACCAGCACGTTCCTGCCGTCGGCCAGGAGATCCAGGGCCTCTGCCTGATGGCTGTAGAGCCGGTGGATGCCCAGGGAGTCAAGGGCGTTGGCCAGGACCGGCTCCAGAGGCTCCCGGGGCGAGGCGTACTTCGCCGGCGAGCCCTGCACATGCCTGCTGTGGCGGATCAGGTCCCCGACAAGGCTGTCGTCCCGAAGGGTCTTGAGAAGTTCCTGCATGGAGAGGCGATTATGACACGAAAGTCATCGCAGGAGATCCCATGCAGACAAAAAAAGGGCGGGGTGTGAACCCCGCCCTTAAAACCGGAGATTGAATCTCCAGTTACATAAACAATTAGTAGGTCTTGTTCATGTTAGCAGTGATCTTGTCGGCGTTCATGTTGCCGACTTCCCAGCTCTTGCTGATGCCGTTCAGGGTGAACGTCACGGTGGTCACGTCGGTGCCGTAGTTGCGCGTGAAGTCGGCGAGACCGCGGCCGGTGTTGGCCAGCAGGGAGTTGGTGAGATCGATGGTCATCTGACGACGGGCCGGGCTCACGAAGATGCTCGCGTCGCCGACCACGGGCAGGCTGCTGACCACACCAGAGTTGTTGTCCAGACGGATGCTGAACGTGTTCCGGTTGAGGTTGTAGAGCAGGCCTTCCACGCCGTTCTGCGTGGTGATGTTGCCCATGTTCATCAGGGAGATCCGGTCGCTGACGCTGGCCATCGCGCGGCCACACTCGCCGTAGTAGCGGGTGGTGCTCAGCACGTAGGACAGGCTGCGGAGGCCGGAGCAGTTCCTGTTGAGGGTGAAGTCAAAGATGGAAACGTCGCCGACCTCAGGGTCGCTGGCGGTCACCATGGAGCAGCCGTTCCAGTCCGGGCTGCAGTACAGCCAGTCGATGAAAGTCTGGTCGGTGGTGTGGTTGTTGTAGGTGGTCAGAGTGCGGTCGCCGTTGGCTTTCTGGTCGACCATGGAGAAAGATTCGTCCATGCCGTCCGGCCAGAGGGTGCCGATCTGTGAGGAAGGCATAATGGCGGCTTTACCGTTGGTGTTGACCGCGCTGCCGTCGTCGTCAGTGATCAGTTCATAGTTGGTGATTGCGCAGCCGACGCCCATGGCGAGGACGAGACAGCAAGCGACGTAAAAAACCTTCTTCATACTTGGCTCCTTTTGCTTACGAAAACTACCCTTAAGTATCAAAGGTGATCCGATCCACCGGAATCACCCCCCCGGGAAGCCTTGAATTCCTGACGAGTAAGCCTCACGATCACCCGCCTATCCTTCTCTTTTTCCCCGTGGACGCATTGTTTATACGACGAACAGTCTCTTTTCACACTAACAAAATTCGGTAGCCGGAACTTTTTGTTGGCACCATTTTAAATTATTAAAATATTTTTTAGCTATTTGAACTAGCTGAGCCTTCCAGCCAGTGGTGGAATTGGGTGGGAAGTGAGGCCCTGCAGTCCAGCGCTCCCGGACCGGATCCGATCACCAGCCGGGCGCAGTGCAGCAGCTGCCGGTCCGGGCCTCCTTCTTCCTTCCTGGCATCCCGCTGGCCGGTGACCAGGTCGAGATAGTCCTGGTCCGGTCGGCCGTACAGCAGGTCTCCCAGGACCGGATGTCCGATCGCCTCGAGGTGGACCCGGATCTGGTGCCGGCGGCCTGTTCGCGGGAACAGGCGGAGCATGGTGGCCTCGGCTCCCCGGGCCTCCACCTGCCAGCCGGTCTCCGACGGGTACCCCGAAACCGCCGCCTGGCGGACATAAACCCTGGAGTCGGGAGCTTTTCCAACCGGGAGCCGGATCGTGCCTTCCTGGTCCTGAACCACGCCCCGGACCACCGCAAGGTATTCCTTTTTCACCTGGCGGTTCTCGAACGCCATGGAAAGGGTCCGTGCGGTGGAGGAGTTTTCCGCCACCAGCAGAACACCGCTGGTCTCCCGGTCCAGCCGGTGAGCCAGGCGAAGTTCTTCGTTGCCCTCTTGCCGCCGGAGCATGCGGATCACGGTGTTCTCCCGCACCTTGTTGACCGGATGGACCGGGATCCCCGCCGGCTTGTCCACGGCGAGCCAGCCGTCGCCCCGGGCCAGAACCGGGATCTCCTGTTCCAGGATCGTCTCGGGGAGAGGGACGTAATCGATCCGCACCACGCCCCCGGCAACAAGAACGGTGGCCGGTCGCACCCGGGCATCCCAGGACAGCAGTACCCTCGCCCGGATCATTTCCTGAATGCGACTGCGGGAAAGCCTGGGGATCTTCTCCTGAAGGAAACGGTCCAGCCGTTTACCTACATCGGCCCTGCCTACCGGGTAGACCGTTGTCGGCTCACTCACCGTCGTTCCCTGCCGCCAGTTCCTTCAGGATGCGGCGATTCGCCCGGGGCATGTTCAGGCGGTTCAGTTCGGCCAGGGTAAACCACGTCCAGTTCCTGGCAGGATCGTCGGCGACAGCCCCGGTCCATGTCTGAAACAGGAAACAATGCAGCTCGAGAGACCGGTCGGCATACTGCTGCGGGAAGACGCACAACAACTCCGGTCCGGATGCCGAGATCCCTGTCTCTTCCAGCAGTTCCCGGAGGGCGGCGTCGGCCGGCGACTCCCCGGAGCGGATCTTGCCTCCCGGGAACTCCCAGCAACCCTCGAAAGGCGGGTCTCCGAGACGGCGGCCGGCCAGAACACGGCCGTCCCGGACCGGCAAGGCCAGTGCGATCTGGGTAACCTGCTCCACCGGCCCTACTTGCTGTAGTCGTAGAATCCGCGGCCGGTTTTCCTGCCCAGCCAGCCGGCTTCGACGTATTTGCGCAGCAACGGACAGGGGCGGTATTTGGAATCCCCCAAGCCGTCGTGGAGCACTTCCATGATCGCCAGGCAGGTGTCCAGACCGATGAAGTCGGCCAGGGTCAACGGCCCCATGGGATGGTTCATGCCCAGCTTCATGATGGTGTCGATCGCTTCCGGCTCGGCCACTCCTTCGTGGAGGGCATAGACCGCTTCGTTGATCATCGGCATCAGGACACGGTTGCTGATGAAACCCGGGAAGTCCCGGCACTCCACCGCCACCTTGCCCATGGCATCTGCCAGTTCCTTCACCGCGGTACAGGTCTCGTCGGACGTTCCCAGGCCGCGGATAACCTCCACCAGCTTCATCACCGGCACCGGGTTCATGAAGTGCATGCCGATCACCTTGTCGGGCCGCCCGGTGGCGGCGGCGATCCTGGTGACGGAGATCGAAGACGTATTGGTGGCCAGGAGCGCTTCCCCGTCGCAGATCGAATCCAGCCGGGAGAACAGGTCCAGCTTGACCTCCAGCTTCTCCACCACCGCTTCCACCACTACCTGGCAGCCGGCCATCGCCTCGAGATCGGTGGTCCCCGTGATCCGGGCCAGCACCGCCTCCTTCTCTTCAGGGGTCATGCGTCCCTTGTCCACGCCCCGCTGCAGGTTCTTGCCGATGGTGGCGAGTCCCTTCTCAACGAAACGATCGTCCAGGTCCTGGAGGACCACGTCGTACCCGGCCTGGGCCGCGACGTGAGCGATCCCGTTCCCCATCTGACCTGCTCCGACGACACCGATTTTGCTGATCTTCATGGTTCCTGCTCCCTTCCGGTTATCGGATCACCTGGATCGCCATGGCCACCGCGTTACCGCCTCCCAGGCAGAGTGCGGCGATGCCTTTGTCCTTGCCGTCATCTTCCAGCGCGTGCAGCAACGTGGTCAGGACCCGGGCTCCCGAGGCGCCGATCGGATGTCCCAGGGCCACGGCGCCGCCGCGAACATTGTGCTTGGCCGGGTCGATCCCCAGCTCCTTGCCCAGGGCGCACTGCTGGACCGCGAACGCCTCGTTGAACTCGTAGTAGTCGACGTCGGCGTCGGTCCAGCCGGTTTTCTCCCAGACCGAGCGCACCGCCTTTTCCGGCGCCATCATCACCAGTTCCGGCGCCAGTCCACTGGTGCTGTAGGCCACGATCTCCGCCCTGGGCTTGAGCCCCAGTTCCTCCGCCTTCTCCCGGGAAGCGACCAGAATCGCCGATGCGCCGTCGTTCACACCAGGGGCGTTACCTGCCGTCACCGTGCCGTCCTTCTTGAACGCCGGGCGAAGCTTCGCCAGTTTTTCCACCGAGGTGTCGCCTCGAGGCGACTCGTCGGTATCGAATACGATCGGATCCTTCTTCCTCTGGGGAACCTCTACAGAGACGATCTCCCGTTTGAACAGGCCGGCTTCGATAGCTGCCACCGCCTTGCGATGACTGTCGTAGGCCCAGCGGTCCTGCTCCTCCCGGCCGATGCCGTAGCGCTCCGCAACCACCTCCCCGGTGTTGCCCATGTGGTAGTCGTTGTAGGCATCCCAGAGACCGTCGTGGATCATGGAGTCCAGCACCTGCTGGTGGCCCATGCGGAATCCACCTCGTGCTGTTTTCATCAGGTAGGGCGCGTTGGACATCGACTCCATGCCTCCGGCTACCACCAGCCCCGCATCACCGCACTTGATGGCCTGGGCGGCCAGCACTACCGCCTTCAGTCCGCTGCCGCACACCTTGTTCAGGGTCATGGCGGCAACCGTATCCGGGTAACCGGCTCCCAGGGCCGCCTGTCGTGCAGGGTTCTGCCCCAGACCCGCTCCTACCACGTTGCCCATGATGACTTCGTCCACCTCCACAGGGTCGACGCCGGCCCGGGCCGCCACCTCCGCCACGGCGATGGAGCCGAGGCGGGTTGCCGTCACCGGGGCCAGGGTTCCCAGGAACCGCCCGATCGGGGTGCGAACCGCGTTGATGATCACAGGGTTTTTCATGGGGATCCTCCGGGATACCGTTCAGGAAGGGATGTGAGAAGAGAAGCGATTGTATCTCCCCTGCGGGGAACCGCTCAAGCCTACTAAAAGACCGGATTCAGCCCGGGGGCCATCCCATATCCCTGCCTCCCAGGAGATGGAAGTGCACATGGAATACGGTCTGGCCGGCGCTCTCGCCGCAGTTGTTCACCACGCGGTACCCGTCACCGACCCCCTCCTGCCTTGCGATTTCGCCGGCGGCCAGGAGAACATGCCCCAGAACCGGGCCGTGTTCCGGACCGGCTTCGGCCAGGGAGGCCAGGTGAGCCCGGGGAATGATGAGGACATGCACCGGAGCCTGGGGATTCAGATCCCGGAACGCCACCAGCTGTTCATCCTGGTAGACCATATCCGACGGGATCTTGCCGGTGGCGATGCTACAGAAGACGCAGTCGCTCATTTGACCCTCTCCACGGAGGCGCCCAGGGCCCCCAGTTTGACTTCCATCGGCTCGTACCCCCGGTCCAGGTGGTACACCCGGTCGATGACCGTGACCCCGTCGGCCACAAGGCCGGCCAGCACCAGGCTGGCGGAGGCCCTCAGGTCTGTGGCCATGACCTGGGCGCCGGCCAGGGTTGCCGGCCCTTCGACTTCGGCGGTCTGGCCTTCGATATTGATCTTGGCCCCCAGCCGCCGCAGCTCGCTGACATGCATGAAGCGGCTCTCGAAAATGTTTTCCGTGATCTTCGAGACACCCTGGGCCTGGGTCGCCAGGGCCATGTACTGGGCCTGCATGTCGGTGGGGAAACCGGGATGAGGCGCCGTCGCCACGTCAACGGCTACCAGGTTCTTTGGGCGGGACACAACGATGGAGTTCTCCCCTACCGTCACCGGGACACCGGCCGCTTCCAGGAGGGCCAGGGCCGCCTTGAGATCTTCCGGACGGCAACCGGCCACTTCCAGGCGGCGACAGGCCAGTGCGCCGGCCATCAGGTAGGTGGCCGCTTCCACCCGGTCCGGGATCACCGGGTGGTCGGCGCCGCCCAGCTCCCGGCGGCCGCTGATCCTCATGACGCCGGTGCCGGCCCCTTCCACTTCAGCGCCCATGGCGTTCAGGAGGACGGCCAGGTCCACTACCTCCGGTTCACGGGCGCAGTTCCTGAAGACGGAAGTTCCTTCAGTCAGCGCCGCCGCCATCATCAGGTTTTCCGTGCCGGTGACCGTCACCAGCGGAAATGTGTAATCAGCCGGTTTCAACCGTTTGGCCCGGGCCTCCACGTAGCCGTGCTCCAGGTGGACCTCGGCGCCCATGTTGGCAAGGGCGTCCAGGTGGATGTCGATAGGCCGTTCGCCGATGGCGCAACCGCCGGGCATGGAAACCCGTGCCCGGCCGCAGCGGGCCAGTAGCGGTCCCAGCACCAGCACCGAAGCCCGCATCGTCTTGACCAGATCGTAAGGGGCTTCGTGGGACCCGATGGAGCCGACCTGGACCTTCACGCTGTCCCGGGTGCCGTTCTCCACCCGGGCGCCATGGTGCTCCAGTACCCGGAGCATGGTCCGGACGTCCCGCAACATCGGAACATTGGAGTATGCGATCTCGCCCTCGGTGAGCAGCGCAGCCGCCAGAGCCGGGAGAGCGGCGTTCTTGGCGCCGGCGATCCGCACCGTGCCCTCCAGTTCCCGTCCACCCCGAATCCTCAACTTGTCCATGCCGATCCCCAAATCGATTCCGACGGAGTGCCGGACCCTTGATAATAGCACCCTGCTACAATGCGCCGCGGGAAGGTGAACCATGCTTGATCCGCATTTCGTCCGTGAAAATCTGGAAGCCGTCACCGAGGCGATGGCAAGCCGGGGCGAGTCCCTGTCCATGGAACCGTTTCAGGAGATGGACCGCCGCCGTCGCGACCTCCTCGGTGAAGTGGAGGAACTCAAGCGGCACCGCAACGAAAGCTCCAGGAAGATCGGCGGGCTGATGAAGGCCGGCGAAGATGCCGGGCCACTGCGTGAGGAAATGCGGCAGGTCGGCGAGAAGATCTCCGCTATCGAAGAAGAACTGGGCGGCATCGAAGAGGACCTCAGGGAGTTCATGCTGAGAGTGCCCAATATCCCTCACGAGACCACACCGCCGGGGAAAACCGAGGAAGACAACCCGGTGGTCCGATCCTGGGGCGAGCCCCGGGAATTCTCTTTCGAGGCGAAGAACCACTGGGACATCGGTCCTGATCTGGGAATCCTGGACTTCGAGCGCGCCGCCAAGCTGTCCGGCGCCCGGTTCTCCATTCTCATGGGAGACGGGGCCCGGCTGGAACGGGCGCTGATCCAGTTCATGCTGGACCTGCAGACCGGCGACCACGGCTATACCGAGGTCCTGACCCCGTTCATGGTCAACGCCGCCGCCCTCACCGGCACCGGCCAGTTGCCGAAGTTCGAGGAGAACCTGTTCAAGGTCTCCCCCGGCGACCTCTACATGATCCCCACCGCCGAGGTTCCGGTAACCAACATCCATGCCGGTGAGATCCTGGACGGCGACACCCTGCCGCTGCAGTACGCGGCCTATACCCCATGCTTCCGGAGCGAGGCCGGTTCCTATGGCAAGGACGTCCGCGGGCTGATCCGCCAGCATCAGTTCAACAAGGTGGAACTGGTCTGGCTGACCAAACCGGAAAATTCCCAGGCAGCCCTGGAGAGCCTGACCGCCCACGCCGAAGAGGTACTCCGGCGCCTCCAGATCCCGTACCGGGTCATCGCACTGTGCACAGGCGACATCGGGTTTTCCGCCGCCAAAACCTACGATGTGGAGGTCTGGCTGCCGGGACAGAAGACCTACCGGGAGATCAGCTCCTGCTCCGACTGTTCGGATTTCCAGGCCAGGAGGGCCGGAATCCGGTACCGGGAAGAGAAAAAAGGGAAACCCCGGTTCGTCCATACCCTGAACGGCTCCGGCCTTGCGGTGGGCCGCACCCTGGTGGCGGTGCTGGAGAACTACCAGCAGGAAGACGGAACCGTGGTGATCCCCGAAGTGCTGCGGCCGTACATGGGCGGGAAAACGAAAATCGAGCGATAACGTGGAAGGGTGACCGAGTGGTTTAAGGTACCGGTCTTGAAAACCGGCGAACGCAAGTTCCGTGGGTTCGAATCCCACCCCTTCCGCCAATCCGGGGCACCGGTAGTTGAAAGTCCCTCAAGGTGCGCTACAATCCATCGGTTCGCGGCACAAATTGGAGAGATGGCCGAGTGGCTGAAGGCGGCAGTTTGCTAAACTGTTGAAGGGTTTAATGCTCTTCCGGGGGTTCGAATCCCCCTCTCTCCGCCACCTCGCTCCGGGCCCCGGAGAACCACAGATGAACGCCCAATCCCAAATTCGGGTACGGTTCGCACCCAGCCCTACCGGTCACCTCCACGTCGGCGGCGCCCGCAGCGCCCTGTTCAATTGGCTATACGCCCGGAACCGGTCCGGGGTGTTCGTGCTGCGTATCGAGGACACCGACCGGGAACGATCCTCGGAGGCTATGGTCCAGGGCATCCTGGACGGCATGGACTGGCTGGGGATCGAGCCGGACGAAGGGCCGTTCTTCCAGTCCCGGGAGCAGAAGAGACATGCCGAAGACGCAGCCAGGCTGCTGGAGGACGGCAAAGCTTACCGCTGCTACTGCACGACGGAAGAACTCCAGGAACATCGGGAGAGGATGAGCGGATCCGGCAAGCCCGGCCCGACCTGTCCCGGAGGGTGCCGCTCCCTGGTGATGGTGGACGACGGCCGGCCTTTCGCCTTGCGGTTCGCCGTACCGCCTGGAGAGATCTCCTGGGACGACCTGGTCCATGGTGAAACGAGCTTCGACGGGGACAGCCTGGAAGACTTCATCATCCTCCGTTCCGACGGGACCCCGACCTACATGCTCTCGGTTGTGTCCGACGATGCCGCCCAGAGAATCACCGACGTCATCCGGGGCGACGACCACATCTCCAATACGCCGAAACAGATCCTGCTATACCAGGCCCTGGGCTACCCGGTGCCCCGGTTCGGCCACATGCCTCTGATCCTGGGTGAGGACAAGAAGCGATTGTCCAAACGCCACGGCGCCGTTTCGGTGCTGCAGTACCGGGACGAAGGGTTTCTTCCCGGAGCGATGTTCAACTTCCTTGCCCTCCTGGGATGGTCCCCCGGCGACGACCGGCAGCAGATCGACAGCAAGACCCTGGTGCAGGAGTTCAGCCTGGACGGCATCGGCAAGGCCGGCGCAGTATTCGACCGGGCCAAACTGGAGTGGCTCAACGGCCTCTACATCAACGAGCTGAGTTCCCACGATCTGGAGGAGGCGGTACGTCCCGGGCTGCAGGCCGCAGGGTTGTGGTCCGACGATCTGCGTACGGAGCGAAAGGAGTGGTTCCGCAAGCTGCTCCTGTTGCTTCAGCCTCGCTGTCGGACCTTGCAGGACTTCCCGGCTCAGGCGGCCCGGATGCTGGATGGCTGCGACGACTTTGAATACGAAGAGAAGGCGGCCAGGAAACACCTCAAGGGCGACCTGCTCCGGGACAACATGGTTGAACTGACCGGCCGCCTCGAGATCGTCCCCAACTGGCGGCAGGTGGAACTCGAGGCGCTGTTCAGAACCCTGGCGGAAGAAAGAGATGTTTCCGCCGGAAAGCTGATCCATCCGGTGCGCCTGGCCGTCACCGGCAGCGGCAGCAGCCCGGGACTGTTTGAGGTCCTGGAACTCCTCGGCCGGGACCGGACTCTGGCCCGGCTGGAACGGCTGGTGGAATTCTTGACGAAACGCCCCGCTCCGCTATAATTCCCGCTCCATTCAGGCACCTGCTGGGGTGTAGTCCAATGGTAGGACATGCGGCTCTGGACCGTAGAATCGGGGTTCGAATCCCTGCACCCCAGCCACAATCACCTCCTGCGGGAACGGTACCGGAGGAAACATGAGTGCGAAGACTGTCCTGGTAACCGGAGCCGTCGGCGAGATGGGCCACCAGTTGCTGCCTGCCCTGGCGGACGCCGGCTACGAGATCGTCGCCCTGGATCTGGCGGTGTTGCCTCCCGATTTAATCGGGTACTGCAAGGAGTCGGTGGAGACCAGCATCACCGAAACCGGCAGGGTGCGGGGGCTCCTGGACCGACACCGGCCTGAACTTGTCTTCCATCTGGCCGCCCTGCTCTCCGCAAGCGCCGAGAGAAAGCCGTCCCTGGCCCACAAGGTCAACGTCGGCGGAACGGTCGCCCTTCTCCAGTTGTGCCAGGAACAGGCCCGGGCTACAGGCCGGTCGATCCGGTTCATGTTCCCCAGCAGCATTGCGGTCTACGGTCTCCCCGACCAGGCGGCCAAGGAACAGGCCGGCGCTGTTCTGGAGCATCAGTGGGCCCAGCCTACCGGCATGTACGGCTGCAACAAGTTGTACGGCGAGCTGCTGGGAACCTACTACTCCAATCACTCCCCCCATGCCGGCGATGCGGGGATCGACTTCCGGGCGATCCGTTTTCCCGGCCTGATCAGCGCCGATACGGTTCCCACCGGCGGAACCAGCGACTACGGTCCCGAGATGATCCACGCCGCGGCCCGGTCCCAGGCCTATTCCTGTTTCGTTCGGGAGGATTCCCGACTGCCGTTCATGACCATGCCCGACGCCGTGGACGGGTTCATGAGACTCGCCTTCGCAGACGAGGCCGCCCTCTCCACCCGCGTTTACAACATCAAGGCGTTCAGCCCCACAGCCGGCGAGTTCAGGGACAAGGTCCTTGATTATTTCCCCCAGGCCGATATCCGGTTTGAACCGGTCCCGGCCAGGCAGGCGATCGTGGATTCCTGGCCTGGAGACGTAGACGACAGCCGGGCCCGGCAGGACTGGGGCTTCAACCCCCGGCATGATTTCAACGGGGCCATGGAAGAATACGTCTTGCCCGCCCTGAAGAAGCGATACCCGGCCGGCGCCTGACACTTCAACAGGATTTCCACAGCTTGTCCGCAGGTCTCTCCATTGAGATCCACGGCGGAAACGGAGTTATCCACATCCGTTCCACAGGCTGCGTCGGACCACCTAGAGCTTCCAGTGCTCCAGATTCCGCTCCAGGCCTGCGATTTCGTCGTCCGGCTCCCCGCCGTGAATCCTGCGGCCGACCCAGATCAGCAGGAACATGATGCCGTAAAACAGGGTGCCCAGCAGAAACACAACCCAGGACGGAATTACGCCGGTCTCCATCCGCTGCCAGATGACGCTGGGGTCGAAGGAGATGACCGGGTGGAGGGCCAGCTTCAGCACCCAGGCGCCGAGAACGATCAGGAATATGAAGACGTAGTTGCGGCGCAGGCGGAATCCGATCGCCTCCCAGTAGCTCGTCTTGTACTTCGGCAGGTCCAGATCCATCGCCACCATCTCCCGCCACGAAACCATCGGTGATTCCAGTTGCCGCGTGATGATGGGAATTAGGAAGTTTTCTTCCAGCATCCGGACCCTGGCCCGGTAGACCTCGAAGTAGCGATACCGCCTGGCCTCGATGTTCAGGAACGACATGATGATCAGGTTGGTGAGCAGCACGACGATGTGTGGGATCGTCGGATTTGTGAACACGAACGACAGCATGCCTGCCGATGCCAGGATCGTCCAGTTGGTGGTTGCGTCGGTACGCATTCGCCAACTGATGGAGCGATGGATCTCACCACGGTAGAAGTGCACCATGACGCTGATGTACTCCTGGCGGGTCAGCGGGAAGTCCTCGAACCGCGAGGTCCGCTTGAGGGGAGGCGGCATCGATGGCGGCGGGTTCTTCATGCCGCCATTGTACACATCAATGGCTCGAGGAGAGCGCCTTTCCCAGGACATGCCGGACGGTTTCCACCTGTAGTGGTTTCACGAGGATTCCGTTGGGCAGTCCTTCCAGGAACGCCAGGGTCGCCTCGCTGGCCATGTCCCCGGTAGCGAACACGAACCGCCGGATCATTTCCGGCATCTCCTCCGCCACCCGCTCATAAAGTTCCTGGCCATCCATCCGCGGCATACGCAGGTCGGCTACCACCAGGTCGAACTCTCCGGCTACCAGCTGATCCCATGCTTCCCGGCCGTCTGCAGCCCGGGTCACCGACGCGCCGTCACCTTCCAGAACCCGGGTAAAGAGCTCCAGCACCAGCGGCTCGTCCTCCGCCACCAGGATTCTGCGCCCCTCGAAACAACGGGCCGGCGGTTCCACTCCTCCAGCCACATCCCCAGGGGCCGGCTCCGGCATGGCGGTCACCGGCAGGGAGAGACGGAAGCAGGCCCCGCCTCCGGCCGGCTCGGGCATCAGCTCCAGACTGCCGTCATGTTCTCGCACGATGCCGAAAGAGACGGACAGACCGAGACCGGTCCCCTGTCCGATACCCTTGGTAGTGAAGAACGGATCGAATACCCGCGATCGGGCCGGCGCCGGGATGCCCGGTCCGTTATCCGAAACCTCCAGGCAAATCGTACCGCTTTCGTGCCAGGTGCGTAATTTCAGAACCCCTTCCTTCTCCTGGCCTGTCACGGCATGTTCGGCGTTGGCCAGGAGGTTCATCACGACCTGCTCGATCTGCTGGAAGTCGAACAGCGTAGAAGGGAGATCCGGCGCCAGATCGGTCTCGAGGTCGGCCCTGGCCGCACGGAGATTGTAGGTCCGCAGGTCGAGAACGCGACGGACGCAGGAGTTCAGGTCCGAGTACTTCTTCTCGGCGTTGTTTTCCCTTGCGAACCCGAGAAGGTTGTGAACAATTTTCTTGCAGCGCCTTGCCGAATCCACAACCCGGGTCAGGTCCCGCAGCAGGGCCGGATTCTCCGAACTCTTCCTCGCAAGCTCCGAGTAGCCGAGAACCGAGCTGAGCGGGTTGTTCAACTCATGGGCCACACCGGCCACGACTTCGCCGAGGGTGGACAACCGCTCCGCCTGGGCCAGGCTCCGCTCCACCCGGTTCAGGTGGGTGACGTCCCGGCCGATCCATACCCGGCCGGCGCCGGTCAACGGTGCGCTGACCAGGCTCAGGTCCCGGGGCTCGCCCCTGCTGTCCTCGAAAGTAATATCGGCTTCCACAACGCCCTGATGTTCCGGATCTGCGGCCAGGGACGGAGCGTTCAGGACTGTCGCCAGGGTACGGCCCCGCGCCTGCTCTTCGCCGAGATCGGTGGCGGAGGATGCGGCGCCGTTGAATTCGATAATGACACCGGATGCGTCGGTCGCAACGATCATGTCCGGGCTGCAGTCCAGCAGGCGACGCAGTTTCTCTCCAGTCGCCTTGTGGAGCAGGGCCTCGCTCCGAACTTCCTCGAACAACTTCGCATTTTGAAGCGCGTTGGCCGAAGCGCCCGCCGCCGCTTTGCAAAACCGGATTTCTTCCTCGGTGAACGGTCTTTCCCGTCCGGCTCGCAGATAGAGGGTGCCCAGTACATCACCGCCGAATATCAGCGGCAGGATCAGCATGGTGCGGTACCCCTTCGCCTGCAGCACTGCGCGGACATCCTCCACGATCGGATCCTCGGCAGTGTCCCTAACAATGACGGTTTCACCTGTCACGATCGCTTCCCGAAGTTCCGGGTACTCGTTCAGGTTGATCTGCAGCATATCGGCGTTGGGATCCTGATCCGACGCCACCACGAACCCGGTGGACTGACGGTCGTCGCAAAGCAGGATCGAACAGTTGGATGTTTCCACCATGCCGCCGACCTCACGGACGATCCTCTGCATGACGGTTTTGATTTCCAGGCTGGAGGAGATGGCGTCTGTGATCTGCAGCAGCGCCTTGAGCTGACGGCCCTCCCGTCCCGCAAGGCTGACGGCCCGTGCGGTCCGGTTCATGCTGCGCAGGGAGAATAGAAAATAGTAACCGGCGCCCAGCAAAAACAGCACCCGGGCGGTCTGGGCCGGTGCGGATGCGCCTCCGCCGATGCCGGAGGTGATCGCCACGTACAGGCCGGCTGCCGCCAGTCCACCCATGGCCAAGCCGGGAGATTCGGCGGTCATCACAGCCACCAGCGACCCGAGGAAGAACGTAGCCAGCAGCACCGGTTCTCCCGGGAGGAGAACGAGCAGGCTCAGGGCGACCAGTACAGTGTCAAAAAACAGGAGGCTCCAGTGGAAGCGGGGGCCGGCTGCCAGCCGCCCCGGGAGGAAATGGACCACTATCGCCCCGGCCAGGAGCACCATGGTGAACAGGGCGCCGGCGAAGCCGTTGACCTCGGATTGCATCGCAAGATAGGAGGCGGACAGCAGGAATATCCAGCGGACCAGGGCGTGAACTCCAAGGCGCATCAGGTCTGACCTCAGCCGCACATATCTGCACAGTTACAAATATGTATGCAACACAAAGTCAATATAGGTTTGGCAGGATGAAGGTCAAGGCGCGGAAGAGTTTGCGATCTCCCCGGCCCTGGACTGCCGGTTGCGGCTCTCCTCAAGGTCCCCGCGGGCCTGTGAGATCCTCGCCAGGTCGACCCAGGCAGCCGCCAGCTGGCGGCGGTTCAAACCGCTGTCCATGGCTACCAGAGCCAGGAGGTCTGCCTCCGCCAGGTCCAGGTCTCCGGTTCCGAGGCGGGCTCTGGCACGGCCGTACAGGGTTCGGGGCGAATCCGGCTCAAGGGTCAGCGCAAGGTCGAACAGCGGGATCGAATCCTGAAAGCGCACGGAGGTCAGTGCCGACTCGGCCAGGGTCCGGACGCCGGAACCTGCCCTCTGGAGCAGTGCGACGGCGGCATCCTCCCTGCCCGCCTCCCGGGAGAGAGCGGCGGCCTCCTGGAACCGTTCCACCGCTTCCGCCGGACTGCCGTTCTGAAGCAGGAACTCCCCTGCCCCTGCAAGCACCACCGCCACGACTCCGGATACCGCCTCCCGGATGGAGCGATCGGCGGCGGCCTCGGCTCTCGCCTGCACGACCGCTGCCTTGTAGCCGTCATCAGCTTCACCGATCCGCCCCAGCCTCCAGAGACTCTCCGCACGATGCATCAGGTACAGCGCCTTGATTCCCGGGGCATCCCGTCCGTCGTCGCCGGTGAGGGCGCCGGAGGCGGCCTCGACGATTTCGCGATACAACTCTTCGGCCCCGTCGGCCTCTCCTGCGGCGCGCAGTTCCAGGGCGCGGGCCGCCAGTGCCGGTACCAGGCGAAACCGGACCGCCCTGTGACCAGGATGATCCTGTTCCACCTCCCGGAGGATGGCCAGCGCCTGCTCCGATTCGCCCTGACGGCTTAAAACGGCAGCCCGGGTCAGACGGGCCGGGAGGTAGTGCGGGCGAAAGGACAGGCATCGATCCACCGCCACCAGGGCTCCGGCGGCGTCACCCTCCTCCAACCGTTCCGCCGACAGGTTGTACCAGGCCAGGAAACTCCGGGGATGATCCCGCACCGTCGCCTCGAACAGCGCCGTATCGGTCTTCCAGTCGGGCACGCGGGCCAGGCTCCGGATCCCCAGGGGGATCAACACCAGCAAGGCAAGCACGACGGTGGCGGCCGGCCTGAAGCGGCCCGGAACGATCCGTCCGGCCAGCAGGACCAGAGCGGATCCGGCAACAGCCGTTACGCCGACCATCGGAAGGTATAACACCCGCTCGGCCATCAGGGACGGAGTGGGGAACAACAGGCCGGACACGAGCAGGTAGGAACCGGACGCTGCCACCGCGCCGAAGGCGGCTGCAGGCTGTCGCCGCATCAGCCAGACGGCGGTGATGAGGAGCACCACAATCAGCCCCGCCGGCAGCAGGAAGGCTGCGGAGGCGGCTGATTCCACAGGCGGAACCAGTTCGCGGTTGTATTCGATGGTCAGGATATCCGGATAGAACAGCAGTCGAACATAGCGACCGATTATGTGGACCGCCGTCAGGATCCTGGTCCCGGCGTCTGCCGCCACCATCGGGTTGGGAAGTACACCGGCGCTCTCTCCGGCGCCTCCCAGGATGCGGTCCAGCACCATATACCGGGCTGCCAGGTATGGAGCCAGCAGCAGCAATGCCGGCGCCCCGCGCCGCAGGAACCGCCGGAGCGCCCCGGTACCGGCCTGGCGGAACCCCTCCCCTGCGGCCAGGCCGGCCGCCAGTCCTGCGCCCAGAAGAATGGCCGGGAAGGTGACCGCCATCTCCTTGGCCAACAGTGCGCCGGCAATGGCAAAAAGGAATAACCCGTAGCGCAGCGGTCTCCCCGCAAACCGGCCGGTGTACAGAAGGCCTGCGGTCAGCAACAGGCAGGTCGCCAGAAGATCGGTCCGGCCGGAGATCCAGAGCACCGCCTCGCTCTGAACCGGATGGACCAGAAACAGTGCAGCCGCCATGGCGGCAGGGGCGGCGGCGGCGAACCGGCGGAGCAGGCGGAACAGCAGGAACCCGTTCAAGGCGTGGAGCAGCAGATTCGTCAGGTGGAACAGCCAGGGAGATCCGCCTGACAGGCTGTGATCCAGGGCCAGGCTGAGGGTGACCAGGGGGCGGTAGTATCCGTATTCCACATCCCAGCGTGAAAAGAATTCGGACCCCAGGTGGGTGGCCGGGTTCAGTGTGCGCACCACCGGATTGCGCTCCACGATCTGGTGATCGTCCCAGACGAATTCCCCCGTGATCCCCATGCCGAAACAGGCAAGGACGATCCACAGGCAGAACAGGCCGGCCAGGCCGTTTTCGTGCTTGAAATCGGTCACGTGCGGCAGCCTAAACCTCCGATTCTCGGGAAGTCAAGCAGGGGCGGAGCTCGCCCTTGACAAAGTGCCGTGATTTATCAAGAATCTTGGCCGTGGCGCTATCGTCTAGTGGTTAGGACGGGTGGTTCTCAGCCATCAAACCGGGGTTCGATTCCCCGTAGCGCTACCAACCCTCATTCCGGTTCGGACGGCCCTTCCACATCGCACGGTAAAATCTGGAAAACCTGGGGGAAGCGTGTCTCCGGGCAGATGCGCTGGAGGATGCTGAGCACGTTCCGCTGGACATCCTCCACCCGGTCGGTGGTCATCCGCTCTTCAACCAGCTTGCCGACGAACTGATCGCCGCCCAGGGTGCAGATCACGAGAAAAGAGGTGTCGTCCTTCGAAACGTATTTGCGATCCGATCCTTCCAGCGCCGCCAGCTCACGCTTCAGGCTGGTATCCATCTTGAAGCCGATGAAAATCGGGTAACGGTCGATCAGTTCCACGAGAGACGCACTCCTTCCGCCTGTGTTCCTTCAGGCTACCGGGTCAGAGTACAGGCCGGGACCACGAAGTCAAGCTTCCTCGAGGATGGCCAGGACCTCTGCGGTCTTGGCCTCCATGAGGCCGAGATCGCCCCGGGACTCGACATTCAGGCGGATCAGCGGCTCGGTATTTGATTTTCGGAGGTTGAACCTCCAGTCGGGAAAATCGAACCCGATTCCATCGGTCTCATCCACAAGCAGGGCCGAGGCTGCGTACCGCTCCCGGATCCTGGCGATCGCGCCGTCAGGATTGTCCAGACGACGGTTGATCTCGCCACTAGCGGGGAACCGCTCCATCCTCTCGCCTACCAGCTTGCTCAGGGGCAGCCCTTTCATGGACATGATCTCCAGAACCATCAGCCAGGGGATCATGCCGCTGTCGCAATACGAGAACTCACGGAAGAAATGATGGGCGGACATTTCACCGCCGTAGGCCGCGTCCTCACGGCGCATGACTTCCTTGATGAAGGCGTGACCGGATTTGGACTGGACGTCCTTCCCTCCCGCAGCACGGACCATTTCAACGGTGTTCCAGGTCAGCCTGGGATCGTGGACGATCTTGGCCCCCGGGTTGCGGGCCAGCACCGTTTCGGCCAGCAGGCCGACGATGTAGTACCCCTCGATGAACCCACCGGTCTCGTCGAACAGGAAGCAGCGGTCGAAATCACCGTCCCAGGCGATGCCGGCGTCGGCGCCGACCCGGACTACGGCATCGGCAGTCGCCTGACGGTTGTCCGGAAGGAGCGGGTTCGGAATGCCGTGGGGGAAAGTTCCGTCAGGATCATGATGAACCTTCGTGAACTCGAACGGCAGATGAGGTTCCAGGCGGTCGATGGTAGAGCCTGCGCCTCCGTTCCCGGCGTTGACCACCACCTTCAGCGGCTTCAGACTCGGGAGATCCACATATTCCAAAATGTGCTGCGTATACGCCTCGTGGATGTCCGCCGAAGTCATGGAACCTCGGCTCCCTTCTAGCGCCGGCAAACCATCCAGGATCATCTGCTCGATATCGTTGAGGCCGGTGTCCGAACTGATCGGCCTGGCCTGCTCCCGGACAAGCTTCAGCCCGTTGTAATCCTGGGGATTGTGGCTGGCGGTAACCATGACTCCCCCGTCCAGACCGAGATGGAAGGTGGCAAAGTAAACATGCTCGGTGCCGCCCTGACCGATATGCACTACATCTACGCCGGAATCCAGTAGCCCTTCGCACACCGCCGCAGAAATCTCGGGGCTGGAGAGGCGGATATCCTGGCCGACCACGACCTGCTTCGGGTTCAGGAACAGGGCGTAAGCCCTCCCGATCTTGTAGGCCAGTTCGGCGTTCAACTCATCCGGAATGCGGCCGCGCACATCGTACGCCTTGAAACAGGCAAGTCGGTCCCGGTTGCTGCTCATCGATTTCTCCATCGGTGGACGTGTCTCAGAAGGGGAAAAACAACGGTATCAGGAAGGTAGCAAGCCCACAATGGAGTACGTTCAGAGGGAGACCGAGGCGGACGTAGTCAATGAAGCGATACCCGCCCGGGCCGTAGACCAGCAGGTTGGTCTGGTAACCGATCGGCGTATAGAACGCCGCCGAAGCGCCGAAGGTCAGCGCAACCAGGAACGGCCGCGGGTCCACTCCCATGGTTTGCGCCGTCGTGATCGCCAGTGGGGCGAGAAGCACCGCCGTCGCGTTGTTGGACATGAAGCCGGTGAGGATCACCGTCAACACCAGGAAGGAGCCGAGAACGACCTTCGGACCCAGGTCTCCTGTCACCGCCAGTAGACCGTGAACGGCGGATGAAGCGGCGCCGCTGGCCTCGAGGGCTGTGCCCATGGGGATCAGGCCGGCCAGAAGGAATATCGTCTTCCAGTCCACCGACGTGTAGACTTTCCGGATCGGCAGGCAACCGCTCAGCACCATGAGAACCGATCCGACAACCGCCGTTTCGGCGATAGTGTAAAGCCCCATGGCGGCCACCGTCACCACGGCGGCCACGATGGTCAGCGAAGTGATGGCGCGCCAGGGCCGCAGTACCGGGACATCCAGCTCCTGAAGGACCACGAAGTCGGTCTGTTCCCTGAGGCGGGACAGGGACAGGCGCCGGGCCATGATCAGCAGCTCATCGCCGAATCGGAGGCGCACCCGGCCGATCTTGTCCCGCATGTCCTCGCCGTGGCGACGGATCGCCAGGGCGGTGGCGCCGTAGCGATGACGGAAATCCACCGCTTTCAGGGTCCTGCCTTCCAGGGCGGAGTTAGGTGCGACCACTACCTCCAGCAGCGCCGAATCCACCGACCGCAGGTCGGCGTCGTCAGGATGGCGGCCGTGCTTGATGGCGACCCCCATGGCGTCCCGCAACTGCACCAGGGCGGCGGCCGGCGCCTTCACGATGAGGATATCCCCTTCTTTGAGGATCAGATCCGCCCCGGGGAAACCCCACATCCTTTTGTCCCGGTACAGCCCGAGAACTTCAAGATCGAACCGCTCTCCGAGTTTCGCTTCCGGCAGGGTCAGGCCGGCGATGGGAGAACCGGAAAGGAGCAGTACCTCGCTGAGGTAACGGTTGAGGTGGTAGCCTTCCGTCAGGCTCTCGGCCGGAATCCTTTCAGGGAGCAGCTTCCTGCCGAAAAGCAGCAGGTAAACCGCCCCGGCCGCCAGCATGAGCAACCCGAGGCGAGTGAACTCGAACATCCCGAACGGCTCGAGCCCCCCCTGCCGAGCCGCGGAACTGACCAGGATATTGGTGGAACTACCTATCAGGGTGCAGGTGCCTCCCAGCATGGCGAAGAACGACAGCGGCATCAGGATCCGGCTGGGGCTGATGCCGTTGCCGTGGCAGACCCTCAGGGCGATCGGCATGAACACCGCCACCGCCGCCGTGTTGTTGATGAACGCGGAAACCGGAACGATCAGGAGCCCGATGACCAGCATGAGCATGTTCGCCGAGGAGGGGCCGTCCTTCAGCAGGCGGTCGCCGAACACCCGCACCAGCCCGCTGGCCTGAAGGCCGGCGCTGAGGATGAACATGCACGCTACGGTGATGGTGGCCGGATTGGAGAACCCGGACAGAGCCATATCCGGCGCCAGGATCCCCGACAGGATCAGGGCAGCCAGCCCCAGCATCGCCACCATGTCGGCCCGGAGCTTCTCCACAGCCAGGAGAACCACCAGTACGCCGAGTAATGACAGGACGAAAACCGCAGACACAATCACCTTCCCCGCCGGCGGTAGGCCGGCGATGCAGTTACCGGTCGATCGAACCGGACCCTTATTCTAGGTGACAGGACCCCGGATGAGATAGCTAGAAATCGGTGTCTTTTCGTGGGAAAAGGGTTCCGGGAGCAAACCGCAAGGCCGGATCCAGGCCCTTTTTGACCTCCCGCATTTCCCCAACGGCAGCGTCTCCCAGGAACCGGCGCATCAATTCCTGCTTGAGGCCGCTACGCCCAACGCCGTGCTCCGAGAGAGGGCAGCCGCCCAGGTCGGCGGCGACCTGCCCCAGGGCCAGGAGAGCCTCCTCCCCCAACCGCACCTGGCCGGCGTCGGCAGGGAGGACGTTGGGGTGGAGGTTGCCGTCGGACAGGTGGCCCCAGATCGCGTATGGCAGACCGCGGCCTCCCAGTTCGTGTTCAATCGCCTCGATGAAGACCGGCAGCTGCTCAAACGGGACGATCAGATCCCCTCCGACCTTGCGGGCGCCGGCTCCTGCCGTCCTGCCGGCAGCCAGCAGTTCGTTCACCCTGACCGGCACCGATTCCCGGAACCGCCGCAACTGCTCCCGGACGGCCCGGTCCCCCGGCAGCGCAGGGAGCAGGGACTCCAGGGTGTTGCAGCGCTCCAGAAGCCTGAACAACCTGACTTCCGCCCGGTCGGGCAGGTCCGGTTCTCCCGAGAGAAACCGCTCCAGCAGATCCAGGATCGGATCCTGCTCCCGGCCGGGCGGCAGTTCCATCTCGAACAGGATGGCGGATCCGGCTTCAGCCGGAAGACGCAATTTCAGGTCACGAAGATCACCGTGAATTTTGAGGAGTGCCAGGCTGCGGGAATCGACCCATTCGATGGCCCGGATATCCGGCTCACGGCTATCCCCGGACCGGCAAGCCAGAGCGGCCCGGCGCAACTCGCCGGCCAGGTCAACCGCCAGCCGGTCGCCGCCGGTGAACGCCAGTCCGGATAAAACCGCCGCAGGGAGGGGGATCGTATCGATGGTCACCTCGGTGATCACCCCCAGGGTTCCTTCGGAGCCGATGAACAGGTCCAGCAGGTCCAGTGGATCGGAAGCGTGGTATCCGGCTGAAATCTTCTTGAGGTCCGGGAGCCGGTAGGTCGGCGCCGGCACCTGCAGCACCTCCCCCCCGGAAAGGGCGATCCGGAAATGCCCGCCAGGCGCCACCGAGGCCTGCCCCCGTTTCAGATCCAGCACATCTCCGTTGAACAGGGCCACACGGATCCCCCGGATCCACTGGCGGGTGACCCCGTACTTGAAGGTTGCCGCCCCGCCTGCGTTGGTGGATACCGTCCCGCCGATCATCGCGTCCTGGTAGGTCGGCACCGGCGGGTAGTACAACCCGTGGGATTCCAGCTCCTGCTGCAGTTCCACCAGCCGCATCCCGGGGCCGACGGTTGCGGTGCCGTCCCCTCTTACCTGGACCCCTCGGAGCCTCTCCACGCTGACCACTACCTCGCCGGACGGGTGGGCGCCGCCTGTCAGGGATGAACGGGCCGCCTGGGGAAGGACAGGCACCGCCTGATCACAGGTTGCCCGCAGCCATGACGAAATCTCTTCCTCCGATTCGGCCCGTAACAGACCGGTCGCGGTCCCCGGCGATGAACCTGACGCGTCTTCAAGATAGGGAGACAGCAGATCCTGATCGGTAACCAGCCGGGGAACCGCTGTTCTCCGTCCCCGGCAGGGGTCTTCCGCATGTAATATGGCCATCCACGGACCTCCATCGGGGAGCTTACACGGAAACCCCTGCGGTTCCATTGGAGAGATCGCTTTTGCACAATCACGATCATTCCGGACACCAGCATGGGTCGGCGGGGACCAGGCGTCTTGCTGCCGTATTGGTCCTGACCCTGTTGTACACCGTCGCCGAAGTGGTCGGCGGCTACATCTCGGGAAGCCTGGCGCTCCTGGCCGACGCCGGGCATATGCTAACCGACAACCTTGCTCTGGGCATCGCCCTTTTCGCCGCGTGGTCGGCGCGCAGGCCGCCTGACCCGACACGGACTTACGGTTTCCAGCGCGCGGAGATCCTGGCTGCCCTGGCCAACGGGATCGCCCTGGTGTTGATCTCGGGCTACATCGCGTGGGAGGCCTACGGGCGATTCCAGTCGCCGCCTGAAATCCGGTTCGGCCTCATGGGAACGGTGGCTTTCGGCGGCCTGGTGGTCAACATCATCGGTGCCTGGATCCTTCATGCAGGCCAGAACGAGAACCTGAACATCCGTGCGGCCTACCTTCACGTGCTGGGGGACCTGCTCGGATCGGTAGGCGCCATCATCGCTGCGGTTCTGATCGGATTTTTCGGCTGGACCTGGGCCGATCCCCTGGCCAGCGTCCTGATTGCCGGCATCATCGTGTTCTCATCGGTGCGACTGATCCTGGCCTCGGTGCACGTACTGATGGAAGGCGCCCCGGCCCATATCCCCACCGGGGAAGTCCGGGCCTGCCTGGAATCGCTGGACGGGGTGGCAGGCGTCCACGACCTGCACCTGTGGTCCCTCTCGGAAGGCTCGGCTATCCTCACCGCCCACCTTGTCAGTGATCACTCGGTGCGGCCGGGGAAGCTGCTCCGGACCGCCACAACCGTCCTCGAGGACCGGTTCGGCATCCGCCATTCCACCCTTCAGGTGGAGCCGCCGGACTTCAACATCGTCGAAGCCCCCGGAGAATAATTTCGGGGTAGTTTCGGGGACAGCAACCGAAACTACGAAACTTAGATGTCGAACTTGACTCCCTGGGCCAGGGGAAGCTCGGTGCTCCAGTTCATCGTGTTGGTCTGGCGACGCATGTAGATCTTCCAGGCGTCCGATCCGGACTCCCGGCCGCCGCCGGTTTCCTTCTCGCCACCGAAAGCGCCGCCGATCTCGGCGCCTGATGTGCCGATATTGACGTTGGCGATGCCGCAGTCGCTTCCCCGGTGGGACAGGAACGTCTCGGCCTGGATCAGGTTGGTGGTGAAGATCGAGGACGACAGCCCCTGGGGCACATCGTTGTGCAGCTCGATCGCCTGCTCCAGATCGTCCACCTCGAAGATGTAGAGGATCGGCGCGAAGGTTTCGTCCTGAGCTACCGGCAGGCCGATCGGCGCCTTCACCAGGGTGGGCTCCACAAAGAAGCCGGGGCGGTCTACACGGCCACCGCCGCACAGGATCTCGCCACCCTCCTTCCGGACCCGTTCCAGCGCCTCTTCCATCTCTTTCACGGCGGATTCGTCCACCAGCGGACCCATCAGCGTGTTCTCATCCAGCGGATCGCCGATCCGGATCTGGCCGTAGGCGTTCTTGAGCCGTTCAATGAATCCGGCGGCAATCCCCTTCTGCAGGATCAGCCGCCGAGTGGATGTACAGCGCTGGCCGGCCGTACCTACAGCGCCAAACAGCACTGCGTGCAATGCCATCTCCTGATCGGCATCGTCCATGACGATCACCGCATTGTTGCCGCCCAGTTCCAGAAGGGTCCTGCCCAGCCGGTCGCCCACAACCTGCGCGATCCGGCGACCCATGCGGCAGGAACCGGTGGCGGAAATCAAAGGCAACCGCCGGTCCTCCAGCATCTTTTCACCGACGCTCGACCCGCGACCGATCACCATGCTGAAGATCCCCGACAGGCCGTGGGCCTCCATGACCCGGTTGGCGATGTTCTGCACCGCAACCGCCGTGATCGGCGTCTTGGACGACGGCTTCCAGATCATGGCGTCACCGCAGATTCCGGCCAGAGCCGAGTTCCAGGCCCAGACCGCCACCGGGAAATTGAATGCGGTGATAATCCCGATGGTGCCCAGGGGATGGTACTGCTCGTACATGCGGTGGCCGGGACGCTCCGAGTGCATGGTGTAGCCGTACAACTGCCGCGACTGGCCTACGGCGAAGTCGCAGATGTCGATCATCTCCTGCACCTCGCCCAGTCCCTCGGATAGGATCTTGCCCATTTCCATGGCGACCAGGCGACCCAGGGGGTCTTTGTATTTGCGAAGCTCCTCACCCAGGTCACGGATGACCTGCCCCCTGAGTGGGGCCGGCATCATCCGCCAGGTTCGAAAACCTTCCTCGGCAGCGGACACGACCTGCTCATATTCTTCTACGGTCGCCTGTCGCACCGAGGCGATCGGATCACCGGTCGTCGGATTGTAGGAGACCAGTTCCGGTCCTGTGGTTTTGATCCACTGTCCGGTACACGCGCCGTCGTTCTCGGCCTTGACGCCGAGTGCTTCCAGGATCTCGTTCATCGGGGTGCCTCCGTGACTGTCGGGCAGACAGGATAAGTAAGGAGGCAGTGTAGCAAACGGCTGCAGAGCCGTCAGGCCCCTAATCGAGAGCTGTCGGGGGCAAAATGAACCGCACCCGCCCGTCGATCCGTGAGGCGAACCCGGGATCGACGGTGAACCGATTTCTCAGGGAAGCGGACACTATCAGCACCGGCCCCTCATCCCCTCTAACCAGCAGGATCGCTTCGATCCGCCTGGCCCGCTGGAGCATGGTCGCAGACTCCTGGGAGCCGGCCACGAAGAAGGCGGTGCTCAGTGCATCGGCCTCGGCGGCGCTGTCGCTGATCACGGAGGCTGCGATGATATCGGTCTCTGCCGGACGCCCGGTCCGGGGATCGAGGATGTGGCCGTAGGTCACTCCGTCCACCGTGAACGAATTTTCGTAGATCGCCGAAGTCGCCACCGCCCGGTTCTGCAGGAGGATGGTCCCCATGGAACCGTCCGGAAGCTCGGGATCCCGGATGCCGACCTGCCATTCCGCACCTTCCTCCGGAACCCCCCATGCGTACACCGTTCCTCCCAGGTCCATGAGGCCTGATCGAACCCCCGGCAGGGCGAAATTCCGCGCCGCGACATCAACGGCATAGCCCTTGGCAATCCCTCCAAGGTCCACTTCCAGCCGGGAGTCGAGATAGCTCACCGACATGGATTCGGGGAAGACACGGAGCTTTTCCCAGCCGGAGTGGCCCAGTGCCGTCGCCAGCTCGTCCTCACCCGGGACCCTGGGCCGAACCGGCCGGAAGCCGTAGGCCTGCACCAGCCTCCCCACCGTCGGGTCGAACGCACCGTCGGTATTCTTGGCATATTCATAAGCCAGGCGGATACAGCGGTAGAGATCTGCAGAAGGGACCTTTACCGGCCCTTTTCTGGCGTCCCGGTTAACCTGGTTCAGCAGGGAGTCCTTCTTCCAGTTGCTCATCTCGGAGTCGACTCTTTCGAAGGCCGAGCGGACCTTCTCCATCATGTTCTCTGCGCTTTTCGCATCAAACGCGTTGATTTCAGCCTCTGCGTAGGTCCCCATCACCGTCCAGCGGCGCTCCAGCCGGACCGGATCGGAACAGGCGACAAACAAAATGACCAGACAGGCGAACATGACGCTCGGTTTCAAGAGAATTCTCCTTCCGTCCACAGTGTACCCTTCCGCAGCCTGCTACGATGGCGGGACCATGAGCACATTCGGTTCAAATCTGGGATACGTTGACGAGTTATTTGCCCGTTACCGTGACGATCCTTCCTCCGTAAGTGAGGCCTGGCAGGAGTTTTTCCACGGATTCCGCCCGCAGGGCGTGACGGCGCCGGCACCCTCCCAGGAGCCGCCGACCCCGATCCCGCCGGAGGCCGAACCGATTATCGGGATCTCGTCCAGGATCGTGGAAAACATGGTCGCCAGCCTCGCCGTACCGACAGCTACATCGGTGCGATCGGTGCCGGTCAAGCTTCTGGAAGAGAATCGCAGACTGATCAACCACCATCAGGCCACCATCGCCGGGCCCAAGATCTCCTTCACGCACCTGATCGCATGGGCGATCGTCCGGTGCCTGGTGAAACATCCGGTGCTGAACTCCGGCTACCTGGAAGCCGACGGAAAACCCCACCGCCTTCACCGTGACGAGGTCAACCTTGGCCTGGCTATCGATCTGGAGCGCAAGGGCCGCCGCATCCTTCTCGTACCGTGCATCCGCGACGCCGCCACCCTGGACTTCCCTTCCTTCGTATCCGCTTATAACGACCTGGTGCTTCGGGCCCGGCAGAACAGGCTGGCCGTGGAAGACTTCCAGGGCACCACCGTCACCCTCACCAACCCGGGTATGTTGGGGACCGCCACTTCGGTTCCCAGGTTGATGGAAGGACAGGGCGCCATTATCGGCATCGGAAGCATCGGTTACCCGGCCGAATTCGCAGGAATGGATACTGAGCGGATCTCCGCCATGGGGATCAGCAAGATCATGGCGGTGAGCAGCACCTATGACCACCGCATCATCCAGGGCGCCGAGTCCGGGACGTTCCTGTCCGACATCGAAAAAATGATCATGGGGCAGGAACGGTTCTACCACCACCTGTTCCAGCAACTTTCCATACCGTACGAACCGTTCGACTGGGCCGGCGACTTCAGGCCCCAGTTAGGCGGCGGCGGCGACGCCGCCGAGGAGATCCGCAAGCAGAACGGCGTGGTGCAGTTGCTGCGTTCCTATCGTGTGCGCGGCCATCTGTGGGCCGACCTGGATCCGATGGGTTACCACCCGGAGCCACACGAAGAGCTGGAGATGTCCCATTACGGTCTCAGCGTCTGGGATCTGGATCGGCGGTTCCTGGTTGGAAGTCCGTCCCAGGAACACACGTGGACGCCGCTCCGGGACATCATGGACAACCTGCGGGACACCTACTGCCGGCATATCGGCGTGGAGTTCATGCATATTCCCGAACCGGCGCCCCGGGCCTGGCTCCAGCAGCGTATGGAGAGCAGCCGGAACGAAGAAACGCTGGACTTCGAGGCCCAGAAGCAGGTCCTGAGGAAGTTGAACGCCGCCGAAGCGTTTGAGCGCTTTCTGCACACTTCCTACGTCGGCCACAAGCGGTTCTCACTGGAAGGCGCCGACTCCCTGATCGCGGTGCTGGACGCCCTGTTGTCCGACGCCGCCGGCCGGGGGATCCGGGAGGCGGTCATCGGCATGGCCCACCGCGGCCGACTCAACGTCCTGGCCAATATCATCGGCATGTCCTACGACCGCATATTCCGGAAATTCGAAGGCGATCTCGACCCGACCCTGAGCCACGGCTCCGGCGACGTGATCTACCACCTGGGCTTTGAAGGCGAGCATACGGCGCCGGACGGTAAAACGGTCCGGCTGATCCTGGCATCCAATCCGAGCCATCTGGAGGCCGTAGATCCGGTGGTTGAAGGGATGGTCCGGGCGCGACAGGACAACCTGGGCGACAGCCGCCATGAGGTCGTGCTGCCGATTCTGATCCACGGCGACGCCGCATTCGCCGGCCAGGGCGTGGTTGCGGAAACCCTCAACCTCTCCCAGCTCAGCGGCTACCGAACAGGCGGCACCGTCCACATCGTGGTCAACAACCAGATCGGCTTCACTACCGGACCGAAGGACGCCAGATCCTCGATGTATTCCACCGATACCGCCAAGGCGGTCAAGGCGCCGATTTTCCACGTCAACGGCGACTACCCCGAGGATGTGGTCCGCACCCTTCGCCTCGCTCTTGAATACCGCCAGCGCTTCAACCGCGACGTGGTGGTGGACATGCTCTGCTACCGTCGCTGGGGACACAACGAAGCCGACGAACCGGCCTACACCCACCCGACTCTCTACTCCAAAATCGAAAATCATCGCTCGGTCCGCATGCTTTATACCGAGCAGCTCCTGCGCCGGGAAGTGCTCGACATCGAAACCGCTGAAACAGCACTTGAAGATTTCAGGAACCGCCTTTCCGAAGTTCAGGATGCGGTCAAGGCCGCACTGGACCGAACCGAACCGGAGGCCTCCGACGACCATGAGTCGGTGGAAGGCGCCGCCCGGCCAGGGAAAGCCACCGCCGTGGCGCCGGAACTCCTGGAACAGGTCATGGACGGCCTCGCCGCCGAGACCGCCGGTTTCGAACCTCACCCCAAGCTGGCCCGGCAGCTTGCCCGCCGGCGAGAGCGCCTGGAACAGGGCAGGATCGACTGGGCTCTGGCGGAGGCGTTCGCCTTCGGCACACTGGTCCTTGAAGGGGTACCGGTGAGACTCTCCGGTGAGGATTCGGGCCGGGGGACGTTCAGTCAGCGCCATGCGATCCTCTACGATCACCGGGATGGACGGCCTTACTGTCCCCTGGCGAATCTCTCTCCGGATCAGGCGTCTTTTCAGGTGTTCGACAGCCTGCTTTCCGAGTTCGCCGTCCTCGGGTTCGAGTACGGGTACAGCGTGCAGCACACCAGCGCCCTGGTGATGTGGGAGGCGCAGTTCGGAGACTTCGCCAACGGGGCCCAGGTCATCATCGACCAGTTCATCGCCAGCGCCCAGGCCAAGTGGGGCCAGTCCTCGGGGATCGTCATGCTCCTGCCCCACGCCTCGGAAGGCCAGGGACCGGAGCACTCCAGCGCCCGGCTGGAACGGTTTCTCCAGTTGTGCGCCTCGGGCAACATGCAGGTCACCTACCCCTCCACACCGGCCCAGTATTTCCATTTGCTGCGGAGGCAGGCCGGTCTCGATAACCCGACCCCTCTGGTCGTTCTGACTCCCAAGAGCATCCTGCGACACCCTGTGGCGGTGTCCGAGGCCGCCGATTTCGTCGGCGAGGCCGGATTCAACGAGGTGCTGGACGACCCGGTGAGCCGGGATGGAATCCGTCGTGTCCTGATGTGCTCCGGCAAGGTGTATTACGACCTCATCGAGCACCGGGAGCAAGCCGGCATCGACGACATCGCCGTCATCCGGGTGGAACAGTTCTACCCGTTCCCGGGAGAACGGTTGCTGCAGGTCCTTGACTCGTATGGCGATGCCAGGGAGTTCGCCTGGGTTCAGGAGGAGCCTCGCAACATGGGTGGCTGGAGCTTCATGCAGGAGAGGCTCCGGGACAACCTCGGTCCGAATCTTCGCCTGTCTTATTGCGGGCGAAGACGATCCGCAAGTCCGGGAACCGGCTCGTTCCGTATGCACCTCGCGGAACAGAAGAAACTTATTGACGAAGCGTTCAAGGGCGGGAACCTATGAGCTTCTCCGCCCGGAAAGGGTAAGACCATGAAAATTGCGACCATTGAAACCAGTAAAGGAACGATCCGACTGGAACTCCACGCCGACAAGGCTCCCAAGACCGTGGCGAACTTCGAGAAGCTTGCGTCCCAGGGGTTTTACGACAGCCTGAAGTTTCACCGTGTGATCGACGACTTCATGATCCAGACCGGCTGTCCCAACGGGAACGGCATGGGAGATGCAGGTTACAAGTTCGATGACGAGTTCCACGCCGACCTGAAGCACGACGGCCCGGGGTCTCTGTCCATGGCCAACGCCGGCCCCAACACCAACGGCAGCCAGTTTTTCATCACCCACGGCGCCACGGCGTGGCTGGACGGCAAGCACGCGGTGTTCGGCAAGGTTCTGGACGGACAGGACGTCGTCAACGCCATCCGCCAGAACGACGAAATGGTGAAGGTCGCGATCAGCGAGGAGTAGAGATCAGGGCTTCTTCTTGTCGAGAGCCGCCTTGAGCAGGTCGGCCATGGATGTTCCGAACGTCCCCTGGTCTTCCTCACGGACCTGGTCGCCCCTGTCGGGCGACCGGTCCCGCCCCTCGGGCCGATCCGACCGCTGCCGCCTGTCCCCTTCCGGCTTCTCGGCCTCGGCGCGGGCGCGGGCAACCCCGTCGCCCTGGGCGGCGAGGCGGATCCTGCGGCCGCCGTCGGCGATATCCAGAACCTCCACCGGCACTTCCTGGCCTATCTTGAAATGGCTGTCCATGCGGCTGCCCTGGGGTATGCCGGTGAACGCCGTCGGCATCAGCCCCACCTTCCCCGGTGCGAGCCATACGAATACGCCGAACCGTTCAATCTTCTGAACAAGGCCGGTCAATTCGACTCCCGGCTCAATGGCCATGGTGGCTTCAGGCATACCGTCCACCGCCGGAAGGATCGACATGCGTCTGCGGGAAGTGTCCACGGCAAGGACGATCCATTCCCGTTCCGTTCCCGGCTTCAACCAGTCGGTCCATTCCTGTTCCCTGGGCGGGAACTCACGGGCCGGGGCCAGCGCCTCGAGTCCGGGGGACATTTCCACGAAGGCGCCGAAATCGGCCAGCCGTCGTACGGTGCCCGTGTATCGCGATCCGACCGCGAATCGGGTTTCCGCTTCATTCCATGGATCTTCCTGGGCCTGGCGGATGCTCAGCGAGATCTTGCCGCCCTTGTCATGGATCTTCAGGATCTTGACCTGCACGGTCTGTCCGGTCTTCACCGCGTCCCCGACCCGCGTGACCCGGGAATGGGATAGTTCGGAGATATGAACCAGACCCTGAACGCCGGCGCCAAGATCGATGAACGCACCAAAATCGGCGACTCCCGCAACATGGCCCTGCATCATGGCGCCTTCTATCAGGGTCGCCCTAACCGCCTTGGCCTCTTCCTGGTTCGCATCCTCCAGCAGAGCGCGACGGGACAGGACCACATCCTCCCCGCCCCTTCGGAACTGAATGATCTTGAACGGGTAGGTCTGTCCCACGTGCTGTTCCGGCTCATCGGCGCGGTGCATCTCGATCTGGGAGAACGGGCAGAACGCCCTGCTGCGGCCGACACGGATTTCGAAGCCGCCCTTGATCACCGACTCGACCTTGCCGTCCACCGGCCGGTGGGTTCTGTACGCCCTGGCCAGCGCAGGGTCCACCGGCTTCCTGGGTGCGGGCCGAGGCTTGGCGGCGGCAACCTCCTTTTCCTCAACCTCTTCAGCCTCTGCGACCTCCGCAGTCGATTCAGCTTCCGGTTCTACCTTCGCTTCCGGTTCTACCTTCGCTTCCGGCTCTACCGTTGCTTCAGGTTCTGCGGGAGCGGCGGGCTCCGAAGGTTCCGAAGGTTCCGACCGGTTCGGCTCTTCCTCGAGATTTTTAGGTTCTTCGCTCACTTGGCACCTCGTGCCACCGGGACCAGTCCCGGGCCTTGGACGGATGGACCGGATAAGTTGGATAAGACCGTGCCTGCCCCGGCATTCTGCCATAAAGGAGATTCAGGGTCACCCCTGGCTATTCCTGGAGCCGGTATGTCATGCTTCCGGGCATGAAACCGATACTTGAGATTCTGGGCCAGGTTTCGTTTCTAGAGGGTGCCGGTGAGCCGGTGCTGCGGGAGTTGGCCGGGCTCATGGACGAGAAGATCTACCTGCGCAACGAAGTACTTTTTCTCGACGGTGACAGCCCCAAGGGGCTGTTTGTCGTGCGCCATGGAGCGGTCAAGATTTACAAGATCGGGGACAAGGGCCGGGAACAGATCCTGGAAATCGAGGGCCCGGGACGTTCGGTGGCGGAGTTGCCCCTGTTCGACGGCCGCCCCTATCCGGCTTCCGCCGCCGCCCTTGAAGATGCGGCAGTCCTCATACTTCCCGCATCGACGTTCCATCGGCTGCTGGACCGTCATCCGGAGATTTCCCGTGCGGTAATCGCCTCGATTGCAGGCAGGCTTCGCAAGATGGTCGCCCTGGTGGAGGAAGTCTCCCTCAAAGCGGTCCGGGAGCGTCTTTCTGCGGTTTTCCTGGAGATGGCCGGCGACGACGACACCTTCGACCTGACCTGGACCAACCAGGAAATCGCCGCCAGGATCGGCACGGTCCGGGAAATCGTCTCCAGGACCATGGCCAGGATGGCCCATGACGGCGCGATCCAGATGGACGGTCGTCGAGTGATCATTCTGGATCGGGACAGGCTCTGATCAGATAAGACCCTGGCGTCGAGCCGAGGAGACTGCTTCCAGTCGGCTGTGAGCCCCTAATTTCCTGAGAATGCCCTGTATATGGTTGCGCACGGTAGTGACGCTGATTTTCATCGAGTCCGCCATGCCCTGGGTCGGTACTCCGGACTCCAACAACGACAGCACCTCCCGTTCCCGCGCCGTCAGGTTGGAACCGGGCCGGTTCGATGTCCCGGTCCTCAAGACGTTACCGTTGGCCTGCGCTCCTGCCCTGCCGGCGATGGCACGCAGCCCGACCTGGTCCATCGGCTGGAACAGATGCACAAGGCGGTAGCCGTTCTTCCCTTCTTCCCGAATCACCAGAGTGCACAAGCCGATGCGGAACGGCTCACCGCCGGCGGCGCGGACGTCGATCTGGAAATTTCGAACCGCCTCACCCTTCCGGACCATGGTCTGAATGGCGCAGCCTTCATTGCAGAACCGGTTCCCGAATATATCGGTTCCGCAAATCACATCGGAACAGGATTTGCCGATGACCTCATCGGCCTGAAGACCCAGCAGCTCCTCCGCCGCAGGGTTCCAGCCGGTGATCACACCGTCCTCATCGGCCACGAACGCGGCGCAACCGGTGGTCTTAACCAAACTAAGAGTGTCCATTCGGGCCTCCGAACCACCAAACCCCTATTAATCCGATAAATTTGCGTCCTTTTTCGCTTTAAAGGCGAAAAAGCAGGAAATCTACATTGATCATCAGTATAATTTGATTTGGTGAGAGCGCTATCTTAGATTAGCTAGGCAAGCATACAAAATAGGTCTGTTTTCTACGAGGGTGACTAATGGCCTTGAGACTGACCAACGCTGGCGATTATGCGATACGCAGCATGATTTTTATAGCTTCCCTGCCTGAGGAGTCGGTTGTGCTTCGCAGTGAAATCTGCGAATCCCAGAAAATCCCCTCAAGCTTCATGGCCAAGATCCTGCGCAGCCTGGTACGGGCCCAGCTCCTGCGATCGACTCGCGGGGTCAACGGCGGGTTTTCCCTGGCCAGGGCGACGGAAGAGATTTCCCTCCTGGATATCCTTGTTGCCATCGAAGGGCCGCTCTCGCTCACCGACTGTGTTCCCAATCCCGAGGACTGCATCCATTCGGCCAACTGCCCGGCAAACGCCGTATGGTTCCGTGTTCAGGAAAGCATCGAGGACATCCTGAAATCGACGTCCCTCGAGGAACTGGTCTCGGCTCCCCGGAAAAACAACAGAGTTGTTTTTCTGAACCCTGATGACGAAGATCCGGCCAAGGAGGCCGAGGGCGGCAACTGACACCGGTTGTTCAGCCGATCGCCTTCAAGACCGCATCCAGCCGTCCGGCAACCTCCTCTGCGACCTGTTCCAACTCATCCGATCCCGGCAACATGGTAGACATGGAACGGGCGTTGACCGCGTCGATGCGACACTCTCCCTCCCCGGTCTCCCGTACGACTACGTTGCAGGGCAGGAATACTCCGACCTCGGGGACCGCCGTCATGGCCCGGTGGGCCAGAGTCGGCACACAGGCCCCGAGAATCACATAGCGCTGGAAATCAACACCGATCTTCTCCTTCAGCGTCGCCTTGACGTCTATCTCGGTGAGGATACCGAAGCCGTTGGCCGCCAGGGCTTCCCTGGCCTGCCGAACCGCTTCTTCGTAATCAATATTGACGGTCTTGCTGACGTTCGGTGTCATCCGGAACTCCTCAGGCGGGAACGCCCATTCTGCGCAGCAGCGTCATCATCGGGCACCAGCCGGTAAATGCGGACTGGAACAGGTTCAAGCCGACAAATGCTGTAAACAGGTAAAACCGCGTGTCCACAGTGTAGCCCAGCAGTACCGACAGCAGAATGAAAAAGCCTGCGATCAGCCGCAGCCAGGTGTTGACTCCAAATCGATTCATGGTTGTGCGTCCTCCTTGGAATGCGATTGCACTTTCCTGGATGCAATCACCTCGCAAAAGGATACGGATTGGAGAAAAACCTGCTTTTCAGGAGGGATTCGCGCTGTCATCCAACGCTTCTGCGGAGGCCAGCAGAGCGCGACGAACCTCATCGGGGAGTTTCGGGCAGGGCATACCCTCAACCAGTCGCACAGCCTTGCGCATCTGTTCCACGAACTGTTCACAACGAGGGCAATCCCGGAAATGCTCGTCGAACCGGCTGCAGGCGCTCTCCCTGAGTTCGCCGTCCATGTACTCGGAAAGCTGTTCGAACAACGACCGGCATTCGCGACGGTCGTGGTCATGGTGAGTCATCGCTGCCCATTTCCGGCCTCAGAGCCGGCCAGCTCCCCCCGAACCATCAACCTGGCCCTGTGAAGACGCATCTTGACCGTACTCTCGGGGATGTCGAGGATTTCCGACGCTTCCCGGGTGGAAAAATGCTCCATGTCCCTGAGCATCAACACCATGCGATAGTGCGGCGGCAGGAGATCGATGGCGGCCCGGACCGCTTCCCTGGTCTCGGAGAGGACCAGTTCTTCGTCGGCCCCAGGCGCCGGATCCGGGATGGCGGCGCTGAAATCCTCGCTTTCCCCGGGCATGAGATCCTCCAACGGGATCTCCCGGTTGGTCTGGTAGTTTCCCTTCCGCCGTTTCATCAGGCAGGCGTTGGAGACCACCCGGAACACCCAGGATCTCAGGGCCTCAGGGTGTTTCAGCTTCTTGAGGGATCGGTAAGCCTGCAGAAGCGTGTCCTGAGCCACGTCCCTGGCATCCTCTCTCTCGCCGCACATCCGCACCCCGAACCCGTAAATCCGGTCCCCGAATCGGTCTACAAACGCCTCAAAAGCGCCGGGCTCATCATCGCGGATTTTCCTCAGGAGTTCGGCGTTGTCCACGATCGTGACATCCTTCGGCTTGCGAAACGGACCGGTAACGTCTTTAATTGAACCTTGTCCTCACCTGTTTCTGGAGTGTACCACCTATGAAAACCTTGAAAAGTCTCGTCCAGGGACGATGGCACGAAGCCGATTCCGGCTTCGCCAATCTGGTCAATCCGTCCAACGGAGAGACCGTGGCCCGGGCTTCCTCCGCAGGGATCGACTTTCCTGCGGCCTACGCATTCGCCCGGGACACCGGAGGCCCGGCCCTCCGCGCCTTGACCGTGGCACGACGGGGAGAACTTCTGAAAGAAGTTTCCAGGGCCATCCACCAGCACCGGGACGAACTGATCGCCCTGTCACTCCTGAATTCCGGTGCCACACGGAAAGATGCAAAATTCGACCTGGACGGAGCAACCGGCACACTCGCCTACTACGCTTCCCTGGCTCGGGACGGTGGAGACGCCAGATTCGTTTCCCTGGACGGCGGCATGCAACTGGGTCGCACCGCTCGTTTTTGGGGCCGGCACCTGCTGGTTCCCCGGCAAGGCGTGGCGGTCCATATCAACGCCTTCAACTTCCCCGCCTGGGGATTCGCGGAAAAGGCGGCCCAGGCGATCCTGGCCGGCATGCCGGTTATCACCAAACCGGCCACTTCCACCGCTCTGGTCACCGAGCGTTGCATCGAGATCATCCATGAGGCCGGTATCCTGCCGCAGGGAGCTATGTCCCTGATCTGCGGATCCACCGGTGACCTGCTCTCCCTGCTGGGCGGCCAGGATGTTCTTGCGTTCACCGGCTCGGCGGACACGGCGCTGAAACTGCGGAGCTATCCCAATCTCCTCAGCTCCAACACCCGGGCCAACCTGGAAGCCGACAGCCTGAACGCTGCCGTACTCGGACCAGGGGTCTCCGACGACTCGGACACCTGGGACCTGTTCCTGGCTGATGTGTTCCGGGAGATGACCCAGAAGACAGGCCAGAAGTGCACTGCCGTCCGGAGGATCATGGTCCCTTCCGATCGCCTGGCATCGGTCCGGGAGGCGTTGTGCGACCGGCTGTCCGGCATCGTGGTCGGCAACCCGGCAGACAGCTCGGTCAATATGGGACCGCTGTCCACTGCCGACCAGTTGCAGGATGCGGTGAACGGCATCGCGCTCCTCCGGGAATCGGCCGAACTGGTGTTCGGCACCGGAGAAAGGTGCGACGGCGTGGGGGCCGAGCCCGGCACCGGCTTTTACATGGCGCCGGTCCTTCTGGAAGCCGGAGACCCTGCCGGCTCCCCCACCCTGCACCAGCACGAGGTGTTCGGCCCTGTGGCCACCCTGATGCCGTACGACGGCAGCCCTGCGGAAGCATCCCGGCTGGTGGCTATGGCCGGCGGGACCCTGGTGACCTCTCTGTACTGCGACGACCAGGAGTTCGTGGAATCCTTCACTGCGGAGACCGGCGCGTTCACCGGTCGTCTATACCTGGGATCCAAGAAAATGGCCGATCAGGCGCCAGGCTCCGGCGTGGCCCTTCCCCAGTCTCTCCACGGCGGCCCAGGGCGGGCGGGAGGCGGAGAAGAGCTGGGCGGATTGCGCGGAATCGCCCTCTATTCCCAGCCTGTTGCGGTCCAGGGAAGCCGGCCGATGGTAGACAAACTCTGTGGAGAGTTCCACTCCAGATGACACGGGATTTCTAGGGCCGGGAGCGGTACCATCCGTGCTGATTGAACTGATCCGTTTGGACAGTTTCCCGCACGGCTGAATCACCCTTCGTGCGGGAACGCTGATCCGATGAGGAGAGCGCAATGCCCGAGAGACGAAGAATTACCGTGGATGGCAACGAAGCCACCGCTTCCGTCGCGCACCGCACCAACGAAGTCATCGCGATCTACCCGATCACGCCATCCTCCAACATGGGAGAGGCAGCGGACGAATGGGCCGCCGCAGGCAAGACGAACATCTGGGGCGTCGTTCCCGAGGTGTCCGAACTGCAGTCCGAAGGCGGCGCCTCGGGAGCGGTTCATGGTGCGTTGCAGGCCGGCGCCCTGAGCACCACCTTCACCGCCTCCCAGGGCCTGCTCCTGATGATCCCCAACATGTACAAGATCGCCGGGGAGCTGACCTCCTATTGCATGCATGTTGCAGCCAGGACGGTAGCAACCCATGCCCTGTCGATCTTCGGGGACCATTCGGACGTCATGGCCTGTCGGCAGACAGGCTTTGGCCTCCTTGCGTCCAACTCGGTCCAGGAAGCACATGATTTCGCCTGCATCGGCCAGGCGGCCACCCTGGAAGCCCGGGTGCCGTTCCTGCACTTCTTCGACGGCTTCCGCATCTCTCACGAGGTTTCCAAGATCATCGAACTCTCCGATGACGACCTCCGGTTCATGATCGATGACGACCTGGTGAAGGCGCATCGTGAGCGGGCGCTTTCGCCGGATCATCCTGTTCTGCGGGGAACGGCCCAGAACCCGGATGCGTTCTTCCAGGCCCGGGAAGCGTGCAATCTTTTCTACCTGAACTGTCCGGATATCGTCCAGAAGACCATGGATCAGTTCGCCGCCCGGACCGGGCGACAGTACAACCTGTTCGATTACGTCGGAGACCCGGATGCTGATCGGGTCATCGTCATGATGGGCAGTGGAGCCGAGACCGCCGAGGAAACGGTGGAGTACCTCAGGGCTGCCGGTGAGAAGGTCGGCCTCCTGAAGGTGCGGCTTTACCGGCCGTTCTCGTTGAGCGGCTTCGCCGCCGCCCTGCCCGCCACCGTCCGCTCCATGGCGGTGCTGGACCGCACCAAGGAGCCTGGAGCGATCGGCGATCCGATGTACCTGGACGTCATCACCGCCCTGAGGGAACTCGAAGACACCGGCGACTCGCCGTTCAAGACTTCACCTCGTGTGATCGGCGGCCGTTACGGACTCTCCTCCAAGGAGTTCAACCCGGCCATGGTGAAGGCGGTGTACGACGAACTGGCCAAAGACAAACCCAAGAACCATTTCACCGTCGGGATCGTGGACGATGTCACCCATACGTCCCTTGATGTAGACGGCAGCTTCGACATCGAGCCGGACAAGGTGACCCGGGGCGTTTTCTTCGGCCTGGGCGCCGACGGCACCGTGGGAGCCAACAAGAACTCCATCAAGATTATCGGCGAAGGGACCGACAACTACGCACAGGGCTATTTTGTCTATGACTCCAAGAAATCGGGAGCGGTCACCATCTCCCATCTGCGGTTCGGGCCGGACCCGATCCGCTCCACGTACCTCATCCGCAAGGCGAACTTCGTCGCCTGCCACCAGTTCGGGTTCCTGGACACCTATGACGTCCTGTCGTATTCGGCGCCTGGATCGGTATTCCTTCTGAACGCCCCGTACCCGAAGGAAGAGGTCTGGGACCGGATTCCGAAGGAAATGCAGGAACAGATCCTGGAAAAGGATATCCAGTTCTACACCATCGACGCCTACGCGGTGGCGAAAGACGCCGGCATGGGCAACCGGATCAACACCATCATGCAGACCTGCTTTTTCGCCATTTCAGGGGTGCTCCCCCGGGACGAAGCGATCCAGCAGATCAAGAACGCCATCGAAAAAACCTACGGCAACAAAGGCGCCGGCATCGTCAAGAAGAATTTCGAGGCGGTGGACACCGCCCTGTCCCACCTGCACAAGGTCGAGATACCCGGGAAGGTCACAACGGACCGCACCCGGCCACCGGTGGTTGCGCCGGAGGCTCCGGATTTCGTCCGGCGGGTCACCGCCGTCATGCTGGAAGGTAAAGGCGACCTGCTGCCGGTCAGCGCGTTCCCGGTGGACGGCACCTGGCCGGTCGGGACCAGCAAATGGGAAAAGCGCAACATCGCCCAGGAGATCCCGATCTGGGACGAGAGCATCTGCATTCAGTGCAACAAGTGCGCCATGGTCTGCCCCCACGCGGCGATCCGGGCCAAGGTTTACCCCCTGGACGCCCTGGGCGGCGCGCCGGAGGGGTTCCGCTCCACCGGCTTCAAGGGAGCGGCGTTCAGCGATTCGGCTTACTCCATTCAGGTCGCCCCTGAGGACTGTACCGGGTGCGCCCTCTGCGTGGAGGTCTGCCCTGCCAAGGACAAGGCCAACCCGAAGCACAGGTCGATCAACATGGAACCCCACATGGAGCACGTCCGGCAGGAACGGGAGAGCTATTCCTTCTTCCTCGACCTCCCGGAAGCGGACCGCACGCAGGTCAAACTGGACGTGAAAGGGACCCAGTTCCTTGAGCCGCTGTTTGAATACTCCGGCGCATGTTCCGGCTGCGGCGAAACACCTTACGTCAAGCTGCTCACCCAGCTGTTCGGCGACCGGGCGCTGATCGCCAACGCCACCGGCTGCTCGTCGATCTATGGCGGCAACCTGCCGACCACGCCGTACACGGTAAACAGTGACGGCAGAGGGCCAGCCTGGTCCAACTCGCTGTTCGAGGACAACGCCGAATTCGGATTCGGGTTCCGGCTGGCGGTGGACAAACATGAAGAGCAGGCCCGTTATCTGCTGAAAGAGCTCGACGGCACCATCGGCGACAACCTGGTGGACGGACTTCTGAACGCGGAACAGTCCGACGAGGCCGGCATCGCCGCCCAGAGGGCCCGGGTTCTGGAACTGGCCGGCAAACTGGCCGGCTCCGATCACCCGGATGCAGTCCGGCTGGCGGTTCTGGCCGATTACCTGGTGAAGAAATCGATCTGGCTGGTCGGCGGCGACGGCTGGGCCTATGACATCGGGTATGGCGGCCTGGACCATGTCATGGCGATGGATCGCAACGTCAACATCCTGGTCCTGGACACCGAGGTGTACTCCAACACCGGAGGCCAGCAATCCAAGGCAACCCCCCTGGGCGCCTCGGCCAAGTTCGCCATTGCCGGCAAGGCGATCCCCAAGAAAGACCTGGGCATGGAGGCGATGAGCTACGGGCACGTCTACGTGGCGCGGGTCGCATTCGGCGCCAAGGACACCCAGACGGTCAAGGCGTTCCTGGAAGCCGATTCCTTCGACGGTCCGTCGCTGATCATCGCCTACAGTCCGTGCATCGCCCACGGCTACAACCTGGTCCACAGCCTCGACCAGCAGAAGACGGCGGTCAACAGCGGCTACTGGCCGTTGTACCGCTTCGATCCCCGGCGGGTGGACCAGGGCATGCCGCCCCTTGCCCTAGATTCCGGCAAGCCGAAACTTCCGGTCTCGGCCTTCATGAACAACGAGGCGCGGTTCCGGATGGTGCAGAAGATGAATCCGGAGCGCTACGATCACCTGGCCCGCAGAGCCCAGATACAGGCAATGCGGCAATACTCGGTCTATGAGCAATTGGCCGGTATCACCATCCCCCAAGGCGACGACAAAGAAGACCGGAAGCCTGTCGGCGCCGGCAGCCGCGGCAAGGAGTAAGAGGTCATCATGAACCTGAAAACCAACTACCTCGGATTTGAACTCAGCCACCCGCTCATGCCGGGCGCATCCCCTCTCTCGGCGGACCGGGACTCGGTCCGGCGCCTGGAAGACGCCGGCGCAGCCGCCATCGTCCTGCCCTCGCTGTTCGAGGAGCAGCTCGACAACGAGGAAAGCGGTTCGGCCCGCTACCTGGACACCCACGAGAACTCAACCGCAGAGGCCACAACCTTCGCGCCGTCCCTGACACGGGATGTTTTCCGGCTGGGGCCGGAGGAGTACCTCGAGCATCTGCGCTGGATGAAAGCGTCACTGTCCGTGCCGGTGATCGGATCCCTGAACGGCACCTCCCGTGGCGGCTGGCTGGAGTACGCCGTCCTGATGGAACAGGCCGGCGCCGATGCCATGGAGTTGAACCTGTACGAGATGGCGTGCGATCCTGCCGAGAGCGGCAGCGGCAAGGAACTCCATGTCCTGGACATCGTCAGGGCGGTGAAGTCCCGGGTCAAGATTCCTGTCGCGGTAAAGCTCTCACCGTTCTACTCATCCCTGCCCCACCTCGCACGGCTCCTCGAAGAGGCCGGCGCCGATGGGTTGGTGCTGTTCAACCGGTTCTACCAGGCCGATGTGGATATCGAGAACCTGGAGGTCACCCGTGGGCTGCACCTGTCCGATTCGTCCGAGCTGCTGCTGCGGCTGCGCTGGCTGGCGGTGCTCTCATCCACGTTCAAGGGATCCCTGGCGGCTACCGGAGGCGTCCACCATGTCCACGATGCGGTGAAGGCGGTGATGTGCGGCGCCCATACGGTTCAGGTCGTCTCGGCACTGCTGCAGAAAGGGCCGGGCTACCTGGGAACGCTGAAGGCCGGTTTCACCGAGTGGCTTGAGGAGCACGAGTACGAATCTGTTGCGCAGATGTGCGGCAGCATGAACCTGTCACGCTGCCCCAACCCGAGGGAGTACGAGAGGACGAATTACGTGCAGATCCTTCAGACCTGGGAGGCATAGACCGGACGGGATGCCACGGCCTTCTTCAGCTCCCGGTTGAACCGGACGCCGAACGCCTTGGACATCGCCTTGAGTTTCAGTTCCTGCATCCAGAACCGGTTCGGGTTGTCCTGGAGCATCCGGGCTTCCCGCGGCAGCATGACCAGGGAGACGTGCACGTTGGGCGCCACGCCGATCGGCACCCCTTTTTCCATGCAGGCTTCATACAGGCGGCTGAACACAGGCACCATGTCCTCGGTCTTGGGCGGCGGTACATCGGCATAATCGGTGCCGATCAGAGGGCGGAACACGCAGACTGTCGGCACCGCCCCGACGCCGGTGATCCAGTCGATGGCATCGATGGAGTCCTGGGGCTCCTCCAGCCCGGCGATGATTTCGCCGTTCACGACCCAGGGCTCGAAATCCCGACCGGTTGGTCCGACTTCGTTGGCGCAGTACTCAACCGCTTCCAGGTAACGGTCCAGCCCGTATTCCCGGTGTTTCCCGGGACAAACCGTTTCGAACCGCTCCCGATTGTACAACTCGAAACAGAACGAGACGCGGTTGACGCCCATCTTGCGCAGTTCGTGGTATCGCTTCAGATCGCTGTGGGGAGGCGTCTGGACGCCGATCAGCACACCGGTTTCTTCTTTCACTCTCCGGATGTACGGTTCGAGGATATCCAGGAAGGTTTCCCCTTCGTAATGCCCCGTGTTGAAGTCAACGTAGGTGATTCCCGACTCTTCACGGGCGGTTCGGACCACTTCGGCTACTTCGGCTACCGATTTCTCGTCGGCGTCATCGGCGCCGAGATTGAGCCCGACGCTGCAGTAGCGGCACTGCTCCTTGGGATCTTCCAGCCAGTACTCGCATACCTTGGACGGGTACACACCGAGATAGGTGCCCTGCAGACTACCGATCCGGGTCATCGGCTTGCCCGTGGTGGTTTTCCGATCGTACCAGGGCGGCTTGGGGGCCAGCCGGATCGGTGTCACAGGACCCAGGTCATCATGGTTGATCCAGACGGTCCCTTCCCTGACACCGACGTAGTAGGGCGATGAGGCCGCGAACGACTCCACCACCGGGATGTTGGTCCAGAGACCGCCGGGAAGGACCGCCTCCAGGCCGGATCCCAGGCCGGCCCGGGTCCGCAGGATCTTGCGGCCACCCTCGTCCTCGGAGGTGAACTCCTCTTCAAGGCGGATCCCCTTGCAGTACAGATCCAGTTTCAAGAGGGCCGGATTCTTCCTGACATCCTGTTCCATATTCGGGTTACACCTTTCCTCTAGAGGCCGATCGGGCCAAACCATCGAAATCCACCCAATACCTTACCG
>JACXWD010000124.1:1464-3020 GCA_014764515.1 Candidatus Polarisedimenticola svalbardensis | reverse complement strand
GCTCACCACCAGCATGGGGCCATACCCGGGTATTCCGAGGGCTGGCCGGATTGCCTCCGGGCGGCCAGGAGCTTCATCATGGGAGAGTGGCCGGGCCCGCGCGCTGGCAGACCCGGCCTCGAATCTGATGGATGAATCAGGCGCCCAGGTTCTTCTGGACGAACTCCCAATTGATGAGCTTGTCCACGAAGGTCTCGATGTACTTCGGGCGAGCGTTCTGGTAGTCCAGGTAGTAGGCGTGCTCCCAGACGTCGATGGTCAGGAGGGGCGTGCCGCCGTGGGCCAGGGGGGTGTCTTCGTTGGAGGTGGCGGTGAGATCCAGTTTGCCGTTCTGGATGCTCAGCCAGGCCCATCCGGAACCGAACTGGGTCGCCGCTGCGGCGGAGAACTTCTCCTTGAAGGTGGCGAACGATCCGAAGGTTCCGTTGATCGCCTCGGCCAGTTCGCCGGTCGGCTCGCCGCCGCCGCCGGCCTTCATGACGGTCCAGAACATGCTGTGGTTGTAGTGCTGGCAGCCGTTGAGACGGACCGCCTTGGCGATGTCCGCCGGGACCTGGTCCAGGTTCCGGATCAGGTCTTCCAGGGACTTGCCGGCCAGTCCGGACTGCCCTTCCAGGGCGGCGTTCAGCTTGGCGACGTAAGCCGCATGATGTTTGCCGTGGTGGATGCCGAAGGTCTTGGCGCTGAGGTGAGGCTCCAGGCTGTCGGGGGCGAACGGCAGATCGGGTAGTTTATGTGCCATGATGGACTCCTTATCATGAGAACGGGTTGAAACGTGTAATGCCGAAGCGCCGATTTTACCATCTGTTGGCCATCGTTTGCCTTCTGGCCTCTTTTCCCGCCATTGCCGCCGTCCCGCTCCCGTCGGGAGACGGTCTGGTGCTGATCAACCGGGACAACCCGGACTACGCCGCCCAGAACATCTCACCCGCCATCAGCAGTTACCCCGAAGCAGGCTTGCGGCTCCTGGTTTTCCGGAATGATGCCATCGTGTTCAACCACGGGCTGCGTGACGACACATCCCAGCCCCAGGGGGCAGGAGCGGAAGGCCGGCGGCTGTTCGAGGGCAGAACCGTGACCGATGCGGTGGAACTCGCCCCCGATGGCCTGACCGCCATCATCATTGAAACCCGCCTGGACCCGCCGAAACGGGACGGCTCCCTGAAAGGCGACGTTGGCGTCACCTGGATCGATCCCATGAATCCCCGGGGGCGCTGGTCCCTGGACCTGCCGTCGGGCCGGTTCGCCAGCCATATCCATGTACTGGACCGGCAGTCCGGCTTCGCCCTGATGACCGCCACACCCGACGGTGACGGCGCCGACTTCACCCTGTACGACAGCGAGGGCGGGGTGGAGTACCACCTGGACGAGGTGGCGGGAAATGTCCTTGAGTTTCGAATTACCAGGGCCGCCGGATTCATCGGCCTGGATATCGCCTACCCGGAACGGCCGGGCCTCCCGGATCGCACCCTGCTGGTCCTGGACCGGCTGCAGAACGCCCGGTGGCACTACTCCTGGACCTACGGCGATCCTGAAGAGCCGACGGAGTGGATTCT
>JACXWD010000124.1:0-1364 GCA_014764515.1 Candidatus Polarisedimenticola svalbardensis | reverse complement strand
GGTGGCACTACTCCTGGACCTACGGCGATCCTGAAGAGCCGACGGAGTGGATTCTGATGGACAACGGCGTCCTCGAAATCCGCACACCGGGAAAAACGGTGCAGTTTGACCGGACCGGCGAGCCGATCCTGCCCCCTGGACGAAAACGCAGGCAAAAACGGACCCGGGACTGACACCTGCCGAAACAGATCCCGACAACGCAGAGAACCCCACAAATCAGGCATTTTTGCCGCAAAAGGTCACCTGAAAGCGCTTGACGGCCCTGCTCGCTGCCCGTATCTCAACTGTCGTGGAGTCGGTATCCCGCCGGCCCACGGCTGATGAGCCAAGGAGAAGCCCGGCCCTATGAAAGGACTGCTATACAAAGTGTACTGCTACCGGGGCACGGACAAGCTCATCTGGTATGAGGTCGAAGACCGCACCACCGGAGAGGGAGTGGCCTGGTCCCCTGATCGGATCACCGTGGTCTCCAAGGCGGAAAAGCTCGGCTACCTGCTGAACTCCCCTGAGGATCCGGTTATCAAATTCTACCGGGCCAAAGCGAGCTGACACTCTGATACGATCTTCCGGTGAGCCCCTCGAGAAAAGACCTGTTCCCGGCGTGGTACGCCGGACTCGAAACCCGACACCTCAAAGACCTGAAGTTTGCGGAGCTCCGTCGCGCCCTCACGGCCCTGTCCTCCGTCTATGTGGAGCGCAGGAGCGCCATCATCCGGGGCGCCGCCCTGGATTCCGCCGGCAAGCGGGCCGCCTTCGCCATGTTCTACGGGCCGCTTCATTTCCTGGCCGTCAGCCATGTCCTCGGTGAGCTCAAACCGCGGAAGCCGTACCCGAAGCGGATCTTCGATATCGGTTGCGGCACCGGCGCCGCCGGAGCGGCCTGGGCCGTCGCCACCGGCTGCAAGCCGTCCATCCGGGGGTACGACCTCCATCCCTGGGCGGTCAAGGAGGCCGGCTGGACCCTGAAGCAGTTCGGCCTGGACCATTCCGTTGCCAGGCGGGATGTTTCACGGGCGCCGATGCCGGGGAAGAAGGACGGTCTGCTGGCGGCCTGGGTGGTGAACGAGCTCCGGGAGGAGACCCGGAACGGTCTGCTGCCGCGGCTGATGGAATCGGCGGAAACGGGAGCTGAAATCCTGATCGTGGAGCCGGTCGCCAAAGGGGCTGCGCCGTGGTGGGACGCCTGGGCCGGCCGCTTCGAGGAAGCCGGCGGGCGCGCGGACCAGTGGGAGTTCCGGCCGGACATGCCTGAGTCGCTCCGCCTGCTGGACCGGGCGGCGAAACTGGATCACCGGCGGATCAAGCTCCGCACCCTCAGCATCAATATTTGATACGGGGACAGGCACATAACCCGGGTTTTGGGG
>JACXWD010000047.1 GCA_014764515.1 Candidatus Polarisedimenticola svalbardensis | reverse complement strand
GCCGGCACCTTGATCCTCGGCATGCTGGCCACGAGGTATTTCCGCTATGAGTAGGGTTCTCACCATCCTGGTCCTGGCTTGTCTCCTGCCTGTTGCGGTCGGGGCTTCTCCAACGGATCTGATCGATTTCAGAGTCGAGGATCAGTTCAAGAAATTGCACACCAGAAGCGAAGTGAACGGCAAGGTGTTCATCATCGTGGGCAGCGACAGGGGCGGATCCGGTTTCAACGGCGCCTGGAGCAATGCGATCGCCGAAGGAGTCGGGGAGCTTGGGGTTTCGGAGCAGGTCGCCAGCGTCGGTCTGGCCGATCTGCGAGGCCTGCCGTTCTTTCTAAAAGGGATGATCCGGGGGAAGTTTTCCCGGAAGCCGGAAGAATGGTCGATCATGGACTGGAAAGGGGTATTCCCCAAGGCGTACGAATTCGAGAAGGATGTTTCCAATATTCTCGTATTCGGGCCGGCAGGCCGCCTGCTGCACCGCACGTCGGGGCAGGAATTCGACCCGGAAGAGATCGGCGCCATCCTCGAAAAGATCGAAACGGCGCTGCAGTGATATCCTGAGTCACCCATGGTGAACTCCCGGACAAAAAAAATCCTCTTCCCCCTGGCCGCACTGACTGCCGGCTTCCTTATCCTGTTCCTCATCCTTGAGATCGGGTTCCGGTTTCTTCCGGTGAACCAGGGTCTGGCCAGCCTGCCGGTGGATAAGGACAACCCTGTCCTTCGCTTCCAGCCGAACCGCACCGCCACCTGGTCCAAGGGATGGAACTTTTCCATCGTGAACGAGATCCATACCAACAACTACGGCTTCATCAACGACCAGGACTACGACCCTGCGGTCGATTCCCCCCTGTTGGCGGTAATAGGCGACAGTTACGTGGAGGCGGTGATGGTGCCGTTCGCCGAAACCGTCAACGGCCGGCTGGCGGCCCGGGCCGGGAAGGTCGGGCGTGTGTATTCCTTTGCTTCGTCCGGGTCGGCGCTCAGCCAGTATCTGGTCTACGCAGAGTTCGCCCGGGACAATTTCCGGCCGGCGGGACTGGTTATTGTGATTGTCGGGAACGATTTCGACGAGAGCATGCTTTCCCCTGGTTCGCCGGCCGGCTACCACTATTTCCAGGAAGACCTTCAGGGTGGCCTGGAGCTGGCACGCCTCGACCTCGATTACGGCCTGGCAAGACGGCTGCTCCGGCGTTCGGATTTTCTGATGTATCTGGTGCTGAACCTGAAGCTGACCGCCTTGCCGGCCAGGCTGAGGCAGACCGGCGGGGATTTCGCCGGCAACACCCGCCGGATCGCCTCGCCGGAGCGAGTGGCCGCATCGGATTCTGCGGTGCAGGCGTTCCTGGCCCGACTGCCCGTGGCCGCAGGACTGCCTGCGGAAAAAATCCTGCTGGTGCTGGACGGCGTGCGGCCGGATCTGTATGACCCTGGTGTGCGGGAAGTCGGAGCCGCCAGTTACTGGGGAGTCATGCGCCGGCATCTTCTGGAGCGAGCCTCGACCGTCGGCTACCCGGTTCTGGATATGGAGCCTGAATTCCGCTCAAGGTACGACGGCGACGGCCGTCGATTCGAATTCGATGCCGATGCTCATTGGAACGGCTACGCCCATGAGCTGGTTTCCGAAGGGATTGCAGCCAGCCAGGTCTGGGAGCAGCTGTTTGCGACTCCAGGCAAGGAATGATTGGTATTCGACCTGCACTTACCGTATGATTTCTGGCACTGTCCCGAACCTGGAGACCCTATCCAATGCCAGCTATCCTCGGAATTTCGGCCTTTTATCACGATTCTGCCGCCGCCCTGATCGTGGATGGGGAGATCGTCGCTGCAGCCCAGGAGGAACGGTTCACCCGGATCAAGCACGACTTCGCCTTTCCGGTTCATGCCATCGAGTACTGCCTCAAGGAGGCCGGTCTGGCGCCGGAAGATCTGGACTATGTCGGTTTTTACGACAAGCCGCTCCTGAAGTTCGAGAGGCTCCTTGAGACCTACCTCAGCTTTGCCCCGGTCGGATTTCGCTCATTTTTGAAAGCGATGCCTCTCTGGTTGCGTCAGAAACTGCATCTCCCTCGGGAAATGAACAAAGGGCTGGGCGGCCGGTTCAAGAAGCGGTACGTGTTTACCGAACATCATGAGTCCCACGCCGCCAGCGCGTTCTTCCCTTCGCCTTTCGAGGAGGCGGCGATCCTGACCCTGGACGGGGTGGGGGAGTGGGCCACCGCCAGTTACGGCGCCGGCCGGGGCAGCAAGATCCAGCTGACCCACGAGTTGCGCTTCCCCCACTCCCTGGGACTGTTGTACTCGGCGTTCACCTATTACTGCGGCTTCCGTGTCAATTCCGGCGAATACAAACTCATGGGGCTGGCGCCCTACGGCGAACCGGTTTACGTGGACAGGATCATGGAACACCTCCTGGACCTGAAGGAAGACGGCTCGTTCGCCATCGACATGTCGTACTTCAACTACTGCCAGGGTCTGACCATGACCTCGGGCAAATTCCATGAGTTGTTCGACGGTCCTCCCCGGGCGCCGGAAACACCGATCGCGAAACGGGAAATGGATATCGCCGCCTCGATCCAGAAGGTGACCGAGGATATCGTCCTGAAGTGCGCCCAGCACCTGCACAAGACCACCGGTATGAAGAACCTCTGCCTTGCAGGCGGCGTGGCCCTGAACTGTGTCGGAAACGGGCGGATCCTCCGGGAGTCGCCGTTCGAGAACGTCTGGATCCAGCCTGCCGCCGGTGACGCCGGCGGGGCCCTGGGTGTTGCCCTGTTCATCTGGCACCAGCTGCTTGACAACCCCCGGACCCCGGTTCTTCCCGACGGCCAGCACGGCTCGCTCCTGGGGCCGAAGGCGGATGATGCGGCCACCCGGGAGTACCTGGACTCCACCGGAGCCAAATACACCCACTTCAGCGATGAAGACGAACTGTGCGACTACGTCGCCGGCAAAATGGCCAACGAAAAGGTCGTCGGGTTCATGCAGGGCAGGATGGAGTTCGGCCCCCGGGCGCTGGGAGGCCGGAGCATCATCGGCGACGCCCGCAGCAAGAACATGCAGTCGGTCATGAATCTGAAAATCAAGTTCCGGGAATCGTTCCGGCCGTTCGCGCCCTCGGTGCTCCGCAACCGGGTGCAGGACTACTTCGAAATGCGGGACAACGAGGACAGTCCCTACATGTTGCTGGTGGCGCCTGTGCGTGAGGACAAGCGGACCTCCTCCTCTTCCGGCAGCCTTGCGGGTCTGGACAAGTTGAAGGAGATCCGATCCGAGGTTCCGGCCATCACCCATGTGGATTACTCGGCCCGGGTGCAGACCGTAGACCCTGAACGCAGCCCCCGGTACCATCGCCTCATCACGGCGTTCGAGAAACAGACCGGCTGCGGCGTGATCATCAACACCAGTTTCAATGTCCGGGGTGAGCCGATCGTGTGCACCCCGGAGGACGCCTACCGTTGTTTCATGTCCACCAACATGGATGTCCTGGTGATCGACGAATTCGTACTCCTCAAGGAAGAGCAGCCCGGATGGTCGGGCGAGGCGGTGGAAGAGTACATGTCCCGGTTTGACCTGGACTAGGAGTCAGTGCGATATGGCGATCATTGAAGTCAACAGGAACCCGGGGAAAGGGGAGCTGGCCTGGTTCGGGCTGATCTTCCTGGCGTTCTTCGCCCTGATCGGTGGACTGCTGTGGTTCAAATTCGACCGGCAGGGCGCAGCGCGCTGGGTCTGGATCGGAGCAGCGGCGGTGACCCTGGTCTATTACGCGGTGCCGCCGGTGCGACGCCTGCTGTACCTGGCCTGGATGTACGCCGCCTACCCGATCGGCTGGGTGATGTCCCACCTGGTGCTGGGGATCGTTTTTTATCTCGTATTCACACCGATCGGGTTGATAATGCGTCTTGTCGGCCATGACCCGATGGAACGCAAGTTCCGGAAGAGCGACGGCAGCTACTGGAAGGAACATAACCCCCACCAGAAGCCTGCCAGGTATTTCAGGCAGTTCTAGCAGTTGGAGTGTGACGGATGACCGATAATCCTGAAAAACGTGGACCGGATCAGGCGGACGAATTCGCCAGGCAGGCCGACGACAAATCGGTAGGAATCGTCCGGGAATTCTGGGATTTTCTGAAGCACAACAAAAAATGGTGGCTGATTCCGGTCATTGTAGTGCTGCTCCTCGTTACCGTTCTGGTGGTGTTGTCCGGAACCGCAGCAGCTCCTTTCATCTACACGCTGTTTTGATGCCCTGAGATCCGGTAGACTGGTATCGATCGGCGCGGAGACGGGTGGTGGCGACACCCTCGGAAGGAGACCCGGCCATGACACCGTATCGTGCAGCGAACCTGGGGTTCGTACTTACCTTTTCTGTGCTCGTAGCCCTGGCGACAGGCTGCTCGGTGAACCCGGCAACCGGCAAGCGGCAACTGAGCCTGATCCCCGAGTCCCAGGAAATCGCCATGGGGAAGCAGTACGACCAGCAGGCGTCCGGCTCCATGGGGCTGTATGACGACCCGGAGCTGACCGCGTACGTCTCGGATCTGGGGAAGGAACTGGCGGCCACATCGGAGCGCCCTTCTCTGCCGTGGACCTTCCGGGTTGTGGATGACCCTACGGTGAACGCCTTCGCGTTGCCGGGAGGGTACATCTACGTCACCCGGGGAATACTGGCCCATCTTGAATCGGAGGCCGAGCTTGCCGGAGTTGTCGGGCACGAGATCGGCCATGTCACCGCCAGGCACAGTGTGAACCAGATCAGCAAGCAGCAGCTGGCCGGTCTTGCAACCATGGGAGCGATGATCGCCAAGCCGGAACTGCAGCAGTTCGGCGGCCTGGCCGAGACCGGTCTGGGTCTGATGTTCCTCAAGTTCGGACGGGACGATGAACGCCAGTCCGATGATCTTGGGTTGCGGTACCTGCAGCGGTCGAACTACGACCCGCGACCGATGGCCGATGTCATGGAAATGCTTCAACTGGTCAGTGCCGCTGGAGGGTCAGGACGGGTTCCGGGCTGGATGTCCACCCATCCGGCGCCGGCCAATCGCCGGCAGCGGATCCTGGACCAGGTCGCCGGCGCCGGCGGCGGAACGGTCAACCGGGACCGCCACCTCAACGCCATCGACGGCATGGTGTTCGGGCTCGATCCCCGGGAGGGCTATTTCAAGGAGGACCGTTTCCTCCACCCGGATCTGAGATTCCGGTTCGACCTGCCTGGCGGCTGGGCCCAGATCAACCAGAAGACGGTAGTCGGCGCCATGGCTCCCGAAAAGGACGCGATCATCCAGCTCACCATGGCGGCCGGTGCAACTCCTGCCGAGGCGGACCGCAAGTTCTACGAGCAGGAAGGGATCACCGGCGGGTCCGGCTCCAGTTCCCGTATCAACGGCCTCCCCGCCTTGACCCGGCCGTTCACCGTCACGGCGGAACAGGGCTCCCTCAGGGGCATCACCGCGTTCATCTCTTACGGAGGCAATGTTTACCGGCTGCTGGCGTACGCCATTGCGGAACGGTTTTCAGGATATGAACAGGCGATGTCGCTCTCGGTTCGCAGTTTTGCCGAGCTGACCGACCGGCGGGTTCTGGACGTGGAACCGAAACGGCTGAAGATCGTGACCTTGTCCCGCTCTCGCTCACCTCGGGAAATGGTCGGGGCCTACAGCGCCACCGTGACCGCGGAGACCCTGGCCCTGATCAACCACACTGGCGTTGATGTGAAACTGCCCTCGGGGCGAAGGGTCAAGATGGTTGTCGGGGGCGAGTTGCCGTAAGCAGGGTGTGACATGTGTCCCCCTACCCGAAATGATGGCCGGATTATTGCGAGAAAACAGTAGAGCAGGCTGACGTAACCGGTGGCGGCCGAACTGCGCTACTGGAGATCGCTGAGACGGCCTTGGTTGTCTTCGAAGGCGTATCCGTTCAGGAATTGGCGCTTCCAAAGGAGGTTTCTGTCAACCTCCGTCAATTTCGCTTCATCGCAGGCATCATCCCAATTACTGCGGATGCAATCGACCTGGCCTTTCATGATCGCCTTTGCGTCATCTGAGTTCAGAAAAAATCTGTGCGCCGCATCCATGCAGAGCCCAAGGCGGCTTTCTTTGATATCACCGGAAATGAGCATGGCCTGGTTCGCTTCCCACCCCGTCCGTTGCTGGGGGCAGATATCAAAGGCAGGCGTCAGAGTCAGGGCAGTGCCATCCCAAAAAGCAGCGTGATTGCGAGCATGATCGTCGGTATTGCCGACGAGGATGTTGAATGTCAGGCGACCAAAAAGTTCTCGGAGGGTTAGTTCCGGGTCGGTGAAGCGGCGCCGGATTATCTCGGCCAGATCTTCATAGCTCGTATAACGCACCATCATTTCGTCAAGACCCAATAGGGTCAATGCGGAGACCATGGGTCGGCGCGTCCAGTTTTCCCCCTTACGCTGGCGGTCAAAACGCTTGATCAAAAGAACGTCCTTACCGGACGCCCGGACCAGTTTGACAGGAGCGACAGACAATCCGGCGAGCTTGGCGAGATGCATCGCAAGGAACTCCGCTTTGACTACGCTGTAGGTATCACTGGTCGAAGAGAACTTCGCTACAAACTTTTCAGTCCCGTCTCGGATTGTCGCTTTGGGGCGGGCGCCACCGATGGAACTCCCATGACGAAGCGCCTGGTCAAGTTCCGGAGTCAGTGGAATACCTTTCTCGACCCGGTCGGCCGATGCCAGAAGTTCCTCCAGACTTGCAGTATTGGCCGACCTCGGTATGTAGTTCGTCGCCGATGCCTGAAAATCGAGTGCACCGATCCGGTCCGAGCCGGACTCCAGCATGTAGGTCAGTTCGTCAAACTCAATGTCTTGCGTAGCCTTGCCCTTGTAACCTGTCATCTTGTTGATGATGACGCGCCGTCCCCACGCATCGGGGAGACCGTCGCGGAGAGCGCCCGGCATGGTCAAACCCTCCTCGGGGTTTATCGTCCCGACCTCAAGCGGCAACTCAGGAAGATAGATAGGCATCCGATCGGAGCGATTGAGGTAAGATTTGCCATAGTTGAATAAATATTGGTCGCCGTCCGCTTCGATGCGCCCGGCGACAACCGGATCGGTCTCGCCGGGCAACCAGATCCAGACATAGGCTTCCTTTGCCGGGCTGGGCTTAGAAGTCATCCTTCACCTCCCGCCGTTTTTTACGGATCTGTTTTGGCATTAGTGTGAGGATGTTATTCAGGTGCTCGATTTTTGGCGCCAATGTCGAGGTGTCGGGTACAAAAAGAGGTACGCCGGCAACGGTCGCCGCCTCGAACGCAAGCCCGATATTGATCGTCGGGTTGCCCTGCTCGATTTTCTGCAGCGTACTGCGGGCGATTCCAGCCCTGGCGGCAAGTTCGCTCTCCGACATCCTTCGCGACTTCCGGGCAAATTTAATTTGATTGCCGAGAAGCATGACCGCCTCTTCAGTAAGGCGGGAATACGTATGGGGCTTTTTCGACATATCGAGCCCTCCAAAAAGACTTCGCATGCGGTCATAAAGATGCTACATGACTGAGTATAAGGTCATATACTCCAAACGGGAAGAGAAATCAACATGAATGACCGTATACTCGGTCGCCCCTGACCCTCAATCGATGATGATGTCCTGCAGCCCTTCTTCCGGTTCCGGATAACGCATCTGCAGGTGCTCCAGGGTTTCCACCAGAACCTCCAGGATCACCAGGTCCCGGTACCACTTGGCGTTTGCGGGGACGATGAACCAGGGGGAGTGGTCGGTGCTGGTCCGGGAAAGAACCGCTTCGAACGCCTCCATGTAGTTGTCCCACAGTGCGCGCTCGGCCAGGTCGCCTTTGGCGAATTTCCAGTTCTTGTCCGGCTCATCGATCCTTGCCTGCAGCCGTTCTTTTTGATCCTGCTTTGAGATGTGCAGGTAGAACTTCAGGATCGTGGTCCCTTCATCGGCCAGCAGCTTTTCGAACGCATTGATGTGTTCATACCGCCTGGACCAGACCTCCGGCGGAACCAGGTCGTGAACCCGCACCACCAGGACGTCTTCGTAATGGCTGCGGTTGAATACGGCGATTTCTCCACGGGCCGGCGTGTGGGCATGAACCCGCCACAGGTAGTCGTGGGCCAGCTCCAGCCCGGTAGGCTTCTTGAATCCGGTAACCTTGACGCCCTGGGGGTTGACCCCGCGGAAAACCTTGCGGATCGCTCCATCCTTGCCGCCGGTGTCCATCGCCTGCAGGACCATCAGGACCTTGTGCTTCCCCTGGGCGTACATAAGTTCCTGGAGTTCGGTGAGGCGGCGGTTCAGTTGCTTGATGGTTTTCCGGGCCGCTTCCTTGCCGTCCGGCGCCATGGCGTGATCCGCCGGATCCCAACTGGACAGGTCAACTTCGGTTCCCGGCTCGATCCGGTAGCGTTCGGCTTTCATCCCGGTCCTCCTTCCTCGGAACTGGAGAGGGACTCGCCCCGCTGCTTCTTGCGAGGTGGCCAGCCGTCCCCCGGACCCTGGACCCAGACCAGTCTCCAGCCTTCGTCATCGCCCTGTTCCAGTTGCACCGACCAGGTGGAGAACCCTTCGCCGGGCAGGTCGAATTCAACGTCTACCGCGGCCCGGTCGGTTTCAGAGAACAGCTCCACCGCCAGGATGCGAGGGGGGGAGGCGCCGACCAGTGGTTCCAGGAGATCCAGAAGATCCGCCCCGTACTCCTCGACCAGATCGCTCCGGACCAGGTCGGCAGGCAGGGTGGAGTCAGCGTTCAGGGTGGATGCGAACCGGAACAGCGCCAGGGCGCCCTCCTCCGGCGAGCCGGCCGGCAGGGTGATCGGTGTGACGGCGGCCGGTTCTGCGGACCGGTTGCATCCCGCGCCGAGGGATGCGGTCAGGAGCAGGATCGCCGGCCCGACGGTGGCCGCTTTCACGCCGGATCCCGCACCAGGCGATCGATGGCCAGGATGCGGTCAAGAATCCCGGGAAACTCGTCCAGGTGGAGCATATTCGGGCCGTCGCATGGCGCCTGGTCCGGATCGTCATGCACCTCGAAAAACAGGGCGTCGGTGCCGACAGCCACGGCGGCGCGAGCCAGCTGCTCCACGAATTCCCGCTCACCGCCTGAAACAGCACCCTGTCCTCCGGGCAGCTGCACCGAATGGGTGGCGTCGAAGCAAACCGGCACGCCGAAACCGCGCATGCGGGCCAGGGACCGGAAATCCACGACCAGGTTGTTATACCCGAAACTGCTGCCCCGTTCGGTGAGCATGACCTGCTCGTTTCCGGTGGAGCGGACTTTTTCTACGATGTGGATTGCGTCCAGGGGGGCGAGGAACTGCCCCTTCTTCACGTTCACCGGTCTGCCGGTATTGCCGGCGGCCACCAGCATGTCGGTTTGACGGCACAGGAAAGCAGGCACCTGCAGGAGGTCGGCCACTTCCGCCACCGGGCCGGCCTGGTCCGGCGTATGGAAGTCGGTGGTCACCCGTACGCCGGTCTTCTCCTTGACCCGGGCCAGCAGTTCCAGGCCTTCTTCCATGCCCGGTCCCCGGAAAGAGGTAACCGATGTTCTGTTGGCCTTGTCGAAGGAAGCCTTGAAGATGAAGGATATCGGCCTTGTGGCGGCGATCTCCAGCAGGCTCTCGGCCATTTTCAGAAGGTGGTCTTCTCCCTCGATGACGTCAGGGCCGGCTATGAGAAGGAGAGGGTGCCCCTTACCGGCCTGGATCTGTTGTGACGGCATCGCTTTTCCCTTCCTTGGACCGGGCCTTCTTCCCGTCCAGTTTCCGGCGGTAGGCCGCGGCGATGAAGTCCCGGAACAGCGGGTGCGGATCCAGCGGACGGGATTTGTACTCCGGGTGGAACTGGCACCCGAGGAACCACGGGTGGTCGGCAAATTCCACGATCTCCACGAACTTGCCGTCCGGGGACCGTCCGGTGATCCGCAGGCCGGCCGCTTCCAGCTTCGGTGTGAACTCGTGGTTGACCTCGTAGCGGTGCCTGTGCCTTTCCGAGATGTTTTCCTCGCCGTACGCTTTTCTTGAGAACGAATCGGGAGCCAGTTCGGTCGGGTACGCACCGAGTCTCATGGTTCCGCCCATATCGTCCACGCCCAGAAGGTCCCGCAACTTGAATATGACCCGGTACGGCGTGTCTTCGTTGAACTCGGTGGAGTCGGCGCCATCAAGACCGGCCATGTTCCGGGCCCACTCGATGACGGCGACCTGCATGCCGAGGCAGATCCCGAAATAAGGGATCTTTTGCACCCGGGCGTAGCGAACCGCTTCAACCATGCCCTCCACGCCCCGGATTCCGAATCCGCCCGGAATCAGGATGCCGTCTACGTGGGACAGCAGTTTTTCGGAGCTGCCGGCGTTCAACGCTTCGGAGTCGACCCACTCCATGTTCACCTTGACGTCCGAGGCGATGCCGCCGTGGCGCAACGCCTCGTTCAATGACTTGTAGGAATCTTCGTACGATACGTACTTGCCGGCGATGCCGATGGTGACTTCGTCCTTGGGGTTCCGGATCTTGTGGACCAGTTCCCGCCATTTGCTCATGTCCTTGCGTCGGTAAGGCAGGTCCAGCAACTTCATAATGATCTCGTCGATACCCTCGTTGGACAGCTCCAGGGGGACGTCGTAGATCGTGTCCACATCCTTGGCCGAGATAACCTGATCTTCGCCCACGTTGCAGAACAGGGCGATCTTCTTCTTGAGCTCGATTGCCACCGGTACGTCGCTGCGGCACAACAGGATGTCGGGCTGGATGCCGATGGCCCGCAGTTCCCGGACCGAATGCTGGGTCGGCTTGGTCTTGTGCTCCCCGGAAGTGGCGATGTACGGCACCAGCGTGAGGTGAATGTAGATCGCGTTGTCTTTTCCCACATCCAGGCGGAACTGCCGGATCGCCTCGAGGAATGGAAGGGACTCGATGTCGCCTACCGTCCCGCCGATCTCCACCAGGACGATGTCCACATCGTCCGCCACCTTGTAGATCGCATCCTTGATCTCGTTGGTGATATGGGGGATGACCTGCACCGTCGCTCCCAGATAGTCGCCACGCCGTTCCTTCTCGATCACCGTTTCATAGATCTGGCCGGTGGTGAAGTTGTTCGCCTTCCCGGCGGTCATGGTGACGAAACGCTCGTAGTGTCCCAGATCCAGATCGGTTTCGGCGCCATCGTCGGTGACGAACACTTCGCCGTGCTGGAACGGGCTCATGGTCCCGGGATCGACGTTGATGTACGGGTCCAGCTTCTGCAGGGTGACCCGAAACCCCCGGCTTTCCAGGATTCGCCCGATGGAAGCTGCGGCCAGTCCCTTGCCGAGGGATGAAACCACTCCGCCGGTCACAAAAATGAACTTGGTGGATTGCTTCTGGCGATTCATGTAGCTGTGTCCTCCGCAGTCCCAGCCAGCACAGCCGCGACACGTTGCAGATCTTCCGGCGTATCCACGCCGATGGAATGAAAATCGGATTCGATAACCCGGATTGAATAGCCGGCCGTAAGGGCCCGGAGTTGCTCCAGGCACTCGACTGTTTCCAGTCCGGCCGCCGGCATTCGGGTCAGTTTGATGAGAATATCGCTGCGATAGGCATAGATCCCCTGATGTTTGCGGCAGGCGCCGAGATCGACGCCGCCGCTGCGGGGGAACGGGATCGGTGCCCGTGAAAAGTACAGGGCGCGGCCGGTATGGTCGGCGACCACCTTGACCACGTTCGGGTCCCGGAAATCGCCCTCATTTGTCAGCGGTTCGCAGAGGGTCGCCATCTCCGTGGCCGGATCGGTTTCGAACGCTTCCAGCAGTCGGTCCAGGGAAAGAGGGGAGACCATCGGTTCGTCGCCCTGAACGTTCAGGACGACATCGTAATTATCGCCTGCCGCCTGACACCGCTCCAGAACCTCCGCCGCCCGGTCGGTTCCCGAAAGGTGCTTCTCCGAGGTCATCCAGGCCTCGGCGCCGTAACTCCTGCAAGACTCCGCGATACGCTCGTCGTCGGTGGCCACGATCAGCCGGGAAAGCTTCGTTGCGGCGTCGGCTTTCCGCCACACCTCTTCCAGTAACGTTCTTTTTCCGAGGGGTGCGAGGGGCTTGCCGCGAAAGCGGGTGGATGCATATCTGGCAGGTATGACGCCAAGAGCTCGAAGCATTCAGTCCTTCCCGTCCGGGTTCCTGGGCGCCGCCTCCGCCTGCCAGGCGTGGCGACAACGCATGTTAGCCCACCCGCCTGCCGGTTACAAGAGAAACCCCACCCACGTTGGGCTTGCGCCGCCGACGGCCCTCCTATAATCTGAGCGTTCCCGGTTTTTCCCTACATTGCCGCCGAGGTGTGTCATGAGCCAGCCCAAGTATTCCACCCGCTGTGTTGATCGTTTTCTCGAATACGTCAAGTTCGATACCCAGTCCGAGGAAGAGAGCGAGGAGTATCCGAGCACGGCGAAACAACTCGTGCTGTTGAAGCACCTGGTCGATGAGTTGAAGTCCCTCGGCCTTGATGACGTGTCCATGGACGAATACGGTTACGTCTTCGCCACCTTGCCGGCCACGACGACCAAAGACGTTCCGGTCATCGGGTTCATCGCCCATGTTGACACATCGCCGGAGATGCCCGGAGACGGGATCAAGGCGATCATCCACAAGAATTACCAGGGCCAGGACATCGTTTTGCCCGATGATGAAACCGCCGTGTTGCGATATGACGACAACCCGGCGCTGGCAGAGCAGAAGGGAAACGACATCATTACCGCCTCGGGCACGACCTTGCTTGGGGCGGACAACAAGGCCGGAGTGGCTGAGATCGTCAGCGCCGCCGAGTATCTCATCGCCCATCCGGAGATCGAGCACGGCAAGATCCGCCTCGGGTTTACCCCTGACGAGGAGGTCGGTTCCGGAACCAAGTTCTTTGATGTCGAGAAGTTCGGTGCGACCTACGCCTACACTATGGATGGGGAGACCCTGGGTCAGCTGGAAGTCGAAACCTTTTCCGCCGACTCTCTGACCGCGACCTTCAAGGGGTTCAATACCCACCCTGGTTTCGCCAAAGGGAAAATGACCAACGCCATCAAGGTTGCCGCCGATTTCATCACCCGGCTGCCGAAGGAAGGGCTCTCGCCGGAGACCACCGAGGGCTATGAAGGGTTCGTCCACCCGTACGTCATTCAGGCCGGCGTCGAGAGCACTGCTGTAAAATTCCTGATCCGGGACTTCAAAACCGAGCTTCTCAAGGAGAAGGAAGATCTGCTCAAGAAACTTGCGGAAGAGACGGTGGCGGACTGGCCGGGCAGTTCGGTAAACGTTGTCGTCGTTGAACAGTACCGCAACATGGGCGAGATTCTGGAAGCCCACCCGAAGGTCATTGCCGCCGCCAAGAAGGCGATCGTCAACTCCGGTCTTGAACTTCGGATGAGCCCGATCAGGGGCGGCACCGACGGATCGCGCCTGTCGTTCATGGGGCTGCCGACGCCGAACATTTTCGCCGGAGAGCACAACTTCCATTCACGACTGGAGTGGATTTCCACCTCCGACATGCACAAGGCGGTGGAGGTGATCGTGGAACTTTGCAAGGTCTGGGCCGAGTAATCAGCCTTTGACCTTGCCGATCTCCGTTTCCATGCGGGACTGTATCCGTTCCCGGTCGATGCGGTAATGTTCCTCGACCTGGGCCAGCTTCTCAGGATCACCGGCAGCTTCGGCAATCTTGCCTCCGCGGAAAATCTCCAGTTCGGCAAGCTTCGCTTTCCCTTCGGCGCGTAGTTCGGCGATCTGTTGTTTCTGCTTGTCGGTCAGGGTCTTCGGTGCATCGATGCCGGCGGCTCGATCCTTGGCGCGTATGCGCTCCATGGCGATTTCGAAGGCCGATTTCGGTTCTTTGTCGGCAGTCATGTCCGCCTCCTTCTTTCAAACTACCGGATCAGCAGGCAGGATACGGTGCGCTGGTTCGGAGGCGCACCTGGATCCATCTGGCCGCATTCCGCCCTCAGGGCCGGCAGGCATGCCTGCCCGAACCCCTGAAGGGCCGCTCCGTCCCTGGGGGCAAGTTCGACGGTCTCCGTCAGGCGGCGAACCAGGGCCGTCAGCGCACGTTCCGGCGCCTGGTCGTCCGCCGTTCGGCGAGACGCAACGATGCGCAGGAAATCGGCCAGCACATCTTCGGGGAGCGGTTCCAGGCGGACTTCCTTGCGGGCTGCATGCCACGCCATCATGGTCATCATCAGGGTGCTGAACGTGGGGTTGCCATGAGGGAAATCAGTGGACTCTTCCAGAAGCCGGTTGATGTCCAGGCCCAGACGATCGACGAAAATAGACCCGATCCGCCGCACCAGGTCCAGGGCCGTCTGGGTCTCCAGCACCTCGTCCAGGGATCGGAACTCCCGGAACATTTCCTTCGTGTCGCCCATCGGCACCTGGTAATAGAGCGGCGCGCGGTCCACCAGTCCGGCCAGGCGCTGGCGGAGAGGCGGGTCCACCAGGTCCAGTGCGTTCGGGGCCGTAGACGGCCAGCCCTCCTGGAGGAGCCGGTGGCTGTCCTGCTTCATGGTTTCGATCTTTGCGTAACCTTCCCGGAACAGTTCGATCACCGGCATTTCTCGCAGGACCGTCGCGACGGACCTGCCGTCGGATGCGAACCTGGCCGACAAAGCGATCCCGATTGTGGCTGCCGCCTTCCTGGCCGCCGCCTGGTGTGATTCCGGATCGCCGGTGTCCAGATGGTCGGCCACCAGCACCCGGTTGGCCAGGGCGCTGACCTGGTGCATGACATGATCCTGTTCGGCAGGAGGAAGATCATCGGCCAGAGATCCCAACCAGCCTTCCCCGACGGTGGGAAACACCAGGCTGGCGGAGGCGCCGGCGAGTTCCGTCGACAAAGGCGCCTCCTGGTCGGTCCGGACGCCTTTGGGAGGCAGGTAGATTTCCATCGCCTCCTCGGCCCCCGGGAAGCCATGCTCCTCAAGGCGGCTCTGGCGCCAGTGCCTGGCTTGTTCTTCCAGCTCCGACGGCAACTGCCACAGGGCATCCATGAGAAGACGCTGGTACCGTTCCGGCTCGTTCCGGAACAGCAGATCCACCATTTTCCGCACAGCCGGTGCGTGTTCCTGGCGTTCCGGCGAGAACCGGTGGAAGCTGTCCGGGCCTGCGAACCCCCGTTCGTCTCCCATATCACCTTCGCCGGCTCCGTGGATCGGGATCTGGTCGTCGAATTCGATCTGGGAGACTCTGGCCCACCCGGCCAGCAGTACCACCAGCAGTTCATCGTCAGCGTGGAGGAGAAACTGCTTGAATGTCGGTTCGCCCGACTCGGCAAGCACCGCCATCCAGGCCCCGGCCCGGTCTGGGTCGAAGCGGTCCTGTCTCCAGGACTCCAGGTCCAGGACATGCTGGACCTGGGTCGGGGATGCCAGGGCCAGAACCGGCAACGCATCCACAACGCCGACCTGGCGGATGGTCAGGTACAGGTCCCGGTCCGGCAGACTTCGCACCACCTGCATCGGTTCGTCACTCTCGAGCAGGGCCTCCAGCCGCTCGGCGCCGCTGAGGGTCAGGGCGTAGGCGGCCTCCTCCCGGGGGGCGATATTCCCGGTCGGTCCGTCGTTCGGTTTATTGGTGGCGCCCATCGAATCTCCCGCAGAAAGCATTGAATTCTAGCAGATTCCCGGCGGCCCGGATGCGCCGCCCTGATCGGTACGGTACCATTGTCACTTCACCCGGTCCTGATTCCGCCAGAGGAGACTCCATGCGTCGCAAGATGATCCGCGTCATTTCCGCCATCGTCCTTTCCCTCCTGATCGTCGCTCCCGCCGCGGCCATGGTTGAACCGAAGGATCAACTGGACAAGGAAATGAACATAATGGAGGCCTTTCTCCATAACGCGCTGGTCAAGGTGAAGCACAAGACCATTTCCATGGGAACCGCTCCCAAGGGTCCGGTAGCTGTCGAACGCGACGCCCGCATGGCTCCGGCCGGCCGTTGCTGTGAGGCCAACATCATTGCTATTGCCGACGCCAGTGGACGGCTGAGGGAGATGTTCCTGGGCCTGCGCTACCAGTTCCGTGAAAATGAAAAACGGGCCGGAGCCGCCTCGGTTCGGGCCATGCTGTTTCATCTGGACGATATTGGAGGCCGGGTGAAGCAGTTCGCCGGAACAGGCGAACACGAATTCGCGGTCAAGTTCCTGGAGCTCGCTCTGGTTGCAATGACGAACATGCGGGAAGAGAAGCTGGACCTTGAGGCCTGTTGCGGCGAACTTCTCCCGAAGCTGCAGCCGCCGGCCCAGGAGAAAAAAGGCTGACCTGCAGCGGTCAGTAGGCGGCCAGGAGACGGGCCGCCTTTTCCATCTCCGATTCTGAGACCAGGTACGCCTCCTCAAGGGGAGGGGAATACGGCACCGGTGTGTCCAGGGCGCCCAGGATGCGAACCGGCGCGTCCAGGAATTCAAACGCCTCTTCCTGGATGATTGCCGCCAGGCTCTCACCGATGCCGCCGGTCCTGGAATCCTCCTGGACGATCAGGACCTTCCCGGCGTTTCTCGCCGCAGCCAGCAACAGTTCCTTGTCCAGGGGGGCCAGGCTCCGGAGATCCAGGACGGAGCAATCGATTCCATCACCGCCCAGCCGTTCAGCCACTCGCAGGGCATGATGGACGTAGGCGCCGTAAGACACGATCAACAGATCGTCTCCGGCCCGGCGCAGGGCGCCTTTGCCTATCTCCATCGGTTCCGGCGGCGAATCCTCCAGCCGTTGCCGGATCCTGGGATTGCGATACAGGGCGATGTGTTCGTAGAACAGGACCGGGTCCGGGTCGCGGACAGCGGCCAGCATCAGGGCCCGGGCGTCGTAAGGTGTGGATGGCGTCACTATCTTAAGGCCCGGGGTGCGGTAGAACCACGGCTCGGTGTTCTGGCTGTGGTACGGCCCGGCATGGCGCAGTCCGCCCCAGGGCATCCGGACCACCATCGGAACCGAGCCTCCCCAGCGGTATCGGATCATGGACGCATTGTTCACCAGCTGGTTGAATCCGCTTGCGATGAAATCATTGAACTGGATCTCCCCGATCGGTCTCTGTCCGGCCAGGGCGGCGCCGGTGCAGACCCCCAGAATCCCGCCTTCCGCCAGGGTGGAGTTCAGAATACGATCCCCGAACTTCTCCAGCAGCGGGCGCAGCAGGAGAAATGCGTTCCCGTACCGGCCGCCGATGTCTTCGCCGTAGAGGAACACCTTTTCGTCGTCTTCCAGGGCATCCCGGATCCCGATCATCACCGCTTCCAGGAAGGTCGCCCCTTTGGGGTCGAACGCCGGGCCCGGGTCGATTGCCGTGGCGGCAGGGCCGGAGCCGGTCCCAGGGAGAATCCGGTTTTCAAGGATTTCCACCCGGGTCCTGTCCGCCTCCCCTGCAAAAACGTTGCGGCCCGCCTCCTCCGGCTTCGGCCAGGGAGCTTGCACCACGGCGGCGGTCTGTACGCGGACCTGTCGTTCCGCCTCGGTGCGGAACCGGTCCAGGTCGTCCTTTTCCAGAACCCCTTCCGCCAGCAGGCGTGCCGCATAGGACGGGATCGGGTCCTTGGCGGCCCACTGTGCGTACAGATCGTGATCGGCGTACCCTTCGGCGGTCGGTTCCGGGTAACCCCATCCGGCAGCCGGTTCCTTCCCCAGGTACAACATGTCGTCATGATGGGCGTGGCCGCACATCCGCATGCTGATGAGCTCGATCAGCGCAGGCCCCTTGCCTTCACGGGCTCTTTCGGCGGCCCAGGCGAATGCGGAGGCGATGGCATCCGGATCGGTGCCGTCCAGGGTCACGCCGGGGATGCCGTAGCCCCGGGCCTTGTCGGCGAACGCCCGGGCCGCGGATTGTTGGGAGACCGGTGTGCTCAGTGCGGTCTGGTTGTTCTCTATGCAGAAGACCGCCGGCAACATCCGCGCGGCGCAGAGGTTGATCGCCTCGTGCCATTCCCCAAGGGAGGAGCCGCCCTCGCCGATAAAGGAAACCGCTATCCGCCCGGACCGTTCCCTCTGGAACGCCATGGCAAGGCCGGCCATGGTCAGGGTCGGTATGGATAGGGGAGCGGTCGGCGGGAGGACGCCCCGGTTGAAGTCGCCGATGTGGAAATCCTTGCCGTCCATCGGCGGGCCGGACTTGCCCATTTGCGCGCTAAGCACGGCGCCGATCGCCTGGTCGTCCCGGGCCATGGCCAGGGCGGCCCCCAGGTCGCGGATCATCGGCGCCACCACGTCGCCGTTCCAGCCGCCGTCCTCAACGGCCCAGGCCGGCCCGCGGCGCAACCTGAGAGGCGCGGCATAGATCGCCTCCTGTCCCAGGGACCGGAACCCCTTACCCTGGAACTGGGCGCCCTGGTAGCGGACCTCGCTCTTGAGAAAAAACCGCTTGAGCTGGTTGTCGACCTCACGAGTGGTAATCATGCCCTGCAGAATGTCCCGGCGTTCGTCCCCGGTCAGGGACGCCTGGATCGCCTCCCGATGCAGGAACCCGTCACAGTCCTCGAGGATCATACCGACCCGCGCCGAGATCTCGCCGGCCGGGTCGAACCCCGGGATCACCGTTGGAGGCGCCGCACCTTCCGGGAGGACGGCGGCGTCCAGAACGGCCTGGCCGAGCTTTTCGCCGAACGGTTGTCGCAGCTCTTCGATCCACTGTCCGCCGGCGGAGCGGTCGGCCCGGGACTGGCGAAGGAGATCGGCGAGGATCGGCTCCGCGTCCCGCATAACGGCGGGATGGATCGTTCCGAGATATGCGGCGAACCGGCTCGCCAGGGCTTGTCTCTGATCGGGCATGGTCATACTCCGTGGTCCGTGGATGCGATCCTAATCGTTCGCGGCGGCAGCGGCAAGGAACCGGGTGGTTGCATCCGGAGGCGGAGTTGGTGCAAACTAACTCGTTATGCCGCGTGAAAATCACCACAACGGTAAGCACGGAACCGGACCGGGCCGTCGCTCCGAAGGGCCGCGTGTGCCCCTCCCGCCTGCGGATCCGATACTGCTCAACCTGGACCTGGAACGGTGGGCCGGCGCTGCGATTGCCCGGACCGGCCGTAAATACGCCCTCCTGGGCCGGGTGGAAAGCCTGCGCCTGACACCGGACGGCTCCGGTGTCATGGCCGAGGTTCGAGGCAATCGGTCGGCGCCTCACGCCGTGGAGATCGCGATTCGCAACGGGGTCGTGGAACATCTGTGCACCTGCTCCCAGGAAGATGGCCAGGCCTGCCGTCATGCCGTGGCGGCGCTGGAGGCGTTGCGCTTCCCCATGATGACGGCCACGGAAGATGAGGCCAGGGGACGCCGCCGCAAGCACGCCGGCCGCAGGGCCCGAGGGGAGGGCCGGATCGTACAGAAGGCTCCCAGTCAGCCGGGGTTCGTGATACTCGGCGGCGAGGACCGCACCCTGACCCGGGAGGAGAGGGTTTCCCTTGCGATTCAGACAGAGATACGCGAGCGCAAGCACCGTGCACGCATGGAAAAGAAGGATGTCCGGCCTCTCCCTTCCGACGGCATGCCACCAAGGTTCCAGGTCGGCCGGAAAGGATCCCATTCTTCCTACGAGGTCGTCCTCCGGGGTGAGAAGGGGGTACACGGCAACTGCACCTGCCCCGATTACCAGAAGAACGAGCTGGGTACCTGCAAACATATCGAGCGGGTGAGGCAGTGGTACTCCCGCAAAAAGAAGGACTGGCCACAGCGTACCTTGTCGCTGTTCTACAGTCCGAGGGTCTGGATGCAGGGAACTCCCGAGCCGGCTCAGGAAGTTCGCATGGTACTTCCTCCGGGCGCGGCTCCAGGCGACCTGGTCTCCTGGTTCGGAGAGGACGGCTGGATACGGCCGGCTCCCGACGACATGCCGGTGGCGACCTGGATACGGCAGGCACTGGAAGCGGTGCGCCGGGCGGCAGGGGAGAACGGCTGGAATCTGGATCTCACTCCCGACCTGTTGCAACGCACAGACCAGGCCGCACCGATCCTGGCGACGGCTGGTGAACCGTACCCGACGCCTGGTGGCGCCGGCGACTGGGACCAGTTGATCTCCCGCCTGAACATCACGCTCCATCCCTACCAGGAGGTAGGCGTTCGTTTTCTGGCGGGGACGACCCGGGCGCTGCTGGCCGACGACATGGGGCTGGGAAAGACGGTGCAGGCGGTGGCAGCCGCCCTGCTGCTGCGCAAAACCCGGGGAGTCAGGAAATGCCTGGTTGTCTGTCCTGCTTCCCTGAAGCACCAGTGGCGGGACGAAATCGACAAGGTCTGCGGTGAACGGGCTGAAGTGGTGGATGGACGCAAGTCGGGCAGGCTGGCTTCCTACGAGAGCTGGCGATCACGGTTCCTGGTGATCAACTACGAACTGGTTCTCAGGGACCTGGACCTCCTGCGAGCGGCAGGCCCGGACCTGGTCATCCTGGATGAGGCCCAGAGGATCAAAAACTGGGAGACGAAGACAGCCCGGGCCATGAAGCGGCTGCGCAGCCCGTATGCGTTCATCCTTACCGGCACACCGCTTGAGAACAGGCTCACCGAACTGCACTCCCTGGTTGAGTTCCTTCACCCCAGGGCGCTGGGGCCCCGATGGCGCCTTCTGCCGTTCCATGCGGTTACCGATCAGGAAGACCGGATCGTTGCCTACGAGGATCTGGAACTCCTCCGGGCCAGGTTGAAGCCGTTTTTCCTCCGAAGGGAGCGCAGCATGGTGCTGGACCAACTGCCCGACCGGACCGACAACACCTTCTGGATCGATATGACTCCTGCCCAGATGCGACCGTACCGGCGCCTCGCCGCCAAGATCGCCAGGTTGCTGGCCGGCGGCGGCGTACTGGGAGCGATGGAGGGGCGGATCCTTCTCCAGACCCTGACCTCCATGAGGATTCTCTGCAACGGCCTGGCTCAATATTCGTGGGCCCGGTTCGAGGACATGATCGGGGCGGCCCGACCGGGAGAAGAGCCGGACATCGCCGCGCTGCATTCCCCCAAGCTCCAGGAATTCGTCGACGTCCTGGAGGAGATTCTTGACGGATCCACCGTCAAGGTGGTGGTGTTCAGCCAGTGGGAGCGGATGCTGCGGTTGACCAGGTATGCCATGGGCGGACTCCTGGGAAGGCGCGGCGAAAGGACGGAGATCTTTCACGGCGGGCTCAACAGCACGGCCCGTTCCAAGCTGCTGGACCGTTTCCGGGAGGACAGCCGGTTCCGCGTCCTGCTGTCAACCGATGCCGGCGGTCTGGGACTGAATTTTCAGGATGTGGCCTCGGTGGTCGTCAATCTCGAGGTCCCCTGGAACCCGGCGATCCTGGAGCAGCGCATCGCACGTGTGCACCGCATGGGCCAGCGCCGGAATGTTCATGTACTGAACTTCGTCACCCGAGGCGCCCTTGAGGAGAGGGTCCGCCGGGTGGTGGACAGCAAGCGGGCCCTGTTCGACGGCCTGCTGGTGGAAGGGGCGGACCAGGTCCGTTTCGACAGCCGGGGCAAGGCCTCATTCGTCGAGCAGGTCCGGGACCTGATCTCCGCGGACTGAAGGCTCCTCGCCGCCCCAGTATTCGAACTCCCGAACCAGGTCGACGCCGAACTGATCCCGGACCTGCCGTTCGACCTCGGCTACCAGTTCCAGAACGTTGTCGGCCGAGCCCCTGCCCAGGTTGACGAAAAAATTCGCGTGCATGGGCGAGACCTGGATATCGCCGACCCGGCGCCCCTTGAGGCCGCAGGCGTCGATGAGCCGTCCTGCAAAGTCTCCAGGAGGCTTCAGGAACACCGAGCCGCATGAAGGCAGGTGGGTCGGCTGGTTCGTTTTTCGGGAATCCACGAACATGTCCGTTTGAGACCGGATCCGTCCACTCTCGCCCTCTTCCAGCTGAATCGTCGCCGCAACGACCACGCCACGATCCGACCGGAAACGGCTGGTGCGATACCCGAACCGGCATTCTTTGCGGTTGAAGGAGTGCACGGTTCCTCCGGCGTCCAGCCAGCGTACTTCCGTGACCCGATTGCCGAACTCGTGTTCGTGCCAGCCGGCGTTCATGATCACCGCACCGCCCACCGTTCCCGGGATCCCGCCGGCGAATTCCAGTCCGGCCAGGCCTCGGGAGGCGCAGGCGTTGGCCAGTGCCGGGAAGGAGAGCCCGGCGCCGGCGCGGGCGGTGGTCCCGTCGAACTCGAGCTGGTCCAGGACCCGGCGGATGCGCAGGACCAGGCCCCGGACACCCTGGTCCGAGACCAGCAGGTTGGAGCCGTTCCCTAGAACCCGCCATGGAACGCCCTCTCCATCGGCCCAGGCCAGGGCCCGGGCCAGATCATCTTCGTCTGCCGGAGAGGCCAGCAGCTCCGCCGGGCCGCCGATTCTCCAGGTGGTCAAGGGCGCCAGGGCCGCTTCGGCCTCGATCTCCCCGCAAAAGCCGGTCTGCCGAAGCGATTCAAACATGTCCCGCCGCGCCTCCAAGTGGACCATCATTGTAGTCGTTTTATTTGCCTGTATCCCTAGCAATGCAGTCGGGTAGCGATATCATAGGCGCTCTGCATCTGGAGGTGTTTATGTCGCGGCTCATGTGGTCCCTCACCCGGCATCCGGTCGGGCTGGTCGGTTCGGGGATGGCGATCATCGCCGGGATCCTGCTGGTGTTCTTCCTGGGCCTGGAGCTGTCCGGTTATGAGGGCGGCCCCTACCTGGGCATCCTGACCTTCATGGTCATCCCGATCGTGTTCGTCCTGGGGCTTGTGCTGATGCCGTTGGGCCTGTTCCTGCAGCGGCGGAAGGCGAAGAAGGAAGGCCGGGAGCCGGGCAGCGCCCGGATGCCGGTCCTGGACCTGAACCTGGACCATCATCGCCGCAGGCTGCTGTTCATTATCGGCGTCTCGGTTGTGAACCTGTCCCTCCTGGCGGTAGTGACCTTCAAAGGTGTGCACTACATGGAATCGTCGGAGTTCTGCGGCACCACCTGCCACACGGTAATGAATCCGGAATACAGCACCTACCAGCAGTCTCCCCACGCCCAGGTCGGATGCGTCGATTGCCATATCGGGTCCGGAGCCGGGTGGTTCGTAAAATCGAAGCTCTCAGGCTCCTGGCAGGTGGTCTCCGTCGCCCTGGACCTGTACCCCCGTCCGATCCCCACTCCGGTCCACAACCTGCGCCCGGCCCGGGACACCTGTGAAGAGTGCCATTGGCCGACCAAGTTTCTCGGAGAACGCCTCAAGGTCATCCCCCACTTCGCCTCCGACGAGACCAACACCGAATCGTCCACCGTTCTGTTGCTGAAGGTCGGCGGCGCCGAAGGGCACCGCGCCCAGGGCATTCACTGGCACGTCGATCCCGGAAACCAGATCCGCTATCGCGCCGACGAGGGGCGCCACGAGATCTACGATGTGGAACTGACCTTGCCCGATGGCGAGAAACGTCTCTACACACCTGCAGGCGGCGTGCCCGAGGATGCAGGGGAGTGGCGAGAATTCGACTGCCTCGATTGCCACAACCGGCCCAGCCATATCTATCGTTTCCCATCAAGCGAACTGGACAACGCCATGGCGGAAGGGGTTGTGGACCCGGGACTGCCGTTCATAAAAAGAGAAGGGTTGAGAGTCCTGGAGCAGGAGTACGCCTCCCACGAAGAGGCGACGCTGGAGATCGACTCCCGGCTGCGCGGGTATTACGCGGAAAATCATCCGGATGTCCTGGCCACGCAGGAAGAGGCGATCGGGCGGGCGATCGAACGCCTGACAAAAATCTATACAACCAATGTCCATCCGGCCATGAACATCACCTGGGGCACCTACCTGAATCACCTGGGCCACGAAGATTCACCAGGTTGTTTCCGGTGCCACAATGACGAACACGAGACGGAAGACGGACTGGTGATCTCCCAGGATTGCGAAACCTGCCATACCCTCCTGGCCATGGAAGAGGAAGATCCGGAAATCCTGCAGATGCTCCGGCCTTGATCCTGGCGAGAACGATCGGTGGGGTGGTATTGCTGGCCGGACTCTTGTCCGGCTGTACCAGTGGGTCGCCTGAAGAGGTCGGGGCCGGAGACCCGGATTGGCATGAGGAGAATCCGGCTGCCGCAATCCGGGGGGGCATCCTGTCCGGTAAGGGCGAAATGCCCTCATTTGAGGGAAAACTCACGGAAGAGGAACTCCGGAAGATCGTCGGTTACGTCCAGCGCCGTCCGGAACTGAAATCCAATAAATAGACAATATCCGTCCATTATGGCGGTAAGTTATCCGGGCGGCCTGTAACGGCCGCC
>JACXWD010000046.1 GCA_014764515.1 Candidatus Polarisedimenticola svalbardensis | reverse complement strand
GCTGGATGCGATCGGCGGAGCCGTCGGCCGCCCGGGAAACGACGAGGTCCTGATCAGTTACCGCCAGGACCTGCTGGAGGCGGCTCGAACCGGGTGGTCCCGGACCGGCCTGATCCTGGAAGACTGGGAACAGGCGGCAAGCGCTGCGGCCACTGATCACGAGTACCTGTTTTGCAACGTTTCGCGCCTCCCTGCTGAACGGTCCTTCGGTTCAGGCGGGCCGAAACTGGGGGTCTACGACGTCATCGACCCGGGCCTGGGAGCCAGACTGCTGCAGCGCGGCGTCGACCTTGTGGAAACATTTGACCTTCCAGGAATGCTGGGGCATGACGATGATTGACGTTCTGGTCATCGGCGGTGGCATCCACGGAACCGGTGTGGCACAGGCCGCCGCCGCCGCCGGCTACAGCGCGCTCCTGGTGGAACGGGAGACCCTGGGCCACGGCACTTCCAGCAAATCCAGCAAACTGATCCATGGCGGATTGCGCTACCTGGAATCGGGGCACTTCGGGCTGGTACGAGAATCGCTGCGCGAGAGACGGATCCTGCTTCGCATCGCACCGGAACTTGTGAAGCCGGTCCGGTTTTACATCCCGGTTTACGACGACACCTCCCGGCCGGCATGGCAGATCCGCGCCGGACTGGGGTTCTATGCCGTCCTGGGCGGACTGGGAAAGGAGAACCGTTTCCGGTCAGTGCCCCGCTCCCAATGGGGCGGACTGGACGGTCTGCAGCTTCGAGGGCTTCGCAAGGTGTTCCAGTACTGGGACGCCGCCACCGACGACCTGCAGTTGACCCAGGCGATTGGCCGGTCCGCCGCCAACCTTGGAGCGGCCATCCGGGAGCACACCGAATTCCTTTCGGCCACCGCAGTCCGGGGAGGGTTCAAGGTACGGTTCCGAACCATCGAGGGAGAGGGTGAGGAGGAATGCCGCACCCTTGTGAACGCCGCCGGGCCCTGGGTCAACCGGGTTCTGGAGAAGGTGGACCCGGCCCAGCCCAGGATCGGCATCGACCTGGTCCAGGGCACCCACCTGGTCCTGCAGGACGGTCCATCCATGGGGGTCTACTACACCGAAGCCCTGTCGGACCGGCGTGGGATCTTCCTGATGCCATGGAAGGGACACGGACTGTTGGGCACTACCGAAAAGGTGTTCACCGGCCACCCGGACGGGACGAAGCCTTCCAGGGACGAGGTCGACTACCTTCTGGAAAACGTCGCGCACTACTTTCCGAACCTTGACGCCACGGTGATCGAGAGCTGGTCCGGCCTGCGGGTTCTGCTTCGGGGGCAGGGCGACCTGTTCCGCAGGCCCCGGGAGATGGTCCTGCTCCCCGGTGCAGGCAAACCGCCGCGCCTGGTCACCCTGTACGGCGGCAAACTTACCGGCTACAGGGCATCGGCGTTGAAGGCTCTGAAGCAGCTCAGCCCTGTGTTGCCCACCGTCCCACCCCGGGCCGACACCGCCGAGTTACCGCTGGAGTAAGCGCTCCATGGCGGAAAGCCAGCGACCGTATCTCCGCCGGATCGGGTGATCCCCGGCAGGCGTGAACGTTTCCACCGCAGGATTCTCGTTCCAGTTCCCCGGCGAACCGGCGGTCAGGAACGCCAGCCCGGCGGATGTTGCCTCGTCCATCTCCGGCCTGACAACAGTCAGATCGCACAGATCGGCCAGCCTCCGGCAGACTGGCGTGGACCGGGACAAGCCTCCGGTGACCACCAGTCGATCCACCGGTCCGCACTCTCGCATCCGATCCAGATTGGCCCGGATCAGGAACAGGATGCTTTCCACCACCCCGTCTCTCGTGGCCGCCGCATCACCCTCTCCGATGAATCGGGTTGGAAAGTCCGGCTCCCACCAGGGAGAGCCCAGCCCCGAGACACCGTTGAGGTACAAAGGAGGCTCTTCGGATTCCAGCCAGGGCCCCTGGACTTCATTGCAACCGGTCACATCCAGTGCGCTACCGGCGCCGTTCACCGTTCCCTCTTCAACCTGCAACGAAACTTTTCCATCTTGAAGGATTACAGAGCGAAGCAAACCGTTGGGGGAGCTTGATCCCCGGGACCGGATGCGCTGCAGGAAGGCGCCGGTTCCCAGGTTGACGTACACCGTATCCTCCCGAGGTTTCCCGAGGGCGAATGGAACGCAGGACTGGTCACCGTTGAGCACCGTCAGCGGCACGGGGCCGGCGGCGGTAGACAGGAAGCCGAACCGGGATCGGGTCGGCGCCGGTTGAGGGAGAACGGACCGGGGAACTCCGGCCCACTCCAACAGTTCCTGATCCCATCCGCCTCCTTCAAGATTCCACAACAGCGTGCGGCATCCGTTGGCCGGGTCCACCACCAGCGGACGTTCCGGCAACAGGCTGAACAGGAGGAAGCTTGCCAGCGGGCCACATGCCAGGCGACCGGCCTTCATGCTGGAAGCGACCGCCCTGTTGTTCTCGAGGCACCAGCGCAGTTTGCCGGCGCCATAGTGCGGGGAGATCCGGAGACCGGTCCTGCGGCGCACTTCCTCGTGGGACCGATCATGGGGCGGCAGAAATGGCCCCTGGCGCCGATCCTGCCAGCTGATCACCGGCGTCAACGGCTCTCCGCTCTGCCGGTCCCAGCAGATGACACTGGAACGCTGAGTTGCCAGACCGGCGGCGGTGATTTCAATATCGCCATGAGCTGCCAGCAGGCGATGCACCGCATTGCGGATCGACTCCAGGATTTCTACCGGATCCTGTTCCACACGACCAGGCATCGGTCTGTGTTCAGCCACATTGACAAGGGCAGATCCAACCAGCCGGCCCGAACCGTCGAACAGTACGGCCCGGCTGCCGTGCCCACCCTGGTCGATCGTCAGGTAATGCATCCGCCCTCCACGTAACAGTGATTTTACACGCAGGAAACTCGCTGCTGATCTTGAGGCTCTCCAATAGCCCCATCACTTTGAATATTATCGACCGGCTGGCCTGGTCGTTGAGGAGGAAATCAATGTTGAAACGCTTGACAATCCACATCCTGGCTGTGGCGATGATCCTGCCGATGCTGGCTGGGATTTCGCTCGCGGGGATCGTGGTCCATGAAGAAGGCGACAAGAAGATCGAAATCGGTGCCCGTGTGCAGGTGCAGTACCACATGGAAGACCCGGACGGCGGTGAATCCTCCGACGAACTGTTTTTTCGGAGGCTGCGGCCGTACATCATGGGCTCCGTCTCGAAGAACTGGATGGCCAAGGTTCAGTTCGACGTCGGCAAGGCCAGCGGCGATAACGAGGTGGCGGTCAAGGACGCCTGGATGCGTTACACCGGTTGGGACGGCCTGAAGCTGACCATCGGCAACCAGAAGATGCCGTTCTCCCGGGAGGCCCTGACTTCCTCCAAGCGGCAGCAGCTGGTTGAGCGAACCTTCGTCGGTGACCACAACTACGGCACTCCGGACCGCATGATCGGATTCCGCCTGGACGGCGCAACCGGGAACAAGAAGGTGACCTGGGGTATCGGCGTCGGCGCGGCCGAACTGGACCCGGACGAGGACAAGATGGACTTCGACAGCGGCGCGAACCATGGCAGCGACTGGAACGAAGGGACGCTGGTAGCCGGCCGGGTCGACTTCCACCCGTTTGGCAATCTCAAGATGGGCCAGGGCGATTTTGACCGCAAGAAGAAGCTGACCGTTAGCGTTGCTGCGTTCACCTGGTCCAACGATGACGATAACAACGGTTCCGCCGAGTCCCTGGACAGCGCCAACGGCTTCGAGGCCAGCTTCGGCTTCCGCGCCGCCGGCTGGTCGGTGGACGGCGAATACCAGATGATCTCCGGCGACCTGGTGGACTCCATGATGACCGCCGGGTTGTACGTGGGGGGTACCACCGATCTGGACAAGTATGCTGTCGAGGGCGGTTACATGTTCCGGAAGGACAAGTTCGAGATCGTGGCCGGCTACGAGAGCCTGGACGCCGACAACTACCAGGAAGCCTGGAACCGGGCCTCCGTAGGCATGAACTACTTCTGGAACAAGCACATGAGCAAGGTCCAGCTGACCTACCGCATGGGCGAAAACCTGGACGGCATCACCGGAGCCGACGAAGACGAACTGTTCGTGCAGTTCCAGCAGGTCTTCTAGGTCACTTTCCGGCCTATAAAAATAATGGCGGGGCCGCTGTGGCCCCGCCATTTTATTGCTCTCTGCCTGAACCGGTATCAGTCCAGGAGATAGGTCTCGTTCTTGATCGCCTTGTTGCACTCTCTGGACGAGCTGGCCGGCCCCGGAGGATCGAAGAACAGGCCCAGGTCTTCGTTCACCAGCGGCTCGAAGTGGCAGGTATCCTTGAACGGGAGACAGGTCAGCTCACCGCCGTCCAGGTTGTAACCGCAGTCCACGTCTTCCTCGCACGGTTCGCCGGTTTCGGAGCAGGTGCCCAACTGGCACATACCGGTATCCAGCAAGGTGCCGCCATTGTTCCAGCAATCAATCTCAAGACCGCAGTCCTGGATCGCCTCATCGTCGGTACCGGCCATGCAGACGCTATTGCAGCTGCTGAACAACGCTTCGATGGATGTACCGTCGCAGTCCATACCACTACCGGACACAACGCAGTTCAGGGCGGCAGCTGTGAGATGCCTGGCCAACTGATGGATCTGCTCGCCGCGAGGATGGACACAGACCGCTTCGAGAGCCGATCCGGAGGCCAGCAGCGAGGTATTGTCCACCGTTTCACCGCAGACCACGATTCCGGCGGGTGCAGCGTTGATCACCGCCTGGGTGATATTCACACCGTCGTTTCCGGTACCGGCCCGTACGCCCCAGAAGCCGGGGGTGCGGCAACGGTCGGTAAAGACCTGGCAGTCGCAGGCGGCGTCTGCAAAATCCTTCACTCGACAGGCTGCACCGGTGTCCCATACTTTGGCTTCAACGAACGCCTCTTGGGTGGCGGGGCATTCATCGGAACTAAATTCGCTGAAGAACTCAACGGATTGTCCCGGATCCAGAGTGATCGGCGAAAGGATGAAAATCGGCGGTTCCACGTTGTCGTTGATGACTTCCTTGACAAAAACTTCATCAAATTTCTGTGGTCCGCAGTTGGTGACGACTCCCCTTGTCTGGAACGGTGCACCGATGGCAGTCACGTCGGAACATTCATACACCAGATCGATACAGATGCCGGGGTCACAAACCTTCGGCGGTTCTTCTCCGGTATCGGTCGCCATCACCATCCCGGTACCGAGGGTGATCAACAGCGCGACTACCAGAAGGCCGCACGCAACTCGCTCATTTCTCTGCATTTTCCATCTCCTAATTTTATTTCCGGGAACGACGATCTTTTCAAATCGGGTTCCCCTTGCGCCTTGGTTGATTGTATTTATACGGACCATGGATCGGCCGGCAAGTCACATTTATGTAATTCCCCACCACGTACGCAGTTTTTCAACCGGCCATAAATACATTACTTGCAAAGCTAATAAAATGAGCCTGCTCCGGTTCACCGGAACAGGCTCGGGAAAGGAGACCGATTTTAGCGGACTTAATTTCCTGCTGGTTTGGTATCGGTTCGCCAAACCGAGTCCGGGGTGCCGGGGTTGCCGTTCGGGGGCGGATCCCCGCCATCCGGGTCGGTTTCGGACATCACCCAGTCGTCATACCATTCGAAGCCGTCGGAACCGCTGGCTGTAGTCGCCCAACTGGAGAGGTTCAATTTCCCGAATCCATAGTCGGTATTCTGCCGCAAGTCCACATCGGTATATTCGGCTTTGAGAACATCATCCACCCACAACCGGATAATGCCGTTGGCGGATCCAGGGGTGTTCATCCTGGCGTACACCTTCAACTTGACCCATTGACCCTGGGTGACCTGTTGGGGTGAACCCACATTCTGGCGCTTTTCGAAGAACTGCCAGCTGTCGATGTAGCTGTGCTGCAACGACCAATCCCCTTCCGGCGCCACCTTGAGAATGACCTGGTAGCGGCGTTGCGAGGTAGAACCGTCAGTTGCATTCAGGATTGCCACTTTCTGACCCGAACCGGGCCAGACATAACCGCTATCGAACTTGACCTTGAGACTGAGCCAGAGCTCCTCGATTTTCGGATCACCAACATTGTGAAAATCACCAAAGTACAAATCGGCATAGTTGTCGCTGTTAGTACCCTCAGTCAGGGTAGCTCGAGCGCAGTAGGAGCCACTGGGGCAGCCTGGATCGGCAACAACCTGCAACCCGCCAGGCGTCATCTCCTGGCGACCATCCCACTCGGACCAGTCACCCTGTTCGAAGTCCGATGTAAACAGGGCATTGACGCTCCCACCGCCTGAGGATCCAAAGCAGCTATCTTCATCGAAGGAGGAACAATCGGCAGCACATGCCAGGGCGCCGCTGTCGTATCCGCGACTCTGGCATGATTCCCCGCCCAGCAATGTACCGTCACACGCTTCCGTTCCATCCACCGATCCGTTGCCGCAGTTGTTCTCGCTGGAGTCCGTGGCGGATGTACAGCCGGGATCGCCGCCGGAGGACCGGAAATCAGAAAGACCATCGCTGTCGTTATCGGAACCGTCGTCACAGGCAGCACTACCGTGCTCGTCATTGTCGGAGGCACTATCACAACCGGGGTCCGCCGGGTAATCGACCAGGCCGTCACCGTCATTGTCGGAACCGTCGTCACAGCCTGGAGTGAACTCTCCTCCCTGATACCAGTTGGCATCGAAACTGCCGTTTCGCTCCCAGGCCATATCGTCCAGGTAGAACCCCATATCCTGGGGTAGCGCATCCGTGACGAAATCGCCGATTGTGTACATCTCCCCCCAGTTGGAGACGTCGGAGTTGGTGATCGAAGCCACCGGACCGCGGCCGGCAGGGTACCCGTAGGTGCTTGATGCCGGGCATTCCTGAGCGCTGCCTGTACAGGCATTGGGTTCGTTCGGATTGTTGTTGTTGACCCACATCTTGATATAGCCGTTGGGGCCGGTTTTAACTTCGGTCTGCATGTAGATCCACTCGTCGACTCCGAACCCTGTGGCTGCGCCGGCGTTGGCCGGGCCTGTGCAGGGGGTCGTAATTCCGGCACCTACCGTAAATACGCCCTCTCCTTGATAGGTCCCGTCGGGAACACAGGAATACTGCACGTTGGAGCCGGTCACACACTGGGAATGCCCACCACTGGAACAGTTGGATCCATCATTGCCGCAACGGGGGTACGACCCGGAGCCGTACGGCCTGCAATCGGCGGCGGTCCAGTAGCCGTCCCTCAGGAAGAGGATCATCCGCTTCCCGCCATCATCGGAACCCCAGATCATGAACTTGTTGTTCTGGCCGCCGGTGTTGAAATTGTATCTGGAATCGAACTTGATCTTCAGCTTGATGCGCATGATGTCACCGTTGCTGGCCGACCAGGTGTTGCATCCTCCACCCCAGAACCAACCCTGGTTGAACTGGTTCTGACCGGACCGAGTGATGATATGTGCTGCGCCGTCACCTGTTCCGGTGTCACCACCGTTGGGCACATGCTCCACGCACCATTTGCTGCCTGAACCCCAGGACACAGGATAGGAGCAGGTGCCGGTGTGTCGGTCACCGCGAAGATTCTGCAGTCCGTACCGCAGGTTGTTGGACACATCGAAGCTCTCACTCGTGCATACCTGGGCATGAACGATCCCGATGAATCCGAACGACATGATCAGCGGCAGCAAAACCCTTCTCATCTGCTTCCTTCCTCTGCCCGGCGGGATCGATTCCCTGCATTATTAGAGATCGGGCACCCTTCAATGTTGCAACCCGGATGCCAACTATCAACTTAGTGTCCCAAGCCGCACCGCGCACACGACAGTGCTCCCCTTAGAGGGTATTCCCGGAAAAATGGGCAATCCGGCCATCGTCGCGCCTAGAGGCCAGATTTCAGATCTGTCATCGGAGACAGGTAATTGTTACCGGGATCGCTAGGCAGGAGGTGTATTCAGGAGGGAATTGTAGAGGGCAACATAGCGATCGGCCACAGCATCGAGCGAGTACCGATTTCGGATATCCCGAGTGGCCTTTTCGCCGATCCGGGCTCGCAGTTCCCCATCCTGCATCAAATCGGCGGCTGCCTGCCTGAATCGATCTTCCTCGTCCAGGTCATATACGTACCCGTTGACTCCCGATTCGATGACATCCTCGATCCCACTGATCCGTGATACGACACAAGGCACTCCACCGGCCATCGCCTCCAACAGCACGTTGGGCATACCTTCTTTACGTGGAGCGAAAAGAAACAGGTCGGAGGCTCGCACATAGTCCTGAACATCCGGACGGCGACCGGTAAAGGTAACGTCGGCTTCCGCTCCCGCTTCACGGATCATGACCTGCAGGGAGTCGAAATAGGGACCTTCCGGCTTGCCGCTCCGGCCCTCACCAGGTCCGACCACTACCAGGTGCCCCGGAATCCCCGCCTTGCGGATTTCCAGAAACACGCGAATCACAAAATCGACGTTTTTCCTGGCGATGACGATTCCTGTAAACAGGGCCAGAGGCACCGGAGGCAACCCGAGCGCTGCCTTGAGGGCCACCTTTTCATCCCGATCCTCGGCCGGTCGAAACTTCTCCGTATCGACACCGTTGGGAATCCGGACGATCCTCTCGGATTCCATCCCTTCTTCCTCGAACTCCAGGTGGATCTGACGGCTGGTCGCAATATATCGATGGAACCGTCGGACATAGAACCGATTGATCCTTCCCCAGATTTTGCCCTGCCTCCGGAAGGCGATATCACTGCGGTGCATGGCAACCTTCAGGATCGACCCTTTGCCAAGAAGCCGGGCCATAATGGATGCGGTGCCATGCTGAAGCGTGCCATGGGCGTGGACAATGTCGTAATCCCGGCGTTTCCGCCAGAGAAACCAGGCCAGCCCAAGCCAGAAAAACGGGATCTGAAGGTTGCCGCTCTGCAGCACCGGGATGCGGTAGACAGGGATGCCGTCGATTTCCTCATGAGCGACCCGGCTGTCCAGCCGAGCGGATACAACGAATGGTTGCACGCCTCTGCGTTTAAGATAACGGGACAGATTTCCGGCCTGGATCGCCGAACCACTGTAATTCGGGTCATAGTAAAAACTGACCATGCAGACCCGGATCGGCCGACTGCTCTCCCTGTTTGGGGCGGTCTGCGTCATCAACCCTTGTTCGCAGCCCGAAGACATGCCTCCGCCCGGTCGGGTGAGGACAGTAAAGCCGATGCCCGCTGCAACATGCGGGCATCCACGCTTGAAACATCAATCTCACGCGCCATCAGGTCGATACCTTTGCGATGGATGTTGACATAGTAATCGATGGTGAGCGGCTCACCTGTATCGCCAGCCAGCAGCAGGCGGGCATACTGGGGGAGGACTTCGAAAAACATGTCGGCGACTGCCGCCCGTCCGGTCAGGTCCACCGCAGCGACTGCAGGAACCGCAGCCAGTTCCGTCGTCAGTCGGTCCAGTGTCGGCTCCGGATCTTCGGCCGGAATATCCCATCCCGACACACCGTCCACATGCCCATCCGGACCCAGAGTAATGACTGGACACGCTCCACACCAGAGTGCCGCAAGGCAGAATACATTGGTGAGGGTGCCGGACCCTGCTACCAGGGCCGTCTCTCCGACTTCCAACCGAAGCTCCTCCCAGGCATGAAGCGCAGAAGCCAGGTATGGGGCTACTGTTTCCTGGTTTTTTGCTGGTTCCATCGGCTCCATCATCGCTCCTTTGCCCCCGTCACTGAAGGGAGCACCGGAACCTGAACGGCCATACCTTTTTCCATGGAATCATAGGCCGATGTGATGAAGGCCAGGTTATCCCAGGCATCCCTGCCCGACACAGCCGGCTCCCGGCCCTCGTGGAGGGAGGTTGCAAAATCCCGAACCCATTCAGCCGTCCAGCTGACGTCCGGAAATTTTTTAATGCGGTGGACCTTTCCCGGCTTAAGTCCATCTACCGGTCGCGTGGAAAAAAGGGAAATCCCGTCTTCGTTCAACACCATGGTCCCGTTGGTGCCGCTGATCCTCTCCTCGTTCTGGTCCACACCTCGCATGATGGAACTGGCGCACAGGCTGCCGACCGCTCCATTCTCCAACTTGCAGGCGATGCTGATGATGTCCTCGACTTCCGCCGGAGAGCACAGTGTGCCGTATTCACTGTAAATTCGCTCGGTACGGAGACCGGTTATAAAATGAACATAATCGATGATGTGGCAGGTGGTCATGATCAGGAAGCCACCACCACATTTTTCTCGGGAGGCTCGCCAGTCGTCAGGGGAATTGCTCCTGGCGCCGGTCCAGTATCCCGGATCCTTGTATTGATGCTGAAGGATCTGGATCCCGGTAATGTCGCCCAGTGCACCCATCTCAACCAGCTGTTTCGCCTTCTGAATTTTGGGCAGGAACCGGAAGCTGTAATTCACCGTAAGGCCGACGCCGTTGGTCTTGCATGCGTCCAGAATCGCATCGGCTTCTTCCAGGCTGTTGGCAACCGGTTTCTCCATCATGACATGCTTGCCGCTTTGGGCCGCCTGCACGCCCAGAGGTCGGTGCAGGTGGTGGGGTACGGATATCAGGACCGTATCCACGTCCGGACTGGCGAGCATCGACTCGACTGTCGGGTAAAACGGCGCCGATAGTGCTTTGGCCATATTCCTGGCGACCTTGTGATTGACGTCAAATACGCCTGCCAAGCGGGCCACACCGGAAGCGACCGCTTCCCTCGCGTTGCGTTGTGCTATGGCCCCGGCTCCGATGATGCCGATCTTTAGCGGTTCCACCGTTTTCTCCTTTAACTTCCGACCATGAAGGTCATTCAGGCTTCCACTGGAATACGATGCCTACATGGTGCGCTCCACCTGCGGCGAGCGTCTCGAACACCTGGTTGCACTCCGACGGAGCGGCCCGCCACGTCACCAGATCGGAAACGCTGATTCTGTGCTCCGCCAGGAGGCGGAGGAACAGTTCACCTTCCTGTTGGTACGTCCAGCGGCCCGGGCTGGATTCCCGATCCGGCATTGCCGAGATGTGGGCGCCGACGATGTCGATGCTGCGGTCCTGGGCCAACCGCTTGAAATCCACACCGCGTCCGATGCCCCGCGAGGACCCCAGGAGGATGACCCGCCCCCCGGGAACTGCACACTGAATCGACTGGACAACGGCCTGAGGGGATCCCACGGCCTCGATTACTACATCGGCCTGTATCCGATCCAGGGCTCCGCTGTCCTCCGCCAGGGCAATGTATTCATCTGCGCCCCCTGGGCCCAACGCCGTCGATTCACGTCGCCGGCTCTGGGCCACGGCGATCACCCGCCCAGCCCCTGCCAGTCGGGCAAATTTGTTCGCCAGCTGTCCGATCAGTCCCTGGCCAACCACCGCTACCCGGTCGCCAGGACGGATCCGCGCCTTGCGGATGCCCTGGAGAACGATGATTCCCAGTTCCATGAAACTGGCTTCTTCCCCGGAGACACCGTCGGGCACCTTGAACAGGCCCCCTGGAGGCCGAACGCTGAAACTTGTGTGCTTCATTCGGCCCACGACACGATCCCCAGGTTCCACTTCCGAAACTTTCTTGCCTACCTTCACCACGGCCCCGGCGCAGGAGTAGCCTGGTTCGTATGGGAAGGATCGCCGTGCACCGGGCAGACCCGACAGCACGGCCCGTTCAGTACCCGGGCTGACGGTGCTGCAGATCGACTCCACCAGAATCTGCCTCGAGTCCGGCTCCAGGGTTTCGAACGGCTCGAGATGAGCTATGTCGAAATCCAGGAACTCCACACGCCGGCCCTTGCGGATCCTGCGGAACGTTGCCAGGGACTGCAGTCGGAGCAGGACACCGAATACCGCCCACTTGATGGCGGGACGGTACTGGCGTGGGATGCGTGTGTAGATTGCGCCCAACAGACCGATGAACTTGTCTTTCACGATTCTGGCAACCTCACCTTCCGCCTGCAAACAACCGGCGGAGTTCGGCCTTAAGAACTTTGTCAGTCGGCAGTACTATACTTGCGTAGCTTACGCCGATAAAGATGATGGCGGTGACTACGAAAGGCAAGCTGTCCAGGAGGCCGGCCGCTGCGACCACCTTGTGGACTCCCAGCACCAGAACTGTGGCTACAACCGCAGGCTTCAGGAAGGTAACCAGGATGGAACTGACCGGTAATTCGATTCTTCGGGAGATCGTAAACAGCTCCATTGCCGTAACCAGGAAATTCAGCAACACCATGGCCGCACACATGGAGTTCAAACCCTTGAAATACATCACCGGGGCCACGGCCCCCAGGAGCAGAACAAGACGTACTATGACGTACCGCTGCATCAGATGCGGAACCCCGGTCGCCTTGAAGGTCTCGTGGATAATGGAACTCAGGGACCGGAACAGCGCGTAAAACGCCAACAGCTGGAGGGGAATGATTATCGGGGCCCATTTATCTCCGTAGATTAATTCCACCACCGGCGGGACGAAAACCGCGATCCCCAGGGACATCGGAATGGCAACCAGGCTGCTGTACTTCACGGTATTCAGGAAGGTCGAACGGAGTTTCTCCGGCTCGTTGCCCAGTTTGGACATCACCGGGAACATAACCTTGCAGACCACATGGCTCAATTCGGACACGGGCAGGCTCGCTATCCGCATGGCAAGCGTGTAGTAGCCCAGGGCAACAACTCCCCCCCAACGGCTGATGAACAGCTTGTCCAGGTTGTAGAACAGCACCAGGAAGACGGATGTCCCCACGATAAATTTGCCGTAACTCAACAAGCCACGGGCCACGGACCTGCTGAATTTCAATGATGGCCGATGCCGAGCGTATCGGAAGATCAGGAGCGTGCCGAGCACGTTGACGATCAGCGCCCGAATCACCAGGCTCCAGACACCGTATCCAGCCAGCGCCATGAAAATGGAAACCGCCGAGGCGATCAACACCGGCACGACATTTGGGACCACAAGCCTCCGGAATTCCATGTTTTTTCGGAGCTTGGCTTCCGGGGCCGCCTTCAGGCCGATCCAGATCAGGTTGGACGAAAGAACCAGGACAACGGGCATGAGGTCAGGATCGTCATAGAACCGCGCGATCAGGGGCGATAAGGCAGCGGCCGCCAGGAACAAGATGGTATTGATACCGGTTACCAGAATCAATCCAGTATTGACGCTGAGTTCCGAATCTTCCTGGCGATAGATAAGTGCCTGGCTGACTCCCAGGTCTTTCATTAAATACAATAGTTCAATGACCATGCTGGCCACCGCCACCATACCGAAGTCTTCTGGTGACAGCAGTTTGGCCAGGATCAGGGTCGTGATGAACCGGAAAAACCGGTTGGAATAGTTGGCCAGAGCCACCCAGCCAAAACTGGACATGACCTTTTTGCCGCCGACGCTCACCGGCCGGCCTTGCCTGGGACGCCTGCCAGGACTTGCTCGTAGAACGCTTCCATCTTCCGCATTCGGGTCTCGAATCCGAACGCCTCCCGCACGGTACGGTTGCCCGCCCGCGCCATCTCTTTCGCCACCTCTGGTCCGGTCACGATTCGCTCCATCCCGGCGGCGAGAAGATCCGGCCGCAACGGCTCCACAAGCAGGCCGCTGACCTGGTCCTGGATGATCTCACCATTGCCCCCCACCCGGGTCGCCACCACCGGAAGCCTGAATGCCAGCGCTTCCAGCAACACATTGGACAGTCCTTCGGTCCTGGACGGGGAAAGCAACAGATCCAGTGCCTCCAGCCAGGGCTGCACCGGCGCCTGATGCCCTGTGAAGTGAACCTTGTCTCTGAACTGACTCGCGTCCAGCCGTGCCCGGAGTTCGCCCTCGAGTGGACCCTCACCGATGAAGGCAAGGTGAACCTCGGGGACCCTCCCGTGAAGCTCACCAAACGCTTCCAACGCCTCCAGGCACCCCTTCTCCAGACTCAGCCTCCCCACCACACCGATCAGGGTTGCATTACTTGCAATCCCCAATTCATTACGGATGCCCGCCCGCCGACCGGACGGCACATAATCTTCCAGCACCAGAGCGTTGTGGATCAGCGTTGTGCGCCATGACGCCCTCACCCTTGCAGGGAGCCTGTCCATTAAATGGGAGGCCACACAGACGGTGCCGTCCATTTTCCTTGTCAGGGCCAGGCCTGCATGGACAAACAGCCGCTGGCGAGTGCTGTTTTCGATCCATCCGTGATGGGTAGTCATCAATCGGATCTGACTTTCCTTCCTGCATGCCAGATAGCCCAGGAAGTCCGGTTTGTAGCCGTGGCAGTGCAGGATATCGAACCGTCCCTCCGCCAGCACATCCCGCAGCGAACGAACCTGGGAACGGTCGAACCCGCGGGTCTCCAATAGACCGTGATACCGGATTCCTGCCGAGCGGACCGCTTGGCCGAACTCGTTCAAGCCCTCGTCCGGCGGTGCGAAGGACGCGACCTCAAGACCGAACTTACTTTCGTCGATAAAGCGGGCGGAATTGATGATCGTCTTCCCCGGACCGCCGATCCGATAACTGTCAATCAGATGCAGGACCTTGCGTCGGTTGTCATCCATCCCCTCGCGGCCCCTTTTTCCGGAACATCGCCCTGGCGATGGCGCCAGGGAGGGAAGCGGCCCGGCCCATGAAGTAGAACATGTACACCAGCGCCAGTGCCGGGAGCCTGTAGGGCGGAACCGTTCGCCCCTTGACCGCGGCGAAGACTGCCGGGATTCCCAGGGCCAGCGCAAACATCATCAGGGACGGCTCGACGCCCAGAATGCCGGAAGCGGCAAGTCCTGCAGCCCCCGCCATGATCAGGAGCAGGAACATTGCGGTGGCGAGTACGACCGGGGACCATCTTCCATCAGCATATTGCAGTCGGACGCCGCGACCATGCCACCTTTCACGGAGAAAAACCTGAAGCAAAGTTTTTGGTTCCCCCAGGTGAACACACAGAATCCTGTCCCATTCCACGATCCGGTAGCCGGCGGAACGGATCCGGTTGCAAAGGTCCGGATCCTCACCGGTTTCCATGGACGGATCAAACCCCTTGACCTGGCGGAAGACATCGGCACGAACCACCAGATTCCCTGCCGGGATATAAGACACATCTACAGGTTCTTCCTGTATCTTCCGGTGGTGGGCAAGGAACCATACCTCCTCCACCCAGGATGGATTATCCGGGATGACATGCCGGCTACCGGCGACGGCGATGGCCGAATCTGAATCCAGCAACTCCAGTGCCGCCTTGTACCAGCCCTGCGAAATGGTGCAATCGGAATCGATGAAGCCCAACAGTTCTCCCGTTGCTTCCCACGCACCCTGGTTACGGACCTCCGAAACAAAAACGTCCGGAGCCTCTACCAGGTGAACGCCCTCCTCGCTGGCTATCCGCCCGGTCTCGTCAGTGGAACCGTTGTCCACAACAATGATTTCAGCGACGTTCGACGGGATGTGCATTTTAAGGGAACGGATGCATTCCCCGATTGTATCTGCCGAATTGCGTGCAGGGACCACGACACTCAGGGTCGGTCTCTTCTCTGAGTCGGACATCCTGCCTCCCACCGCCTGGCCGAACCGGCCTATTCGGAATGTATATTATACTTGTGATTCGGGGCATTTTTCGCGAGGGTCGGCCAGGCAAATGAAAAAGTTTTTCCGATTCGCAGTCCGGCAAGTGGGACCGCACATCCGTTCCGCCACTGCAACCGGCCTCTTCCGCGCCGGCACCCTGGACCGGAAACTGCAGAGTGCAATGAAGGATCGTGTGCTGATCCTGATGTACCACCGGGTCCTGCCGGCTCACAGAATCCAGGACAGTCCATCACACCCGGGCATCATCGTCAGTACCGACACCTTCGAAATGCATATGCGGTGTGTCCGCGAGAGATTTCGTGTGCTGGCACCGGAGGAGTTCGCCGCTTCCATGGAGGGGCAACACACGCCCCCCGGCATGTCCTGCCTGGTGACATTCGACGACGGCTGGCAGGATAATCTGGAATTCGCCCTGCCGATTCTGCAAAAGTACGAAATCCGTCCCATCATTTTCCTGGCGGCAGGGTTTATCGGTACAAAGAAACGCTTTTGGCAGGAATCCATGACCGGGACGATCCTGGCTGCTCGCCTGGCGTGCGGAGGTGACCCGAATCTCCGTGCACGGATCGAATCCGATCCTGGACTGGACGGTATCCCGGCGCTACTGGCTGACGGTGACGGCACGGCACGGGATGCGATCTCCCGATTCGTTCCGACCTTCAAGAGCCGGCCGCGAAACGAGATCGACCAGTGGGTTCACAGGCTGGAATCGCACATCCCAACGGATCCTGTAGCCAAAAATCGCAGGCGTCATTTCCTGGATTGGGCCGAGATCGACCTTCTGAAGAACGAGGGGGTAGTCTTCGGCAGCCACGGGCTGGATCACCGCATCCTGACCCATGAGGAAACCGATACGAGACATGAAATCCAGGAATCCGGTCGTATCCTGCAGGAGAAGCTCGGCAGGCCGGTGGAGTATTTCAGCTACCCTAACGGGAACTGCAATGATCGGATTGCGAGTCAGGTGCGGGAAGCAGGCTACAGGCTGGCCTTCTCCACCCGCAGAGGACATATTGGAGCAGGTGACGATCGATTCCTCCTGAAGAGAAACAATATCTATGACGGAGGGGCGCATACGCTCCCGATGTTTCTTGCTCGTATTTTAGGTATCTGGTAGCTTGCGGCCATCGAACGGCCGGGGCCTTAGACAATGGACCGGTGGAGCACCTCGCCATGAAACTAGAACAACCGATTTTCATCATCGGGATCGGGCGTAGCGGATCGACGGTGGTCCATAACATCCTGGCCCACCACCCCAACCTGTCGTGGCTCTCTGCAGTCGGCAAAAGGTACCCGGCAAAACCGGGTCGCAACCGGATGCTGATGCAGGCTCTCGACGTGCCGGTACTGGGCTCGATGCTGGCCAAGCGGTTCACGCCATGGGAATGCTTCGATTTCTGGGAGCACCACGCCAAGGGCTTCCGTCGCACCTGCCGGGATCTGGTCCCCGGCGATGTTACGGAACGCAACAAGAAGAAAATGCGCAAGGTACTGGCGGAACTCACCACGCCTAAGCGCAACCGGCTCATGTTCAAGGCAACCGGCTGGCCCAGGATCGGCTACCTTCGGGAGATCTTCCCGGATGCCCGGTTCATTCATGTCCTGAGAGACGGCCGGGCCGTAGTGAACTCCATGATCAATGTCGGCTGGTGGCTCGGCTACCAGGGACCGCAGAACTGGCGTTGGGGCGAGCTGAACGAGGAGCACAAGGCCGAATGGGAGCGCCACAACCGATCCTATGTCGCCCTGGCGGCTATCCAATGGAAGATAGCCATGGAGGCGGTAGAACAGGGCCGGCAGTATCTGGGTGACGATCAGTTCTTCGAACTGCGGTACGAGACGCTTCTGAGCGACCCGGTAAACACCATGAGAAGGGTTCTCGAATTCGCCGGCCTGCCCTGGCGCGACTCCTTCCAGCGTTCGGTGGAGTCCTACGGTCTGCGCAATATGAACGTGCGCTGGACCAGTGAGTTGACTGTGGATCAACAGCAGACCGTCCAGGATGTCCTGGCTCCGGCCCTGCACCGGCTCAACTATGAATGAACCGTACCGGAACGGAGTAGAAAGAACATGATCCGGACGATACGATCCGGAGTCAAAAATCTGATCCCGCGTTCCCTCCTGATCCGGACCCTGTCTACTCCGGCCGATAATCGGCTGCTCCTGACCTTCGACGACGGGCCCGACCCTGAAGTCACACCCGGTGTTCTCGAGCGGCTGCAGGCGTTTAACGCACGTGGAGTTTTCTTCGTCGTCGGACGCCTTGCCGAAGCCGGGCCGGAGTTATTGACCAGGATTCGGGACGAGGGTCATATTCTCGGAAATCACACCTACACCCACGAGAACGCCGGGGACCCGCCTTTCCTCGCATACAAGAGGGATGTTGCCCGCTGCCAGGATGTGGTGCACAAGGCGACCGGGCTCACTCCTACCCTGTTCCGGCCACCCAAAGGGCACCTGTCAGCGACCAGCCTCCTGGTTCCCAAACTTCTCGGACTCCGGACGGTAAACTGGACGCTGGGCGTTCGTGACTGGGCCTGCCGGACCGGCGAAGAGGCGGCGGCGGCGGCGGCAACCCTTGAAGAACGGGCCGCGCCTGGCCAGATCATCGTACTCCATGACGACAACCGATTTCTTTTGCAGATTCTTGACCAGGTCCTGCCTGTTTTTCGGGAGCGGGGCTACGATCTGGCCTCTGCAGCCGCGGGGCTCTAGCCGGTTCAGCTTTTCAGAAGGCCGTCATACAGCAGCTGGTACCGTCGAACCATAACGTCCACGGTAAACTTGTTGCGATAGTCGGCCTCCGCATCGGCTCCATATCGCTCCCGCAGGGATGGATCGGCGCACAGTTTCTCCAGGGCGTCCGTCATGCCTGCCACATCCTTTGGCTGGGTCAATGCTCCGGTACGACCATCATCGATCATGAATCGATTGTCCCCCACATCGGTTGCCACTATCGCTTTCCGTGCGGCCATCGCTTCCAGAATCACCATGGACATCGCCTCCCAGAGAGACGTTTGGAGGAATATATCCAGAGCCGGCAGGAACGTGACCGCGGCATCGTTGACCCAGCCGAAGAACTGCACCGTATCCTGTAGCCCCATGGCATCACGCCGAGCGATCATCTTCTCCCGCAACCTGCCGTCCCCCGCCACCAGGAAAAGTGCTCGGTCGGTACGCTGTCGTAGCGCCGCCGCCACCTCCAGCAGATCGGGGATTCCTTTCTGTTCGATCATGGTGGAAATGGATCCGATCAGCACCTTGCCACTGTTCAGGTACGGCGCCAGCAATTCTTGATCGATGTCGGATCGGTGTTCAACCACCCCGTTGTAAACCGTGGAGATTCGATCCTCGGGAATCCCGTAGGTTTCCCGAATCGATGCGCACTGTCGCGTTCCGACAGCGATCAGACTATCGGGCCCTCGCCAGAACAGGCTTTCAAGGCGCCGGTTGCCGGGACGGATATGTGGGTAGTTACCAAAATGGAACGTATTCATGACCCGAACTTCGGAGGTAATCCTGCGACAGAGGGCTGCATCAACCATCGCCTCCACCCCGTGGGTGTGCACGATACGGATGTTCTCGCGACGGACGTATTTCCTGAGGTTCAGGAAGGTCAGGTAGTGCCCGCCGGGAATCCCTGGTGGAGCGATCGGATCGACACGATAACCGTCGGCAATGAGCGACTCGCCGATCTCCCCCAGTTTCTTGATGTACCCGACGCGGACGTCGTAGCGCTCACCATCCATGTTGCGAGCCAGGTTGGAAACCACCAGCTCAGCGCCACCGATGCAAAGCGACGGGGCCAGGAGCAGTACGGCGGGGCGGGCGGGATTGGCAGGTGATTTGTGCACGATCGTACCATTCATAAAGATGTCAAGGGCTAGTGGGAGAACCTGCCGGACAAACGGTCAACTACTCACCTCCACCCGGATACGTGTCGGTGCGAACCACTCCGCCAACCGTACCAGGCGGTGCGGTGGGGGGAGGTCCGGAGCCGACGCCCGGGTCCGCCGCGGACAACACCCAGTCGTCATACCACTGGACTCCGTTGGATCCACTGGCATCGGTGGCCCAGCTTGACAGGATCAGTTTGCCGAAGCCGTACTCGGTGGATTCCCTCAGGTTGAGATCTGTATATTCTGCCTTCAGAACGCCATCTACCCAGAGGCGTAGAACTCCGTCGATGTATCCGGGGCGGTTCATCCTGGCGTAGAGTTTGAGGCGCACCCAGGAGTCGAACGCAACGGTCGTCGGTGTCCCCAGATTTTGAGGCCTTTCGAAAAATAGCCAGTCGTCGATGTCACTGTGCTGGAGAGACCACCGACCGGAAGGGTCAACCTTCATGATCACCTGATACCGCCTCTGCGTACTGCTCCCATCAGTCGCATTGAGGATCGCGACTTTCTGTCCGGAATTCGGCCAAACGTACCCGGAGCTAAACTTCACACTGGTTTCCAGCCACAGCTCCTCAACTTTCTGCCCCCCTTCCAGGGGATGGTCACCAAAGTAGTAATCGGCGTAACTGTCACTGTTGGTGCCTGCGGTCAGAAGAGCTCGGGCACAACGGCTGCCTCCGGCGCAGGAGGCATCGGAAACAACCTGGAGATCTCCCGGATTCTGTTCCCGGCGCCCGTCCCACTCGGAAAAGTCGCCGGTCTCGAAATCGGAAGTAAACATCGGCAAGGTCCCGCCGCCGGAACTCGAACTGGCGCAATAGGTAGTGTCATAATCGAGACAGCTCCCACCGCATCCGAGCACTCCATTTTCGAAGCCCAGGGAAATGCAGCTCTCGCCACCCATCTGGGTGCCGTCACAGACCTCATTCCCTTCAATAACACCGTTGCCGCAGTTGTTTTCCCCCGGGTCATCGGCCGAAGTGCAGCCGGGGTCGGCAGGAAAATCGGACAGACCGTCACCATCATTGTCGCGGCCGTCTGCGCAGGCCGGAACGCCACCCGGGAACCAGACCGAATCAAAGGAACCGTTTTGCTCCCAAATCATGTCATCGATGTAGTAGCCCATGTCCCGGGACACGGCATCGGTCCAGAAATCACCTACGGTCTGCTCCGTTTCCCAGCCATCAACACGGATGTCCCTAACCGGGTTTCGTCCCTGGGAATAACCGTACTCCGAAGAGCCCGGGCAGGCGGAAGCGCTTCCGGTGCAGGCGTTGGGTTGATCGTAATTGTTGTTGTTGATCCAAATCTTCTCGAAACCGTCGGCTCCGCTCTTTACTTCTACCTGTACATAAAACCAGCCGGTACCACCGAGTCCGGCATCAGCGGCTGCCGGGGCGGGGCCGGCGCAGGGGTTGCTGATATCGTGGCCGACCGCCAAAGCACCACCGTTCAGGTAGGTCCCTTGCTCCACGCAGGAGTACTGCACTCCGTTGGGATCCACACAGTCGCCGTCACCGGAGCATTGCGAACCATCATTGGTACATCGGCTGTAAGAACCGGATCCGTACGGTCGGCAGTTGGCGGAGGTCCAGTATTCCCCTCGGATGAACAGGATCATGCGGTATCCGCCACTACCCCAGATCATGAATTTGTTGTTGTGGCTTTCGTTCCAGATATAGCGTTCATCGAAGCGGATTTTGAAGCGGATCCTGAGCGTGTCGCCGTTGTTCCACGATCCACAGGAATGCCCCCAGAACCAGCCTGCGTTGAACTGGCTCTCTCCCTCTCGGAAGATGATGTGCGCAGCTCCGTCACCCTCGCCACCGTCTCCACCGGATGGGTCGTGCTCTACGCACCATTGTCCGCCGTTACCCCAGGAAACCGGATAGCTGCAAGTGCCGGTGGACCGATCCCCTCGAACGGAATCCAGGCCATAGGCCAGGTTCGGCCCTGTGATATCGAATGACTCTTGTTTGCATATATCCGCCATTGCGAGGCTGCAGCCAAGCAGCAGCATCGGCAGAATCCTGAACGAGACCAGCCATTTCATGGAGCGGTTCTCCCTTCGGGATCAATCCGACCGGAGGCCCCGGCCCTTCGTGCCGATCAATGTAGTAAGGAACCAGCCGTTTCGTCAACCGGAGAAGCGCTCCCCCAGCCATTGATCCACGATCCGCAGCATATCGTCCTGCCAATCCTGAAATGACATAATGTGGTTTGCCCCGTCGATGACATGGCGTTCGATTCGGGCTTCATGCTTTCTGAGCAACGACTCGTACGGGCCGGCGAACAACTCTTCAAACTCCCAGGAGATCCTGTCCGCGCCACTGAACACCAGCAACATCTCCCGTCGACCACCAAGGAAAGCATCGAACGCATCCGGAAAGGCGGGATTGAACGGATCTGCACCACCCCGAGCCGAGCCATCCGAGACTGGCCTCTCTCCCGGTGGGCTACCGGCTACCTTTGATCCCCGGCGGAAGATCGACCGGTACAGCATCCGGAAATCGGACCGGAAGGTCAGGAGACGGAGCCAGGAGCGGGGCTGCAACAGCCTTGCCAGGTAACCCCGACGGAGCTTGTCTTTTTGTCCCGCACTGACGAAACGCTCCTGGTTGGGATCGGACGATTCAAGTACCACCGGTATGCCGATGCTCAGCAACCCAGCAACCCGGGGATCCTTCCGCCCAGCGAACATGCCCGTAATCGCCCCGCCGCAAAGCCCGCCAACGATGAATTTGTCCGTGGCCTTATTGGCTTCAAGCCAATCCAGAGCCGCCAGAGTGTCCTCCTGGAAGCAGCCGCTTTGGATGGCTCCGTACAGATCGGCAACCCACTCGAACCGGCATTCACCCTCCGAATCACCCAACCCTTCCGGATCGAAGCGGAATACGTCGTAACCCATCTCGGACAGTCGGCGAGCCAGTTTGACGTAAAGCCGGTGAGGCGCCACCCGGTTCTTGATCCCCGGACTCAACAGGACGATGCAGAGATTCCGCTGACCCGACGCGGCTGGGTGGTAGATGCCGAACAGGTTGCGCCCATTTCTGTTCCGGAACGTGACCGCCTGGGCGTTCATGGCGTATCCACCTGCAGCCACTCCCGTGTGGCCTCCACCAGACCGTTGGATCGAGGGATGTAAGGTTTGATCTCCTTCCAGAACGGCTCTTCAATGATCGTCCTGCAGGTGACCGACCGGTACTGGCCGGCCAGCTGTTCCGCTTCCTTGTTCGGCATGCCCTCCCGTCGCACCACGCCGGCGATCAGGACAGGACCGTTGAAGCGGCTGGGATTCGCCAGAAGATCGATGGCGCTGGCCTGACCGAACATCGCCCCGGACAGACCGTAGCCGTCTACATTGACCAGCTCACCGGCCTCCATCGCCTCGGCCATCGCCTTGCGGTTGGTCCGGATTTCTTTGTAGACCGCCATCTGGGTCGCCAGGTTGATCCTCAGCAGTTCCTGCATGTGGGTGCCGCCGCGAGCGATCGGCGCCCACAACACCAGGCTGCGGAACGCATCCGGATCGCGCTCCGCCGCAAGGGCGGCCAGCGTCGCACCGAACCGCAGTCCCAGCAGGTGGATGGCATCAACGCCGGAAGTTTCTCTCAGGTAGCGGGTCGCAGCCATGATGTCTTCCAGCCGACTCTCCACCGTGCCGTCTTCGAACGTACCATCGCTGTCACCGTGGCCGGCGTAGTCGAACCGCAGGACGGTGTACCCGCAGGCGGCCAGCTCCCGAGCCGCATTCACCAGGACCCGGTGGGCCCACAACTTCTCCTCGAAGCCCGGCGCGCATAGCACGAACCCACCCCGGCCTGCGGTGCTTCCCGGGTCATGGAGGACTCCGAACAGCTTCCCCGAGCTGCCGGGGAAGAAAAGAGGCCGTTCACTCATCATGTAGCCCAAGTTATTGGAAATTCTTCATGAATTCCAGCGTTTTCCCGCCGACAGGGGTCCGATCCAACCAGGGTCCGCTTTCAGAAAAATCGGATAATTCTAAATTTAAATTTTAATTAGTAATAAAAACAACTATTAAGAATTATTGCCAAATTGAATACCAAAACTGTCGTTGCTCAACGCCACCCAACAGCGTAATCTTAGGTCAACCCAACCGCATAAATGATCGGTTGGGAAAGGTGCGGGTAAATAGCTTCAGAAACAGGGATTTTTCGAATCCATTGGCAAATGAGCGAAAAATGGAATCGCCAGTGATCAAGCATTGCAAAATGTCCGGGGCGGTGAGGCTTGCGGGCCTGGCGCTGCTGACTGTGCTGGTTTGTCTCACCCCTGCTGCAGCGGCGGGCACCCTGGTGGTGGCGCCCCACCCCGACGACGACATCATCACGTCCGCAGGAGTGGTGTACCGATCGGTGCAGAACGGGGTTCCGACCAAAGTGGTCTTTATGACCAACGGCGACTGGGCCGGAATCGGTCGTGGCTATGAACGGCAGGATGAAGCGGCCGCCGCTCAGATCGACTTCCTGGGCATGACCGAGAGCAACCTGATTTTCCTCGGATACCCTGACGGCTACCTGCAAGACCTCGACCAGAACTATCCGAACAGCGGCGATCAGCTGACTACCCACAACGGCCAGTCGGAAACCTACGGCACCCGGGGACTCGGAGGCGCCGACTATCACACGTATCGGTTCGGAAGCGCAGCCTCCTACAACCGGTCCAACATCCTGACGGATCTCCAGGACATTCTGGTGACCTACCAGCCGGACCACATCTACGTCACTTCAGAGGTGGAAAACCACACCGACCACGCCACAACATCGACCCTGTTGATTCTCGCATTGGACCAGGCGATCCTCAGCGTGCCCGGGTATAACCCGACCGTTCACAAAAC
>JACXWD010000123.1 GCA_014764515.1 Candidatus Polarisedimenticola svalbardensis | reverse complement strand
ACCACCAGTTTCTTTCCCGACAGGCCGTTGTCACCGTGGGGGCCGCCACAGGAAAAGTCGCCGGCCCCGTTGAGCCGGACCTTGTCGATCGCCCAACTCTCGGCCAGGCCGGGCAGCGCCTGGTCCAGTTCCCGGGCTGTCTCCTTGAGCCCGGGCAGCACTATGCGATACAGTTCCTCGAACTGCATCCCCTCGGCATGCATGACCGCCACATTGCAGGACTGCCAGTAGTACCGGCCCTCCTGTTCCACAAAACGAACCAGAACCTTTCCGTCAGGCCCCAGCTTGACGAAGTTCCTGCGGCGGATCCTGCCCAGGGCGTCCCGCATTTTCCGGGCTGCAAACGCAGCCGCAGGGAGCCAGCCGGTCGCTGCACTCCCGGAAGCATGCCCCACCACGATGTTCTGATCGTCGGAGATGCAGCGGATCTTCCGTTCGTCTCCCAGCACCGGCTTCCAGTCCAGGTCGTGACGGATTTCGGGAGTGATCTGCCAGAAACCCTTGTAGCCGGCCTCGTCGTACGCCTCATACGCCAACTTTAAAAGGTCCGGTCGTTCGTTCAAGGGCGGACCGGCGATTCCGATTCGCCCGGTGACGTACACCGACTTGCGGTGCACAGCCACTTCCACACCGACCAAAGAGTCCGGTCGAATCCGAACCGCCGCATCCACGATTTTCTCGGCCATCGCATCGGCCAGTCGATCCGGGTGACCCGGCAGCACGCTCTCGGCAACATGTACGGTCCCGTTCATCTCGTTCTCCTTTCCGGGGTAACTCCCAGCATCGGGGGCAGGGTGGTGATCGACGTCGCCAGTGACTTCAGGTCCTTCGCCCAGCGAAGCTCGCTGGGCAATACCACGTGTACCGTCTGGCCGCTCTCCTGCAGTTTCCTCACCAGATCGAACCGGCCGCGGCCGGTGTAACCATCGGTGACGACCAGCGCCTTGCGGATGTTCGGCCGCTGCAGGAGATGCTCCAGGACCGGGTTGATGTCGGTGCCACCGGTGGTGGTCAGCTTCCCCCGGGCCAGCCGCTCGCGAGGGAGCGGCTCCACCACCGTGGAGAACTGGTACACCTCCGCCCTGCGCTGGTGGACGTACGGCAGCAGCAGGCCGGTGAGGTAAGGCAGCAGGTTGATCATCGAGCCGGACACGTCCAGGTAAACGTGGGCCCGGGTCGGTCGCTCCGGAACCCGCAACCGGACCGGAGCCTGGTGGTTGTAAAGCAGGGCGGTCTGCCCCAGCATCCGGCGGGCCGGCGCCGTCCGGTCCCTGTGACTGGGAATCGGGTTTCTGCCGGCAGGCCCGGGAACTGTCGCCATCGCTTTCCGTGACATCCCTCCCCGAAGCGGACCCAGGACCTTGCGCAGCACTTGGGAGAAAACCTTCTGCACCGGTTTGGGAACAGGCCCAAGGGCGGCGAACCAGTCCCGGGCCTTGCCGCCCCGGTCACGCCCGGCGATCGGGACCTTGGGGGGAGGCCAGCGCGAAACGATGTCCCGGACGATGTCGGCGAAAAGGTCGTCCTCCATGACCTGCCGGTCCCGCTCCTCTCCTTCCGGCCTGTGGTCTCCCAGCAGCACCGGATCGGACAAGTCGCCGGAAGAGTTCAACCGTTCACCGCTCCGGATCAGATCGACCAGCTCCTGCACCGCCGGCATCGGGTCCTCACGGATACGTGGGCGCACAGAATTCTTCGGTTCCTCCGGCAGGTACAGCCGTTGCAGCATGCGGTCCGCCCCGGTGGGCGCTCCCTTGCGGCGGCGGTTGTACCGCGGCTCGGCGGGCCATCCGGACGGCGGGCGCAACAGGCAGGCGGGAAACTCATCCGCCGGGTTGAGGTTCTCGAAGAAGCCGCGGTACTCCGGGCCGGTGAACTCCCGCAGCAGCATGGCGTTGATGATGGCGTCGAACGCCAGGTTGTGGGCCTTGTCGGGGCGGGGATACATCCGCGTGTGGGCCAGGATGACGTGGTAGAGCTCGTGCATGATCAGCAGGAACAGGTGCTCGTCACTCTTGCAGTACCGCTCCACGAACTCCGGGTTCACCAACATCCGCGGTTGGTCCTCGCAGGTGACCGCTGCCGACGGCACGCTGCAATCTGCCTGCACCGACGCCAGGCGGCACAGGGTCTCCATCTCGAAGGTCGCCGCAGGCAGGCAGCCGACCAGACGCTCCTCCAGGATCTGCTGTCGGGTGAAACTCATCCGTGGTTCCTCCTTCGCCGTTTTCGGCCAGCCAGGGCGGTGAAGCGGGGATCGAAGGTGTACAGGGATCGTTCAAGCCGGTCCCGGTCCAGCCAGGCCGGAGCGTCGTACAGCAACACGCCGCCACGGGTCCTGGCCAGTACGTTCAGAACCAGCAGCGGCTCGGTGACACAGGTCACGCTCCGGTAATTCAGATCGATCCGGACACCTCCACCGCTTTCGAACTCCCGCGTGTACATCAGGACGGCGCCGGTAAACGGCCGGCTCCGCCAGTCGTCCTGCATCATCTCCAGCAGGCAGTCCCGGCGGCGGTTCGTGAGCAGGTACACCTCTTCCCCCTCCCGGTACAGGAACCCCCGGGGGGCTGCCGCCTGCTTCAGATTGAAGCAGGCCTGGCCGTCCCACAGCGCCTGCACTCCCCATTCGACCCGAGTGCTGGGGCGCATGCTCATGTTGTGCAGCATGTCCACCATCAGGCTGCCGCCTCCACCACCTCGAACAGGTCCAGGTCGGCGCGGAACTGCTGCACGGAGGAGATCCAGTCCGTGCTGTCCCACAGGCCGGGATACCCTTGCTGCAGGAAGTTCCGCTCCAGCAGGCCGAGCGGGCGCTCACCATCCTCTCCTTCCACCGCCATGGCCCGGGTGATCTCCATCCAGCTTTCCATTTCCTGCCCGGGGCGCACGCCGGCTGTCATGGTCCGGGGGACCAGGACCCGGTTGGCCAGCCGGGCCAGCGGCTCCCAGGCCGAGACAGGCAGGTTGCGCTTGTCCCGAAACCTGAGGAACATCGCGGTCCCCAGGCCGATCCGGCGGGCTTCGTCAGACTGGTCGCCCAGGGTCCGTGTGATGAGCCGGGCAATATCGGCGTCATCCATACCGAGACGGTCGGCAAGAACGACCCGCTTCGCAGGGTCGCTCTCCTCCA
>JACXWD010000122.1 GCA_014764515.1 Candidatus Polarisedimenticola svalbardensis | reverse complement strand
TCTCCGCCGAACATGTCCGGATTGGTGCTGATCAGGCGGTTGCACTGCGGGTTGTACTCGAACACGATTCCCGCCCGGAGGTCGGAACTGACGTCCAGGGTGTCACGCGTCCCACCGAACAGATCGTCATCCTCCTGGACCCAGATTTCGACCGTGAACGGGTCGTAGGGCGGTGCGATATCGAACACACAGTCCAGCGGGCCATCGTTTTGACTCGAGCCGTTGCCATAACCGATGTCGTCGCATTCAAGAACGCCATTGACGATCACATCGGCAAAGAACTCAGGGTCTCCTTGCAGAAACCCTTCAGGATCATCGATCATCTCGATCCAGATCCGGAGTCTCATGGGGATGTCGGTCCGGCCACAGACCTGTGCATTCACGGGAACTGCCATCGCCGGCACAATCAGCAGGAACAGCAGGACAAGAATTGTGACTCGGTTTATTGGCATGACACCCTCCGAAGGCTTGGCGCGTCTCGGACCACGCTCAATACTCTGAGAGTGTCCTGCGTTATGGGGTCAGCTACTACTACATGATCATGCAGGAAGAACGGTTCAGACCAGGCGCTCTCGTACCGCCCTGCGGACCACCTCGGCGACGCTGTGAACCTGGAGTTTGCCGTAGATCCCCTTGACGTGGAACCGGATCGTGTGGATGGTGATTCCGAGTTGGTCGGCCGCCTCCTTGTAGCTACAGCCGTTGACCAGGCAGCGCAGAACTTCATGCTCTCGCTCGGTCAGATCCAGTCCGCCAGGTGTGTCTTTGCGGGGGGCGGTCTTGCCCAGATCGCTGTTCCGAAGAAGGTCGAGGATCGTCCGCGCCACTCCGGAAGTCAAAGGGGCTCCACCGGTAGCGATCGATCGCAACTGGTCCAGCACCTCCCGGCTGTTGCTCCGTTTCAGGAGATAGCCGTCGGCGCCGGCGCTGATCGCCTCGAGGATCGTGGCCGGTTCCTCGAACATGGTCATCATGACCACATGGTTGTCCGGCACCATCTTCTTCAGTCGCCGGGTCGCTTCGATCCCGTCCATTCCAGGAAGTTCGATATCCATCATCGCCATCTTCCAGGGAAGAGGCTTTCCCGCCTGCACCAGCTGCTGCACGTCTGCCAGAAGAGCCTCGGCGGAACCGTATACCGCCGCGAGATCGAACCCGGGGGCGAGCCGGAAAAAATCACTCAAAGTGGAACGGTAGCGCGGGTTATCTTCAATCAGGACGAGTTTCACATTCTCCAAGACAGCACCTCGCTATCGAACATATGGCAACGTACAAACTCGGCACACTACATGATCGTGCAGGTTGCACCCGGTCATCTCCTGCGCTCCGCCCTTCCTCGCATCTTCCCATGCGGGTCGAATCGGAGTTCCAGCCGGGTTCCGCCTTGCTTGCCAGTTTTCCAGTCGATCTCCGCACCGATCTCGTTTGCACGGTGTCGCATGCTCTCCATCCCGAGTCCCCTACCCTCCGGGCTGACCGGGTTCTCCGGCATGCCCACACCGTCGTCCTCGACCCACAAACTCCATTTTCCGCCTTCCGGTGCCAGGCCCAGCTCCACGCTGCCGGCCCCGGCATGTTTCACAACGTTGTGCAGCGCCTCGATAGCGATGCGCTGCAGGTTCCTACGCACGGCCAGGGACAGCGTGACTTCCGGCCACGAATCGGGGAAGCGGGTAGAGAACGAAACGGACCCTCCTGGAGTGAGACGCCTGCCCCGTTCCCGAAGATACGTTCCCAGCGCCTCGATCCGTTCCGACCGGCCTCGCAACGACCATATGATGTCGGTCAAAGCGCTGCCTAGTTCCTCGGCCGCCTCGGAAATCTTCCCCGTGAGGTTCTTGCGCTCGTGTTCCTCGATCTGTTCGTCGGCAACCAGGTCGGCCAGCAGGCCGATGCTGCCGAGGCCTGCACCCAGTTCGTCATGGAGATCCATGGCGATCCTGGTCCGCTGTCGTTCAAGACGTAGAAGTATTCCCAGACGAATCCTGTACATCAGGTACAGCAGGGTCCCCGTCAACAGAACGAAAAGAGCCAGCGCCCAGACCTGGCGGTACCACGGGGGCCGGATGGTGAAGGCGAAGCCGGCTGGTTCCGCCGACCAGTTGACACCGTCGAGGGAAGCGATCACTTCCGGCTGGTACTCTCCCGGTGGCAGGTCGATCAGGCGGAAACCTGGCTGCCGCGACTCGACCCAATCTGCATCGGGACGGGATCGTACCTTGTACCGGATCATGGAAGGATCCTTGTAAGACAGCGCCGCAAAGGTCAGCTCCAGGCGGTTGCGGTCGTAGGGCAGATCAGGTCGCTGCTCGAGAGACAGGCGCTCGCCATCTACCAGCACATCCACCAGCCTGACCAGCGGCGGCTCCGGCCTGGCTCTTCTGGCCTGGGAAGGCACCTGGATTACACCGGCGGAGGTCGTGACCCACAGGGTGCCATCGGCCGCTTCCAGCACATCTTCCCCGCCGCCGGTCGGAATACCCTGCCAGAATCCAGGTCGCTCCAACACTTCCCAACCGGCTTCCGTCTCGGGCCGCTCGGCGACGCGCAGGAGTGTGCCGTGTCCGACTATCCAGATGCCCTCTTGTGCGGCTACCTGAAGATTCAGTATCCAGCTCGAATTCAACTCCCGGGATGCCGGAATCATTTCCCATCTTCCCTGCCGCCTGCGAAACACTCCTCCCGATGTAGCGGCCCAGACGGTCCCCGAAGGTGTGGAGACCAGCTACTTCATCTGATGCTTTCCGGGCAGGTCTTCGCAGGTCCAGGATGACCGGCCATCGACCACACTCAAGTCGATGTGACAGACCCATCCTGTCCCGCCGGCCCACAGCATGCCCCGATGGTCCTCCATGGCATGGTGCGGGAACATCTCCTCATCCGGGAGCCGTGCGACAACCTGCGGCCGCCCACCCTTGTGATCGGTTCGGAGTATCTGACTCCTGTTCGGGAGCAGAACCGTACCGTCCGGCGCTGAAGAGCACTTACCGAAGTAATCACTCCTCGGGTACATGTAACGTCGCAGCGGGCCATCACCAAGTACGACTATTTCCTGTTCGACGTCCCTGCCGGTGTCATCAAGGCGCGTCGCCGGAACCCAGAGCCTACCGGATTGGTCGGCGCAAGCGTTCTTCCTGGCTGC